>NZ_JBIWKH010000020.1:0-55728 GCF_044765585.1 Streptomyces sp. NPDC102441
CTGATTCGCTTTCCAGTTCTTCGCTTTCGCGTTTCCCTTTCCGGCGAGTCCGACTCTATCAGATCCTTTCGGGCCTGATTCCCAGTCAGCGGGGGTCGCCGTCCCGGCCCTTGGGCCGTTCCGACGCTCAAACTCTAGCGGATTCTCCCGGCGGCTCATAATCGAGCTTTCGAATTGAATTTCGGCATGCCGAAATTCTCCCCGGTGGGAGATCGTGCTGAGTTTGGTTGCCGCATTCGCGGCGGGATCGGCTGCCGCAGAACCGTATCGGGTCCGTGACAACTCGAAGAACCTTACGGATGCGAGGGAGGGGTGTCAAGCCCCCCTGGGAGGGGCGTCAAGCCCCCCCCTGACTGCCCCGTCGCTGACCGTCAGCCCAGGTCGGTGAGCCGGCCGCCGGCGTCCGGCTGCTCGTGTTCCACCCGGCGCAGGAGCCGGATCAGGATCTCGCCCAGCGCTCCGCGCTCGTCGCCCGAGAGGTCCTGGAGAAGGTCCTCCTCGAAGGTGGTGGCCATCCGCATCGCCTCCAGCCACTTCGTACGGCCCTCGTCGGTCAGCTCGACGATGACCCGTACCCGGTTGTTCTCGTCCCGGTCCCGCGTGACCAGGCCTTCACCGGCCATGCGGTCGATGCGATGAGTCATCGCGGCAGGGGTGAGCCCGAGGCGCTTGGCGAGCTCGCCCGGCCCCAGCCGGTACGGGGTGCCGGACAGCACCAGGGTCTTGAGGACCTCCCACTCGGCGTTGCTGATCCCGAGGGTGGCGACCTGTCTGCCGTAGGCGACGTTCATCCGGCGGTTCAGCCGCCCCAGCGCGGAGACGATCTGCTCGACCTGCGGGTCGAGGTCCCGGAACTCGCGCTGGTAGGCGGCGATCTGCTCGTCGAGGCTCGGCTCCTGTAGCTCGGGCTGCTCGGTGGTGTCAGACATGGCGGGCAGTATCGCACGCTCTTCATCGCCCTCGAAGTCCTTCAGAGTGAAGACTTCAGCTTCTAACTTTAGTGCTAAAGTCTACGAGTCTGTGTTCTTAAAGGTTCTTTCTGTCTTGAGGTAGGTGAGCGTGACCAGGGAGATGGGTGCAGCGCTGCGGCGGATCCAGTTGGGGAGCGCGCTGAGCGCGTTCGGCCTCGGATTCACCGTTCCGTATCTGTACGTCTACGTGGCGCAGGTGCGGGATCTGGGTGCCGGTACGGCAGGTGTCGTGCTGGCTGTCTTCGCCATGGCGGCGCTGGCCGTACTGCCGTTCACGGGCCGCGCCATCGACCGGCGCGGCCCCCTGCCGGTGCTGATCGTCGCCGCGGGTACGGCCGCCGTGGGCGCGTGTGCCCTGGGCCTTTCGAACGGCGTGACGTCCGCCGTGCTCTCCGCCGCGGTCCTCGGGGCGGGCACCGCCGTCATGCAGCCGGCCCTCGCGACGATGCTGGTGTGGTGTTCGAGCGCAGCGACCCGTACCCGTGCCTTCGCGATGCAGTTCTTCCTGCAGAACCTCGGGCTCGGCATCGGTGGCCTGGTCGGGGGCCAGCTGGTGGACGTCGGCCGGCCGGCGAGCTTCACCCTGCTGTTCCTCATCGAGGCGGCGATGTTCCTGGTCCTCGGCGTCGTCGCGGCCACGGTGCGCATGCCGCGTGCCCCCTCCATCGGCGACGCTGTGCCCGACGACGGCACGACGCCCAAGGGCGGGATGCGGGTCCTGCTCTCGCACAGGGCCATGGTGCAGCTGTGCGTGCTGGGCTTCGTGATCTTCTTCGCCTGCTACGGACAGTTCGAGTCCGGCCTCGCCGCATACGGCACCGAGGCCGCCGGCATCGATCCGTCCACCCTGGGTGTCGCGCTGGCGGCCAACACGGCGGTCATCGTCGTCGCGCAGTTCGTCGTGCTCCGTCTCGTGGAGCGTCGGAGGCGCAGCCGTGTCATCGCGTGGGTCGGTCTGATCTGGGCCTTCGCCTGGATCGTGGCGGGATACGCGGGTCTCGGGCACGGCAGTCAGACCATGGCGACGGCCGCGATGATCTCGACGTACGCCCTGTTCGGACTCGGTGAGGCGATGCTGTCGCCGACGGTGGCGCCGCTCGTCGCGGATCTGGCGCCGGAGGCCATGGTCGGTCAGTACAACTCGGCGTTCGCCCTGGTGAAGCAGCTGGCCCTGGCCGTCGGGCCTGCCGTGGGCGGGCCCATGGGGGCGTCACTGCACGGGCCGTACATCGTGACCTTCGTGCTGTTCTCGCTGGGCATCAGCGTGCTGGCGCTCAAGCTGGGCCGCCGGCTCACTCCCGTACAGGACAAGCCGTCGCTCGCGGCGGTGCCCTCCCGGGTGGTCGCCGTGTCGGTGCCGGAGAGCGAACCGGTCACCGCGCCCTTGGGATAGGTCAGCCGGGGAGCGCGAATTCGCACCAGACCGCCTTGCCCCCTCCGGGGGTACGGCGGCTGCCCCAGGACGAGGCGATGGTCGCGACGATGGAGATGCCCCGTCCCGCCTCGTCGGCGGGTTCGGCGCGGCGACGGCGCGGCAGGTGGTCGTCCCCGTCCGTCACCTCGATGATCAGCCGGCGGTCGGTCCTGCGGAGGCCGAGGCGCATGGGCGGGGTGCCGTGCTGGAGGGAGTTCGCCACGAGCTCGCTCGCGGCGAGGACCCCCAGGTCGCAGAGTTCCACGGGGAAGCGCCACGACGCCAGGACGCCCGTGGCGAAGGCGCGGGCCCTGGGGGCGGCCTCGATGCCGCCGAGCAGTTCGAGTGAGGCGTTGTGGAAGAGCTCCGCGCTCGCTCCCGTGCGGGCGGGGTGCTGGACGACGAGGACCGCCACGTCGTCGTCGTGCTCCGCGGTGACGCCCAGGGAACGGATGAGCCGGTCGCAGACGACCTGGGGCGAGCCCTTGGCGCCCGACAGGGCGCGCTCCAGGGAGGCCACGCCCTCGTCGATGTCCTCGCTGCGGCGCTCGACCAGACCGTCCGTGTAGAGCACGGCCGTTGAGCCGGGCGGCAGCGGAATCGTCCCCGAGGTGTGGACCCATCCTCCCGTGCCGAGCGGCGGACCCGTCGGGTCCTCGGCCCGGTGCACGGTGCCGTCCTCGTCGCACACGAGGATCGGGAGGTGCCCGGCGGAGGCGTAGACGAGGTGCCCCTCGTTGGGGTCGTGGACGGCGTAGGCGCAGGTCGCGATCTGGCTGGCGTCGATCTCGGCCGCGAGGACGTCGAGGAGCTGGAGCACCTCGTGCGGGGGGAGGTCGAGGCGCGCGTAGGCGCGGACGGCGGTGCGCAGCTGGCCCATGACGGCGGCGGCCCGCACCCCGCGTCCCATCACGTCGCCGATGACGAGCGCGGTCCGGCCGGCGCCCAGGGTGATGACGTCGTACCAGTCGCCGCCGACCGCCGCGTCCGTGCCGCCCGGCTGATACGTGGCGGCGATGCGCAGGTCGTCCGGCTGTTCGAGGTCCTGCGGGAGCAGGGAACGCTGGAGAGTGACGGCCGTTTCCCGGTGACGGCGCTCGCTGGCGCGGAGCCGCTCCGCCGCTTCGGCGTGGTCGGTGACATCGGTGGCGTAGACGAGGACGCCCGCCTCACCGTCCGGGTCGCCGGTGGCCACGGGGGTGCAGGTCACCGTGTACGAGCTGCCGGACAGGACCTTGCGGGACTTGACCGTACGAGGGGTGCCGCTGCGCAGGACCTGGTCCATGAGGGGCAGCAGGCTCAGCTCGGCGAGCTCGGGCATGGCCTCGGCCGCGGGTGCGCCGCAGGGGCGGTCGCCGAAGGCCGTCGTGTAGGCGGCGTTGACGTAGGTGATGCGGTGCTCGGGGCCGTGGAGCAGCGCGACGGGAGCGGGGAGCCGGCCGAGGAGCTCGCGGGCCGGCATGGCCTCCAGCGAGGGCCCGGTGGCGGGGACGGGGTCTTCCGCGGGGTCGTCCGGTGGCGTGGCCGCGGTCTTCGGCCGTACGGACTCGGCGCGGGCGGCGGGTACGGAACTGTGGTCGTCCCGCGCCGCGGCTCGACGCTGCGTTCCGGGAAGGCGGGCGCTCCAGCGCGTGAAGTTCACGGAATTTCTGGCCTCGTGTGTCGGTCTGGTCCGCTCGGGCGAGCTGCTTCTTCTGCTGGTCCTGTGGCCGGTGGCCCCCTGCCGGTCCTCATGCCGGGCCCGGGCGCCGGATCCGGGCCGCCGGGAACGCGCGGCCCGGCCGATTCATGCTGTTGGTCTTCACTGCCGGTCACTGTAGGTGACTACCTGCCGGGTGACTCTGCGCAGGTGCGGGCCCACCTATGGTCACACGCCCAGTGTGACCGACCGTACTGACAGTTGCCGTACGGCAGTCGGTCCATCCGCTGAACTGCGGTTCCTCCCGAGGGGTATGGGTGCGCGGGGAACCGCGGGTCAGCCGGACGTGTCCGGTGGCCTGCCGTCCTTCGGCGGCGTGTCTCCGGGAGGCCCCGGGTGCGCGTGTCCCCGGGCGGCGAGGGCGAATTCGGCACGCGGGTGTTCGAGCGAGCCGAGGGAGACGATCTCCCGTTTGAAGAGTCCGGCCAGGGTCCACTCGGCAAGGACACGCGCCTTCCGGTTGAACGTGGGTACGCGGCTGAGGTGGTACACGCGGTGCATCAGCCAGGCCGGATATCCCTTGAGCTTGCGCCCGTAGACATGGGCGACGCCTTTGTGCAGGCCGAGCGAGGCCACGGATCCGGCGTAGGAGTGCCGGTAGTCCTCGGCCGGCCGGCCGGCGAGCGTGGCCACGATGTTGTCCGCGAGGACCTTGGCCTGGCGCACCGCGTGCTGGGCGTTCGGCGCGGTGTCCGTGCCCGGCTCGGACGAGGTGAGGTCCGGAACGGCTGCCGCGTCACCGGCCGCCCATGCGTGCTCGGCGCCGTCGACGGAGAGCGTGGTGGTGCAGCGGATCCGGCCGCGCTCCGTGAGCGGAAGATCTGTGGCGGCGAGGATCGGCGCCGGTTTGACGCCGGCGGTCCACACCAGGGTGCGGGTCGGGAAGCGTGAGCCGTCGCTGAGGACGGCGACCCGGCCCTCGCAACTGTCCAGACGGGTGTCGAGCCGTACGTCGATGTTGCGGCCCCGCAGCTCTCTGACGGCGTACCTGCCCATCGCCTCGCCGACCTCGGGCAGGATGCGCCCGGTCGCCTCGACCAGGATCCACCGCAGGTCCGAGGGCTTGATGTTGTGGTAGTACCGCGAGGTGTAGCGGGCCATGTCCTCGAGTTCCGCGAGCGCCTCCACACCGGCGTAGCCGCCGACGAAGACGAAGGTGAGGGCCGCGTCGCGGATGGCGGGGTCCCGGGTGGCGGAGGCGATGTCCATCTGTTCGATGACGTGGTTGCGGAGCCCGATGGCTTCCTCGACGGTCTTGAAGCCGATACCGAACTCGGCGAGACCGGGAACCGGCAGGGTGCGTGACACGGATCCTGGCGCGAGGACGAGCTCGTCGTACGGGATCTCGAGGGCGCCCGTGCCGTCCTCGCCGGTGGCGAGCGTCGTGACCGTCGCGGTGCGCTTGGCGTGGTCGACGCGCTCAGCCTCGCCGATGACGATCGTGCAGGCCTTCAGGACCCGGCGCAGGGGCACGACGACATGACGTGGCGAGATCGAACCGGCTGCCGCTTCGGGCAGGAACGGCTGATAGGTCATGTAGGGCTCGGGCGTGACCACCACGATCTCGGCCTCGCCGCTTTTCAGTCTCTGTCGCAGCTTCCGCTGGAGACGCAGCGCGGTGTACATCCCCACGTAGCCGCCGCCGACGACGAGAATGCGCACACTTGGCCGGGTGCCGGGGGGTGCCCCCCGGGAATCTGGTGCCATCACCATCCCATGACGCAACGGAGTCCGGTGTTTGTCCACAGGCCCGGCAAATTGTGTGACCGGAGCACTTCGATCACCTGGCGTCCCCCGGTGCCCACCGGTTTCCGGAGTTGTGCAGGTCAGGTACAGCGGGAGGGCGGAAGCGCAGGGGTCGAATCAGGGTCCAACCGGTCCTTGCTCCGATCGGGGGGCGCTCCGTGCGGAACTACCCCCTTCTGAATTGACCCGGGCTCAACTATGTTCGTACCCGGTCGGGGTGTCGGAATCGGACGAAGGTCCACACGCCGGCTGTTACGGCGGGGAAGTCTCCGGGGGGAGACGTCATAACCGGGGGAAGTTATGCACATTCAGGATTTGCATGGGCCGAGCGCTGTCGCCTCTTCCAGTGAGGACCACGGGCGCCTGAGCCCCGTGGGAGCGGTCGGTACGGTCGCGGGGGCAGGAACGACGGGCGGCACCGCCCGCTCGGCGCCGCTCCGCGTGGACGCACAGCGCAATCTCGAACACGTCCTGCGCGCCGCGCGTGAGGTGTTCGGCGAGTTGGGTTACGGGGCGCCGATGGAGGACGTGGCGCGCCGCGCACGGGTCGGCGTCGGTACGGTCTACCGGCGTTTCCCGAGCAAGGACGTGCTGGTGCGCCGGATAGCCGAGGAGGAGACCGCACGGCTGACCGATCAGGCGCGCTCGGCCCTCGGCCACGAGGACGAGCCGTGGTCCGCGCTCTCCCGCTTCCTGCGTACCTCGGTGGCATCGGGTGCGGGCCGGCTGCTGCCGCCGCAGGTGCTGCGTGTCGGGGCGGAGCACGACGAGGAGTCCGGGATACCGGGCCCCGGCGCGGCCGACAGCGAGACACGCGTTCCGCACCAGCGGCAGGGAGCGGCACAGCCCGGCCTCCGGGTGGTCGACGGGCATTCCGCCGGCGAGGAGACCCTCGACGACGACCCGGGGGCGGCCGAGCTGCTCGAGGTCGTGGGCAGGCTGGTGGACCGGGCCCGTGAGTCGGGTGAGCTGCGGGGCGATGTGACGGTGGGCGATGTGCTGCTGGTCATCGCCACGGCGGCACCGGCTCTGCCGGACCCCGCTCACCAGGCCGCCGCTTCGGCCCGGCTGCTGGACATCCTGCTGGAGGGGCTCCGCTCCCGTTCGTTGTAGGTGCCGCGAATCCCGTGCGGTGCACCCGCCCCGGCGCAGACGCTCCGGCGCGGGTGTGCCGCGGGCCGGAGCGTAGGCGTCGGCCGGCGGGACGCGGATGCCGCCCGGACTCCCTTGTGTATAAGGGCCGTTGCTCCTGCCCCGTCGCGGTGATGTCACCCCCGGGGTGAAGGAAGACACCCCGGACGAGTGGTTGCTCCTGCTCCAGGGTTCGTCGCGGCGTTGCTCTGTGGCACTGTTGCCCCGGTATTCAGGCCGACCCGCCCCCATGTGCCGGTCGGCCTCAGGGTCCGAGGGTGCATACGGGGGCTTCCGCGATGAGCGGTGAAGCACAGCAGGAAGAGCCGTCCGACGGTGCGGCTCGGCCGGGCGATCCGGCCGAGGGCGGCACCGTGCTGCCGGGGCCGTGGCCGCCGGCGTCCGCCGAAGACGGCGCGCCGTCGGATCCCGGCGCGCGGACCGATGCCTCGTACGCGGTCCCTCTGCAGCGCGAGGGACGCACCGGATCGGCCGATCCCGGCCCGTCCGACGCACAGTTGATCCAGGGGATGCGCGCCGGCGACGACGAGGCCTACGAGGAGCTGTTCCGGCGTCACTCCGGTGCGGTGCGCCGCTACGCCCGCACGTGCTGCCGGGACGCGCACACGGCCGACGACCTGACGGCCGAGGTGTTCGCCCGGACGCTGCAGGCGGTGCGTGGCGGGAAGGGGCCGGAGGAAGCCGTCCGGGCCTATCTCATGACGGCCGTCCGGCATGTCGCCGCCGCGTGGACGAAGAGCGCGAAGCGTGAGCATCTCGTCGACGACTTCGCGGTGTTCGCCGCGCAGGCCACCCGCTCCGCCGAGCTGTCGGAGGCCGACACCCTCGATCTCGGCGCCGATGTGCTGGCCATGCACGAGGCGGACCGGTCGATGGCCATGCAGGCGTTCCGCAGCCTGCCGGAGCGCTGGCAGGCCGTGTTGTGGCACACCACCGTGGAGGAGGAGTCGCCGAGCGCGGTCGCCCCCCTGTTCGGTCTGACGGCCAATGCCACGGCGGTGCTGGCCGTCCGGGCGCGTGAAGGGCTCAAGCAGGCCTATCTGCAGGCCCATGTGAGTCAGTCGCTGACGGCCGGAGGCGACTGCGCGCGGTACGCCGACCGGCTCGGCGCCCATGCCAGGGGCGGCCTGCGGACCCGGGCGGAACGCGGGCTGCGCAAGCATCTGGACGAGTGCGCGAAGTGCCGGATCGCCGCCGGTGAGCTGGACCGTGTGAACGCGGGCATTCCGGCGCTGCTTCCGGTCGCCGTCATCGGCTGGTTCGCCGCGGGCTATTCGCTCAAGGCGGCCGGCATCGTGGCGGGCGGCGCGGCGGGGGCCGCCGGGGCCGGCGCCGCCGCCGCTGCCACCGGCAGCGCGTCCTCCGGGGGGAGCACCGCGGGCGGGGCCGCCGCGTCGGAAGGGCTCGGTGCTCCGATGAAGGCGGGGATCGCCGCCGCGGTGGCCTTGGCCGCCGCCGGTCTCGTGTGGGCCCTGGTCGGCGACGACCGGCCCGCGCCCGAGGAGAAGCCGGTGGCCAAGCCGCCGGTCGCGGCACCCGCCGCACCCACTCCCCCGCCGGAGCCGGCGCCGAGCCCGCAGCCGCCGACCCCGCCCGCCTCACCCGCACCGGCACCACCACCCGCCCCGGAGACGACACCGACCCCGGCCCCGACGCCGCCCCCGTCGAAGAAGCCGACGCCTCCTCCCACGCCGACGCCGACCCCGGCACCCTCCGCCCCGAAGGAGCCGCCGCCGCCCGCGCCGGAGGTCTACCAGGTGAACGAGCTGGCGTACTCCCTCACGGGTGATCACACGGGTCCCGAGATCCTGCTCGGGGAGAGCCGCGGTGTGTTCTGGCAGCGCCAGGACCTGTCGATCGCCTCCACGACGTACGCCCATGGCGTGACCGCCCCCTCCACCTCGTCGGTGACCGTCCAGCTCAACCGGATGTGCACCCGCTACGAGGCGGTCGCCGGGGTCGACGACCTGACCCTGGGCCTCGGCGCCGCGCGCTTCTCCGTGTACGACGGTGAGGGTGCGCGGCTGTGGCAGTCGCCCGTGGTCCGTGGTGGTGAGCCCGCCGTGCCGGTGAGCGTCGGTATCGAGGGCACGCAGACGCTCAGGCTCGTCGTGGAACCGTCGGGGCCGCTCGGCGGGGCCGCACTGGCCGACTGGGCGGATTCGCGTATCAGCTGCCGCTGAGCTCCTCGGCCGCGTCGGTCAGGAGGCCGGGTCCGAGCTCCTCACGCAGCCGCTCCGCCACGGTGGTCACCTGGGCCTCCTCCATGGAGCGGGGCCGATGCGGCGGAGTTCGGGCCGGCGGCCCACGAAGGAGGTCAGCCGTGGGCGGATGTCACCCTCGGCGGCCACGGATCGTCCGGGGGCCGCGCGGGGGGCTCACCGGCATCGAGAAGCTCCCGGTGGAGCGTGGTGAGCTCCGGCCCCGGATCGGTGCCCAGACCGTCGGCGCTGTTGGTGCGCGGCGAGCCACGCCCAGGATCAGATACCGCACCTGCCCACTGTGTCCCGGCGGGCGCCCGCCCGTTGCGGCTACGTGCCCCGCTACGACTGCAGTGTGCGGCGGGCCGGGACGACCCCGCCCGCCACCGCCCGCTGCCGTGGTGCCGCGGTGCCGGTCCAGCAGGTGCCCCGGCGCGTGACCAGGCGGCGGAGCCAGAGTTCCGTGGACGCCAGCTCGGCCAGGCCGTCCAGGGGGAGGGGCTCGCCCTCCGAGGCCGCGCGCAGCGCCTTGCGTACGACGCGTGCCTCGACCAGGCCCGCGTCAGCGAGCAGCGGGGCGTCGAAGAGGGCGATCAGGTCCGGAAGAGCGGTACGCAGGCCGATGCGTCCGGCCGCGGTCGACGTGGCCTGTGACGGGGTGCCCCAGCCCGGCGGCAGGTCATGGATACCGGCACCGGCGAGGACCCGGCGCAGGATCGCGGCGCGGGCGCCCGGCTGGACCCGCAGCGATTCCGGGAGGGCGCGGGCGGCCCGTACGACCTGGTTGTCGAGGTACGGGGCGTGCAGCCGCTGGCTGCGGATCTCCGAGGCCTGCTCCAGGATCCGTTGGTCGGCCGCGTGCCGGGCCAGCGCCGCGCGGGCCCTGGCCTCCCCCGGGCGCTGGACGGAGGCGGGCCGGATGGCCGCCTCCTGGAGGCGAACCGATACTTCCGCGAGTGCCTCCCCGGTGAGCCAGCGCGCGGCCGGTCCCGGCCTGGACCAGGCGAGGGAGGCGAGCGAGGCGCCCGCCGGGGTGGCGAGGTCGGGGGCGTCCCGATTGGCGTCGGGCAGCAGGGACGCCGCTGTTTCGAGCCCGGTGCGGTACGACGTACGGGCCAGCCGGCGGGCGGCCCGGTAGACGGCCACCGGGACGAACAGAGAGTGCGCGGAGGGCCCTTCGGCCCTGGCGAGCGCGGCGACGGGCCGCAGGATGTGGCGTCTGCGCCGGTCCATGAGGAGGTCGGCCAGCCGTGCCGGGTGCGCGTCGAGGACCTGCCGCGCGCCGTGGCCGACGAAGTGGTCCGCGCTGCCCGCGGCCAGCCGGCGCCTGTGCCGTTCGGCGACGACGAGGGAGGGGGCCGGCTCGTCGGTGAGCGGGCCGTTCTCGAGCGACGCGTACGGCAGGGCCTCCTCGCCCGCCGCCACGACCACATGGTGCAGGCGGGGGTTGGCCGCGATGACCCGGGCGCGCTCCAGCTCGTCCTCGCGGCCCTGCGTGGAGAGGTCGTTGAAGGTGACGGCGAGGAGCCGTTCGCCCGCTCCCGAGCCATGGCCCAGCACGGTGCCAGGCAGCCCGGGAAGTCCTGCGGCCAGGAGGGCGAGTGTGGCGGAGGCGCTGCCGCCCGAGAGATCCGCGCCGATGCCGGGGACGGGCGCCCCTCGGGCCGCGCGGCGTTCGGCGGGGCCCATGCCGGGGACGGGTCCGGGGTCGGGCGGCATGGTCTCCGGGGCGTGGCGCGGGGCTGTGAGCCGTGCGCGTACGGCATCGACGAGCGCGTCCCGTACCCCTTCGACCGCGCTCACCGGATCGGTCTGGGCGGCCGCCACGGCGAGGGAGGCCACCGCCTCGTACCCGGTGATCTCGCGCGAGCCCTCCCGGAGGATCAGCGCGTGCCCGGGCGGGATCCGCTTCACCCCCTCGTACGGGGTGCCGTCGCCCAGCGCCTCCGGGGTCTCGGGGCAGGCCAGCAGCGCGGCGAGGTGGCCGATGTCCAGCTGCGCCTCGATGAGGTCGGCGAGCGGGAGGGCTGCGGTGGCGTACGCGGTGCCGTTGGCCCAGGGTGTGTGGAAGACGGGGCGGGCTCCGGCGAGGTCCCCGGCGACGGTGATGCGGCGGCCGATCTGCACCACGGCCGTGTAACTGCCGGACCAGGCGGTGAGATGGCGCAGCGCTCCGCCACGGGCCGCCAGCAGCCCGACGCGGAGCTGTTCGTCGGTGGCCCCGCAGCAGCCGAGGACGGCGAGACGGGTGGTGGGCGCGCCCTCGGGGGTCGCGGCCGTGATGACGCGGATCTCGTCGGGGCGCCAGTCGCCCACGGCCCAGAGCGGATCCGGGTCTCCCCACAGGAGTTGGGAGCCCACCGGATGAACGGTGCGCCCCTCCGCGTGGTTGCCGACCGCACCCACGGTGCCGAAGCTCGCGGCGATACTGCTCCACCCCACCAACCAACGCATCGCCGCCTCCACAGGCTGTGGACGAACCGGCGTACCAGGACACGGGAACGCCGTTGCGGACATGCTGCCACGACAACGGCGCCCGGGAGGGGGTACGGGCGGCGCACACCGGATGTGCATGCGCCCCTGGCAAGAGCCTGGCCACGGCTCCGCGGGTTCCTCCACAACGGAAGTGGAGCTTCCGGGAGTTGTGTCGACCGGCCCCGGACGCGGCACCTGCCGCGGCGGGGCCACGGAACAGACGCAATCAGGCCATAGTCGGGCGGCTCCGCCTCGCTCCGCCCGACCGGCGCTATTCGGCCATTCTCGGATCGCGAGGAAACCGGGTGTTTCGCTCCGGGCGGCCACCGAGGGCGCATCCCCGGAGGGCTCCCCCCGGGCCCCGGCGGGTCTTCCCCGGAGCCACCGCGACAGTCCAAGTTCCTCGCCCAAGCGCTGCGACGTGCGGGCCGGCGCATCCCCCCGGTGCGCCGGCCCGCACGTCCGCTTCTCCGAACCCCGCCCGTGCGGCGCACAGTCCGGGAGGTGTTCATCACCTCCCGGACCGGTTCGCCGCCCGCGGGGATTGGGGCGGCGGTCTCCCCCAGCCCGTCGAGTCCAGTTCGGCGGGCCGACCCACGCGAGATCCATCGAAGCGCTCGCACACCGGCCGGACCAGAGCGCACGGCCGGGCGCACGGCCACACATCAGGAGCACGGCGCTCACAGCCCGCACCACGCGGACAACATTCCCGCCATACGGAGGTCTGCCCCTTAACGGTGGGGATGCGGCGAACTACGCTGGGTTTACCGATGTTCTCAGCAGGGCGGCATATTCCACGGGGCTCGGCCAAATGAGTGTGCGGCCGGAGTGCCCGGGACCGTACCTGGGGAGAACACGGTACGAATGCCGCGCGCCTGACGGTGACGCGGCGGCCGTCTGTGTGTCGAGGGGTGGCGCATGTCCAGGGAGCAACGCGGGCCGAACGAGAAGCTCGGCACGGTTCTCGCCCTCGCGGGAATCAGCAACGCCGGGCTCGCCCGGCGGGTCAACGACCTCGGAGCACAGCGCGGTCTGACTCTTCGTTACGACAAGACGTCGGTGGCCCGGTGGGTCGCCAAGGGCATGGTGCCGCAGGGCGCGGCGCCCCATCTCATCGCGGCGGCGATAGGGGCCAAACTCGGCCGTCCCGTCCCGCTGCACGAGATCGGGCTGGCCGACGCCGATCCGGCGCCGGAGGTCGGTCTGGCCTTCCCCCGCGACGTGAACGAGGCGGTCCGGTCGGCGACGGATCTGTACCGGCTGGATCTGGCGGGACGCCGGGGCGGCGGGGGGATCTGGCAGTCGCTGGCCGGTTCCTTCGCGGTGAGCGCCTATGCGACCCCAGCGTCCCGCTGGCTCATAACCCCCGCCGATCCGTCGGTCGCACGGGACCCGACGGCCGCCCGGGCCGCGGTCCTCGGCCCGGACGGCGCACCCGGGGCGCAGGGCGGGGTGCCCGTCCAGCCGGGCCCCGACACCGCGGGCGGGGCGGACGGACCGCTGCTGCGCGTCGGCCACAACGATGTGACCAAGCTGCGCGAGGCCGCCCAGGACGCGCGCCGCTGGGACTCCAAGTACGGCGGCGGCGACTGGCGTTCCTCCATGGTCCCGGAGTGCTTACGGGTCGACGCCGCGCCCCTCCTGCTGGGCTCGTACAGCGACGAGGTCGGCAGGGCGCTCTTCGGCGCCTCCGCCGAGCTGACCAGGCTCGCCGGGTGGATGGCTTTCGACACCGGCCAGCAGGAGGCCGCCCAGCGCTACTACATCCAGGCGCTGCGCCTGGCCCGGGCCGCCGCCGACGTACCGCTGGGCGGGTACGTCCTGGCGTCGATGTCCCTGCAGGCGACCTACCGGGGCTTCGCCGACGAGGGCGTGGACCTCGCGCAGGCCGCCGTCGAACGCAATCGCGGACTGGCCACCGCCAGGACCATGAGCTTCTTCCGGCTGGTGGAGGCGCGCGCCCATGCCAAGGCCGGCGACGCACCGGCCGCGGGGGCCGCGCTCCGGGCCGCCGAGAGCTGGCTGGAGCGCTCCCGGGCCGGTGACTCCGACCCGGCGTGGCTCGGGTTCTACTCGTACGACAGATTCGCCGCCGACGCCGCCGAGTGCTACCGCGACCTCAAGGCGCCCCGTCAGGTCCGGCGCTTCACCGAACAGGCCCTGTCGAAACCCACTGACGAGTTCGTCCGCTCCCACGGGCTGCGGCTCGTCGTGTCCGCGGTCGCCGAGCTGGAGTCGGGCAACCTCGACGCGGCCTGCGCGGCGGGGACGCGGGCGGTGGAGGTGGCAGGACGCATCTCTTCGGCGCGCACCACCGAGTACGTACGCGACCTGCTGCACCGCCTGGAGCCGTACGGGGACGAGCCCCGCGTGGCCGAGCTACGGGAACGAGCGCGTCCGCTTCTCGTCACCCCGGCATGATCCGAACCAGAGGCCCTGAGAGCCACCGGTACGCCCCGGTTTCGCCGGTTCCGTGAGCGGCACGCCCCGCCACGCAGACGCCGTCCCTGGTTTGAGCCCGTTGTCAGTGGGTCAGTGCACTATCGGGGTGGGAGGTGGCGTGATGATGACGCACGCGGCGTACGACTGCGATGTGCTGGTGATCGGTGGCGGAATCGTCGGTCTGTCGGCCGCGTACGCGATCACGCGCACCGCGCCCGGCACCCGGGTCACGGTGCTGGAGAAGGAGTGGGGCCCGGCCAGACACCAGACCGGGCGCAACAGCGGGGTGATCCACAGCGGCATCTACTACCCGCCGGGCTCGCTCAAGGCGCGCTACGCGGTGCGGGGCGCGGCCGAGCTGGTGGACTTCTGCACGGAGCACGGAATCGCCCACTCGGTGACGGGCAAGCTGATCGTCGCGACGGACAGCGGCGAGCTGCCCCGGCTGCACACCCTGGTGCAGCGCGGCCGGGCGCACGGCCTGCCGGTCCGGGAGCTCGGCCCCGCCCAGATCGCGGAGTACGAACCCCGGGTGCGCGGCCTCGCGGCGATCCGGGTCGGGACGACGGGCGTCTGCGACTTCACCGCGGTGGCCGTCCGCTTCGCCGCCGAGGTGAGCGGAGCCGGCGGGCAGATCCGTTACGGCGCGCCGGTCGTCGCCGTCGACCGGCGCCCCTGGGGCGTCGCGGTGCGCACGGCCGACGGCCAGGTGGTCAGGGCCCGTGTGCTGGTCAACTGCGCCGGGCTGCACAGCGACCGGATGGCACGGCTCGCGGGTGACGACCCGGGAGCGCGCATCGTGCCGTTCCGCGGGGAGTACTACGAGCTGGCCAGGCCGGAGCTGGTGCGCGGGCTCGTCTACCCGGTGCCGGACCCGGCGTTCCCCTTCCTCGGGGTGCATCTGACCCGGGGCGTCGACGGCACGGTCCACGTCGGGCCGAACGCCGTGCCGGCCATGGCCCGCGAGGGGTACGGCCGGACGGACGTCCACCCGCGCGAGCTGGCCGCCACCCTGGCCTGGCCCGGCTCCTGGCGGATCGCCCGACGGCACTGGAGGTACGGGGCGGGAGAGATGCGCAGATCCCTGTCGAAGAGCGCGTTCACCCGGGCCGTCCAGCGTCTGCTGCCGGAGGTGACGGAGGCCGATCTGCGGCCTTCCCCGGCCGGGGTCAGGGCCCAGGCGGTCCTTCGGGACGGCACGCTGGTGGACGACTTCCTGATCCGGGACGCCCCGCACACCGTGCATGTGCTGAACGCGCCGTCCCCCGCGGCCACCGCGTCCCTGCCCATCGGGAGGGAGGTGGCACGACGTGCCCTGCTGCGGGCTCGCGCGACGGGGTGGGCGCCTCCCGCCGTAGAATCGGGTCATTGTGTCTGAGCCCCTGAACCCCACCCCAGAGACGCCCGGCCCCGCAGCGGAAGCGCCCGGCCCCACGCCGGAGAACGCACCCCCTGCCACGGACGACGCGGCAGCACTGCGCGCCGCCTCCTTCGAGCGCCAGCGCAGGCTGCGCCAGGAGCCCCGCTTCCCCGGCGGCCCGGCCGCCGACCCCGCGGGCTCGCACCACGAGCGCCGGATCCGCAGCTTCCAGCCCCGCCGCAGCAGGGTGACCGCAGGCCAGGAGGACGCCCTCCAGCGGCTGTGGCCCAAGTGGGGCCTGGACATCGACGGCAAGGGCGTCCTCCATCTCCCCACGCTGTTCGACGGCCTCCCGGTGGTCCTGGAGATCGGCTTCGGCATGGGCGAGGCGACGGCGCAGATGGCGGCCGACGCCCCGGACACCGGGATCCTGGCTGTGGATGTGCACACCCCCGGTCAGGGCAATCTGCTGGGTCTCGCCGACCGGGCGGGGCTGTCCAACGTCCGGGTCGCCAACGGTGACGCGATCATCCTGCTCCGCGAGATGCTGGAGCCGGCGGCGCTGGACGGGCTCCGGGTGTATTTCCCCGACCCGTGGCCCAAGAAGCGGCACCACAAGCGGCGCCTGATCCAGCCGGAGTTCCTCGACCTGGTGGCACAGCGTCTGAAGCCGGGCGCGGTCCTCCACTGCGCGACGGACTGGGAGCCGTACGCCGAGCAGATGCTGGACGTCCTGACGGCTCACCCGCTGTTCGAGAACACCCAGGCGGACGGCGGTTACGCCCCCCGGCCCGCGTTCCGGCCGCTGACCCGCTTCGAGGGCCAGGGACTGGACAAGGGCCACGTCGTGCACGACGTGCTGTTCACCCGACGCTGATCGGCCACGGCCCGTCACCCCGACCGACCGCGGCATGGCCAGGTGTCAGTGGCCCTCGTTAGGGTCGTCGGGTGTACCAGGGGTCCGTGCAGCACCAGCAGCCGGCGGTCCCGGTTCTCGAGGAGCAGCAGCTCGACGAGTTCCTGGGCGCCGTCCCGGAGCGAGGCCAGTGGCGTTACCGGCCCCGCCGCGTCGGCATGGTCTGGCGCAGCAAGGCGTTCCGCGCCGGCGCCGTCATCACCGTGCTCGCGCTCTGCGGTCTGGTGATCCTGGCCCTGGTCCGCCGGCAGACGGGCACCGAGGGCTTCCTGGTGGGGCTGGGGCTGGCCGTGCTGCCCGTGCCGATGCTGATGGCGGCGTTCCGCTGGCTCGACCGGGTCGAGCCGGGCCCGTGGCGCAATCTGCTGTTCGCCTTCTCCTGGGGTGCGTGCGCCGCCGCGCTCGTGGCGATCATCGCCAACTCCTTCGCGACCCGGTGGATAGCGACGGCCACCGCGGATCCGGGGAGCGCCGACACCCTCGGGGCCACGGTCGTCGCCCCCGTCGTCGAGGAGAGCGCGAAGGCCATCGCGGTCCTGCTGATCTTCCTCTTCCGCAGACGGCAGTTCGGCGGAATCGTCGACGGCATCGTGGTGGCCGGCTTCACCGCGACGGGCTTCGCCTTCACCGAGAACATCCTCTATCTGGGCAACGCCTTCGGCGAGGACCAGCAACTCGGCACGACGGGCTTCGCCTCCGTGACGGCGGGGACGTTCTTCGTCCGCGTGGTCATGTCGCCGTTCGCGCACCCCTTGTTCACGGTGCTCTCAGGGATCGGCTTCGGCATCGCGGCGCTCGGCGGCTCGCGCCACCGGGTGCGCCGGGTCGTCCTGCCCCTGCTCGGGCTCACCCTCGCCATGGGCATGCACGCCTTGTGGAACGGCTCGTCGGCCTTCGGACCGTACGGCTTCTACGCGGTGTACGGCGCGTTCATGGTGCCGTGCTTCGGGCTGGTGACCTGGCTGGCGGTCTGGTCGCGCCAGCGGGAGCTGCGCACGCTCTCCACCGAGCTGCCGGTGTACGCGGCGGCCGGCTGGCTGACCCCCGCCGAGCCGCTCGCGCTGGCCTCCATGCGGGCCCGGGGCATGGCCCGCGACATGGCCAGACACTGGAACAGCCACCCGGACCGGGCCCGGGGCAGGGCCGCGGCCCACACCGTCGCGGAGTACGAGTCGTTCGCGACGTCCCTGGCCATGCTGCGCCGTAGGGCACGCCACGAAGGTGCGGGCCCGGACTTCGCCCTCCGCGAGCAGGAGTTGCTGCACCACCTGTGGCATCGCCGGGAGACCGCGGGGCCGGCCCTGACGTACGCGGCCCACGCGACCGGCCGGCTCCGCACCGTGCGGCCACCGGCCCCGTTGCCCCGTCAGTTCCCGTACGGCGCCCACGGCGGCCCGCCTGCGCAGCACCTCCCCGCGCCGCACCGGCACTACGGCGGCCACAACCCGTATCTGGAGGACGGCGGCCGCACCACCCCGCCCGGCTGAGACCTCCAGGGCGTCAGGCGGATGCCTCGGTGAGCTCCGCCAGCTCCGGCCCGGTCAGCGTGAGAGCGGCGACCGCCACCAGCGCGGGCAGCTGCTCGACCGTACGCGCGGAGGCGATCGGCGCGGTCACGGTCGGCTGCGCGGCCAGCCAGGCGAGGGCGACCGTGGCGATCTCGGCGTCGTGCTCCTGGGCGATCCTGTCGAGCGCCGTGAGCACCTTGCGTCCGCGCTCGGTCTCCAGGTGCTTGCCCGCGCCCTCGGCCCGCGCGCTGTCGACCGGCGTCCCCGGCCGGTACTTGCCGGTGAGGAAGCCCGAGGCGAGTGCGAAGTACGGGACGGCGGCGAGTCCGGCAGCGGCCGCCGTGTCCTGGAGCGCGCCCTCGTAGGTGTCGCGCGATACGAGGTTGTAGTGGGGCTGCAGCGCGACGTAACGGGCCAGGCCCTCGCGCTCGGAGAAGTCCAGGGAGGCCTGGAGCCGCTCGGGGCTGATGTTGGAGGCGGCGATCTCCCGCACCGTGCCGGCCTTCACCAGCTGGTCGAGCGCGGTGATGATCTCCTCGACGGGGACGCTCTCGTCGTCGAAGTGCGTGTAGTAGAGGTCGATGTGGTCGGCCCCGAGCCGGCGCAGGGACGCCTCGGCCGCCGCCTTGACGTTGGTGGGCGAGAGGCCCTTGTACGAGGGATGGGCGCCGACCTTGGTGGCGATGACGACATCGTCGCGGCGGGAACGGGCCGCCAGCCACTTGCCGATGAGGGTCTCCGACTCACCGCCCTCGTTGCCCGGGACCCAGGCGGAGTAGGAGTCGGCGGTGTCGATGAAGTTGCCGCCGGCCGCCACATACGCGTCGAGGACGGCGAAGGTCCGGTCCTCGTCGGCCGTCCAGCCGAAGACGTTGCCGCCGAGGGAGAGGGGGAAGACCTGAAGGCTCGAAGAACCGAGCGAGCGCAGAGATGTCATACCCAGGCACAACCAGTCGGCTGAAGCGACTATTCCGGTTCGCCTGGGGCCCGGCGGGGCTCCGCCCGTCGGCGTCGCGTGCCGCACAGCCCGACGGGCCCGGACCGACGGCCGGGACCGACGGCCCTGACGTCGGGGGGTGTGCGTCAGGGCCGCCGGGGTTCCGGTGCGCCGGGCACGACGTCAGGGCTCGCGCGTACCGGCGTCAGGGGCTCGCCGGGATCAGATCGAGAGGCCCTTGCCGCGCAGCCAGCTCATCGGGTCGATGCCGGAGCCGTCCGCGGTGTGGATCTCCAGGTGGAGGTGCGGGCCGGTGACGTTGCCGGTGGCGCCGACACGGCCGATGGTCTCGCCGGTGGTGACCTTCTGGCCGGCGGTGACGTCCATCGAGGACTGGTGGCAGTACCAGACCTCCGTGCCGTCGTCGAGCTCCAGGACCGTGCGGTAGCCGTACGAGCCGGACCAGCCGGCCGACTTCACGGTGCCGCCGTGCACGGCCTTGACCGGCGTGCCGGTCGGAGCCGCGAAGTCCAGCCCGGTGTGGTAGCCGGACGACCACATCGAACCGGCCTGGCCGAAGGTCGAGGTGATGGTGTACGAGGAGGTCGGGATGGCGTAGCCGGCGGCGAGCTTGGCGAGGCGCTCGGCCTCGGCCTTCTTCTTCGCCGCCTCTTCGGCCGCCTTCTTCTTCGCGGCGGCCTTCGCCTCGGCCTCGCTCTGCTGCTTCGCCGCCTCGGCAGCGGCGGCCTCGGCCGCCGCCTTCTCCTCCGCGGCCTTGGCCTCGGCGTCGGCTCCGGCCTGCTGCTGCTCGGCCTGCTGGAGGATGCGGGCGCGGAGCGCCTCGCCGGCGTCGGTGGTGCCCTTCTCGGCCTCGGCGGCGGTGATGCCCGCACTGGTCAGCGGGGCGGACGCGGCGACCGTCTCGTGGTCCGAGCCGGCGTCGTCGGACATGAACGCGCCTACGCCGGGAAGGGACTTGGCGTCGGGAAGATTGTCCGCGATGGAATCGGGAAGAGAGATGGAGACCGGGGGCTTGCTCTGCGCGGTGGCCATGCCACCCGCACCGACGGCCGCGATGACGCCGACGCCGAGGACGGTGGAGCTACGGGCGAGACCGCGCTGCTTGGCTACGCGGTGCCGGCCGCGTACGGGACGGACGGACTCCTCGGTGGGGTTCCATTCATCCCATGTCCTGTCCTCATCACCGAAGCTGTCGGTCCTGAAGGATGACGGGGCCTCGGGGGCAGGCTTGTTGGACGCCACGTGGGCGCACTCCTTTCCTTCCTTCTCGCCTACCGGGTTAGCTGACGGGTTCGGAGCAGGAAGGTCTCCTACGGGCCCCTTCGCCTCTCGCGAGACACAGGTGTCCGATTCACCCCATGTAGGTGGTTCCCCGGTTCCCTTGCGGAATTCGGCGCTGCGCGCGGCGTCGTCTCTGGCGACGACAGGTACAACCGCGCTGCGTTATCGAACGTTAATAGACACCCGGGTCCGATTCCAAGCTGTTCCAGCAGATCAGTCACCACTCTGGCCTGGACTTTCAGGGACCGAACGGTCGCAAACGGGCGAGTTGAGCGGCACTTGCCCGGTAGCCAGTTTCTGACGGTGCGTCAAATGTTATGCGGAGCGAGGTCCTTCGACTACCGACCGTCGCGACCGGTCATCCACGATCCCGCCCCACGATCTTCACCGTCGTCCGCCGCGCCTGCTGGCCCGGCGCGGGTCGGCCGACCGCGAGGAGCGCCAGGTCGTCCGTCGACCGGCCCCCGGTGTGCAGCCGTACGTCGTCGGTGAGCGCGGACAGCAGTTCGTCGGGCCCCGGGAAGAGTCGCCCGCGCAGCCGGGCCGCCGGATCGTAGAAGACGCCCTTCGCGTCCCGCGCCTCGGAGAGCCCGTCGGTGAACGCGAGGAACATCGACCCGGCCGGCAGCGTCCACTCGTCCGACCGGTCGGGCCAGGCCCCCAGCCCCATGCCGAGCGGCAGGGCGGGCACCGACGGAGCCAGCACGTCCAGCGCCCCGTCCGCGTGCAGCACGAGCGGCTCGGGGTGCCCGCGGTTGATGATCCTCAGGGTGTCCGAGCCGGCCGGGATCTCGGCGAGGACAGCGGTGACGAACCCCTCCATGGAGTCCAGCCCACCCCGCCTGGAGCTCTCGCGGGCCAGCGCCCGCTCCAGACGCTGCACGACCCCCTCCAGCGACCGCTCCTGCTCGGCGGCCTCCCGGAACGCCCCGATCACGACGGCAACCGCCGCCACCGCGTCAAGCCCCTTGCCCCGTACGTCCCCGAGGACCAGGCGCACCCCGTACGGGGTGTCCGCGACGGCGAACAGGTCTCCGCCGACGAACTCGTCGGCCTGGGCTGCCTCGTACCGTGCCGCGACCAGCAGCCCGCCGATCCGGTCCTCGGGCGTCGGGAGCACCGCACGCATCGCGGTCTCCGCGATGACCCTGGCCGAGGCCAGCTGCTCGGTCCTGCGGCTCACGACGCGGTTGATGACGAGGGAGAACGCGGTGACGGTGCACAGGGTGAGCAGGTCGGTGAGCGGAACGACGTCACCGAGCGCGCCGTCCGAGATCCGGATGGCGAGGGCCACGAGGATCGCGGCCCCCCCGACACGGATGGTGCCGGCCATCGAGAAGAACGGGGCCGCGATCAGCGAGGCGGCGGCGAAGAGCGGCACAGCGGTGACCTCGGCAGGCGTCACGAGGTCGAGGACCAGGCCGGCACAGATCATCAGAGCGGGCAGCACTCGCACGAACCGCCGGGAACGGGCGTTCCCCACAACGCTTCCCCGCCGTCCGTCCCGCTTCCCCACCTGTGCGCTCCTGCCCGGTCCACCCACGGGTGCGGACGGTACCGCGCCCCACCCAGGCTGGCCGGAGCCGCGCCGAACGGCGACTCGTCATCGGCCAAAGGGAGGAGCGCGCCGGAGCCCCCTGCCCTCCGTCGGTCAGTCGGAGAGCCGGTGCTGCGCGTAGATCGTCAGTGCGTCCCGTACGAAGACGGCAGTTCCGTCCCCGTGGCGATCGTAGTTCCTCCCGAAGCGAAGATCGGCGACATACATCTCCCCGATGCCGGTCACATACGCGCGCGTGGGCTTCATGGTCACCGAAAGCCACTCGCAGTGCCGTCGCGCGATGTCCTGCACCTCCTCGCCGCCCGCCTCCAGGCCGGCGGACCGATGACGGCATACGACTGAGGCCCGGATCCTTGGAAGGATCCGGGCCTCAGTCTTTCAGTAGCGGGGACAGGATTTGAACCTGCGACCTCTGGGTTATGAGCCCAGCGAGCTACCGAGCTGCTCCACCCCGCGCCGTTGTGATTGCAACTCTACGGCATCCGGGACGGTGCTCCGACCACTTATGGCCGCCCCCCGTGACAGGGGGCCCCGAACCCCCGACATGACGCCTCAACACAGGGCGCTCATCCCGGAGTTGGCACCGCACCCACGCAGGGGAACACCTCAGCTGGGCCGAACCCACGCCCTTGAGGCGCTCCGGTCGGGCGTCATCGCCGGCATCGACCCCGCCCCGGCCAGGGCCGCGGCTCTGCGGGAATGGGCCGTACGCTACTGGGAGGCCCTGCACCCGCACTCCACGGGCGGCGGCTACGTGAACTTCCTGGGCACCGGCGAGTCCGAGGGCCGGGTCCGGGCCACCTACCGCGGCCACCACGACCGCCTCGCGGAGATCAAGCGGTCCTACGACCCGCACAACCTCTTCCACGCAAACCAGAACATCGAGCCCGCACCGGCACACCGACCGTGACGCCGGGGTCGCAATACCGAGGGAAAGCCGTGCTGGGAGGGTTACAGTCTGCATGCACCGCAGATGTCCGGAAGCCCCCGGAGCGGCGCGGCACCGGTAGCGGCATCGCCGTACCGGTCGGGACCGGTCCGGCATGTACCGCAGTGATTCGGTCACGGGGCTCTCACCGCACACCTACGTACAGGACACCTGAGATGACCGACACCCCTGCCCGCACGACCCAGCGGCACTCCGACGGCGCGTCCACGGCGACCGCCGACACGGGCACCGCGGCTCCGCGGCCCACACCGCAGTACGCGGGCCTGTTCATCGAGCCCGACCTGCCGCCGGTCGCCGACGAACCCGAATGACCGGGCGGCCACCGGCCCGGGTGACCGGCACCGAGTGACCGGTCCGGCCGCGCGGTCGTTGGGAGACCATGCGCATCCGTATCGGCGTGGTCGTCCTCGCAGTGGTCCTGCTGATCGCCGCGTACATCTCGAACATCCCGTCCGAGGCCGAGACCGAGGCGGCCTGCCGGCGGGCCCTCGACAACACGTCGACGTGGGCCGAACGGCCGGACGTCTGTCTGGACGTGCCCACGGAGACCTACCGGACGTTCCTCCTGATGTACGAGCTGCGGGAGGAGGGCCTGGACTGAGGGGAGGGGCGGGCCCGGGGTCCGTCCGTCAGCCCAGCTGTTCCTTCCACTCCGCCTGGGCGGCGTCGAGGTCCTCGGCGAACGTGTCCAGGAAGTCCTTGGCGCTCATCTTGCCGAGCAGCACCTTCTGGAAGCCCGATTCGCTGTCGGCCTTGGAGAGGGTGTTCCAGTCCGGCAGGTAGTACGGCAGCTGGACGATCCTGGTCCTGCCCGAGAACAGCGCCTCGGCGCCGAGCTGGGTGGTCTCGGACTTGTCGAGCCAGGGGTCCTCGGCGGCCTCCTTGTTGGCCGGGATCAGGCCGGCGGACTCGCTGAACTTGGAGTTCGAGGCGTGCGACGCGGCGAACTCGATGAACTTCCAGGCCGCCGCCTTGTTCTCGGACGACTTCAGCAGGCCGAGGCCCGAGACCGGGTTGGAGACCATCACCCGGGTTCCGTCGGCCAGTTCGGGCTGCGGAATGCCGCGGAACTTGTCGGCGCCGATCGAGCTCACATGGTCCTGGTAGGACCCCAGGTTGTGGTTGAGCATGGCGATGCTGCCGGAGTCGAACTGGGCGACCATCTTGGTGAAGTCGTTGTTGAGGTCGGCCTCCGGGGTGACCTTCTTGTACATGCCGGCGTACTTCTCCAGCGCAGCGACGTTCTTCGGGTCGTTGACCGTCGTCCTCTTCCCGGACTTGTCCCAGAAGGAGTCGATGCCGGACTGCCCGTACATCGCGTCCAGCGCCTGGGCGATCGAACCCGGGCCGCCGCGGATGGTGTAGCCGAACCGGTTCTTCTGCCGGTCCGTCAGCTCCGAGGCGGCCTTGTAGAAGTCGTCCCAGGTGTCCGGCTCACCCAGTCCGGCCTTCTTGAACAGGTCGGTGCGGTAGTACAGGACGCCGTTGGTCGCGGAGATGGGCACCGTGTACAGCTCGTCCCGGCCGGCGGCGCTCCGTACGTTCTCGGTCATCGCCTCGTTGAGCTTGCCCTTGAGGGAGCTCGCCTCGATCCGGTCGTCCAGCGGCTCCAGCGCGTCCTGCGCGGTGATCCCGGCGACCATCGCGGCACCGACGCCGCCGACGTCCGGCAGGCCGCCGCCCTGGATCGCGGTGTCGTACTTGGACTGGGCCTCGGTGGAGGCGATGCCCACGTACTGCACGTCGACGTCCGGGTTCGCCTTCTCGAAGTCGGCGATGATCTCCTTCCAGACCGCCGTACGGACACCGCCGTTCTCGTCCCAGAACACGATCTTCCCCTTGCCCGAGCCCTCGGCCCCCTTCGCACCGGTGATGCCGCTGCCGTCGTCACCGCACGCGGTGGCGGTGAGGGCAAGGGCGGAGACCAGGGATATCGCGGCGGCGAGACGGCTGTTACGGCGTTTGGTCATGATCGGCTCTCTTCTCTGGGTGCGCACCGGCAGCGAAATGGGCAGCGGGGGGCCGCAGCCTGAAGCCGTGCGGGGTGGGGGGACTCGGGGGAGCGCAGGCGGCGGTCCAGGGAACCGGAGGCCTTCAGCGTCTCCCTCGGTGCCGAGGACGGCAGGGGAGAGGGCTCGGGACTGGCTGCATACGGCGCTCGGCTCTCATATCGCGTCTCATATATGACATACGAAGGACGCGAAGAACGTAAGTCGGCCCACACCCACGGTCAATGCCCGTGCAGCAGAAACTTCCGCGTCTCAGGGCCTCACCCGCCCGTCAGGGAGACTTGCGTCATGCACTTCAGTTGCAGCATGCACATGATGTGTCCCATGCACTCACTCGTAAACTTACGATGAAGCCAGGACGCACAGCGGCACGACGACACACCGGCATCGCCCGGCAGGAAGCAGGAGGTGCCCGCGCATGAACAGGGCAACGCAAGAGGTCGAGTACGAGCAGATGCTGCTCAGCCGCCACGGCCTGCTGACCCAGAGAAAGGGACGCCGCAAGGACGGCCTCCTGGAGCGGAGCGCGTACGTCCTGCTCAGCCGCATCCGCGTCCAGGGCCCGATGTCCGTCGGCGAGCTCAGCGAAGCCTTCGACCTCGACGTCTCCACCCTCAACCGGCAGACCGCCGCGGTCATGCGCGCCGGCTTCGTGGAGCGCATCCCCGATCCCGACGGGGGCATGGCCCGCAAGTTCCGTATCACCGAGGAGGGCACGAGAACCCTCGACTCGGAACGCGAGGGCATGGTCAGTTCCCTGGAGCGCGTCATGGCCGACTGGCCCGACGAGGACATCTCCGCCTTCGCCGGCTACCTGCGGCGCTTCAACTCCGACATCGAACGCCTCGGCGGCCGCCCCTGGCCGCGCCCCTGAGCCACGCCGCGCAGCAGGAACCGCCCCTGGGGCGGGAGCCGGCGTGACACCGGCTCCCGCCCCACGAGCCGCACGCGCTACGCCCAGCGGCGCAGCGCCGCCCGGGCCGGCAGCGTCACCGCGAGCAGCGCCAGGCCGCCGGCGGCTGCCGCGAAGGAGATGTACACCAGCGGGGGCACGTACGGCGCGTCGCCGGTCACGCCGTTCATCATCGGGATCAGTGTGGCCGCGGCGATCCCGGATCCCAGGACCACACCCACCCCGGAGACCAGCAGGCCCTCCCAGCGGAGCATCTGCAGCACCTGGCTCCGGGTGGCGCCGACGAGTCGCAGTGTGCCGAGCTCGCGGCGGCGGTCGAGGACCGTCATGACCAGGGTGTTGATGGCGGCGACGGCGGCGAAGCCACCGAGGACCGCGGCCATCATGTTGTTGGACCAGGCGCCCAGTTTCGCGTCGAGGTTCTGCTCGGTGGCGTAACCGGAGGCGTCGGTGACCCGCCCCAGGGCCGCGAGCGACTTCTCTGTGCCGCCGTGGACCAGCAGCGTGCTGTCGAAGCCCGAGGTGACGTGCCCGGTCAGGGACGCCCGGTCCATGGTCACCGTGGCCAGGCCGAGACCGCGGCCGTAGACCGCGACGACCTCGGGGCGGGCCTCGGTGCCGTCCGGCAGGTAAAGCGGGAGCCGGTCGCCGACGCCGACGTCCGCCGAGGTCGCCAGGGTCTTGTCGATCGCGACACGGCCCTGGCCGATCCGGTCGAGGCTTCCCTCGCGTACGTCCAGGTCCTGGACCTTCGCGAGGTCGGCGCCGGAACCGGTGACACCCTGGGCCGCCGCGCCCTGCAGCGCCTTGAACTCGCCGGATCCGACCGGTATCAGCACCTGTGTGTTCAGCAGGCCGACGGCGGTGTCCACGCCAGGCGCGCGGGCCGCACGCTCCGCCGTGCCCACCGGGAGCCCGGCCGGGTCGGTGACCACATGGTCCGCGGTGATGCCGGCGCGCAGCTGCTTGTCCGCGGCGTGGTTCTCGCTGGTGTGCATGAAGACGAGCGTCGAGGCGAAGGCCATGGCGAGCACGATCGGGGTGATCGCGGAGGCCAGACGGCGGGCGTTGGTACGGGAGTTGGCGGCCGCGAGCCCGGCGGCGGGGCCCGCGCCGCGCAGCGGCAGGCCGAAGAGGCCCGCGCACAGTCGCGCCAGCAGCGGGCCGAGCAGCCCGACGGCGAGCATGAAGAGCATGACGACGCCGAGGGCGGCGCCGGCCGCGTCGTCCCCCGCGGAACTGGCGGAGACCCCGGTGAGGACCGCGCCGCCGATGAGGGCACCGATGCCCAGCACGGTACGGATGACGCCTGGCCGCAGCCGCTCCACCGACGCCTCCGCGAGCGCCTGTCCGGGCTTGATCCTCGCGGGCCGGCGTCCGGCCGCCCAGCCGGAGGCGAGCGCGGTGAGCAGCCCGGTTCCGACGGCGGCGAGGAGGGGGAATCCGGAGACGTGCACCTGCACCGCCTCGGGGATCGCGCCGCGGTCCCGCATCTGCCCGAACCACCAGTGCGCGAGCCCGATGCCGGGCAGGCAGCCGAGGATCCCGGCGAGCGGCGCGACGAGCAGTGCTTCGGAGGCGACCGCGCGGCGGATCTGCCGCGGGGTGGCGCCGACCGCGCGCAGCAGCGCGAACTCGCGGGTCCGCTGGGAGACGGACAGGGCGACGGTCCCGGCCGCGGTGAAGACCGCGACGATCGCGGCGATGCCTCCGAAGGAGCCGCCGATCCCGAAGAGCATGTCCTTGGCGTAACCGAGGCCCGGGTCCTCGACGGCACCACGGTCGTCGCCGACGTTCACCTGGGCGCCGGAGCCGGCCAGGGCCTTCTCCACGGACCCCGCGAGGGTGCCGGCATCGGTGCCGGGCTTCGCCAGCACCGCGATGGCGTCCACCTTGCCGGGGTGACCGGCGAGCGTGGGGGCCTGGGCGTCGGCGAACCAGGCAAGGGGGCCGGCGTTCCGGGCGGTGTCCGCGGGTCCTGCCTCGGCGATGCCCGCGACGCGGAAGTCCTGCTGCCCGGCAGCGGTCCCCAGCGCGACGGTGTCGCCGACGGTGACCTTGGCGGCCCGGGCGGCGTCGTCGTCGAGTACGACCTCGCCGGTACCGGGCGCGCCCCCGGAGGTGAGCTGGGCATCGGTGAAGACGTGCGAGCCCCAGCCGTGCGCGGTGAGCGGGCTGTCCCCGGCCCGTACCGGGAAAGCGAGGTCCGGGACGGCGGTGGCCGCGCCCGGCGCCCGGGCGGCCTTCGCCGCCAGACCGGCGTCCACCCGCGCCGTGTCCGGCAGCGGGACCGCTTCCTCCTCACGGTCCTCACCGCTGCCCGTGACGATGTACTCGTACTGGTCCGCCGCCGCGACGACCGGCGCGTTCGCGTAGCGCTCCGCCGGCACCGACGCGCGCAGGCTGGTCTCCAGCAGGATGCCGCAGGCCGTGACGATCAGCGCGGACATCATCAGCGCGACGAACGTCCCCGCGAAGGACGCGGGCTTGAAGCGGACGGCCGCGCGGGCGAGCCCGTTGGGGCGCATCATGCCGCCGCACCTGCCGTCGCGCCCGCGTGGGCGGTACGGGCGGTGAGCGCCGTCATCCGTGCCGCGATCTGCTCCGCCGAACCGCGCTCCAGGCTGCCGACGAAGGTGCCGTCGGCGAGGAACAGCACGCGGTCAGCCCACGCGGCGGCGGACGGGTCGTGGGTGACCATGACGACGGTGGCGCCGAGCTGGTCGACGGCCTGCCGGAGCAGGCCGAGGACCTCGGCGGCGGTGCCGGTGTCGAGGGCACCGGTGGGCTCGTCGGCGAACACCACATCGGGGCTGGTGACCAGCGCCCTGGCGACGGCCACCCGCTGCTGCTGGCCACCGGACAGCTCGCCGGGACGGCGGCGCGCCTTGTCGGCGAGACCGACCTGTGCGAGCACCTCGGCGGCCCGGCGGCGGTCCTGACGCAGACCGGCGAGGCGCACGGGCAGCGATACGTTCTGCTCCACGGTCAGCGACGGCAGCAGGTTGAAGGCCTGGAAGACGAAGCCGAGGCGGCTGCGGCGCAGCTCGGTGAGCTCGTTCTCGCTCATACCGGTGATCTCCGTACCGCCGAGGCACACCGACCCCGCCGACGGCCGGTCGAGCCCGGCGGCGCACTGCAGGAAGGTGGACTTCCCGGAACCGGACGGGCCCATGACCGCGGTGAACGTGCCGCGCGGAAGAGCGAGATCGATGCCCGCGAGCGCGTGCACCGACCCCGCGCCACGGCCGTACTGCCGCCGGACACCGCGCAGTTCGACGGCAAGACCTGGTGTGGCGGCCGGGGCCTCCGTCCGGTCGTCCGTCCTCTGTCGTTCGCGGCTGCGTAGCCTCATGTTCCGCCCTTTCGCGATCTGCTCGTCCTGATGCGTGGAGTGTGCGGGGACGGTTGCGCGCCGGGCGTCATACCGGGGGCCCGATGTGGAGGTGCTACCGCGGTAGGGGGTGACGCGCGACGGCGTCGCGGAGCCGGACCGGATCCTGCCGCTGTGCTTCACGGGACCGAGGCTCTCCGCTGCCACCGGTGCGTGCGCCGGCCGGCCCCGTCCGCATCGACCGCCGGCCCGGAATCCGCCGGATGAACGGCCTCTAGGGTGCAGCCATGCACAGAACCACTTCACCGGGCAGCATGACCCTCGTACAGCTGCGGGCCTTCGTGGAGGCCGGGCGGCTCGGGTCGTTCACCGCCGCCGCGCAGGCCATGGACATCGCCCAGGCGTCCGCCTCCGAACTGGTCCGGCGCCTGGAGACGGAACTCGACGCGGAACTGTTCCTCCGTGGCAGCCGCACACTGACCCTGACGTCTGCCGGGCAGGAGTTGCTTCCTTACGCCCAGGAGGCGGTGGAGGCGGCTGACAGCGGAGCCCGGGCCGTGCACTCGCTGGGTTCGCTGGGCGGCGGCACCGCCACGTTCGGGGTGCTGCGCAACGCCGACTACTACCTTCTCGCCAACCTCGTGCAGATGTTCCATGCCCGGTACCCGGCCGTCCGCGTCCGTCTCGTGGGACAGAACTCCGCCGAGACCGCGCTCGCCGTCGCGGCGGGGCAGATCGAGGCGGGCCTGGTCGTTCTGCCGATCGACGACGAGGGACTCGCGGTGACTCCGCTGATGCGCGACGAGGTGCACTACGTCAGCGCGAGCGCCGAGCGCACCCGCACCCCGGTCACGATCGAGGCGTTCTCCCGGGCTCCTCTTGTGCTGTACGACGCCCATTACGGGTGGAAGGACCCGACGCGCCGCCAGATCGCCGAGCGCGCCCAGCTCGCCGGGGTCCGCGTCGACGCCATGATCGAGCTCGAACGCGTCGAGGCCGCATTGAATCTGACGGCGGCCGGAGTCGGCGACACGATCGCCAGCCGGGCCGTGATCACCAGCCCCACCTTTCCCGCAGGACTGCACACCGCCCCGTTCGCCGAGCCCCTGTACGACACCATCGCGCTCGTCAGGCGTCATGGCCATCCGCTCTCCCGCGCCACCCGGGAACTCGCCCGCCTCGCCGAGGACACCATCCGCGAGCTGGGACACGGCTTGATGACCTGAGGCGCTGAGCGGACGGAAACTGTGCCCACGCCACAGGGAAACCCTGTGAGGTATGCAGGAACTACCCCTCTAGCCCTGTGGCAGCGCCGCGTCTACCGTCCGGGGTATGCAGATCACGCACGACGAACAGAAGACCCTTGCCCCCTTCACGTGGCTGAAGAAGCCCGCGGTCGACGGCCCTCCCGCCCAGCGCGACCCCAAGGTGGTCGAGCGTGTCTCCCAGATGCTCAAGGAGATCGAGACGAAGGGCCTGGACGCTGTCCGCGCCTACGGTCAGGAGCTCGACGGCTGGTCCGGCGACCTGGAGATCGGGGCAGCCGAGCTGAAGAAGTCGGGGGACGCCCTGCCCGCCGACGTCCGCACCGCCCTGGAAATGGGTTACGAACGCACGTACCGCTTCGCCTCCGCCCAGCGCGACCACCTGACCGACTTCGAGATCGAGATCGCCCCCGGAGTGGCGGGCGGCCAGCGCTACGTGCCGGTGTCCCGGGTCGGCGCCTATCTCCCGGCGGGCCGGTTCCCGCTGCTGGCCAGTGCCTTCATGACCGTAGGCGTGGCCAAGACGGCCGGTGTCCCCACCGTGGTGGCGTGCACTCCCCCGTCCGGCGAGCACGGCGCCCACCCGGCCGTGCTCTACGGCGCCTACCTGTCGCGGGCCGACCGGGTCTTCGCCGTCGGCGGCGTACAGGCACTCGGCGCGATGGCCTTCGGTCTGCTGGGCGAGGCCCCGGTCGACATGCTGGTCGGCGCCGGCAACGCCTTCGTCACCGAGGCGAAGCGCCAGCTCTTCGGCCAGGTGGGCATCGACCTGCTGGCCGGCCCGTCCGAGGTGGCCGTCATCGCCGACGACTCCGCCGACCCGGTCTGGGTCGCCGCGGATCTCCTGGGCCAGGCCGAGCACGGCCCCAACTCTCCTGCCGCTCTCATCACCACCTCCGAGAAGACGGGGCGCGCCGTCGCCGCCGAGATCGACCGGCAGCTCGAGACGCTCGCCACCCGTGACATCGCCGGGCCCGCCTGGCGGGACTTCGGCTCCGTGATCGTCGTACGCGACCGGGACGAGGCCGTCGCCGTGTCCGACATCCTCGGCCCCGAGCACCTGGAGATCCAGACCGAGGACGACGACTTCTACCTGCGGAACCTCACCAACTACGGTTCGCTCTTCATCGGCCCGTGGTCCACCGTCGCCTACTCCGACAAGGGCATCGCCGGCACGAACCACGTACTGCCGACCGGCAAGACCGCCCGCTACAACGCGGGGCTGTCGGTCTCCCGCTTCCTCAAGCCCCTGACGTACCAGAGGACGGTCAAGGAGGGCACGGCTTCGCTGGCGCCCGCTGTCGAGCGCATCTCCGCCTTCGAGGGACTGGCAGCCCATGGTGCGACCGCCACGCTCCGCATCGACCGGATCGGCCGTACGTCCGGTGCCTTCGACGCCGTCCCCGAGGCGCTCCGCGAACAGCTCTGACCCCGCCCTCTCCTGCCTCCGGCTCCGCGCCTGCCTCGGCCTCGGCCCTCGGCCTCTGTCCCGAGGCAGGGGGCGAGGCGGCCCGGGACACCGAACGACTGCGCCCGCGTCCCGGGCCGCCGGTAGCGTCGCCCGCCAGAGACGGGTGAGTGCCGTCCTGCAGCAGGAGCACCCGTGCTCCCACTCCCGCGAGGATTCTCCCCATGCACCGTTCCCCGCCCGCCCCCGCCCCGTCGGACGCGCCCGCCCCCGCCCCGTCGGACGGGACAGGCCCCGCGCTCACCCAAGGGCTCAAGGGACGCCAGATCACGATGATCTCCATCGGAGGTGTGATCGGGGCAGGCCTCTTCGTCGGCTCCTCCACCGCCGTGGCGGCCGCCGGACCGGCTGTTCTGATCTCCTTCCTGCTGGCCGCCACCCTGGTGGTGCTCGTCATGCAGATGCTCGGGGAAATGGCCGTCGCCCATCCCGACACGGGCTCCTTCTCGACCTACGCGGACCGCGCCCTGGGCCGCTGGGCCGGCTTCTCCATCGGGTGGCTGTACTGGTGGTTCTACATCCTCGTCATTCCCATCGAGGCGATCGCCGCGGGCGAGGTCATCGCGGGGCTGACCTCGGTTCCCAGCTGGATCCCGGCCCTCGCCATGATCGCCCTGCTGGCGGGCAGCAACCTCCTCGCCGTACGCAACTACGGGGAGTTCGAGTACTGGTTCGCGCTTCTGAAGGTCATCGCGATCGTGGCCTTCCTCGTTCTCGGCGGGCTCGCCGTCTTCGGCCTGCTGCCTGGTTCGGACGCCCATGGGGTGTCGAACCTGTGGAGCAACGGCGGGTTCGCGCCCAAGGGCGGGGTCGCCGTGCTCGCCGGCCTGCTCACGGCGATGTTCAGTTTCCAGGGCAGCGAGATCGTCACGATCGCCGCCGCCGAGTCGGAGGAGCCGAAGAAGAACATCAAGAAGGCCGTCCGTGCCGTCGTATGGCGCCTCGGGCTGTTCTACGTCGGCTCGATCTTCGTCGTGGTCAGCCTCGTGCCCTGGAACTCCCAAGGACTGGCAGCCGGCTCCTACCAGGCGGTCCTCGACCGTATGAACATCCCGGGTGCCGGACTCATCATGGACGTGGTCCTCGTCGTCGCCGTGAGCAGCTGCCTCAACTCGGCCATCTACACCGCCTCCCGCATGGCGTTCTCGCTCGCCCGACGCAAGGACGCACCGGCCGCTCTCGCCGTGACCTCCGCTTCCGGGGTGCCCCGCAACGCGGTGGTCGCCTCGACGGTCATCGGAGTCGCCGCGGTGATCGCCAACTACCTGCTGCCGAGCGTGTTCACGTACCTCATCGCCTCCAGCGGCGCGATCGCCCTGATGATGTACATGGTCATCGCCATCACGCAGTACGCCACCCGGCGCAAGGAGACGGAGCCGGGCGAGGTGCGCATGTGGGCGTTCCCCTACCTCACGCTCGCCACGATCGCCTTCATCGCCGGCGTGCTTGTACTCATGGCGGTGCTGCCAGGACACCGCCTCGAACTGTGGCTGTCCCTCGCCCTGGCCGCGGTCCTCGTCGGTGTCGGCGCCCTCCGGCAGAGGCGGCACGGCGACCGGCCCGGAACCGGCCGGACCACGTCCGCCGCCGGGCAGTCCCCTCGCGCGGACTCGTCCCCGCGGTGACCGGTCAGGGGAGGCGGGCGTGGGTGGCGCGGGGTACGAATTCGGTCGGCTGGACGAGGCGTTCGCCCGCGGGGTCCGCGTCGCCGTCGATACGCCGCACCAGCAGGCGTGCGGCCTGCCGCGACAGTTCCCGCAGGTCGTGGCGGACCGTGGACAGCCGGAACACCTCCCACGCGGCCATGGGAAGGTCGTCGAAGCCGATCACCGTCAGGTCCTCGGGGACCCGGAGCCCGGCGGCGAGAGCCGCGTTCAGGACGCCGATGGCGACCACGTCGTTGCCGCAGAAGACCGCCGTGGGCGTCTCGGCCGCTTCGAGCAGGGCGGGCAGCGCCCGGTATCCCGTGTCGTACTCGAAGGCGCCGCGCACCACACGGTCCGCCGGGAGCCCCACACCCGCGTCGGCCAGGGCCAGCCGGAACCCCATCTCACGTTCACGGCCGGTCGTCGTGTTGGCCGCACCGAAGATGCCCGCGATCCGCCGGTGCCCGAGCTCGACGAGTACGTCGGCGACCAGGCGTCCACCACCCTCGTTGTCGACGACGGAGGCGTAGTCCCCGCTGCCGCCGCTGTCGCGGTTGAGGAAGACGTACGGCATGCCACGTCGGTCGAGCTGAGCCGGCAGCCGGGAGTCCGTGGTGGCGGTCGCCAGCACCACGCCGTCCAGCGACTGGTCCAGGAGCTTCTCCTCGGCCACCGCCTCCTCGGAGCGTTCGGTGAGCAGCATCATGCGGTAGCCGAGACGTTGGAGCTCGTCGTGCAGGGGCGCGATGACGTGGGGATAGAAGGGGTTCGTCAGGTCGGTCACGATGACCCCGACACGCCGGGTGGACCGGGTCGACAGGGTGCGTCCCGCCTCGCTGGGCACGTAGGCCAGCGCCTCCGCCGCCCGCCTGACCTTTTCACGGGTGGCCACGGAGACCCGCGGATCGTCGCGCAGCGCGCGGGAGACCGTGGGCTGCGAGACGCCTGCCAGCCTCGCCACGTCGTGACTCGTGATCGCCATCAGCCCTCTTCCCGTCAACCGGCGCGTCGTCCCGATCAGTATACGTATGTAGCTATAACCCGTGTGGCGCTCCACGGAAGCGCACCGGGAACCCCCATGCAGTGCACGTAAACAGGACCGCCCTTGTGTGACCCCTTGACATCGCCCGGCGAAAGCCCTGTCATGGAAATACATACGTATTCCAAGCGTATTTCGAACCAAGGGAGCAGTCATGCCCGATGTCGTCGTGTCCACCGCCGAGCTGGGGCGCCGCACGGTCCGCCGCAGTGACTTCGTCTCCTGCAACCAGGCCTTCATCGACTGCCGGACGCCGGGCTCCGACCGGAAGGAGAACTACGCCATGATCGGGCCCGGCGTCTCGCAGGCCGCCGGCCAGCACGTCAACCTCCGGCTGCCGCACGGATACAACATCGGTGCGGCCGCCATGCCGCACGGCGTCGTCAACAACCTCCACCTCCACTACACGGCCGAGGTGTTCGTCTGCACCGAGGGCGAATACCTCCTGCGCTGGGGCGCGGACGGCTCCGAGGGGGAGCACCTGCTCAAGGCAGGGGACATCGCGTCCATCCCCACCTGGATCTTCCGCGGCTTCACCAACACCGGTCCCGACGACGGCTGGATGTTCACCGTGCTCGGTATGGACCACACCGGTGGCATCATCTGGGGCCCCTCTGTCCTGCGCGAGGCCGAGGGACACGGCCTGTACCTCACCGCCGACAACGAACTGATCGACACGGTCGCCGGTGACGGGGTACCGCCCGGGACCGAGCTGACCGAGCCGATGGCCCAGGAGCACATCGACCGGCTGCGCCACTACAGCGCCGAGGAGATGAAGCGGCGCGTCGCGGCGGCGGACGAGCTGGTGTGGTCGGAGCGGCCCTTCCTCGACAGCACGCTGCCGGGCGGAGGAGCACGGCTGAGCTGCGTCATCGGGTACGGCATGACCGAGGACCTGCACCAGGAGCCCCGGATCTTCAACCCGCACGGACACAACGTCGCCTGGCTGCGGGCCGACCCCGGGCAGGGCGTCTCCTTCCACCGGCAGCACGAGACGCAGACGCTGATCGTCAAGGACGGCCTGTGGGAGGTCACGCTCAACCGCACCGATCCCGTGTCGGTGCGCCTGGGACCGCGCGACATGCTCTCCGTGCCGCAGGGCGCCTGGCGCGCCGTGCGCAACGTCGGCGACGGGCAGGGCGACCTGATGGTCGTCAACTCCGGTGACGGCCGGGTCCGCCTGGAGTGGGACGAGGAGGTCGCCAAGAGCGCCGCCGACGCGGGGCTCGGCATCGACCACAACGGCTACGTCGCGCCGTACGCCCTGCTGCCCCGCTCCGCGCGCCGCTGGTGACCGCCGTGCCCGGCGACGGACCCGCGAGCCCGCCGCCCCTGGTGGTGGTCCCCGGGATGCTGTGCGACGCGGGCCTCTGGTCCGAGGTGGTGTTCCCCGAGGGCCATCCGGTCCGGCATGTCGAGCTGACGAAGCCGGACATCGGGGCCATGGCGGAGGACCTGCTGTCCTCGGTGCGCGGCCCGTTCGTCGCGGTCGGCCTCAGCCTCGGGGCCATCGTCGCCTTCGAGGCGCTGCGCCGGGCCCCGGAACGGTTCCGCGGCCTGTGCGTCATGTCGACGAACGCGGGCGCGCCCCGGCCCGAGCAGTACGCCGCCTGGCGCGCGATGGACGGACTGATCGCCGACGGCCGGTTCGCGGACGCCGTCGAACAGACGCTGCCGGGCATGTTCCCCACGCCACGGCCACCGGACGCGTCCGCCGAGCGCTACCGGCGCATGGCGTACGCCGTGGGCCCCGAAGCGGCCCGCGCCCAGCTCGCCGCGCAGGCGACCCGTCACGACGCGGCCGGTGCGCTGCGCACCGCGCGGTGTCCGGCGGTGGTCCTGTCCGGGGCGCGGGACGCGTTGTGCCCGCCTGAGTTCCACCGGGTCATCGCGCGGGCCGTGCCGGGCGCGGAACTGCGCGAGGTACCCGGGGCCGGCCACCTGCTGCCGTGGCAGAGCCCGGCCGTCGTCTCCTCGGCGCTGCGGGACCTGCTGGCCCGGGTACGGGCAGCGCAACCGCCGGCACCGTCCGCTCGTCCCGCGCCCCCGGCCGCTTGAACCACCCGGGCGGACGCTCTCAGCTCTCCTCCCCGCTCCCCGCTCTCATATCTCCGCATCCGCACGCACCCCGAAGAAGGTCGTCATGCCTCGTTTCCTCAAATCCCCCGTGCCCGCCGGTCAGGTGCGCGCCGCCCGCGCGGATGTCGCCGAGCGCGTCCACGCGATCCTCGACGACATCCGCGAACGGGGTGACGAAGCGGTCCGCCAGTACTCCGAGAAGTTCGACAACTGGAGCCCGGAGTCCTTCCGTCTGAGCCCGGAGAGGATCGACAAGATCATCGCCGGTGTGCCGGAGACGGTCCTGGAGGACATCCGCTTCGTCCAGCGCCAGGTACGCACCTTCGCCCAGGCGCAGCGCGACTCGCTGCACGACGTCGAGATCGAGACCCTGCCCGGAGTCCACCTCGGGCACCGGCACGTCCCCGTGGCCGGAGCCGGTGCCTACGTGCCCGGCGGCCGTTACCCCCTGACCGCGTCGGCGCACATGACGATCGTGACCGCGAAGGTGGCCGGGGTGGAGAGGGTCGCCGCCTGCACCCCGCCGATCCGGGGCGAGATTCCCGCCGCGACGGTCGCGGCGATGCATCTGGCGGGTGCTGACGAGATCTACCTGCTGGGCGGGGTCCAGGCCGTGGCGGCGCTCGCCATCGGCACCGAGACGGTCGGCCGGGTGCCGCTGATCGCGGGACCCGGCAACGCGTACGTGGCGGAGGCCAAGCGCCAGCTCTTCGGCGAGGTCGGCATCGACCTGTTCGCGGGGCCGACGGAGATCCTGGTGATCGCCGACGAGCACGCCGACCCGTTCGTGGTGGCCGTCGATCTCCTCTCGCAGGCCGAGCACGGCCCGGACTCCCCCGCCGTGCTCGTCACCACGTCCGAGGAGCTCGGCCGGGAGGTCGAGCGCCACATCGAACGCCTGCTGCCCGGCATGCCGACGAAGGACTTCGCCGGACCGGCCTGGCGCGACCACGGCGAGATCGTCGTGGCCGGCTCCCTGGACGAGGCCTTCCGGATCGCGGACTCCTACGCCAGTGAGCACGTGGAGGTCCTGACGGAGAACCCGCGTCAGGCGCTGGACCGGATGACCGACTACGGCGCCCTCTTCCTCGGGGAAGGCACCTGCGTCTCGTACGGGGACAAGGTCATCGGCACCAACCACGTGCTGCCCACCCGGGGGGCCGCGCGGTACACCGGAGGCCTGTGGGTGGGGAAGTACCTGAAGACGGTGACCTACCAGGAGGTCACGGACACCGCGTCGTCGGCGCTGCTCGGCGAGGTGTGCGGGCGGGCTGCGCGCGTCGAGCTGTTCGAGGGGCACGCCCGCTCCGGTGACGTGCGGGCCGCCAAGTACGGCAACGGCACGCTGCCGTGGAACGAGGAGGCGGGCGCATGAGCGACGGCGCACAGCCTCTGACCGGGCGCACCGCCCTGATCAGCGGAGGCGGCAGTGGTCTCGGTGCGGCCGTCGCACGCTCGCTGGTGTCCGACGGTGCCCGTGTGGTGATCACCGGCCGCAGCGAACACACCCTGAAGGAGACGGCCTCGCGTCTGGGCCCGGACGTCGTCCACCGGGTCTGCGACGTGTCCCGGCCGGACGACGTCGAGAGGCTCGCGGAGAGCCTGGCGGACGAGGAGATCTCGGTACTGGTCAACAACGCCGGGATCGCGGGGCCGGTGGCTCCGCTGACCGAGATCTCGGCGCGGGACTGGGACGAGGTCTTCGACGTGAACGTGCGTGGGGTGTTCCTGATGTGCCGGGCCTTCCTCCCCGCCATGACCGCGCGTGGCGCCGGGGACGTCGTGAACATCGCCTCGGTGTCGGGGAAGCGTCCCCTGCTCCGGCGCACGCCCTACTGCGCCTCGAAGATGGCGGTCATCGGCCTGACCGCGACCCTGGCGGGCGAGGTGGGCCCGCTGGGGGTCACGGTGAACTCCCTGTCCCCCGGGCCCGTATCGGGGCCCCGGATGGAGCGGAACTTCCGCCTGGAGGCGGAGCGCACCGGCAGCAGCTACGCCGAGGCCGAGGAGGCGTTCGTATCCCGCTCGGCCCTCGGGCGGATGGTGAGCGAGGAGGAGGTCGGCGCCGCGGTGAGTGCGATGCTGCGGATGCCCGGCCTGTGCGGTGCGGACATCGACCTCTCCGCGGGGATGGTGGCGCGGTGACCGCGGTGCACGCGGGCCGCCGCTCCCTCAAGGCGCGGCTCGCGGCCGGTGAGACGCTGTACGGCGCCCTGCTGCGGCTGCCCTCGGAGACCCTGGTGGAGATGGCGGGGGTCGCCGGCCTCGACTACGTGGTCATCGACTGCGAGCACGGGCCGGCCGACATGGCCCTGCTCCAGCACCATCTGACGGCTGCGGCGGCGCACGGCCTCGATGTCCTCGTCCGCGTGGGTACGTCCGAACCGGCCCTCGCCCTGCGGTGTCTGGACCTGGGCGCCGCGGGTCTCATCCATCCGCATGTCGACTCCGCGCAGGACGCGCGACGCGCCGTGGCCTCGGTCCACTACCCGCCGCTGGGGACGCGGGGATTCGCCACGTACAGCAGGGCGGGCCGCTTCGGGACGGTCTCGGCGGCCGATCACCTGGCCGCCTCGCGGGACACCCTGGTGGTGGCGATGATCGAGACGGAGCGGGCCTGTGCCGCCGCCGGGGACATCGCGGGCACGCGGGGTGTGGACGCGGTCCTGGTGGGCCCGGCCGACCTGGCGGCGGACTGCGCCTTTCCCGGCCAGGACGTGATCGACGGTCTGGTCGCCACGGCCCATCGGGCCACCCGTGAGGCGGGCCCGGTGGTCATGACGATCGTCCCGGGTGCCGAGGCCGCCAGGGCGGCCGAGCGGGCGGGGGCACGACTGGTGCTCTACAACATGGCCCAGGTCCTGATGGACACCTTCCGGTCCCTGCCGGGGGCCGGAGCCTCCGACGGGGCCGGCAGGCCCTCGTGAGAGCGCGTCCGCGACACCTCTTGACGGCCTCCGTCGGGCTCCTTAGTGTTCGGCAGACATTCATACGTATGCACAACCAGTCCACTGCGCGATCGGAGACGTCATGTCCGCTGTAGCGCCGCCCACCGCCGCCACCGGTACCCCAGGGGTCGACGCGGAGAAGCGGAGGGCGATACGCCGAGCCATCGGCGCGGGAAGCATCGGTAACTTCGTCGAACAGTTCGACTACGGCCTCTACGGCTACATGGCGCCGGTCCTGGCCCCCGCCTTCTTCCCGGACAGCGATCCGACGGTGGCGGTACTGAGCACGTACGCGATCATCGCCATCGCCTGCCTGTTCCGTCCCCTGGGCGGGACGCTCGTCGGCCGCTGGGGCGACCGGGTGGGCCGCAAGAAGACCCTGCTGTGGACCATCGCGTTCATGGGCGTGACCACCGCCCTGATCGGCGCCCTGCCGACCTATCACCAGATAGGGATCCTCGCGCCCCTGCTCCTCCTGCTGCTGCGCGTCGTCCAGGGCATGATCTCGGGCGGGGAGTACGTAGGGGCCGTGGCCTTCATCGTGGAGTGGGCGGAACCCGACCGGCGGGCCTACTACGCCTCGTACGCCTCCAACAGCTGTTTCGTCGGACTCCTCGCCGGGGCCGGCACCGCCGCGCTCACCAGCTGGGTGTTCGACGGGCCCACGCTGGGCTCCTGGGGCTGGCGCATCCCGTTCCTGCTCGCACTCCCGCTCAGCGCGGTCGGGATCTGGCTGCGGAGGCACATCTCGGAGTCACCCGAGTTCATGCGGGCCACGGACGGTGGCAAGGAGGTCGTCAAGTCACCGATCCGGGAAGCCCTGCGCACGCAGCGGCGTCCGATACTCGTGCTCTGCGGCGTCTCCGTCATGCTCGCGATCCTGTCCTACAGCTGGGTCACGTTCTATCCCGAGTACCTGACCGGCACACTGGGACTGCCCCGCTGGATGGCACTGACGTCCAACGCGATCTCGGTTGCCGTACTCATCCCGCTGCTGCCCCTTGCGGGCATCCTCTCGGACCGGATCGGGCGTAAACCCATGCTGGTCACCGGCGCCGTCGCCTGCATCGTCCTGGTGCCGCTGGCCTTCCGGGTCGGCGAGGGCGGCACCTTCGGCACGGCGATCGCGAGCCAGCTGATCTACATCATCCCCGAGTTCTTCCTGACCGGCATCGTCACGGTCTGCACGGCGGAACTCTTCGCCACGCGTACGCGGTTCAGCGCGAGCGCCATCGCGTACAACAGCTCGTTCTCCATCTTCCAGGGGATCACCCCGTTCGTGGCGACGCTGCTCGTCAGCAGCTTCGACACGATCTATGCCGTGTGGGTCTACCTCGCGGCAGCCGCGGTCATGGCGCTCGTCGTCGTGAGTACCTTCATGACGGAGACGTACCGGAGTCATCTGGGAGCGGACAAGTTCGCCCAGTGACCAGCATGGGGGCCACAGCACCGGCACCGCGCACACCCCCGGCACGCAGGGCCACGACCCTGCCCGTATACATACGCATACCCCGCACAGACCCAAAGGTGAGAAATCATGCCGCTGGACCCCGCCGCCTACCTCCCCTACAAGGACCCGGACGACTTCATCCGTGAGGTCACCGACCGCATCTGGGTGGACCGCGACATCGACCACATCGTCGAGAACTACGAACCGGACTCGATCGTCCACACCGGTCTGGGCACCGTGGTGGGCCGCGACGGGGTGATCGAAGGCAGCACGATGCGCATGGGCAGCACGCCCGGCCACATCGGGCAGGCCGAGGACGTGGTGTGGGAAGCGCGCGGGGACGACGCCTTCCTCAGTTCGCACCTCGTCTTCTCCGCGGACGAACACCTGGTGGACGGCCGTAACATCCGCATCCGTAAGCGCACCGTCGCCAACTGCCTCTACCGCCGGGGCCGGATGGTCGAGGAGTGGGTTGTCCGCGACGAGCTCGCGGACTGTCTGCAGCGCGGCGGGGACCCGGACGAAGCGGCCCGCGCCCTGCAGTTCCAGGGATACAGCGGGTCGATGACCGCGGAGCCGCCGAAGGACGTTCTGCTGGCGGGCGTCAGCGGTCCGCGCCCCGACGAGTTCCGGCCCGAGTGCGAGATGGTGCTGGAGTTCATCGAGGACGTGTGGACGCGGCGACGGCTGCACAGGGTCAACGACTTCATGGTGCGCGACCTCTTCCTGCACACCGTCGGCGACCGGACCGTCATCCGCCCGGAGCGCTACCAGGCCGATCTGCTGGCCATGGTCGGCGCCTTCCCGGACGCCCGGTTCGCGGTGCGGGACATCCAGACCAACTACGCGCCGCGCTACGCCGGCCTGCGGGTGGCCGTCACCTGGACCATGCACGGCACCTACCGGGGCACGCCGGCCTTCGGCCCGCTGACCGACAAGCCGGTGACCGTCCTCGGGGTGTCCCAGTTCCTGATCCAGGAGGGGCGGATCGTCAAGGAGGTCCGTGTCTACGACGAGATCTCGCTGCGCGCCCAGATCAACAGCACCCGGGGTGACGGCCCGGCGGTGGAGGCCAACATCTACTGACGCCGTCCCCTGTTCCCCAGGGTGTGCCCCGCCTCAGGCGTCCGACCGTCCGAGGCGGGGCGGCCGGACCTTGTCGAGGCCCCAAGGCCAGGGCGGCGTCAGGTCCGGTGTGCCGGACCGCCGTCCCCGTCGTCGTCGGGCGCCGGGGACGGCGCCGGGCCCGCGCTGCCACGCGGGACGAGTTCCACCGGCAGGACCACGTGTCGCTCCCGGTGCGCGTCGGGATCGTTGATCACACGGTGCACCAGGTCCGCGGCCGCCTCGCCCAGCCGGCGGGCCGGCTGGGTCATCGTGGACAGGTCCCAGGGCTCCGCCATCGAGTGACCGTCGAACCCCAGCACCGACATCCGCTGCGGAACCGGGACGTTGACGCCGCGCAGCACCGTGAGGAGCCTGAAGGCTATGTCGTCCGTCTCGGCGAAGATCGCCGTGGGGGGCTCGGCAAGGCTCAGCAGTCCCCCCACCGCTGCTTCCAGGCTCGGGCCCTGCCAGTGGGCGACCTGGCGGACGAGCTCGTCACCTTGGGCGATGCCCGCCTCCACCAGGGCCTTGCGGTACCCGTCGAGGCGAGCTCTGCTGCTCCATGCGAAGCCCGAGGCGTCCGCGGGCTCCAGGTAGGCGATGCGGCGGTGGCCGAGGTTGATCAGGTAGCGGGTGCCGCGCTGGGCCGCCTCCACGTCGTCCACGTAGACGCTGGCCCTGCCCTCCTCGTGCTGGCTGACGAAGACCAGGGGCATGCCCAGGTCGTCGAGGCGCGCCCGCTCCTCCGGGGAGAGCGCGAAACTGACGACGAGCAGGGCGTCGGCGTTGCGCCGGGCCGGCAGGTGGTCGAAGAAGTGTGCGCGCTGCTCGGCGTCGATGACGCTGTAGACCAGCATGTCCAGACCGGCCGAGGTGAGCGCGGGTGCCATACCGGCGAGTGCCGCACCCAGGAACCAGGAGTCGAGGTTGGGTACGAGTACGGCGACCCGGCCCGTGCGACCCGTGACCAGACTGGACGCGCTGCGCGAGATCGCGAACGACAGCTCGCGCGCCGCCTTCTCCACACGCGCCCGGGTCTCCGGGGACACCGTCGACAGACCGCGCAGGGTGCGGGAGACCGTCGAGGGCGAGACTCCGGCCCTCTGGGCGACGTCCGCCAACGTGGCGCCCTTCTCAGCGGTTTCAGCGGATTCACCAGCCATGCGCGGGACGCTAACACACCGATCTCCCCTCCAGGACGCACGGACTGACAGCGCTGTCATTTTCGCTCCATGCTGCGATTACCCGGTCGAGACCGTTGACACCCCAGCAAGGCGCTCCGTACTTTGCTAGCGCTGTCATCAGGCAGCCCGAGAGGGGAGGAGCACGCCATGTCCCTGCACCGCAGAGCACTGCTGACGGGCGCCGTGAGCACCGCCGCGGCGGGTCTGCTGTCCGGATGCGGAGGAAAGAACCTCGACGACCTGCTCACGCGGGCCTCGGTCGTCCCCCGCAGGCCGGCCCGGCTGACCTGGTGGGTCTCCGAGATCCCCTCACGACGGGGCGCTGTCGTCGCCGACCTGATCATCCGTGCCTTCGAGCGACGCCATCCCGGGATCCGCGTCTCGAAGATCAACGCGCTGTCCACCTCCGACGGCAACCGCAGCGCCATCGCCACCCAGCTCGCCGGCGGCTCCGCTCAGCCCGATGTGTATCTGGGCGACACGACGTGGCCCGCGCAGTTCGGTCACTCCTCGCTGGCCCTGCCGGTGGAGACGCTGCTCCCGAGCGGCTTCTGGGACGCCTACCCGGCGGCTCTGCGGAGCAGCTCCACCTATCAGGGCAAGACCTACGCGGTGCCGTTCTTCATCGACAGCACCTACCTCTTCTATCGCAAGGATCTGCTCACCAAGCACGGGCTGCGCGTCCCCCGTAGCTGGGAGGAGCTGCTGCACACCTCCCGCACGGTGCAGAGTGCCGGTGACGTGGAGGCCGGGTTCCTGTGGCAGGCGGCGGTGACCGAGTCGCTGACGGCCAATGTCACCGAGTTCCTCGCCGACGCGGGCGCCACCGTCCTGGACGACCAGGGCAGGGCCGCGCTGGGCGGCCCGGAGGCGGAGCGGGCGTTCTCGCTGATGGCCGAGTTCACCGCCCGCGGGGTCACGCCCCGAACGGTGGCGACGTACGAGGAATCCGACGCGCAGGACGCCTTCGTCACCGGGCGCGGGCTGTTCCTGCGCAACTGGTCCTACGCCTGGGTCAATGCGAGCACCCCAGGGGCCTCCCGGGTCGCCGGAAAGGTCGGGGCGGCACTGCGTCCGGGCTTCGAGGGCACCGGCCGCTCCGGTGTCTCCTGTGCCGGCGGATGGAGCAATCTCGTCAACCCGAGCTCCCAGGAGCTGGGCGCCGCCATGGAGTTCGCCCGGTTCTGCGCCGGGCCCGAGGTGCAGCGGCTCCTCGCCCGGGAGGCCGGTGTCATCCCCGCGATGACCTCTGTGCTCGACGGCCGGGAGGCGCACGCCGCCGGCGACCCGACGGTCCTGCGCGCCGCCGACCTGCGACTCGTCTCCCGGCCCACACACACGCCGTACTACCCGCAGGTCAGCAAGGCGCTGTACACCCCGGCGAACGCAGTCGTACGCGGCAGCCTCTCCCCCGCGGCCGGCGTCCGCGCCGCACGCGAGGGACTGCGTACAGCACTGGAAGGAAACGCCCTGTGAGTTCCGTACGGCAGATGAAGAGGGCACGGACGTCGAAGGGCGAAGGCGGCGCCACACACACCGAGGCGTCGCGACAGCCGCCGAGGACGACGCCCCCGGGCTTCGCCACCCGCCGCCGCGCTCGCACCGGGTGGTTCTTCGCCTCCCCCGCGCTCCTGGTGATCGCCGCGGTGACCGTCTTCCCCGTCGTCTTCTCGCTGGTGCTCTCGTTCTTCGAGGTCCGCCTCGAATACGGCGGCCTGCGGCTCGGCTCGCCCACCCTCGCCCACTACGAGACGCTGCTGACGCACTCCGAGTGGTACCGGGCGCTCCTGTTCACCCTGGGCTTCACGATCGTCTCGGTCTTCGTCGAGCTGGTTCTCGGGACGCTGGTGGCGCTCGTCCTGGAACGGCTCGGAGCCGCCCGCGGCTGGATCCTCGCGCTGCTCCTGCTGCCCTGGGCGCTGATCAACGTGGTCGCCGCGCAGCTGTGGTCGTACCTGTTCAACGGCACCTACGGAGCGGTGGGCTGGCTCTGCGAGCAGCTGCTCGGCACCCGCCCGGACATCCTCGGGGAGCCGGTGCCCGCGATGGCCGCGATGGTGGTGGTCGACGTGTGGAAGACGACGCCGTTCGTCGCCATCGTCGTCCTTGCCGGCCTGATGCTCATCCCGGCAGACGTCTACGAAGCCGCGGAGATCGACGGTGCCGGCGCATGGACCACGTTCTGGAAGGTCACGCTGCCGCAACTGCGGCCGATCGTCGCCATCGCGGTCCTCTTCCGCATCCTCCAGGCGTTCGGGATCTTCGACCTGCCGTTCGTGCTCACCCAGGGCGGCCCCGGCACGGCCACCCAGTCCGTGGCGATGCTCGGCTACCGGATCCTCTTCCAGAATCTCGACTTCGGAGGCGGCGCCGCCGTCGCCGTCACCACCGCGGCCATAGTCCTGGGCTGCTGCCTGTTGTTCCTGCGTGTCTTTCGCACCCAAGTCGACGAGGAGGGCCGGGCATGAGCCGCCACGTCCCGCGCACAGGCGTGCGCCGCTATGTGAATGTCGTCAACCTCGGCGGGCTGCTGATCGCCGGGTGCGCCCTGCTGCCCCTTGTCTGGATGGCGTCCGCCTCGCTGAAGGGGCCCGGGGAGATCAGCGCGACTCCGCCCTCCCTGCTGCCGGAGGACCTCACCCTGAGCAACTACGAGACGGCTTTCCTGCGCAACGGCATCGGCCACTACTTCCTCAACAGCGTCGTCGTGGCCTGCGTCTCCACCGTGCTGATCCTCTCCCTGGCGTTCTTCGCCGGTTACGCCCTCGCCCGACTGCCGTTGCGCGGGCGTGGGGCCGTCATGACCGTGCTGCTGATGCTGTCGGTCTTCCCGCCGATCGCCCTGCTCGTCCCCTTGTTCCTGGTGGAGCGGCAGGCCGGGCTGCTCAACAGCTATCCGGGCCTGATCATCCCGTACGTGGCGCTGAATCTGCCGTTCGCGATCTGGATCATGCGCAACTACCTCAGTGGCATTCCGGGAGAGCTGGAGGAGGCCGCCGTGGTCGACGGCGCCGGCCCGCTGCGTACCGCCCTGACGGTGATCCTGCCGCTGGCCCGGCCCGGGCTGTTCACGGCCGGGGTGTTCGCCTTCACCGCGACCTGGTCGGAGTTCCTGCTCGCGCTCACGTTCAACGGTTCCGACGACCGCCGCACGGTCTCCGTCGGCATCGCGCTGTTCACCAGCCAGTACCAGGTCCCGTACGGCGTGATCTTCGCCGGCGCGATGGTGGCCACCGTGCCGATCGCGCTCCTGGTGCTGATCTTCCGCCGGTCGGTCGTCTCCGGCATGACCACCGGCGCTGTGAAGGGCTGAGCAGCAGCCCGCCCGAAGCCCCGCAGGCCGGCCACCGCCGGCCGTTGCCCCGCCTGCCCGCAAACCCGCACCCCGGCCACCGCCGGCCGTTGCCCCGCCTGCCGCACACCCGCACACCCGCACCCCGCCCGGGGACACGCCCGAGAGGCACACATGCACCACCACGACTCCCCCGCCCGCTCCCCGCACGACGCGGACTGGTGGCGGCAGGCCGTCATCTACCAGATCTACCCGCGGAGTTTCGCCGACTCCGACGGTGACGGCATCGGTGACATCCCCGGGGTCACCTCGCGTCTGCCCTACCTCGCCGATCTCGGCGTGGATGCCGTCTGGCTGAGCCCGTTCTACCCCTCGGAGCTGGCCGACGGCGGCTACGACGTGGCCGACTACCGCGACGTCGATCCCCGGCTCGGCACCCTCGACGACTTCGACGAGATGGTCGTCACGGCCCGCCGGCTCGGCCTGAAGATCATGGTCGACATCGTCCCCAACCACTCCTCCGACCAGCACGTCTGGTTCCAGGAGGCACTCGCGGCCGCGCCCGGCTCGGCCGCACGCGGGCGCTACGTCTTCCGCGACGGCCGCGGGGAGGACGGTGAACTCCCGCCCACCGACTGGCCGTCCAGCTTCGGCGGCCCCGCCTGGACCCGGGTGCCGGACGGGCAGTGGTACCTGCACCTCTACGCCCCCCAGCAGCCCGACTTCAACTGGGACAACCCCGACGTCCGCGAGGACTTCCACCACACCCTGCGGTTCTGGTCCGACCGGGGCGTCGCCGGATTCCGTGTGGACGTCGCCCACGGACTCGCCAAGGACCTGCGCGAGCCGATGCGCGACCTCGGCGAGCAGCTGAGTTACCAGCCCGGCGCGCTGCCCCTCGACGGCAGTCATCCGCTGTGGGACCGCGACGCGGTCCACGAGATCTACCGCGGCTGGCGGCAGGTCTTCAACGCGTACGACCCGCCGCGCTTCGCCGTCGCGGAGGCATGGGTGCGTGCCTCGCGGCGTACGGCCTACGCCTCCGCGGACGGGCTGGGCCAGGCGTTCAACTTCGACTTCCTCGGCGCACGGCTCGACGCGGCTGAGATGCACACCATCATCGACTCCGCGCTCGCCGACGCCCGTGACGCGGGGGCGACCAGCACCTGGGTGCTCTCCAACCACGACGTGGTGCGCCATGTCTCGCGTTACGCCCTGCCGGGCGACTACACCAAGCCCGACATCGAGGCATGGCTGCTCACCGACGGCCTGGCACCCGTGCCCGACCTGCCGACGGGTGTGCGCAAGGCGCGCGCCGCGGCGCTGTTGATGCTCGGGCTGCCCGGGTCCGCGTACGTCTATCAGGGTGAGGAGCTGGGGCTGCCCGAGGTCGCGGGTCTGGACCGCGCGGACCTGCAGGACCCGATGTGGGTACGCAGCGGCGGGCGCGTCAAGGGCCGCGACGGCTGCCGGGTGCCGCTGCCTTGGACCCGCGAGGGCGCGAGCTTCGGGTTCGGCCCCGGCGGCTCGTGGCTGCCGCAGCCCGCGGGCTGGGGCCGTTACGCCGCGGACGTGCAGAGCGGTGACGCGGGGTCTTTCCTGGAGCTCTACCGCGAGGCCCTGCGACTGCGCCGCACGCTGGTCGCGGACGAGACGCTGGAGTGGGCCGGATCGCGGGAGCAGTCACGCCAGGGCCTGCTGCACTTCGCCCGTACGGGCGGCTGGCACACCGTGAGCAACCTGTCCGGTGAGCCCGTCGCACTGCCGCACGGCGAAGTCCTGCTCGCCTCCGGCCCACTGACCGGTGACGAGCTCCCGCCGTGGACCACCGTCTGGCTGCGGGTCGGGTCCGCTTAGGGGCGGGCCCCGCGGCGCCACCGCTCGGGGTCGATCCGGCCTCCGTACAGGGGCAGTTCGATGGGCGGCTGACCGTCCGCGAAGGGGTCCCACACCCGGGTGAGCCCGGCGGTCCCCCGTGCGCGCACCCGACGGGCCTCGACGAGGTCGAGCACGTCCGTCAGGACCTCTTCCGGACCGGGCCCCGCCTCGGCGCGCATGTCTCCCTCGGGGCCCACGACGACGCTGCGCCCGACGCCGTCCGGCGCCGCCGCGTTGAGGCTGGCCATGAACACCTGGTTCACGATGGCGTTGGCCTGAGCGAGCACGACTTCCTGGGCGCGGTCGACGGTGGGCGTGCGCACCAGGTTCACCACGAGGTCGGCGCCCTGCCACGCGAGGTGGCGCGTCGTCTCGGGGAACCAGGCGTCGTAGCAGATCGTCAGGCCCACGCGCCCGTAGCCCTCCATGTCGAAGACCACGAAGTCACTGCCGGACGCCGTGGTCTCGTAGGGCCGCCACGGGAAGATCTTGCGGTACGCCGCGACCCGTTCGCCCGCGGGTGAGTAGACGGGGGCCGTGTTGTAGATCCGGCCGTCCGCGCCCTGTTCGTAGACGCTGCCGGGCACCAGCCAGACGCCCAGTTCGCGGGCGAGAGCCGCCAGCCGGTTCCCGCGGGGCCCGTCCAGCGGCTCGGCGGCCACGGTCATGACCGCCTCGGGGTCCTCGCCGGGCCTGTGGCCGCACAGGTGGAGCTCCGGATAGGCGAGCAGCCGGACATCGGGATGCGCCTCCGTGACGCCACGTACCTCCGCGGCGAACGCGTCCGGATCGTCGGCGGCGTGATGCCGCGCGGCCGTCTGGACGAGGCCGATCGGCAAGGGCGTCGTCATCGCAGGGGGAACCTTCCGCGCAGGGTGTGTCCGGGGGCGGGGACGAGCCAATCACCACGGCTTCCACGGGACAAGATCCCTTCCCCCAGTGGCTTCCACAGGGCGGCCCAGCAGATGAACAGCGGTCGGTGTGGGTTCCCCCGCATGGCAAATGCGCACAGGGCGTTCACCGACCCACGAGTTGCACCACTCGCTGTACGGGCCCGGCCCGGACGCCAGGGGGACTACTGGGCCGGTGCGCTCGGCGTGGGCCGTCACTTCCACTTCGCACCTCCGACAGGGGCGGCGGCTCCGACTCGCTGGTCACGTACCCGTCGTGCTGGACTGGCACGTACCGGTGCATCGCCGGGACGGGGCGTCTCCGCATGTCCGGGTCAGGGCCCCTCGCCGAGCGCGGTGCGCAGCCAGTCGAGGGACCCCTGCCCAAGGAGTTCGTCAGCCAGCCGTTTCCCGGTCTCCGTGACCAGGCGCCCCCTGCTGTTGTCGATCCAGCGCTGCGCGTTCTCGTAGCCCTGCGCCTTGTACTCGATGCCCTGCAGCATGCACTCCAGCTTGTCGGCGTCGCGGGCACAGATCGCCTCGGGCGATTCCTTCGCCTCGTACTCCGCGACCAGGCCCCGGACGGCCGAGGCCAGGACCTCGGGCATGCCTGCCGTCTGGTCGGCGGTGACTTCCTGCGGGTCACCGGCGGGTGCGTACTTCTTCCCCAGGTGGTTGACGTCCCCGGTGCGGGTCTCCTGGGTGTCGTGCCACACGGCGAGGAACGCGGCCTGCGCAGGGTCGGCGCCTTCCAGCTTGGCGATGATCGACGCGATCAGCGAGGTGCGCCACGAATGCTCGGCCACGCTCTCCGGGTCGCTGACCCCTGCCATCCACCAGCCGGTGCGGCGCGTGTTCTTGAGCGTGCCGGCCTCGTACAGGAAGCGCCCCACTGCGGCCAGGTCGTCAGCCACGCCCGTCTCCTCTCACGCCTCAGCAAGGCGGGTTGCGTACCGGATGTGCTCCAGCTCCCGGCGCGCCCGCGCCGACAGCTCCCGGTCATCCAACATCACGGGGAGCGCTGCGCGTAGCTCGTTGCCGATCACGGTGCCGGGACGGAGCAGGTTGGGGCGGGCGGCGAGCAGTGCCCACAGGGTGTGGACATTCAGGTCGAAGAAGCCGTGGTTCGGGGTCATGCCTCGCACGAGGTGGCGCATCAGCTTGTCTCCGGGCCACGGGCCTGGGTTCGCGTCAGCGATGAAGTCGTCGGACAGCTGGAGGTGCGGGGCCTCGCCGATCCAGTACGCCCAGTAGTTGAGGTTCGCGGCCTCGCCCGCGTCATCGTTGGCGAGCGTCTTCTGGATGAAGTGCCCCATCCGGTCTCGGTCGCCCTGCCTGGCGGCGACGGCTGCGACGGAGCGGGAGTTGAGCCAGCCTGTGAGCCAGCCGTCCGGGCGCTCGGTGCGCTGCTGCTGTGCCAGCCATGCGGCGGTGTCGGGGGCGTCGTCGTACCCGGCCAGGTAGAGGGCTTGGCGGCGGAGCAGGAAGCGGTCCTCGCCGCGCGCCTGCTCGGCGGTCTGACGCATGCGGGAGAAGAAGCGGCGGCGGTCGCCCGCGGGGAGCTCCGGCCCGCGCGGCACGGGGCCGCGCCGCGGTCGCGGCGGGTCGGGCAGGGTTCGTAGCGGGGTGGGGGTCACACCGTTGAGCGGCCAGGAGAGGACTTCGACCAGGTCGCGCTGCATGACCCACACGCCGAGCGGACTGTCGCCGGCGGGGACGGCCTCGTCGAGGGCGCCGACCAGCAGGACGTCCGCTTCCATGGCCCGTTCCAGGACCAAGAGCAGGGCGGGTGCACTGCCCAGCTGCAGGAGCTGGTGGCGGTACATGAGCATCTGCCCGACTGACACGGCGGTCAGGGAGCGGCGGCCGGATTCCCAGCCTGCAACGGTGTCGGGCGAGACCCGGAACCGATCGGCGAGCGCATCCTGGGTGTGGCCCAGTTGCTCACGGATCAACCGGAAGACGTATCCGGACACGATGCCGCCGCGGGCCCGCTGTTGTGTTCCCTGACCGCCGGTCAGGGTGGTGCGTGAGCTCGTGTCCATGGCGTCCCCCTTGCCTGTCGACCCCGGTCGGGCACCCGTACCCGCAGTCAGTTCAAGCGGCGGCCCCCGCTCCCTACCGTCGTGGGTGCAGTGATGACCAGGCAACTCAGGGTAGTGGAAGGGGCTTCGTCGTGGCGATGACGATGAAGGTGTACGAGGTGAACCGCGACGGCGGGATCCGGGTGCTGCAGCCGGAGGCCGAGGTGGTCCCCCTCGAACGGCCCGAGGCCAGCGACCGGTTCCCGGCCTGCCAGTGCGCTCGCTGCGCGTCCGGGCCGGCCGCGGCGCAGCGGCCGTGAAGGCCGCACCACCCAGAGCGGCCCTCGCCCCGACATGCCGCATCGGCGAGCACAGCGAATGCCCTGGGCCAGGCGAGCAACGGCCACCGGGCGCCCCGACGTGGGAGCGCCCCGTCGAAGTGCATCACTGTGTCTGCCTCTGCCATCACACCCGCGCTTGAGACCCGAAAGGCCACGCCCATGGAAGCATTCGAAAACGCCCGGCTCGACGCGTACTTCGCCAGAATCAACGCCCGGTTCCGCCCGGCTGAGCAACCCGCGTCTCTCCTCATCACTCACCTGCTGCCGGAGCGGCCTTCGTTCGTGAGGGCGGTGGCCGCGGCTTCCGAGCTGCGCGCGGTCCTTCCCAAGCCGAAGTCCATCAGCATCCCGGCGCAGCGCGAAGTGGAGAAGTTCACCCAGTGCGCCCCCCTGTCGCGCGAACTCTTCACTGACCCGGGAAGCGCCGTTGACTTCCTCGAGTCGCGTGCGGCCGGCGCGCCCCTCGTGCTGCTCGATGTCGGCGGCTACTTCGCGCCCAGCCTCGAAGCTATTTGCGACCGGTTCTCCGGGCGCGTCCTCGGCGTAGTCGAAGACACCGAGAACGGCCATCGCCGGTACGCGGACATCGAGAAGCTGCCCTGCCCCGTCGTGTCCGTGGCCCGCTCTCCGCTCAAGGACCCGGAGGACTTCCTCGTCGGCCAGTCCGTCGTGTTTTCCACCGAGGCCCTGATGCGGGCGCGCGGCGACATCCTGCACGGACGTCCGGCCCTCGTCCTCGGCTTCGGGAAGCTCGGCAGTTCCATCGCCCGACTGCTGCACGCCAAGGGCATCCAGGTGACCGTGTACGACATCGACCCCGTCCGCCGAACCCAGGCCCTCAGCCAGGGCTTCACCGTGGCGCGTGACCGGGACGCCGCCCTGCACGACGCCGGCCTGGTCCTGTGCGCCACGGGCTCCGTCTCCTTGCGCAACGAGGACTTCCCTGCGCTGCGTAACGGCGCCTACGTCGCGACGGTCACCTCGTCAGAGGACGAACTCGGCCTGGACGGATTGCCCGAGGTCTACACCCGCACACCGTCCGGCGACCACGTCACCCGCTACCAGACCACGGGCCACTACTTCTACCTGCTGAACGGAGGCAACGCCGTCAACTTCCTGCACGGGGCCAGCGTGGGCCCGTTCATTTTCCTCATCCAGGCAGAGATCCTGGCGAGCATTCGCATGCTGGCCCATGGCGCCCTCGGAAACGGTATGCACGAGGTCACACCCGCCGACCGCGCAGCCATCGCGTCCACCTGGCTCAGCTACTTCAACCGATGAGGAGCACCCCCATGTCCATCACGGCCCAGCACGTCCGCGAGACCCTCGACGCCTACCTTGCCCAGCACCCCGAGGACAAGGAGCCGCTCGCCTCTCTGCTCCAGGTCCTCGACGAGGCGGGCGACGCGATCACCTCGCGTAAGGAGTTCCTCGGCCACGTCACCGCCGGCGCCGTGCTTCACCGCCCCGACGGCCGGGTCTTGACCATCGAGCACCGCGCCCTCTCGAAGTGGCTGCTGCCCGGCGGCCACGTCGAGGAGGCGGACGAGACGCTCGTCGGGGCTGCGCTGCGCGAGCTGGCCGAGGAGACGGGCATCGACGCGGACGACGTCACGCTGACCGTCGACCTGCCAGTTCACGTCGATGCGCACATCATCCCGGCGAACTCCTCGAAGGATGAGCCGGAGCACCTGCACTTCGACTTCCGGTTCATGTTCCACACCACGGTGGACGACATCGTCCTCCAGGAGGAAGAGGTCACCGCGGCGTCCTGGCAGTCCGCCGACACGCTGGTCTCCGAGCCGCTGCGCAGCCGCGTGCTCACCACCATGGTGTAGCAGGTGACCAGCCCTGGTCGGACGTAGCTCATGGATGAAGGTGACCGATGTCAGCAGAGTGGATCGACCCGCGGTACGCCGACCTGTCGCAGCGTGGGAAGCCGGACAGGCACCCGACTCCCACGATCTGGAACAGCCCCGAGGACTGACGGGATTCCACGTCCTGGCAGAACCTGAGACACCGCAGCACTGAGCAGCAGGAGCCCGGGCCGCACACGCGGCCGGGCTTCGTCATGTGATCGTTTGCACGTCGATGGAGCAGGAGTGGAGCATCTGCCCGAAACGAGCTCGCGACAAGCAGAGGCCCCGGGTCAGAAAACGCTCTGACCCGGGGCCTAGCAGTAGGCCGTGTGGGACTCGAACCCACAACCAACGGATTAAAAGTCCGCTGCTCTGACCAATTGAGCTAACGGCCCCTGATGGATCACCCCCGAGCATAGCTTCCCCGGGCCCGGCAGCCGATCGGGTATCGGGTGCCGGGCCCTGTCACTGCCGGGGCGGGCCGGTCAGCGGGTGGTTTCGTCCGTGATCGTGTGGTTGTGATCCGGGGTGGCCGGTTTGAGGAACCAGTGGCGGGCGGAGACCACCCACCAGACGGCGGCGAAGCCGAGCACCGCCAGGACGGCCAGTGGGGCGTAGTTGAAGCTCTCCCAGGTGACCGGGGACACCTGGGGCAGCATGAAGAGCACCGTGATCACCCCGACCCAGGTCACCGCGACGATGCCGATCGGCCGTGACCACCGGCCCAGGTGCCAGGGCCCCCGGACGAAGTCCTCGCCCCGCAGCAGCCTGAGCAGCGTGGGGATGACGTAGGCGATGTAGAGGCCGATGACCGCGATGGACGTCACGGCGGCGTACGCGGTGACGTTGATCAGGTACGGGAGCCCGAGGGCCAGGGCGCCGAGCGCGGCCAGCCAGACCGCTGCGACGGGTGTGCGGGTGCGGGGGCTGACCGTGTGCCACACACGGGAGAAGGGCAGCGCCCCGTCGCGAGAGAAGGCGTAGATCATGCGGCTGTTGGCGGTCACCGAGGCCATTCCGCAGAAGAGCTGGGCGCCGATCACGACGAGCAGCAGGAGCTTGCCCGTGGTGGCTCCCAGCGCGTCCAGGAGGATCTGGGCGGGCGGGGCGCCGGTCGGGGAGTTCAGGGCCCCGTCGTACGACTGGATGGCGAAGGTGAAGCCCAGCAGGAGCACGAAGCCGGCGATCCAGGACGTCCAGATCGACTGCACGATGCCGCGCGGGCCGGCCACGGCCGCGTCGTGGGTCTCCTCCGTCATGTGGGCGGAGGCGTCGTACCCCGTGAAGGTGTACTGCGCCATCAGCAGGCCGATCATCACGACGTAGAAGCCGCTGCCCCAGCCGGTGTTGTTGACGAACTCGGTGAAGACGTACGACGCCGACCGGTGCGAGTCCGGCACGAAGGTGAGCGCGCCCACGATGACGGCGACCCCGACGACGTGCCACCACACGCTGACGTTGTTGAGGACGGCGACGATGCCGACCCCGAACGTGTTCAGCAGGCCGTGCAGGACCAGGATCGCCGCGAAGAGCAGGATCGTGCGGCCGGGCGTGACCTCGAAGCCGAACTGGAGGTTCAGGTACGCCCCGAGGAAGGACGCGGCCCCGAAGTCGATGCCGGCGGTGACGGCGACCTGGCCGAGCACGTTGAACCAGCCGGCGAACCAGGCCCATGCCGCGGCCGAACGCGGCGGGGCGAGGCGGTGGGCCCAGAAGTACAGGCCCGCGGACGTCGGGTAGGCCGAACAGATCTCGGCCATCGCCAGGCCGACGAACAGCGTCATCAGCCCGACGCCGACCCAGCCCCAGGTGATGACGGCGGGGCCGCCGGTGTTCATGCCGAACAGGTACAGCGTCAGGCACCCGGAGAGCACCGAGATGATCGTGAACGAGACGGCGTAGTTGGAGAAGGCGGACATCCGGCGCGCGAGCACCTGGGTGTAGCCGAGTTCGGCCAGCCGTTCCTCGTCGGAGGTGGGCGCGGGTGGGCCCTGGAGGGCATCGGGCGGTGGTTCCGCCGCCACGGCTTCGTCGTTTGTCATGCCCCCAGCGATGCCCTGGCACGGACGCCGGAAACGCCGCGGGGCCCGTACGCCACCGAAGTGTCGTACGGGCCCCGCGGTCGGTCAGCTGTCAGCCGGACTCAGCCGTTGCGCTTCCAGCGCGGCTTGTCGTCGCGGCGGCCGAAGGTGCCGGTGCCGGTGCCCGTGCCGGTGCCACCGCGGTGGTCGTCACGGCGGCCGGTCGGACGGTCGCTGCCGCCGCCGGAGCGGAAGCCGCCCGAGGGACGGTCGTCACGACGGTCGCGGTTGAACGGGCGGTCGCTGCCGCCGGAGCGGAAGCCACCGGAGGGGCGGTCGTCACGACGGTCG
>NZ_JBIWKH010000020.1:55827-150286 GCF_044765585.1 Streptomyces sp. NPDC102441
GTTGCTGCGGAACGCCGGACGGTCGTTGTCACGACGCTCGACGGGACGGCCACCACGGTCGTCCCGACGCTCACCGCCGCCGGAGCGGAAACCACCGGAAGGGCGGTCGTCACGACGGTCGTTGCTGCGGAACGCCGGACGGTCGTTGTCACGACGCTCGACGGGACGGCCACCACGGTCGTCCCGACGCTCACCGCCGCCGGAGCGGAAACCACCCGAGGGGCGGTCGTCACGACGGTCGTTGCTGCCGCGGAACGACGGACGGTCGTTGCTCCCGCGGTAGCCGGTCCCACCGGAGGGACGGCCACTGCGCTCGCCGGTACCCCGGTCGTTGCCACCGCGGTAACCTCCGCGGTCGCCGCCACGGTCGTCACGGCGGCTGAAGTTGCCCCGGTCGTCACGACGGTCGTCGCGCGCGGCCGGCTGCTCCGGGACGGACACCGCTGCGATGAGCGCGGCCTCGGCCTCGGCGGCGACCTCGGCCACCGCTGCCTCCGGGTCGTCGCCCCGCTCGCGGGCGGCACGGGCGACCAGACGGTCGGCCTCCTCGCGCAGCTCGACGGCACGGCGCTGGATGCGCTCCAGCTGCTTGGTGAGGTCGGCGGCCTCGCGCTCGGCCTGCTTGGCCGCGTTGTTCGCAGAGTCGGCCTGGACCTCGGTCAGCGAACGGGCACCGGTGATCTCGGCGACCTCGGGCTCGAAGACACCCGCGCCCTGCACGATGTGACGCGAGGCGTCGACGCCCGCGTCCTCCATCAGACGGAAGATCTGACGGCGCTGGTGCGGAAGCGCCAGCGAGACGACGACACCGGACTTGCCGGCACGGGCGGTACGGCCCGAGCGGTGCAGGTAGTCCTTGTGGTCGCCGGCCGGGTCCACGTTGAGGACGAGGTCGATGCCGTCGACGTGGATGCCGCGGGCGGCGACGTCGGTGGCGACCAGGGCGTTGACATAGCCCTTCTTGAAGTCCTCGAGCACGCGGGTACGAGCACCCTGCGTCATGCCGCCGTGCAGCGCGTCGGCCTTCACACCGGACTCGATGAGCTGCTCGGCGATGCGGTCGGCGCCCAGCTGAGTGCGGACGAAGATGATCGTGCGGCCCTTGCGGGCGGCGATCGCGGCCGTGACGGGCGCCTTGTCCTTCGGCTTCACGACGAGGACGTGGTGCGACATGGTCGTGACGTTGCCCTGGGCGCTGTCGACCTCGTGCGTCACCGGGTTGGTCAGGTAGCGCTTGACCAGCGTGCCGATCTCGTTCTCCATGGTGGCGGAGAAGAGCATGCGCTGGCCGCCGCCGGGGATCTGGTCGAGCAGCTCGGTGACCTCGGGCAGGAAGCCCAGGTCGGACATCTGGTCGGCCTCGTCGAGAACGGCGACCTGGACGTTCGCGAGCGAGCAGGCGCCGCGGTTGATGATGTCGCGCAGACGGCCGGGCGTGGCGACGAGGACGTCGACACCGCGCTCCAGCGCGTAGATCTGGTTGCCCATCGACGTACCGCCGCAGACGACCTTCATCTTCAGGCCGAGCACGTCGCCGTACGGCTGGAGGGCGTCCGCGACCTGCATCGCGAGCTCACGGGTCGGGGTGAGGATGATGCCGCGGGGCTTCTTCTTCTCGGTGTTGCCGCCGGACAGCGTGGCCAGCAGCGGAAGACCGAAGGAGAGCGTCTTGCCGGAGCCGGTACGGCCACGGCCGAGGATGTCCTTGCCGGCCAGGGCGTCCGGGATGGTCGCGGCCTGGATCGGGAAGGGGGCCGTCACACCGTTCTGCGCGAGCTTGCGGACGATGCCGTCGGGCAGTCCGAGCGAGGAGAAGGTGACGCTCGGCTCGGCGTCCTCCTCGGCGGCGGCCTCTTCCGAGGTGTCCGCGTCGGCGGTCTCCGCAGCGGCGGGCTCCACGACGGCGGTCTCCGCAGCGGCGGGCTCCACGACAGGGGTCTCCACGACGGGGGCCTCCGCAGCGGCGGGCTCCACGACGGGGGCCTCGGTGGCGGGGGTCTCTTCGGCTGCCTCGGGGGCCTGGGCCACTACGGCTTCGGCGGCCTGGACGACCTCGATGTTCTCGACGTCGTTCTCGGGCATGACGGTGTGGTCAGAACTGGAAATTGACATGCGAAATGCGAAACCTTCCGGAGTCTCGGCACGCGCCCGTAACTCCGTGTTTTCGCAATTTCGACCGCCTCAATGCGGTCCAGCCACGGCAAGGGAGAGTACGCGCCACACGGCGCTCTTCTGTGTCGGCGCCGGGCATAGGATCAAACGATCTACTACCATACGCACCCTCCCCCCATTCGTGCAAACCGGGTCTCCCCCGGCCTCGCTCATACCGGCGCGACCTGCGGTGATACCCGGGGAGTGGGCCACACCTCGGCCCTCCCCGGCGCCCCCATCGCGTCGTCACGTGACTGCGCTGCGGGCGACGCGGAAGGCTGCTCCGGAGGCGACGGGGGCTCCGGCTCGGGCGAGGGCGGAGGCTCCTCAGGGGTGACCGGCGGAGCGGGCGGCTCACCCGGGCCCGGATCGGTGGGCGCCGGGGTGGGCAGCGGCCCGCCGCGGGTCGGTTCCGGGGTGCCGGGACCCCCGGGCGCAGGGCCGGCCTTCCCGGGGCCGGCCGAGGGCGCACGGCCCGGCTCCTTCGCGTCCGGCTCGCGGGAGGCGCCACGGTCGGACTGCGCCTCGGCACGGCCGCCACCGGAGCCGGACCGGCCGGTGCCCGGCACGGCGCCGCCGTCCGGACGGGCCGACGCGCCCTTCTCGCCGGCGGTACGCGAAGGGGCCGGCTTCCCGGCGTCGTCGCCGACGCTCACACAGCCTGTGGACACGGCGATCGTCAGCACGGTGACGGCTGCCCAGCGGACGCGGGCGGACAACTGGCGCACGGGGTGGCACCTCCGGGGAGGAGAGGGAACGGCCGGAACGGGAGAGCGATGTGTCCAACTCCCCCGCCCCCGCCGGGGACACGCCCGGACACAACACCCGCACACACACCGGCCGGCCGGATCACACCGCGGAGCCCCCGAAGCCCCCCGCGAGCTCCGCCCCCAGGAACACCGCCCCGAGCCCCACCAGCAGGGACGCCAGCAGATTGGCGCCCGCCAGGAAGCCACGGCCCGTCTCGGCCAGTCGCAGGGTCTCGTACGAGAACGTCGAATACGTCGTCAGCGCTCCGCACAGCCCCGTGCCCAGCAACGCGTACACGGGTGTGGACACCGTGGCCCCCGTGAGTACGCCGAGCAGCAGACTGCCCGCGGCGTTGGCGGTGAAGGTCCCCCAGGGGAACACGTACGGCGTACCCGCACCGTGCCGCGCCTGCACCGCACGGTCCGTCAGATAGCGCAGCGGCGCCCCTACGGCGCCTCCGATGACGACCAGCAGCCAGTTCACGCGGTCCGCTCCCGTCTGTCGTCCAGCGCCCGTGTGAGCGCGGCCGCCCCCCACACCGCACCGAGGGCCGCCACGGCCGTCGCCGCCGCGTACGCCATCGCCGTGGCCACCTCCTGGCGCGCCAGCAGCCTGGACACATCGACGGCGTACGTCGAGAACGTGGTGAACCCGCCGAGCACCCCGACGCCCAGGAACGGCCGCACCAGCGGATGCGTGACCCTCCCCCGCTCGGCGGTCAGCACCATCAGCACACCGATCAGGGCGCAGCCCGCCACATTGACGGCGAAGACCGCCCAGGGGAAGCCGCCCCCGGCGGCGGGCCAGGCGAGGGACGCCGCGTAGCGGGCCGTGGCCCCGGCCGCGCCGCCCGCCGCGATCACCGCCAGGACCCGCCACTTCCCCGGGCCCTCCGTCTCCGCGCGCTGCGCGGGCACGGAGATGTCGACGTCCGGGTCGACGACCGGCCGCTCCGGCGGCGGGCTCTGTGCGCTCACCCGTACCCCAGTGCGTGCAGCCGCTCGTCGTCGATGCCGAAATGGTGGGCGATCTCGTGGACCACCGTGATCTCCGTCTCGGCGACCACGTCCTCGCGGGTCTCGCACATCCGCAGCGTGGGCCCCCGGTAGATGGTGATCCGGTCCGGCAGCACACCCGCGTACCACTCACCGCGCTCGGTGAGGGGAGTGCCCTCGTAGAGCCCGAGCAGCTCCCGGTCCTCCGCGTCCTCCGGCTCCTCCTCCACGAACACCGCGACGTTGTCCATCAGCCGCATCAGCTCCGGCGGGACCCGGTCAAGAGCCAGGCTCACCAGCTCTTCGAACTCCTCGCGCGTCATCTCCAGCACCCCGCCATTGTCACGTACACCGGGCCGGGACGGGCGGGCCGCACCCGGTTCCGGCGGCCACCCGCCCGGCCCACACCACCCCGCCCGCCCGCATGTCCGATGCCCGATCTGGGCATACGCGCCCAATGGCACGCCCGTTCCACGCCGCAGCCGTCCGTGTCCGCCGCCTCTTCCGCTCCCGCTCGCACGCCACCGCCCCCGCCGGCGGGCTCGCCCCCGCCGCGCACCCCTGGAAACGCGCGTTCGGCCTGCTGGCGGTGGTCGTGCTGGGCGCCTGGCTGGGGCTGCTGGTCGTCGGCAGTGTTCGTACGCCGGTGGGTCCCATGGACACCACCATGACCCTGCGGCCGTCCGTGAGCGGCGGCACCAAGATCAACGTGTCACCGCTCGGCGCCCTGGAGCTGGACTCCCACCACGCCCCCGTCCGCCTGGACGTGGACGTCGACCAGCTGGACCCGGAGCGCTCGCAGGCCCTCGTCAAGCACCCCGAACGCCTCTCAGGTCTCCAGGACGAGGTCACCGACGACGTCGCCTCCGGCACCCGGGAGCTGGCGGTCCGCTCCTGCGTGGCCGTGGTCTCCGGCGCCACCGCCCTCGGACTCGTCGTCTACCGGCGCCCCCGCCGCGCCCTGGCCGCCGGAGGCCTCGCCCTGGCCCTGCTGGCCGCCTCGGGCGTCAGCGCCTACGCCACCTGGAACCCGAAGTCCGTCCTGGAGCCGAAATTCTCCGGGCTGCTCTCCAGCGCCCCCTCGGTCGTCGGCGACGCCCGCTCGATCGTCAGCGAGTTCGACGTCTACCAGCAGGAACTGGCCCGGCTCGTCACCAACGTGACCAAGCTGTACGACGCCACGTCCACGCTCCCCGTCTACCAGCCGGACCCGGGGACCATCCGTGTCCTGCACGTCTCCGACATCCATCTCAACCCCGCCGCCTGGCACATCATCGCCTCGCTCGTAGAGCAGTACGAGATCGACGTGATCATCGACTCCGGCGACACCATGGACCACGGCACCGCCGCGGAGAACGGCTTCCTGGACCCCGTCGCCGAGCTCGGCGCGCCCTATGTGTGGGTGAGGGGCAACCACGACTCCAAGGTGACCCAGGACCGTCTGGGGAAGACCAGGAACGCGCACGTCCTGGACGAGGGCGGCGCCGTGGACGCGGCCGGGCTGCGGATCGCCGGCACCGGGGACCCGCAGTTCACCCCGGACCGCACACGCCCCATCGGCGGCAAGGCATCCGAGCAGCTCGCGGGCGCGCGCCTCGCCTCGGCACTGCGCGACCAGAAGCGGGCGGGCACCCCGGTGGACATCGCGGTGGCGCACGACCCGAACGCGGCGCGGGAGACGGACGGCACGGTGCCGCTGGTCCTGGCCGGCCATGTGCACCACCGGGTCAACGAACTGCTGCCCCTGGGTACGCGGCTGAAGGTCGAGGGCTCCACGGGCGGCGGAGGCCTGCGCGCCGTGCAGAACGAGAAGCCCGAGAAGGTGCGTGCCTCGGTCCTCTACCTGGACCGCGCCACCCGCCATCTGCAGGCCTGGGACGAGATCACCCTCGGAGGTCTCGGCCTGACGACGGCCGAGGTCAGCCGCCATCTCCCGGAGGAGAACCTGAAGAGCCCGGCCCCTTCCCCGTGCGCCCCTACGACCTCGCCGTAGGGCCTCTCGTCTGGATCAGGCCGGATCAGGGAGCGGTGCCAGGGCACGCGAGCCCGCCTGATCAAAACGAGAGGCCCAAACCGTTTTGGCGATAGCTCCCCGCAACCCGTATGCTTCTCACGTCCCCGACGCGCTGGAAAGCGCGCAGGCGGGCCCTTAGCCCTCATCGTCTAGTGGCCCAGGACGCCGCCCTTTCAAGGCGGTAGCACGGGTTCGAATCCCGTTGGGGGCACGCTTTACAGTGTGCGAGACTCGTCTCGCACATTAGCTAGGTCCTGTGGAGCAGTTTGGAGTGCTCGCCACCCTGTCAAGGTGGAGGCCGCGGGTTCAAATCCCGTCAGGACCGCTGCAGCCCGTATGAGCTGCGTGGCTGGGTAGCTCAGTTGGTACGAGCGATCGCCTGAAAAGCGATAGGTCGCCGGTTCGATCCCGGCCCCAGCCACCATCCGAAAGCCCCGTCCGCCGGACGGGGCTTTCGCCGTACTCAGCCCTCGTCACGCCGCCGCCGCACCGCCTGCACGGTCAGCCCGAGCAGCACCACCGCCGCCACGGCCGCCAGCGCCGCCGCGTCCGGCACCCGCTCGCCGAGACGCTGGGCCCACTGCTCGACGGCGAACGAGTCGTCCACGTCCAGGAGTCCGGGCAGCGCGGTCGTCCCGTCGTAGACGAGGAAGAGCACTCCGAGCCCGATGAAGAAGAGGCCGGAGAGCAACGAGGTGCTGTGCAGCTCGAAGCGGCCGGCCCGCAGCGGCCTGCCGCGCAGCCAGGCCCGGCGGCCGAGGTCGAAGCGTTCCCAGAGCAGGGCGAGCACGAACAGCGGGACGGCCATGCCCAGGGCGTAGACGGCGAGCAGCAGACCGCCGTAGACGGGGCTGCCGCTGACGGCGGCCACCGTGAGGACGCTGCCGAGGATCGGGCCCGCGCAGAAGCCGGCGAGCCCGTAGACCGCGCCCAGGGCGTAGACGGAGAGGGCGGTGGTGGGCCGGATCCTGCCGCTGAGGGCGGCGATCCGCCGGGACGCGAAGCCCAGCCCCACGATCTGGGCGAGACCGAGCCCGACGATCAGCCAGCCCGCGCCGAGGACGAGGGCGTCACGGTGCCCGTAGAAGAGGCGTCCCGCGTACGAGCCCGCGGCGCCGAGCGGGACGAGCGTGGTGGCGAGACCGGCGTAGAAGATGCCCGTACGCGCCAGGAGCCGTGAGGCGGAGTCGACGGAGTACGCGAAGAAGGCCGGGAGCAGCAGGGCGCTGCACGGGCTGACGAGGGCCAGGAGGCCTCCGAGAAGGGCGGCGAAGTAGCCGATGTCCGGGGTCATTTCGCGGGGTCACCGGCGCTTCCTACGTTCGCTTCCTCCGCCGCCGCGTCCTCGATGGCCTGGGTGAAGACGGCCATGGGCTGGGCCCCGGCCACGGGGCGGCCGTTGATGAGGAAGGACGGGGTGGACGTCGCGCCGATCCCGTAGGCCTGCTCCCGGTCCTCGCGGACCGCCTCGGTGGCCGCAGCGCTGTCGGTGTCGCGCGCGAAGCGGCCGAGGTCCTTCACGCCTGCCTGCTGGGCGAGGGCCCTGAGGCGTTTCTTGCCGAAGCCCTTCTCCTTGGCGTCCTCGGCGTAGGCGGCCCGGTGGAAGGCCCAGAAGCGGTCCTGTCTGCCGGCCGCCCAGGACGCGCGGGCCGCCGCCTCGGACGCCTCGCCGAAGATCGGGAAGTTGCGCCACTCGATGCGCAGGGTGCCGTCGTCGACGTACCTCTTGATCAGTTCGGGTTCGGTGTCCCGGGCGAACTTCCCGCAGTAGCCGCACTGGAAGTCGGCGTACTCGATGAGGACGACGGGGGCGTCGGTGCGGCCCTGCGCCAGTTTGTCACCGGCGTCGCGCCGGGCCAGTTCCGCCAGCTCCTCGTAGACATCGGGGTCCGGTCCCGCGGTGGTGGCTGCGGCCGGGGTGTCGGAGGCGGGTTCGTCCGGGGCGGTCGCCCGGTAGGAGACGAGGGCGAGGAGCCCGGCGGCGAGCACGACGACAAGGCCGAAAAGCATCGGCTTCTTCGCGGAGGGCGAGGGGCGGGCGGGCGTGGGCATACGGCGCTCCGTGCGGGTGCGGTGCGGAGGAGGGCGAGGAGGCGTGGGGTCGCCCTGCGACGGGGAACGGGTGATCAGTTGCCCGAAATGGTACGTCCTGTGATGCCATCGTCCCGCTCGGTCACCGGGCCTCCCGGGAGCGGTGTGACACGGCCCGGACGAAATACGTTCGCCAGTCCCTGCGCCCGGGTGAGATCCTGGGGTCCGTATGTCTACTTCCTTCGCCGACCTCCAGTCCCAGCTCGGGCAGCTCTCGCTCCGCGACGCGCACAGGCTCGGCCGTCGCCTCGAGGGTGCCCGGCGCATCCACAAGCCCGAGGCCCGCCAGTCCGTGCTGGACGAGATCTCCGCCGAGGCCGGCAAGGCGTCCGAGCGGCTCGCCGGCCGCGCCGCGCGGATGCCCGCCCTGTCGTACCCGGAACAACTCCCGGTCAGCCAGAAGAAGGACGAGATCCTGGAGGCGATACGCGACCACCAGGTCGTGATCGTCGCCGGTGAGACCGGATCGGGCAAGACCACCCAGATCCCCAAGATCTGTATGGAGCTGGGGCGCGGCGTCCGGGGCATGATCGGGCACACGCAGCCCCGCCGGATCGCGGCACGCACGGTCGCCGAGCGCATCGCGGACGAGCTGGAGACCCCGCTGGGCGAGGCCGTCGGCTGGAAGGTGCGCTTCACCGACCAGGTGAATCCGGACGCGACCTTCGTGAAGCTGATGACGGACGGCATCCTGCTGGCCGAGATCCAGACGGACCGCGAGCTCCTCGCCTACGACACGATCATCATCGACGAGGCCCACGAGCGGTCGCTGAACATCGACTTCCTGCTGGGCTACCTGGCCCGGCTGCTGCCCAAGCGTCCCGATCTGAAGGTCGTCATCACCTCGGCGACCATCGACCCGGCGCGCTTCGCCAAGCACTTCGGCGAGGCACCGGTCGTGGAGGTCAGCGGCCGGACGTATCCGGTCGAGGTGCGCTACCGCCCCCTCCTCGAAGAAGAGGGCGACGACTCCGACCGCGACCAGATCACCGCGATCTGCGACGCCGTCGACGAGCTGGACCACGAGGCTCCGGGTGATGTCCTGGTCTTCCTGTCCGGGGAGCGCGAGATCCGCGACACCGCGGACGCGCTGAACAAACGCAACCTCAGACACACCGAGGTGCTCCCCCTCTACGCCCGCCTCTCGCACGCCGAGCAGAACCGGGTGTTCCAGCGCCACACGGGGCGCAGGATCGTTCTGGCGACGAACGTCGCCGAGACCTCGCTGACCGTCCCCGGCATCAAGTACGTGATCGACCCGGGCAACGCCCGCATCTCCCGCTACAGCCACCGCACGAAGGTCCAGCGGCTGCCGATCGAGCGGATCTCCCAGGCCAGCGCCAACCAGCGCAAGGGCCGCTGCGGCCGTACGTCGGACGGCATCTGCATCCGGCTGTACTCCGAGGACGACTTCGTCACGCGTCCGGAGTTCACCGACCCGGAGATCCTGCGGACCAACCTCGCCTCCGTCATCCTCCAGATGACCGCGGCCGGCCTGGGCGACATCGAGAAGTTCCCCTTCATCGACCCGCCGGACCACCGCAACATCCGCGACGGCATCCAGCTGCTCCAGGAGCTCGGCGCCCTGGATCCGGCGGAGAAGGATCCGAAGAAGAGGCTCACCCCGCTGGGCCGCAAGCTCTCCCAGCTGCCCGTCGACCCCCGCCTGGCGCGCATGGTCGTCGAGGCCGAGAAGAACGGCTGCGCCCGCGAGGTCATGGTCATCGCGGCGGCGCTCTCCATCCAGGACCCGCGCGAGCGGCCCGCGGAGAAGCAGACCCAGGCCGATCAGAACCACGCCCGCTTCAAGGACGAGACGTCCGACTTCCTGGCGTTCCTGAATCTGTGGCGTTATGTCCGGGAACAGCAAAAGGAGCGCGGTTCCTCCAGCTTCCGCCGGATGTGCAAGCAGGAGTATCTGAACTTCCTGCGGATCCGTGAGTGGCAGGACATCTACGCACAGCTGCGTACGGTCGCCAAGCAGATGGGCATCGAGCTCAACGAACAGGACGCGCCGGAGCAGTCGGTGCACACCTCGCTGCTTGCGGGGCTGCTGTCGCACATCGGGCTGAAGGACACCGAGAAGAACGAGTACGTGGGCGCCCGCAACGCCAAGTTCGCGATCTTCCCCGGTTCGGCGCTCTTCAAGAAACAGCCGCGCTTCGTGATGTCGGCGGAGCTGGTCGAGACGTCCCGGCTGTGGGCGCGGGTCAACGCGAAGGTCGAGCCCGAGTGGATCGAGCCGCTGGCGCAGCACCTGCTGAAGCGCACCTACAGCGAGCCGCACTGGGAGAAGGACCAGGCGGCGGTGATGGCGTACGAGCGGGTCACGCTCTACGGGGTGCCGATCGTCGCCCAGCGCAAGATCAATTTCGGCCGTATCGACCAGGAGGCGTCGCGCGATCTGTTCATCCGTAACGCCCTGGTCGAGGGCGACTGGCGCACGCACCACCAGTTCTTCCATGACAATCGCAAACTCCTCGGCGAGGTCGAGGAGTTGGAGCACCGCGCGCGGCGCCGCGACATCCTCGTGGACGACGAGACGCTCTTCGACTTCTACGACCGGCGGATCCCGGAGCACATCGTCTCCGGCGCCCACTTCGACTCCTGGTGGAAGCACAAGCGCAGCGACGAGCCCGAGGCGCTCGACTTCGAGCGCTCGATGCTCATCAACGAGAAGGCCGGGGCCGTCACCAAGGACGACTATCCGGACTCCTGGCGGCAGGGGAAGCTCAAGTTCCGGGTGACCTACCAGTTCGAGCCGGGCGCGGACGCCGACGGTGTGACCGTCCACATCCCGCTCCAGGTGCTCAACCAGGTCACCTCGGAGGGCTTCGACTGGCAGATCCCTGGCCTGCGCGAACAGGTGGTCACCGAGCTGATCCGCTCGCTGCCCAAGCCGATCCGCCGGCACTACGTCCCCGCACCGGACTACGCGGCGAAGTTCCTGGACCGTGCGGTCCCCCTGCAGGAGCTGCTGCCGCTGACTCTCGCCCGTGAGCTCCAGCGAATGGTCGGCGTCCCGGTCACGGCGGACGACTTCGACCTGTCCCGGATCCCGGACCACTTGAAGATCACGTTCCGGGTCACCGACGAGCGGCGCCGCAAGGTCGCCGAGGACAAGGACCTGGAAGCGCTGAAGATCCAGCTGCGCCCCAAGGCCCGCCAGGCCCTCTCCAAGGCCGCCGCGGCCACCGCTGGGCCCTCGGGTGAGTCCATCGAGCGTTCGAACCTCACGGACTGGACGATCGGCTCCCTGGACAAGGTCTTCGAAACGCGTCGGGCCGGCCAGCCGGTCAAGGCGTACCCGGCGCTCGTCGACCAGGGTGAGAGCGTCGCCGTACGCCTCTTCGACACGCAGGCCGAGCAGCAGCAGGCGATGTGGCGCGGCACCCGGAAGCTGATCCTGCTGAACATCCCGGTGAACCCCGCGAAGTTCGCCTCGGACAAGCTCACCAACCAGCAGAAGCTGGCGCTGTCGCGTAATCCGCACGGCTCCATCCAGGCGCTGTTCGACGACTGCGCGACGGCCGCCGCCGACCGGCTGATCGCCGCGCACGGGGGGCCGGCCTGGGACGAGGCCTCGTTCCGGAAGCTGTACGACAAGGTGCGCGCCGACCTCGTGGACCTCACCGTCCGCGCGATCGGCCAGGTGCAGCAGATCCTGGCCGCCTGGCAGGCGTGCGAGCGCCGGCTGAAGTCGACGAACAGCCTGGTCCTGATCGACAACGTGACGGACGTGCGGGACCACCTGGCCCGCCTCGTGCCGCCCGGGTTCGTCACCGCGACCGGGCTGCGCAGACTGCCCGACCTGATGCGCTATCTGGTCGCCGAGGACCGCCGGCTGCAGCAGATGCCGACGAACGTCCAGCGCGACACGGCGCGCATGGCGAAGGTCCACGACATGCAGGACGAGTACGCCTGGCTGCTCGAACAGCTGCCGCAGGGGCGGCCCGTGCCCCAGGAGGTCCTGGACATCCGCTGGATGATCGAGGAGCTGCGGGTGAGCTATTTCGCGCACGCCCTGGGCACCGCGCAGCCCGTCTCCGACAAGCGCATCGTGAAGGCGATCGACGCGGCCGCTCCGTGACCTGGCCCTCCACGGGGCCGTAGCGGCTCCCGCACGGTGAGTGAGTTCGACCTGGCCCTCGGACCTCCTGTACAGTCTGTCTTCGCAGCAGGCCGCAAGGCAGGCAGCGAAAACCTGGTCCTGTGGAGCAGTTTGGAGTGCTCGCCACCCTGTCAAGGTGGAGGCCGCGGGTTCAAATCCCGTCAGGACCGCAGTAGACGGAAGCCCGGATCCTCTGGATCCGGGCTTCCGTGCGTCTTGACGCCGGCTCCCGCCGCGGGTAACTCCGTAGGACGGAGTCCGTCCCCCTTTCCCTCGACGCGGGGCGGCCTGGGCCACCGGGAGGCCGCACGCATGTCTGCGCCCACGGAGAGGCACGAGACCCGCGCGCTGCTGCGCGCCCATCTGGCGGCCGCCTCCGGCTACCGCCACCTCACCCGGCACTGTCCGATCTGCCACCGCCTGCTGCGGCTCGCCATGGAGCCCCTGACGGCCCCACAGACGCCCTGTGCGCCATCGGGGCCGACCGGGCCGCCGCCGGCTCCGGAGACCGCCTCCGGCGCCCCCGCGAGGGGCACTGAGGCCGAGGCGTCGGCGACGAAGGGCGACGCGGCCGCAGCGGAGCGCCGCACGCGCTCGCCCGGGGACGAAAGTCCTCCCGCGACATGACCATCTGCCGCAGCCAGGCACCCCCGCACAGTGGCAGGCTGGTGGTTGGCAAGACCACGCCGGTGTGACGGGAGTCACCGAATCAGTTTTTCGCAGGGGGCACTTTACGCACTTCCTACAACTGGCGAATTTAATATGTGCAATTGCACTGCCTTGGAAGTACATCCCGGACCGTTCCACCCGAGCCGTCCCACGACGCCCGGGACCCGGGCGAACAGCCCCGAACAACCCCGCCCACAGTCGCACGTGACCGCCCCGGCAAACCGACCCGTCGGCAGGTTCGGGCGGGCACCCGCACCGTTCGGACGCCCTTCACGAGCCGGCGGGCACATCCCTCAGAGCCCCCGGACACAAAAAAGATCGCGCTGGACCCGGCGGAGTCCAGCGCGATCGAACGACGTACCCGCATGTCACAGGCATGGCGCCCGTTGGGGCAGGCGCCCGTCGTATGGAGCTATGAGTGCGGACACCGAGGGTTGGGGGACCCTTCAGCGCCCTGTTGTGGCTGCGGCGACAGGGGTGTGTCAGGCCTCGCTGCGCTGCTGCGGAATACCCGCAAGCAGTGCGCGGACCTCTGCCTCGCGGTACCGGCGATGCCCACCGAGCGTGCGGATGGACGTGAGCTTGCCAGCCTTTGCCCAACGGGTGACCGTCTTCGGGTCCACGCGGAACATCGTGGCAACCTCAGCCGGGGTCAGCAGCGGCTCGGCATCAGGGGTGCGAGCGGTCATGAGCGGCCTCCTCGGGAGAACCGAACCATCTCGGTTCTTTCCTCTAAATTCTGCACCTTGACCCGCGTTGCCCGAAATGGCGGACGCGGGCCGAGTCGGTTATAGGACGAACGGCTTGTCTTCGGCACTACAACTACACCATCCGTCCAGCCACGTCGGCCAAACCGATGGAATTGCCCTCCCAGGTGTTCATCAGCGACGGAAGCCGATGGACCATGCCATAGCGGACAGTCACGCCCCAGTAACGATCAGTCACAGGACACTCAGGAGTCGTCAGGAGTCGTCAGAAGTTCTCAGACCCCCCATAGCGTGCAATGCTGAGCATTCCACCCATAGTTGGGCGGACAGAGTCCTCCCCCGGACTCCTTGTCCTATTTTGGCATGAGGAGTAGGGAAGGGCGCAAGGGCCCTGTTAGTGCTATCCGTCACGCTTGAGGCAAAGGCCCGGTTCGGGACGTAGGTCCCGCTCCTGGCGGACGGCTTCCCGCCCCACCTGTCTCACGCGTCACACCGAACGCCGGTTCACGGCCCGTCAGTCCCCCTCAGGGCATCTCCGTTCACCTCCGCCGGGATCCCTCGGTGCCCACGGATGTCGGACACCTCACAGGATGTCTCTTCCCTGCGGATAGCCCCTCTATGCGACGGTGCGTTCCAATTCACACCGCTTCAGCCTAGTTGGAGGATTGTAGGTCACGCACCGCGCGCCAGCGGTCGGCCAGCCGCCCGTACGCGACACCCGCCGCGTCACTGTCCCCGGAGCGCAGCGCGGCGATGCCCTCGGCCACATCCGCTGCGGAACGGTCAGCGGCGAGCTGCTCGGCGCTCAGCGCGTGGACCAGGCCGCCGTAGTCCAGCTCGACCATGGCGCGCGGATGGAACTCCTCGAGCCAGCGCCCCACCTCCACGAGCCCTTCGGCCAGCGGCCCTTCGTCGACGGTCTCCCGCAGCGTCCGCAGCGCCCTCGCCAGCCGGCGCCGCGCCTGCACCATCGGGGTCCGGTAACGCAGCAGCCGGTCCCCGACCGTACCGGCGGTCAGATACTCCCGCTCCGCGTCGTCGAACAGCACGAACCAGCGCACCGGCACGTGCCACACCGTGGTCCGGATCCAGGGGCGGGCATCCGGATTCCGCTCGGCCCACCGCTCGTGGTCCGCCGCCGCCTGACCCCGCACCACCGGGGGCAGCACCGCGTCCAGCACAGTGGCCGGAAACAGACCCCCCAGTTCGCTCATTGCGAGCCAGCCGCGCATCCGGGTCCGCCACGGGCAGACGCAGACCACCCCGTCGACGAGCGCCACGAAGGCGTCCCCGCTCTCGTGCACCGGCACGGGCACCGGAGGGGTGGGAACCAAGTCCGCCAGCGAGCGACGCAGTTCGTCCTGGGCAGTGGGGAGCTCGGAGCGCTGCGCGTAACGCGTCCAATGGCCCCGTTCGGGTTCGCGGAAGGCGGCGAGCGGTTCGTACACCCGCAGGTAGGACGCGTAAGGGATGAGCACCGAAGACACCACCGACATGCGTTAAATCGTGTCACGCCGGTACTCCACAGGGGGGTGATCCCCGGCACGGGAACAGATCTACGTGTCACGAGGACTTACGCTCTTGCCCAGTCGGGCCGGCCGCGGTCGCGGTCGGCCCGGGGCCCTCCCCACCTTCAGGAGGGTCTTTCCGCCGCTTCGTACTTGGGAGTCACCACAGTGACCGATGTGACCGGCGTGCCTGTCGATGTGCTGCACACCCTGTTCCACTCGGACCAGGGAGGCCACGAGCAAGTCGTCATCTGCCAGGACCGTGCCAGCGGCCTCAAGGCCGTCATCGCCCTCCACTCCACCGCCCTGGGCCCGGCCCTCGGCGGGACCCGCTTCTATCCGTACGCCTCCGAGGCGGAGGCCGTCGCGGACGCGCTGAACCTGTCGCGCGGCATGTCGTACAAGAACGCCATGGCCGGCCTCGACCACGGCGGCGGCAAGGCCGTCATCATCGGCGATCCCGACCGGATCAAGTCCGAGGAACTGCTCCTGGCCTACGGACGGTTCGTGGCCTCGCTGGGCGGGCGCTACGTGACCGCCTGTGATGTCGGCACGTACGTCGCCGACATGGACGTCGTCGCCCGGGAGTGCCGCTGGACCACCGGCCGCTCCCCCGAGAACGGCGGCGCGGGCGACTCCTCGGTCCTCACCGCGTTCGGCGTCTTCCAGGGCATGCGGGCATCCGCCCAGCACCTGTGGGGCGACCCCACGCTGCGCGGCCGCAAGGTCGGCGTCGCGGGCGTCGGCAAGGTCGGCCGCCATCTGGTCCAGCACCTGTTGAGCGACGGTGCCGAGGTCGTCGTGACCGATGTGCGCGAGGAGTCCGTACGCCGGATCACCGATCTGCACCCGGAGGTCTCCGTCGCCGTGGACACGGACGCGCTGATCCGGACCGAAGGCCTCGACATCTACGCCCCGTGCGCGCTCGGTGGCGCGCTCAACGACGACAGCGTTCCCGTGCTCACCGCCAGGGTGGTGTGCGGAGCGGCCAACAACCAGCTCGCGCACCCCGGCGTCGAGAAGGACCTTGCCGACCGATCGGTTCTGTACGCACCGGACTACGTGGTGAATGCCGGCGGCGTGATCCAGGTCGCCGACGAGCTCCACGGTTTCGACTTCGACCGGTGCAAGGCGAAAGCCACCAAGATCTTCGACACCACGCTGGCCATATTCGCACGTGCGAAGGATGACGGGATTCCGCCGGCTGCTGCGGCCGACCGGATCGCCGAACAGCGGATGGCGGACGCCCGCCGTCGCTGATCCGCGCACGCAGCGTGGAGTACCCGCCACCGGACCGTGACGAAGCGCCGGTGGTGGCGGGCCCGGGGCCCACGGGGGGACGGCCTGCGGGCCCTGGGGAGACAAGACTCACTCCGGTCGGCGGGTCGGCCGTCCACAAGAGGTTAAAATCGGGGTTGACCAGCCAGGACGGGCTCCTCCGAGGTCCTGCACCGAGGAGCGTGATGCGGGCGGCGTACCGTATGGCCGAGGAAGCAGGTACCGTTAAAGCCACGGGCGCGGTCTCTCTGCTGAGAGTCCGTCCTGAAACATGAACGCGTGTCAAGACTCTGGGGCCGTCGAGCCCCGTCACCGAGGGGGTCGAGCCATGGGGCGCGGCCGGGCAAAGGCCAAGCAGACCAAGGTCGCCCGTCAGCTGAAGTACAGCAGCGGCGGGACAGACCTGTCGCGTCTGGCCAATGAGCTGGGCGCATCACCTTCGAGTCAGCCACCGAACGCCGAGCCGTTCGAGGACGACGACGAGGAAGATGACCCGTACGCACAGTACGCGGATCAGTACAACGACGACGAGGACGCGGACGCGGACGATCAGTCCGGTCCGTCGTCACAGCGCCGCGGCGCTTGACCTCGCGCTGACACATCAACCCGGTCCGGGCCTGCCCGGACCGGGTTCTGTGCTGTCCCGGTACGGATGTGGCGCATCGACGCGATCGGCCTGCGGCCCGCTCCGGCCGCCGCCGGTCCGGTGTGTGCGCCGGACCGGCGGTGACCTGACGGGTGCGTCCTACCGTGCGTAGCTGCCGGTCAGCTCGGCGCCCGTCGCGTGGCCGCCGCGCTCGGTGATCTCGCCGGCGACCCAGGAGTCGACACCCCGGTCGGCCAGCGTCGTCAGCGCCGCGTCCACCGAGTCGGCGGGCACGATCGCGATCATGCCGACGCCCATGTTGAGCGTCTTCTCGAGCTCCAGCTGCTCGACCTGTCCGGCCTTGCCGACCAGGTCGAAGACGGCGCCCGGCGCCCAGGTGGCGCGGTCGACCGTGGCGTGCAGCCCGTCCGGGATCACCCGGGCCAGGTTGTTGGCCAGACCGCCTCCGGTGACGTGGCTGAAGCCGTGCACATCGGTCGTGCGGGTCAGTGCCAGGCAGTCCAGGGAGTAGATCCTGGTGGGCTCCAGCAGCTCCTCACCGAGCGTCCTGCCGAACTCCTCGACCTCGCGGTCCAGGCTCCAGCCGGCGCGGTCGAAGACCACGTGGCGCACGAGCGAGTACCCGTTGGAGTGAAGACCGGACGACGCCATCGCGATCACCGCGTCACCCTTACGGATACGGTCCGGGCCGAGCAGCCGGTCGGCCTCGACCACGCCCGTCCCGGCGCCCGCGACGTCGAAGTCGTCCGGGCCCAGCAGACCGGGGTGCTCGGCGGTCTCGCCGCCGACCAGGGCGCAGCCCGCCAGGACACAGCCTTCGGCGATGCCCTTCACGATGGCCGCGACACGCTCGGGATGGACCTTGCCGACACAGATGTAGTCGGTCATGAAGAGCGGCTCCGCGCCGCAGACGACCAGGTCGTCGACGACCATGCCGACGAGGTCGTGGCCGATGGTGTCGTACACGCCCATCTGCCGGGCCAGGTCGACCTTGGTGCCGACCCCGTCGGTGGCGGAGGCGAGCAGTGGGCGCTCGTAGCGCTTGAGCGCCGAGGCGTCGAAGAGGCCGGCGAATCCGCCGAGGCCGCCGAGGCCCGCGACCTCGGGGCGCTGCGTCTTCTTCACCCACTCCTTCATCAGCTCGACGGCGCGGTCACCGGCTTCGATGTCGACGCCCGCCGCGGCGTAGGAAGCACCTGTTGTCTCAGACATGGCCCGGGATCTTTCGTGTGGGAATACGGGGCTGGTGGGGAAGCAGCCGGTCGGTCCGGGTCACGGACGACGCAGCGCGTCGGCCGCCGCGGTCGCGGCGGGGCCGGCCGCCAGCTCCGTCTCCAGCAGCTGCTTGCCGAGCAGCTCCGGGTCCGGAAGCTCCATCGGGTATTCACCGTCGAAGCAGGCGCGGCACAGATTCGGCTTGGCGATCGTCGTCGCCTCGACCATCGCGTCGAGCGAGATGTACGCCAGGGAGTCGGCACCCATGGAGGTGGCGATCTCGTCGACGGACATGCCGTTGGCGATGAGCTCGGCGCGCGTCGCGAAGTCGATACCGAAGAAGCAGGGCCACTTCACGGGCGGGGAGGAGATCCGGATGTGGATCTCGGCGGCGCCCGCCTCGCGCAGCATCCTCACCAGGGCGCGCTGGGTGTTGCCGCGGACGATCGAGTCGTCGACGACGACCAGCCGCTTGCCCTTGATGACTTCCTTGAGCGGATTCAGCTTGAGCCTGATGCCCAGCTGGCGGATGGTCTGTGAAGGCTGGATGAAGGTCCGGCCGACGTAGGCGTTCTTGACGAGCCCGGACCCGAACGGAATTCCGCTCGCCTCGGCGTAGCCGATGGCCGCGGGGGTTCCGGACTCCGGTGTCGCTATGACCAGATCGGCCTCGACGGGGGCCTCGGCCGCCAGCTTCCGGCCCATCTCCGCCCGGGAGAGGTAGACGTTCCGACCGGCGATGTCGGTGTCGGGGCGGGCCAGATAGACGTACTCGAAGACACAGCCCTTGGGCTTCGCTTCTGCGAATCGAGAGCTGCGCAGGCCGTTCTCGTCGATGGCGATCAGCTCGCCCGGCTCGATCTCGCGGACGAAGCTGGCACCGCAGATGTCGAGGGCGGCGGACTCGGAGGCCACCACCCAGCCACGCTCGAGCCGGCCGAGGACCAGGGGGCGGACGCCCTGCGGGTCACGGGCCGCGTACAAGGTGTTCTCGTCCATGAAGACGAGCGAGAAGGCGCCCTTGACCTCAGGGAGCACCTTGGTGGCAGCCGCCTCGATCGTGAGCGGCTTGTCGTCGTCATTTCTCTGGCCGGCGAGCAGCGCGGTCACCAGATCGGTGTCGTTCGTCGCAGCGACCTGGGTGGCACGGCCGTCCTTGCGCGGAAGGTCGGCGACCATCTCCGCGAGCTGGGCCGTGTTGACCAGGTTGCCGTTGTGACCCAGGGCGATCGAGCCGTGCGCGGTGGCACGGAACGTCGGCTGCGCGTTCTCCCACACCGAGGCACCGGTGGTGGAGTAGCGGGCATGACCGACCGCGATATGGCCCTGGAGCGATACCAGAGACGTTTCGTCGAAGACCTGCGAGACCAGTCCCATGTCCTTGAAGACCAGGATCTGCGACCCGTTGCTCACTGCGATGCCCGCGGACTCCTGTCCACGGTGCTGCAGGGCATACAGTCCGAAATAGGTGAGCTTGGCGACCTCTTCGCCCGGAGCCCAGACACCGAAGACGCCACAAGCGTCCTGGGGGCCTTTCTCTCCGGGGAGCAGGTCGTGGTTGAGTCGTCCATCACCACGAGGCACGCCACCGAGTGTAGGCGAGATCGACCACCGGTCCGAATTGGGTGACCTCCCGACCGGGGCCTCGGGCAGGGCGGCCAGGGGCTTTCCAGGAGGGCCCGGACCGGCACCGAGTGATCACTCCGGGCGATCACGGCCCTGTCTCCGCCGCACCTCCCGCCGTGCCCCCGGAGGGCCTCGGGGCCGCCGACGCCCGGGATGGAGGGCGGTTACCGACGGGTCGGACGCCTCGGCCGTTCCGCACCACGACCCACCCCGTCGTGGCACTCGGTGAGCCGGGACACCGGGCGGCGCGGGCCGTGGCCGAACGGCCGTTTCGTGGCGAGCCTCACACCGCGGAGCGCCGACGCAGGCCCCGCGGGCCGCTCCGGACCATCCGCGATGCCCCCGGTCCGGCCCGGCCGAATCGCCTGGTCCGGTCGAGGCGGCGGGCCCGGCGGCATGTGGACAGGCTGTCCGCAGTGCGAGACCACCGTTGACAGGCTCATGGCCCGTTGGGCAGGCTCCTTCTCCATGCAGCCCCTCGGTGATCACTCGGTCACGCTCGTGGAGCGCCGCCACGTCGATCTGGGACGTGTCGCGAGCGCCATCTGTCGCTGCGCCTGATCCGGCCGCACCTCCGGGGACTGCCGTAGGGCTTCCGCCCCGAACTCCGGTACGCGCCCGCATTCCCGCTCTTCTTCCTCGCTGCCCCGTCATGTCCGGGTACGCCCACCTGTGCACCCTTTTCGACGGAGCGCCGCGTCCGCCCCCTTTCGCGCTCCGCCCTCCCCGGCCGGAGCGCGTGGCCCGCCCTGGAGCTCTCATGACCTCTCGCGATTCGAACGCACATTCGGACAGGCGTTCCGGCTCACCACTGAGCCGACGCGCCTTCACCACCGCCGTGGGCGCGACCGCCGCCACCGCCGCCGTCGGAATACAGACCGCCGTCCCGGCAGCCGCCGCTCCCGGGACGGCCACGGACGGCGTGACGCGGGAGCGGCCGTTCCGCGCCGCCCCCGGCAGACACTCGCGCCGCCCCAACATCCTTTTCATCCTCGGCGACGACCTCGGCTGGGCGGATCTCTCCTCGTACGGAGCCCCGCACATCCGCACCCCCAACCTGGACAGGCTCGGGCGCGAGGGAGTCCGGTTCACGGACGCCTACTCCGGGTCCGCCACCTGCTCCCCCACCCGGTTCAGCCTCTACACCGGCCGCTATCCGGGGCGTACGAAGGGCGGGCTCGCGGAGCCGATCGCCGACCGGTCCGTCGGGCTGGATCCCACCCATCCGACCCTCGCCTCCCTGCTGCGGGGCGCCGGCTACTCGACCGCGCTGATCGGCAAGTGGCACTGCGGATACCTGCCGGACCACAGCCCCACCAAGTCGGGCTGGGACGAGTTCTTCGGCAACTTCGGCGGGGCCCTGGAGTACTACTCCAAGCTCGGCCTGGGCGGTGAGTACGACCTGTACGAGGGCGACGCCGAGTACAAGGACCTGCGCTACTACACCCGGGTCCTGACGGAGCGCGCGAGCGAGTACGTGCAGCGTGACCACGACAAGCCGTGGCTGCTCAACCTGAACTTCACCACCCCGCACTGGCCGTGGATCGCCGACGGCGACACGGAGGCGTCCGCCGAGATCGTCAGCCGGATCAAGGCCGGCGACTCAGGCGCCCTCCGGAACGCGGACGGCGGCTCGGTCGAGAAGTACACAGAGATGGTCGAGGACCTGGACCGCTCCGTCGGCGAGGTCCTGAAGGCGCTGAAGCGCTCGGGTCAGGAGGAGGACACCCTGGTCTTCTTCGCCAGCGACAACGGCGGCGAGCGGTTCTCCTACAACTGGCCGCTGTCCGGCAACAAGAGCTCACTCCAGGAGGGCGGCATCCGCGTCCCCTCGGTGCTGCGCTGGCCCGCGCGGATCGACGGTCACCAGGTCAGCGGCCTCCCCGTGTACTCACCCGACTGGACGGCGACCCTGCTGGAGCTCGGCGGGGCGCGGCCGGGCCCCGCCCATCCGCTGGACGGCGTCAGCCTCGCCGGATATCTGCTGCGCGACGAGACGCCGAAGGAACGTGACCTGTTCTGGCGGGTGCGCGGTGAGCGGGCGCTGCGGCGCGGCGACTGGAAGTACTACCGGGGGAAGAGCGGGACCGACCAGCTGTTCAACCTGGCCGGCGACCAGCGCGAGCAGGCCGACCGTGCGGCTGCCGAGCCGGAGCGGCTGGCCGGGCTGCGGGCGGCGTGGGAGAAGACGGACTCCGGCCTGCTCCCGTATCCGAGCGGCTCCTGAGGGTGCGCGTCGTCCCGGCCGGCTCCTGAGGCCGCTCGCCGTCCTGGCCCGCTCCTGAGACCCCTCGCCATCCCGGGCGGATCAGCCCCGGCCGGTCACTTCCCGGCCGGGGCGGTCGCGGCGAGCCCCTTGCCGTTCTTCGCCTCGATCGACAGGGAACGGTGTTCGATCTCGTACGCCGTCTTCCCCTCCAGCACGCCGAGCAACGCGCGCTCCAGCTCCATCTCGGGGTCCGCGCACATCTTCCGGGTGGAGGCGATCGGACCGAAGGTGAGCGCCGATCCGGAAACCACCGCCTTGCCGTGGAAGGTGTTGCAGCCGAGGTTCCCCTCCACCGAGCCGTCCTTGCCGAAGGTGAGATGCGCCTTCTTCTCCGTCCCGGCGGGCAGGGAGGCGGCGGCACCGCCGGACACGAGTCCGGTGACCTTCCAGGTGGTACCGGTGAGCGGGGCCGGCGGCTCGGAGGTGAGGACGATGGAGTCGCCCTGCGCGGTGGTCAGGGTCAGGGTCTTCCCGTCGCTCCGGCTCGCCACCGCGGCCTTGAGCTCGCCGTTGAGGGCACGGCCCATGGCCTTCTCGAACTCCTGAACATCCTCCTCGCACCCCATCTCCGTGGTCGTGCCCGGCCCGACGGTCACCTTGTCGCCCTCGACCTCGACGTCGGCGGTGAAACGGTTGCAGCCCAGATTGCCGGTGGCCCTGCCCTCGGGGCCGATCTCGACGTGGGCACCGGCGGGGGCGGCGGTCTTCTTCCCGCCGACGGTCAGGGAGGACACGGTCCAGTGGACACCGGTCAGGGATGGGCCCGTCCGTACGGTGCCGCTGCCGTCTCCGGAGTCCCCGGAACCCGCTCCGGAGCCCGACTCCGTACCGCAGGCGGCAAGGGTGAGGAGGGCCAGGACGCTGACAGCCATACGTTGTTTGCGCATGGCCATGGGACGGATCGAGTAGTCGATCCGGTTCCCCTCAGCCCATCAGCGGAAGCAGCGGGGCGAGGTCCGCCCGCTCCCCACTGGCGCTGACCTGCGCCGCTTCGAGTGCCTCCGCCCATCGCGTACGTCCGGTGGCCAGCCGGATCCAGGTGAGCGGGTCCGTCTCCACGACGTTGGGCGGCGTGCCCCGGGTGTGTCTGGGGCCGCCGATGCACTGGACGACGGCGAAGGGCGGGACACGCACCTCCACGGAACCGCCCGGCGCCTTGTCCGCGAGCGCGTCGGCGAGCAGCCGGGTGCAGGCGGCGAGCGCCTGGCGGTCGTACGGGATGTCGAGGCCGGTCGCCCGGTGCAGATCGTCGGTGTGGACGACGAGTTCGACGGTGCGGGTCACCAGGAAGTCACCCAGCCGCATCGTGCCCGACCGGATCGTCACCAGCCGCTCACCGGCATCGGCGGGCACCAGCTCCGCGAACCGGGCGGCCGTCGCCTCGTACAGCGCGCCGAGATCGGGGCTCGCTCCGGCGAGGTTCCGGGTGTGGTCGGCGATTCCCGCGGCGTTCCCTGCGGTGGAGAAGGGCCACTCCAGCAGGGAGGTCTCCGGCTTGGGCCCCCCGGCCGGCTCCGGCAGTTCCATGGCCCGGCTGACCCGCTCCAGCGCCATCGTCAGGTGCGCCGCGAGCTCACGCACGGTCCACTCCCCCAGTCCGGGCAGGGCGAGCTGCTCGGGCGTCAGCGTGCGGACGGCGTCCTGCACGTGGGCGAACTGGGCGAGGACGGCGGTCCTGGTCCGGGAGATGTTGTAGGCGCGGGGGCGCTTCTTGGCCGGTGGCATAGGGGCGAGACTAACCGGCGGGTCCGACAGTGGCCCTCGCGTGCCGCCGGACTCAATTCCGGGCGAAGTCCGCCGGGTCGGGGAAGACCGTACCGGTGCAGCCACGGCGTTCCGTCGCGTCGTCGACGTATGCCCGGAACAGTGGTTCAAGCCGGTCGGCGACTATGCGGTCGTAGGGATAGGACAGCCACATCACATGCACGGCGGGCCGGCCTCCGCAGACGGAGGAAGCCCACCAGATGCCGGCGGAGTCCGTGCCCGCGGTGCCCGGCGCAAGCTCGGTCGGCTCCAAGATCTTGCTGCTCAGAAGCCCCCGCGTCCCGTCACCGACGTACGTCTCCGTCTTCACCCACCAGGGGAGGTACTTCAGCACGTCCCCCAGCTTCTGCGGGTAGTTCGATGACTTCGCGTAGCCCGGGAAGATCCTGCGAGTCTCCTTCTCCCCGACCGCCAGCACACAGGCGTCGTGGTCACTCGCCCTTCCCGCCGGAGCGGCGAGCGCGCGGTCGGGAAGCCGGCCCCGGTCCTGCGTGGCCAAGAACCGCCGGTACCAGGCGCAGGTGCCGCCTGTGCTCGCCGGGGGGGGCCGAGCTGCAGCTTCGGCTCGGCCAGCGCGGCGGGAAGCTCGGGGAGGTCGGCCTCGCACCCCGTCCGCCCGGTCCGCCGCCTGCCGCGCCAGGCCGGCGAGCGTGCGGCGGTCCTCGGCCGTGACGGGGTCGTCGTACCGGGCGACGGCCGTCGCCTCTACGGAGGAGACCGCGCCCCCCTTCTCGCAGACCGCCCGGGCCGTCATCCTGTACTCGTCGTAGTCGCCCAGCCTGCCGTCCCCGATCGGATGCGGGACGGCGTGGCTCACGCGGGGCCTGACCGGCCCGTCCTCGTCGCGGTACGGAAGGCGGAACGGCTCGTCGTGCCGTTCGTCGACCTCGGTCGTGGCCTGCTCTTCGTCCGGGTCGGCGGAGTGCCGGACGAGGGAGAGCGCGAAGTGCCCGTACGTCGTCCCCGGATCGCCCACCCGGTGGACGAGACAGCCGCTGTAGGTCTCCTCGGTGGATATCTCGCGCTCGTCGTCGAGCTTCACCCGGTCGATCCCCCCGCCGTCCAGCCCGAGGACCGGGTCAGGATCGATGAGGCCGCCGCACGCCGCCGTGATGTGCTCGCGGCTCTCCCCCCGGGCACGGAGATCGATGAACTCCATGGCGAAGGCCCAGATGCTGAGCCGATCCCGGCGACGGCCAGCACGCACAGCAGCATGTTGAAGGCATTACCCCAGGGCCCGCGGTCGGGCTACTCCCGTACGACGCCGTCCTGTTGCGCACTTTCCCGATCGTCCACCGTCGCCCCCGTACGGCCCGATGCTCAATGACGGCCAAGCGTACAGACCTCACGGCCGGGCGGCCGTGAGCATCACCAGCAGCGGCACAACCCGCGCGCCGGGCACCTCGTAGCGCCCGCGTCCTGTCGTGTGCAGCCAGCCCGCCCCGGTCAGCAGCCGCAGATGGTGGTAGATCTGGCCGGTCGTTCCCGTGTCGTCCAGTCCGGCCAGCTCGGCGGCCGTGCGGCGGCCGCCGAGGATCTCGCGGAGCAGCCGCAGCCGGACCGGGTGGCCGAGCGCGGCCAGGGGTTCGGCGGCTTCCGCCCAGTCGGGACGGTCCTCGTCCGTGCTCCCCAGGAGCCCCACCGTGAGCGCGCCGTACTGCCATTCGTAGCGCTCACCGGCCGGCAGCTTCACCGCGCCAGTGAACAGCACCCCGCCGTCGGCCGCGGCCTCCCCGGCCTGGCCGAGCTGTTCCTTCAGCCCTTCCAGCGCCCAGAGTTCACCGCCGCCCAGCTCCGGCTTCGCGCTCCCGGCTGCCGACTCCAGCACCGCGAGGCGGCGCTCCAGTTCGGCGACACGGTCCTCGATCTCCATGACATCCACCTTACGTAATTACGTAATCCCAATCAACAGGTGCGGCAGGAACGACGAAGCCCCCGTCCGGTCGACCCGGACGGGGGCTTCGGTATGGGCAGGACTCAGGCGAACAGAGCCTTCAGGGTCCCCTCGTGCGCCGCGCCCAGCTCGCTCAGCGGGATGCTGAACTCACCCTGGATCTCGATCTCCTCGCCGTCCACGACACCGATCCGGGCCACGGGCAGCCCCCGCGCCCCGCACATGTCGTTGAAGCGGAGCTCCTCGCTGCGCGGAATCGACACGACCGCACGGCCCGCCGACTCCGAGAACAGGAAGGTGAACGCGTCCAGACCGTCCGGGACGACCAGCCGGGCACCCTTCCCGCCACGCAGGCAGGACTCGGTGACCGCCTGGATCAGACCGCCGTCGGAGAGGTCGTGCGCCGCGTCGATCATGCCGTCGCGGGAGGCCGAGATCAGGATCTCGCCGAGCAGCTTCTCGCGGCCCAGGTCGACCTCGGGCGGCATCCCGCCGAGGTGCTGGTGGACGACCTCGGACCAGGCCGAGCCGCCGAACTCCTCACGGGTGTCGCCCAGGAGGTAGAGCAGCTGGCCCTCTTCGGCGAAGGCGACCGGCGTACGCCGGGTGACGTCGTCGATCACACCGAGGACGGCCACGACGGGCGTCGGGTGGATCGCCGTCTCACCGGTCTGGTTGTAGAGCGACACGTTGCCGCCGGTGACCGGGGTACCCAGCTCCAGACAGCCGTCGGCGAGACCACGGGTGGCCTCGGCGAACTGCCACATGACGTCCGGATCCTCGGGCGAACCGAAGTTCAGGCAGTCCGAGATGGCGAGCGGCTTGGCGCCGGACGCGGCGACGTTGCGGTAGGACTCGGCCAGTGCGAGCTGCGCGCCCGTGTACGGGTCGAGCTTGGCGTAACGGCCGTTGCCGTCGGTCGCCATGGCCACACCCAGATTCGACTTCTCGTCGATCCGGACCATGCCGGCGTCCTCGGGCATCGCCAGCACGGTGTTGCCCTGCACGAAACGGTCGTACTGGTCGGTGATCCAGGACTTGGAGGCCTGGTTCGGGGAGCTGACCAGCTTGAGTACCTGCTCGCGCAGCTCCGCGCCGTTCGCCGGACGGGCCAGCTTGCCGGCGTCGTCGGCCTGCAGCGCGTCCTGCCAGGAGGGGCGGGCGAACGGCCGGTGGTAGGTCGGGCCCTCGTGGGCCACGGACCGCGGCGGTACGTCCACGATCTGCTCGCCGTGCCAGAAGATCTCCAGCTGCGAGCCCTCGGTCACCTCACCGATGACGGTGGCGATGACGTCCCACTTCTCGCAGATCTCCATGAAACGGTCCACGTGCTGCGGCTCGACGATCGCGCACATGCGCTCCTGCGACTCGCTCATGAGGATTTCCTCGGGCGAGAGGGAGGAGTCGCGCAGCGGCACGGTGTCCAGCTCGACGCGCATACCGCCGGAGCCCGCGGAGGCCAGCTCGCTCGTGGCGCAGGAGAGCCCGGCGCCGCCGAGGTCCTGGATGCCCGCGACGAGCTTCTCCTTGAAGATCTCCAGGGTGCACTCGATGAGGAGCTTCTCCTGGAAGGGGTCACCGACCTGGACGGCGGGGCGCTTGGTGGGCTTGGTGTCGTCGAAGGTCTCCGAAGCCAGCACGGAGACGCCGCCGATGCCGTCGCCGCCGGTGCGGGCGCCGTAGAGGATGACCTTGTTGCCGGGGCCGGAGGCCTGGGCCAGGTGGATGTCCTCGTGCTTCATCACGCCGATGCAGCCGGCGTTGACGAGCGGGTTGCCCTGGTAGCAGGCGTCGAAGACGACCTCGCCGCCGATGTTCGGCAGACCGAGACAGTTCCCGTAGCCGCCGATGCCCGCGACGATGCCCGGCAGGACCCGCCTGGTGTCGGGGTGGTCGGCAGCGCCGAAGCGCAGCGGGTCGACGACCGCGATCGGGCGGGCACCCATGGCGAGGATGTCGCGGACGATGCCGCCGACGCCGGTGGCCGCGCCCTGGTAGGGCTCGATGTACGAGGGGTGGTTGTGCGACTCGACCTTGAAGGTGACCGCGTAACCCTGGCCGACGTCGACCACACCGGCGTTCTCGCCGATGCCGACGAGCATCGCGTCGTTGGCGGGGACCTTCTCGCCGAACTGCTTGAGGTGGACCTTGCTGCTCTTGTACGAGCAGTGCTCGGACCACATCACGGAGTACATGGCGAGCTCGGCGCCGGTGGGACGCCGGCCCAGGATCTCGCGGATCCGGGCGTACTCGTCCTCCTTGAGGCCGAGCTCCTTCCAGGGCTGCCCGGCGTCCGGGGTCCCGGCCGCGTGCTTGACCGTGTCCAGGCTCATGCGTTGACCAGCTTCTTGATGATCGAGGTGAAGAAACCCAGACCGTCGGTGCGACCGGTACCGATCAGCGGCTCGACGGCGTGCTCCGGGTGCGGCATCAGACCGACGACGTTGCCCGCGGCGTTGGTGATGCCGGCGATGTCGCGCAGCGAGCCGTTCGGGTTGACGTCGGCGTAACGGAAGGCGACGCGGCCCTCGGCCTCCAGCTCGTCGAGCGTACGCTCGTCGGCGGTGTACCGGCCGTCCACGTTCTTCAGCGGTACGGAGATCTCCTGGCCCGCCGTGTAGTCCGAGGTCCAGGCGGTCTCCGCGTTCTCCACCCGCAGCTTCTGGTCGCGGCAGATGAAGTGGAGGTGGTTGTTGCGCAGCATCGCGCCGGGCAGCAGATGCGCCTCGGTCAGGATCTGGAAGCCGTTGCAGATGCCGAGGACCGGCAGACCGGCCTTCGCCTGCTCGATGACGGTCTCCATCACGGGCGAGAAACGCGAGATGGCGCCGGCGCGCAGATAGTCGCCGTAACTGAATCCGCCCGCCAGGATGACCGCGTCGACCTGGTGGAGGTCCTTGTCGCGGTGCCAGAGGGATACGGGCTCGGCGCCTGCGATCCGCACGGCCCGCAGGCTGTCCTGGTCGTCGAGCGTGCCGGGAAAAGTGACGACGCCGATACGGGTGGTCACTTCCCCTCCTCCACCTTGACGGTGAAGTCCTCGATGACGGTGTTGGCGAGGAAGGTCTCGGCGATCTCGTTAATACGGGCGAGGGCGGCGTCGTCGACCGGCCCCTCGACCTCGAGCTCGAAACGCTTTCCCTGACGAACGTCCGCGATTCCGTCGAAGCCGAGACGGGGCAGTGCGCGCTGCACAGCCTGTCCCTGCGGGTCGAGGATCTCCGGCTTGAGCATGACGTCGACTACGACGCGTGCCACTGGCACTCCCGGTGGTGTGGTGCGGCTGTGTCTCCGAGGGGTTCCCCAGATCCCCGCGGGTCCACTCAGCGTACCTGGCCAGAAATTCTACGCGGGTAGATATCGGGCGGCCCTGATCACGGCGAGATATCGGAGGCGACAACAGCCGGGGAAAATCCTGGAAAAAATCTTCACGCGGATTGCACGCGGACGCACGGAGGCAACACGCGGATGTATTTGGCCGGGCTTCACAATGCGGCTCCCACCGCTGTACAAATGAATACCGGGGAAAGCACGATTGCCCCGGAACAGTCGACAGCCGTCGATCCGTATCCGCCCAGCCGCCGGAAGGCCGGCATCAGCGCATGTCAAGCGCGACGATGCCGTAGGAAAGGACCGATATCCGTGGCTCAGCGCGTCGTGGTTACGCTCTCCGACGACATCGACGGGGGAGAAGCGGCGGAAACGGTCACCTTCGCCCTGGACGGGAAGTCGTACGAGATCGACCTCAATCCCGCCAATGCAAAGGAACTGCGGAAGTCCCTGGCCCCGTACGTGGCGGCCGGCCGAAAGCAGACAAATACCGGCAAGCGCGGCAAGGCCCCGGTGTCGTACCACCACACATCGCTCGCGCCGGACCCCGCGGCCGTCCGCGCCTGGGCACGCTCGCACCGGATGGAGGTGCCGGCCCGCGGCCGGATCCCCAAGAAGGTCTACGAGGCGTTCGACGCGGCCAGTTGAGGGCTGCGCCCGGAATGCTCCATTCCACTACGACACCCGTGCGCCCCCGGAGCGACACCTCGGGGAGCCGACTTGCACAACACCCCTGCAGGTCGGCTAGAGTCTGGAGCACGCCGAAGGGCAAGGCCGAAGAGCCGGGCCCGACGCAGCGTGCGGGTGTAGTTCAGTAGTAGAACATCCCCCTTCCAGGGGGAAGGCGCAGTGTGCAATTCCTGTCACCCGCTCTGCACTGCCTTACCGAACCACTGAGTGGATCAGGTAGAGTAGTGAGCGCTCCACCGGTGAAAGCCGAGTGGCGGCAATGCGGACGTAGCTCAGTTGGTAGAGCGCAACCTTGCCAAGGTTGAGGTCGCCAGTTCGAACCTGGTCGTCCGCTCTTGTTTCAAAGGCCCTGGTCGATATCGACCAGGGCCTTTGGCGTTTTCGTTTATCGACGCATGACGTTTGTCATGGGCGGTGATGACACCCAGCACTGGTCGCGGCCGTGATCCGGCGGAAGTCTTGAACAAGAGGTCCACGGGGAACAAGAGGGAGCCGGAACCGTGTGGGTACGGACGCAGGTGCGCAGGTGGCAGAGGCGCGAGGGATTCGACAAGATCGATCTCTACACACGCGGGACCATGCACTCCATGGTCTGGGGGATGGTCGTGTGCGTGGCGCTCCTGTCGGTGACGCGCCCGGTGCGGCACTCGGACGCGCCCGCCGCCCTGATCTCCTTCACGGTCCTGACCGTGATCGCACAGGGCGTCTGCTCGGTACCGCTGGTGTCCCGGGCGCTCGACAGCTACCTCGGCCGCCGGGCCGCCGGGGGACGGCTGACCGCTCTCGCGGCCGTCCTGTCCGTCGCGAACGCGGCGGGCCTGCTGGCGCTCGGCGGGTACACCGGCACCGAGACGTACCCCGAGCTGCAGGTGGCCCTGGTGGCGGTGGTGTGGCCGTTCCTGACACCGTTCGTCCTCGCCGTCCCGATGTGGGTGTCCGGTGTGTGCATCGCTGTGGTCGCGGCCGGCATGAGCGGGGGTGCCCTGCTGGCGGGGGGCACCGGGGCCTTCGCCCTGACCACCCTGGTGGGAGTGGGCTTCGGCGGTCTGCTGATCTCCTTCACCGTGCGTCTTTCCGCCTGGACGCTCGGCATCATGCAGAAGCTCCGAGACACCCAGGACATGGAGACCCGCCTGGCGGTCGCCGAGGAGCGGCTGCGGTTCGGGCGGGACATGCACGACGTGCTGGGCCGGAATCTGGCGGTGATCGCGCTGAAGAGCGAGCTCGCGGTCGAGCTGGCACAGCGCGGGAAGCCCACGGCGATGGACCAGATGGTCGAGGTGCAGCGCATCGCACGCGCCTCCCAGCAGGAGGTCCGGGACGTCGTGCGGGGCTACCGGGAGGCTGATCTGCGTACGGAACTACTGGGAGCCCAGGGGGTCTTGCGGGCGGCGGGAATCGAGTGCGCCGTCCACGGCGACGCCGGGCAGCTTCCCTCTCCCGTGCAGTCGGCGCTCGGCTGGGCCGTACGCGAGGCGGCCACCAACGTGCTGCGGCACGGGGATCCACAGCGGTGCGACATCCGGCTGGAGGCCGCGCTGGACGGGGTCCGGCTGGTGGTGGAGAACGACGGTGCGACACCGGGCGAGACCGTCGCCCCCGGAGGCGGCTCAGGGCTCCACGGACTCCGGGAACGGCTGGCGGCGGTCGGCGGTTCACTGGAGGCGGCGCCGACGGACGACGGGCGTTTCCAACTGACCGCGGCTGTCCCGCTGCCCTCGCCACGGAACACCGCGCCCTCCCCGCTGGAGAAGAGATGACACCCGCACCGGACCCCGTCCGCGTCCTGCTCGCCGACGACGAGCACCTGATCCGGGGCGCGCTGACCGCCCTCCTCGCGCTGGAGGACGACATCGTCGTGGTCGCCGAGGCGGCGACCGGGCCTGAGGCGCTCGCCATGGCCATGGCCCACCGGCCCGATGTGGCCGTCCTGGACCTGGAGATGCCGGGCGCCGACGGTGTGAAGGTCGCCACATCGCTACGGACCGGGCTGCCCGGGTGCAGGACCATGATCGTGACGAGTCACGGCCGGCCGGGGAACCTGAAGCGGGCGCTGGAGGCGGGCGTCAGGGCGTTCGTGCCGAAGACTGTCAGCGCCCGGCGGCTGGCCGAGATCATCCGTACCGTTCACGCGGGAAACCGTTACGTGGACCCGGAGTTGGCGGCCGACGCGATCTCCGCCGGGGACTCCCCCCTGACCGCACGGGAGGCGGAGGTGCTGGAACTGGCGGCGGACGGTGCGCCGGTCGCGGAGATCGCGGAGCGGGCCTCGCTGTCACAGGGCACCGTACGCAACTACCTGTCGGCGGCCGTCTCCAAGCTCGGGGCGGAGAACCGTCATGCGGCAGTGCGTCTCGCACGGGAGAGAGGTTGGGTATAGTAGGCACCGCGCTTCGGCGCTTGCGGACGTAGCTCAGTTGGTAGAGCGCAACCTTGCCAAGGTTGAGGTCGCCAGTTCGAACCTGGTCGTCCGCTCCATGTGAGAAGGCCCCGGTCCTCGTGACCGGGGCCTTCTTGCGTCACACCCCCTGGGCCGGCCAGCTCATTCCGGTCAGGAGCTCGTACGCGTCGATGTACTTGGCCCGCGTCGCGTCGACGATCTCCTGCGGCAGCGGCGGGGGCGGCTGCTCGCTGTGGCGGTCCCAGCCGGAGGCCGGTGACGTCAGCCAGTCGCGCACGAACTGTTTGTCGTAGGAAGGCTGCGCCCTGCCCGGCTCCCAGCTCTCGGCCGGCCAGAAGCGGGAGGAGTCGGGCGTCAGCACCTCGTCCGCGAGGATCAGCTCCTCACCGCCGTCCGCGGTGGGCGCGAAGCCGAACTCGAACTTCGTGTCGGCGAGGATGATCCCCCGCTCACGGGCGATGTCCCGGGCGCGGCCGTAGACGTCGAGCGTCGTCCGGCGCAGCACCGCCGCCGTCTCGGGGCCGACCTCACGGGCGACCTCCTCGTACGAGACGTTCTCGTCGTGATCGCCGACCGCGGCCTTCGTGGCCGGGGTGAAGATCGGCCCCGGAAGCTCGGAGCCGTCGACGAGTCCCTCGGGCAGGCCGAGCCCGCAGACCGTCCGGGTCGCGTTGTACTCGGTCAGACCGGAGCCCGTCAGGTAGCCGCGCGCCACGCACTCGACCTGGACCATCCGCAGCGAGCGGCAGATCAGGGTCCGGCCGGCCCAGTCGGCGGGGGCCCCGGCGGGGAGCTCCGTGGACAGCACATGGTTGGGGACGAGATCGGCGAGCTGGTCGAACCACCACAGCGACAGCTGGGTGAGCACACGGCCCTTGTCGGGAATCTCGGTGGGAAGGACCCAGTCGTACGCGGACATACGGTCGCTGGCGACCATCACGAGGTCGCCCGCCTCGTTCCGGTACAGGTCACGCACCTTGCCGGTGTGCAGATGGGTGAGCCCCGGCACCTGCACAGGCTCGGGCTTTTCTACGAAACCGGACACGCTGCCTCCGCGTAGGTTGATCCAGGAGTCGTTCCGATTGTCCCGCATGCGAAGGAGCCGCGCCGCCAGGGGTCGCACCGTGGACGGGACGGGACGGGACGGGACGGGGCCGCGGACGGGACGGGCCGCGGACGGCTTCTCAGTCGCGCTTGCAGATCCGGTCGAGCAGATTGGCAGTGGCCCGCTGGATACGGGAGTCGACATGGCCCGGACGGTCCAGCGCGGGGGACCAGGCGAAGGTGCCCGAGGCGAAGACGAGCGCGCCCGACGGAGCCCGGTACAGCGAGGTCTCCTGGTGCCGGGTCGCACCGTCGCCGTCGGTGTACGGGGAATGCGCGAGCAGCATGCGGCTCTCGTGCTCGGGCAGCGCCGTACGCGGGAAGTAGCGGTCGGCCTCGCCGGCGACCAGGCCGTCGAGCTCGTCGCCCTCGGCCGCGCCGGTGGCCTCCCAGAGCCAGTGGCTCGCGTTCCGCACGACCATCGGGTGCGGATCGGGGACCCGGCCCGCGTACTGGATGCCGAGCAGCTGCTGCTCGGGGCGGTCGATCTCGCGCCACAGCGCGGGCTTACCGGGGCCCCGGCGCTTGCGGCAGGTGAGCAGGCGGTCCGGGACGCCGGAGGGGGACGGGCCGAGGCCGACCTGCCAGTACATGGTGTTGGCCGAGAGGAAGACGAGCGAGGTCCCGGTGTCCCTGGCGAGCTCGGCGGTGCGGCGCATCGGCACCGACCAGTACTCGTCGTGGCCGGGGAAGACCAGGCCCCGGTAGCGGCTGGGGTCGACACGGCCCGCGTGCAGGTCCCGGGCGTCGGCGTAGGCGATGTCGTAGCCGTAACGCTCGGCCCAGCGGATGAAGTCGTAGGCGTGGCCGACGTGGAGCGGCAGCCCGGCGCCCGCGTAGGGGCGGTCGAAGGAGATGGTGACGGCGGCGTCCTCCTCGCCCAGCAGCCGGCCCCGCTCGTCCCAGGCGTGGTAGAGACTCGCGCCGGTCCGGCCGTCCTCCGGATAGAGGTTGTAGGCCTGCCAGGTGACGTCCGGAAGCAGGAGCAGCAGGTCCGCCGGGTGGTCGTCGCGGACCGTGAAGGGGACGTGCGAGCGGTGGCCGTCGGCGGTGGTGAGCACTGCGACGTACGCGCCGACCGACCAGTAGCTGGGGATCTGGAGCCGCCAGGAGAGCCACCAGTGATGGCAGGAGACCGTCCGCTCGGCGGCCAGCGGTGCCGGCTGGACGATTCCGGAGAGGCGCGGGCTGGTGGTGATCTTTGCGGCGCCGTCGCCCGCGTAATGCCCGATGCGGTAGACGTCGACGGAGAACTGCTGGGGCGGGTCCACGGTGATGTGGAAGTCGATCGCCTCGCCGGGCGCCGCGGCACCGGGGGACACGAACCCCTTGATCTGCTGGTGCACGTCGTCGGCCGTACGCGTGCCGCCGCCGCTCCCGCCACGGCCGAGATCTGGATCGGCGTACCAGGGTACGACCTGGCCGGTGTCGTCGAAGTAGTTCTCGCTGCCTCGCAGCCAGGGCAGAGGGCCCTGCCCGAAGGGGTCACTCACGGCATGCGCGAGGGCACCCGATTCCCATCGCCGGATCTGCTCCGCCCCCATCCCGCACCCCTCACTCGTCCCCCGGCATCTCTGACACGCCGGATGCCGGCGCCACCCCCAGCACATCACATTACGCACGCATCTCGTTACCGTTCGTCGCGAATTTATGTGAACGGAGCTGGATTTTCCGGGTATTGGGGGGATGTTTGGGGCATTTCTCCATCTAAGTGGACGGACGACCGTTCATTTCGGCGGCCCGTCGGCCCAGGCGCACCTCTCAGCCCAGGCGTACGGGTTTGTCGGTGCGCACTCCCACCGTCGTGAGCCAGGAGAGCAGCGGCTCCGCGTCCCCGTCCTCGACGAGGCTGAACACGGGGGCACCGAGGTCCGATCTGCGACCGCCGTCGACCAGCAGGGCGGGGCCGTCGAGCCAGTCGAGCCCGGGCGCGGCTCCCGCCGTGTCCACGGCGGCGCAGCAGACCATCGCCACGACGTGGTCGGCGAGCAGCTCCGTGCCCGTGCGAGGCGGCTGAAGGGGGAGGAACGGAAGCGGGCCTGGGCCCCAGAGATCGAGAGGGTCGGTGTCCGCTCCGGCCTGCGCACCGTCCGCCGGGGAGCCGCCGGTCCTGGAGTGCGGTGCGGCCTTCTCCTCGTCCCGGGCGACAGCGGCGCCGATCCCTGCCGCGAGCGCCTCGCTGTCGGCCCCGGGTGTGGCGAGGTGGTCGATCACGCGCGCCAGCGTGGGCACCGCCGAGCCGTCCGCCGCCGACGCGTCCGGGGCCCCCACGGAGACGCTGCCGGCCACGCCCATGGCGTCGAGCACCCGGTGCAGCCGGGCGGCCTCCGTACGCCATTTCCGGTCCACGACCTCGTCCGGATACTGCTGCCAGTCGACCGGGGACCAGCCGGGCCCGGTCTCCGCCGGCCCGCCGTGGAAGAGCCGGGCGGCCAGTAGTGAGGCCGCCTCGTCCGCCGCGCCGGGCTCCTCGATGAGATCGCAGGCGGGACGCTCCCCCAGCCGGGAGGTGAAGCCCTCGGCCAGCTTGTCGCGCCGGGAGAGCTCCGTGAGCGCGGAGACGACACCGGCGTCGAGCCGGGAGGGCCAGCGCCCCATCCGCCATGCGGGCAGCGCGACCCGGGTCAGCAGCCGGTCCCAGCCCGCGTAGGCCAGCCCGACCTGCTCCTGGGCGACGATCCGCAGACCGTAGTCCACCTCCTGTGCACGCCCCGACGCGGCGGCCGCGACACCGCGCTCCATCTCCGCCGCGTGACTGCGGCAGGCGCGCAGCAGCGTCCTGGCGATCCACCCCACGAAGGCCGTGCGAATCCTGCGTACGCGGCCCTGCCCGGGCACGGTGGCATCCGCGACCGCGGCGTCCAGACCGCGGACGAAACGGCGGGCGGCGGCTATGTCGGGGTGCGCGGACGGCCCGGTGCCCGCGACGACCGGGGCGAGAACCGCTCGCAGCTCGGCGACCCTCATCCACCACAGGAAGGGGGAGCCGATCACCAGCACGGGCGCCGCGGGAACCCGGCGGCCACGCCTGTTCCCCGCCGGCCCCCCGGGGCCCTTCGCCCTCGGCTGGGCGGCGGGGTGCGTACGGTCCTCCAGCCAGCTGTCGCAGTCCGGGGTCAGCGCTATGGCCGACGGCGCCGGGACGTCCAGCCTGTCGGCGAGGTCCCTGACCAGCCGGTAGAGATCGGGAGCGGCCGCCTCGGTGAGAGGCACGGTCGGGCTGACCGCCGGTCTGGCACGTGCCACCGCGACGGCGACCGCCGCGGCGAGCAGCAGGATCACGACGGCACAGGCCGTCACCGCCCAGCTGACCTTGGACCACACGCCTGGGCCGATGCGCTCCTGGGCCACCGCGACGAGCAGCACGACGGCCGCTGCCGCCGGCAGGATCGCCAGGGCTGTCGCTCTGCTGCGGATGCGCAGCAGAGCCATGGCTCTGGCCCGCGCTGCGTGCGCACCCAGCTCCTCAACCGAACCGGTACCGGACACGACTGGACGTCACCCCCTCTGCCCCCGCGACGGTGTTGGTCACTCCCCCACTGTGGCACCCGTCACTGACATCGCAATGCCGGTGGGCCAAGTGCCGGAACGCTTGCGCCGCACCCTAGTTGGGGCCTCGGCGGGCGTCATCCGGATGGCCGAGCCGTCACCCGATGGAATGGCTTTGGGCAAAGCTGCTGACGTGCCGGTGCACAGGCGTTCGGTGATACGGCAGCCTCGTCCGGAGGCCCCGGACACACCTGTGCCCGGCGCCTCCGTGGAGGACCGGGCACAGGGGACGAGCGGGCGTCTCAGGCTTCTGCGGTGGCGGCTTCCCCGGCGGCCTTACGGGCGATGTCCGTACGGTGCTGGGAGCCGTCGAGCCGGATCCGGCCCACCGCGGCGTAGGCGCGCCCCCGGGCCTGCGTGAGGTCCTTGCCGGTCGCCGTCACGGAGAGCACGCGCCCTCCGGCGCTGACCACCGCATCGCCGTTCCGCCTGGTGCCGGCGTGCAGGACGAACGCGTGCGGTGCATCCTGCGCCACCACATCGGCGAGGCCCTCGATCGGGTCTCCCGTGCGAGGCGTGTCCGGATAGTTGTGGGAGGCGATGACCACGGTGACAGCGGCGTCGTCGTGCCAGTTCAGCGCGGGCACGGTGGCCAGGGTGCCGTTCGCCGAACCGAGCAGGAGGCCGGCGAGCGGTGTCTTCAGCCGGGCCAGGACCACCTGGGTCTCCGGGTCGCCGAAGCGGGCGTTGAACTCGATGACCCGTACCCCGCGCGAGGTGATCGCGAGGCCCGCGTACAGCAGCCCGGAGAACGGGGTACCGCGGCGGCGGAGCTCGTCGACGGTCGGCTGCAGGACGGTCTGCATGACCTCGTCGACCAGCTTCGGGTCGGCCCACGGGAGCGGGGAGTACGCGCCCATGCCGCCGGTGTTCGGGCCCTCGTCGCCGTCCAGGGCGCGCTTGAAGTCCTGGGCCGGCTGGAGAGGCAGGACCGTGGTGCCGTCGGTGATCGCGAAGAGGCTGACCTCGGGGCCGTCGAGGAACTCCTCGATGACCACACGGTCGCAGGCCAGGGCGTGGGCACGTGCGGCTTCGACGTCGTCCGTGACGACGACGCCCTTGCCGGCCGCGAGACCGTCGTCCTTCACGACGTACGGGGCGCCGAAGGCGTCCAGGGCCTCGTCGATCTCGGCGGGTGTGGTGCAGACGTAGCTTCGGGCGGTCGGGACGTTGGCACCGGCCATGACGTCCTTGGCGAACGCCTTGGAGCCCTCCAGCCGGGCGGCCTCGCCCGAGGGGCCGAAGCAGGGGATGCCGGCCGCGCGCACGGTGTCGGCGACACCGGCGACAAGCGGCGCCTCCGGGCCGACGACCACCAGCTCGGCACCCAGCTCGGTGGCGAGGTACGCGACGGAGTCTCCGTCGAGTGCGTCGACCGGGTGCAGTTCGGCCACCTCTGCGATTCCGGCGTTGCCGGGGGCGCAGTACAGAGCGGTGACTTCGGGGTCGAGGGAAAGAGAGCGGCACAGGGCGTGTTCGCGGGCGCCGCCGCCGATGACGAGGACCTTCACGGGATGCAGCCTAGCCGCCGGGGACAGGAGGCCTCGACGGGCGCCGCTCCGTGGACGGCCGGCGCGCGGAACGGGGCCTTACCGGGTGGTGGTGCCGCTACTCGTTGGTGAACTCCTCGACGACCGTGGCACCCAGCTCGCGGACGATCAGGTCGTGCCCGGAGAGCGCTGAGTCCACCAGGTCGGGATCGTCCGCCTCGGCGGTGTCGTCCTCGGGCGAGACCGCGCGCGACGGCTCGGGGGCCGCCCGGTCGTACGAGGAGCGGTCGTACGACGACTGCTCGGGCCGCCCGGGCTGCTGCGCCGGGGGCTGCGGAGCCGGCTGCGGGGCCTGCTGGGCGGGAGCCGCCGGCCGGGACTCGTACGACGGGGCCGACGGCGCGGGCTGGGGCTGATACGGGGCGGCCGGAGGACGGCCGCCACCCCCACCGCCGCCGGGCGCGGGCTGACCGCCGCCACCCGACGGGTCGACGACCGCGTCGACCTTCCACTTGGCGTTGAACTGCTCGGCGAGAGCCTGCTTGAGCACCTCTTCGCTGCCGCTGCTCGAGAAGGTGTCGCGGGCACCCGCACTGAGGAAACCGATCTGCAGGGTGCTGCCGTCGAAACCGGTGACCTGGGCGTTCTGGCTGAGCAGGATCCAGGTGAACCGGCGACGGTTCTTCACGGCCTCGAGGATGTCCGGCCACATGTTCCGCACCTGGGCGGCGCCCTGCACCATGTCCTGCCCTCCGGGCGCGGGCGCCTGAGCGGCGGGAGCCTGCGCGGGAGCGGCCGGGGCGGGAGCCTGGCTCTGCGGTACGCCGCCTCCTGGCGTGGAGGCGGTCGGCCAGCCACCGGTCCGGCGCGGCGTCTCCCCACCGCCCGCGCCGCTGCCCGCTCCGGCGCCTGCTCCGGCGCCTGCTCCGGCCGCCGCGGGCCAGGCGCCCGGACGCTGACCGGCGGGCGGCGCGACCGGCTGCTGCTGTTGTTGCTCCTGCTGGACCGGCGGCGCCTCCTGAGCCGCTGCCGGCCGGGGCTGCTGAACGGCCGGAGGAGCCACGGCTTCGGCGGCCACGGGCACGGCCCGGGGGACCTCGGCGGGTCCACCGCCCGGAGCGTCGCCCCGGACGGCCGCACGGGCCGCGGCGGGGCCTCCGGCACCTCCGGCAGGCATCGCGACACCGGCCCCATGGGCCTCGGGACCGGGTACGTACCCCACGGCGGGGCCGGTCCCGGCCGTGGCGAAGGACGCGCCGCGCTCCAGCCGGTCCAGCCGGGCCTGCAGCGAACGCTCGTCGTCGAAGGCGGCGGGCAGCAGCACCCGGGCGCAGATCAGCTCCACCTGGAGCCGGGGCGAGGTCGCCCCGCGCATCTCGGTGAGCCCTTCGTTGACCAGGTCCGCGGCGCGGCTCAGCTCCGCGGCACCGAAGACGGACGCCTGGGCCTGCATCCGCTCCACCACATCGGCGGGCGCGTCGATGAGCCCCTTGTCCCCGGCATCCGGCACGGCAGCCAGAATCACCAGGTCGCGCAGCCGCTCCAGCAGGTCCGCGACGAAGCGCCGGGGGTCGTTGCCGCCCTCGATCACCTGGTCCACGACCTCGAAGGCCGCCGCCCCGTCACCCGCCGCGAAGGCGTCCACGACGGAGTCCAGCAGGGTCCCGTCCGTGTACCCGAGGAGCGAGGTCGCCATGGCGTATGTCACACCGTCGTCGGCGGCGGAGGCGAGCAGCTGGTCCATGACGGACATCGAGTCACGCACGGATCCCGCACCGGCCCGCACCACGAGCGGCAGCACGCCGTCCTCGACGGCGCTGCCCTCCTTGCCGCAGACCTCCGCGAGATAACCGCGCAGCGTCCCGGGCGGCACCAGCCGGAACGGGTAGTGGTGCGTACGCGACCTGATCGTGCCGATGACCTTCTCGGGCTCCGTGGTCGCGAAGATGAACTTGAGATGCTCCGGAGGCTCCTCGACCACCTTCAGCAGGGCGTTGAACCCGGCCGGGGTGACCATGTGCGCCTCGTCGATGATGTAGATCTTGTACCGACTCGACGCGGGCCCGAAGAACGCCTTTTCCCGCAGGTCACGGGCGTCGTCCACACCACCGTGCGACGCGGCGTCGATCTCGATCACATCGATCGAACCCGGCCCGTTGCGCGCGAGGTCCTGGCAGGACTGACACTCCCCGCAGGGGGTCGGCGTGGGCCCCTGTTCGCAGTTCAGACAGCGGGCGAGGATGCGCGCACTGGTCGTCTTTCCACAGCCGCGCGGCCCGCTGAACAGATACGCGTGGTTGACCCGGTTGTTCCGCAGGGCCTGCTGCAACGGGTCAGTGACATGCTCCTGACCGATGACCTCGGCGAAGGACTCGGGGCGATAGCGGCGGTAGAGCGCAAGGGACGACACACATACGAGGTTATCGGGGCGGACCGACAACCGGCCCCGCCCCGGACCGGGCGCCCGGCAGGACACCACACCCCGGACACGCAAGGGCCCCCCACGCACCCGCCAGAGCCAACCTACCCTTGCTGCCTTCCGGCCCTGGGGGAGTTCAGTCAGATAGCGCCACGTGAGGGGCTGACGCCCACCTTAACCGATCCCGACCCCCTGCCGTCCACCCGCTCCCCGACCTGACCCCTCCCGCCGGACGGTCCGGAACGATCTCCGGGGAACGTGTTCGCGAGCACCCTCCAACGTCTTGTATTGTTTGCCGCGGAGGATTCGCCTAGTGGCCTAGGGCGCACGCTTGGAAAGCGTGTTGGGGGCAACCCCTCACGAGTTCGAATCTCGTATCCTCCGCCATTGCTCTCACCGGGCAATACGTCGAAGGGCCCCGCAGCTTGCTGTGGGGCCCTTCGACGTTGCCGGTCTCAGTTCTGGTCTCATTCATTTCCGACATAAGAGACATTTCATTCCGCCGACTTGCCGTCGCCGAGTCGAGTCACAGGACATCGCCTTCACTCAAAAGCGGGTTTCTGCCGACTCAGGACGCAGGCGTCCCCCGCGATCCGCCATTCTGGGTCTGTGCAGGACCGATTGCGGTCGGAGACCACCAGCACTCGTCTTTGTGAGGTGTCCCCATCGGCAAGCCCAGCGGATCAACTCTGGCCACGTGGCTGAGTGATCTGGAAGTCGACCGGCTCGAGCGGGTCCTGGCAGCTCGCCCGGATGCCGTGTCCCCGCCGGAACCACGATCGTTCGGCGAACTCGCGGACCGCCTTCAGCGCCCGGCGTCGGTGGCCCCGGTGCTGCCCGGACTCGCGCTGCCACACCTGCAGGTAGCCGAGGCACTGGCGGCGTTGGGGCCCGTTCAACGTGCCGCCCTGGCCGATCTGCTGGATGCGACCGGAACGGAGAGCACTCGCGGGCTGGACGCGGCCTTGGAGGCGCTGGCCGACCGCGCACTCGTCTGGCCGGACGGCGAAGGGCTGCTGCGCATGGCGGCGCCGTTGCGGCAGGCGTGGGACTCGCCGCTGGGGCTGGACGCTCCGCTCACCCGGCTACTGGCGGACACGACCTCCGAGGAACTGCGCCGCATGCTGGTGGCCCTGGGCATCCCGTCGCCCGGCACCACCAAGAAGCATCGGCTGACCGCCCTGCTGGAACACCACAGCAATCCGGAGCGGGTGGCCGCGGTGATCGCTTCGGCACCTGCGTCCACCCGGAAGCTGCTTGAGCGGCGGGCGTCTCAGCAGGGTGAACAGGCTCAATTACCGGCGCGTTTGATCACGTTCAGGGCCCCGTCGGCCGACTCCGAGCCGGGTGCGCGCTGGGCACTGGAGCGGGGGCTGCTGGTCCAGGACCGGTACTCCGGGTACGGAACCACCCGCATGCCCGCCGAGGTGGCGCTCGCACTGCGCGGAGTCGGCTGGCACGCCCCCTTCGAGCCCGTCCCGCCCGTCGTGCGGACGGCGTCGGTCACCTCGGCGGAAGTGGACCGGGAGGCGGCGGCAGCCGCCACGGCGTTCGCCGCACATGCCGCGTCGGTTCTGGCGACGTGCTCCGCTGCTCCGCCGGTCCTGCTGAAAACCGGCGGGGTCGGAGCACGTGAGCTGTCCCGGATCAGCAAGGCGGCGCAGTGCGACGACATCGTCGTACGCCTTGTTCTGGAGACGGCGTACGACGCCGGGCTGCTGGCCCAGGACGGCGACCGGGTCGCGGCAACGGACGGATACGACACCTGGGCGGAACGAGAACCAGCGGAGCAGCTCACCGCGCTTCTCCACACCTGGCGGACGCTGCCGCTGACTCCGGCCCAGGCCCGCGACGAGGACGGCAAGGTACTGCCCGCGCTCGCCGGAACACCGCCCTGCGGCGGCTGTATACGGGCCCGAGAAGGGCTTCTCGCCGCCGCAGCGGAGTTCCCGGCGCACCGGGGAGTGCACAGCCCCGCGGAACTGGGGCCGATGGTTGCCTGGCACCGCCCGCTCGCCGAACAACTCCCCCAGGACACCACGCCCTTCGCCACCCCGATCCGGGAAGCGGAACTGCTCGGGGTCGTCGCCCGAGGCTGCCTGTCCCCCATCGGTGCTGCTCTGCGGACCGACGGCGCCGAAGCCGCCGAAACGCTCGCCGCCGCCTGTGAGCGGCTGCTGCCGGCAGCCACCAGGGCAGCCCGTATCGGCGCGGACCTCACCGCCGTTGTCACCGGCACACCGTCCGCCCGCCTCGCCGCACTGCTGGACACCGTTGCGGACAAGGAAGTCGGTGGCACGGCATCGGTGTGGCGGTTCAGCCCCACAACCATTCGCCGTGCCCTGGACACGGGCCGCACGGCGGATGCCATCGCGGCCGACCTGGGCGCCGTCGCGGTCGGCGCCCTCCCCCAGCCGCTGTTGTACCTGATCAACGACTCCGCACGCACTCACGGCCGTGTGCGCATCGCCCCCGCTGCCTGCGTGATCCATGGCGAAGAAGCCGCCCTCCTCGCCGAACTCGTCACTCACAGAAAGCTCGCCGCCCTCGGCCTACGCGTGTTGGCACCGACCGTGCTGGTCAGCCGGACCCCACTCGACAAGACCCTCGCCGCGCTCCGGGCCGCCGGCTACGCCCCCGTAGCCGAGAGGGCCGACGGAACCGTACGCGTCGAGAAGACCCGGCGCCGACGTGCCGCCGCCCCGGTCCCGGTCCCCCCGCTCCCGGGCCAGCGGCAGCGGTCCGTGCCGACGGTGACTCAGATGACTCCGGTGACCGTCGACCTGAGCACGCTGGCCGCCAGGCTGCGGGCCGCCCCGCCGACACTCCCGGCTCCCGACCCGTTCGGCACCGGGGTCCCCTACGGCACGGACACCGAGGAGATCGCCGCCGCGTACGCGAAGAACCTGGCGTACAGCGATGTCCGCCAGCTCGCCCATGCCGTCGACGTCGGCACAGCCATCACGGTCGAGTACGTCGCCGCGTCGGGCAACCGGACCGTACGTATCCTCAGCGAGCTCGTGCTCGACCCGCCCTACTTGTACGCCTGGTGCCACCTGCGCGACGACCAACGGGTCTTCACCCTCTCCCGCATCCACGGCATCATGCCCGGGTAGGGGATCCGCGTCGTGGCTCGGTGTTCGGCCGGTCACTGCGGCCATGCCCCGCCGCCAAGCACTGCGACGAGCCGCCATTACGATCGCCGACCATGGACTGGGGTCGAACGCACCGCACAGTTGAGGCAGTGGGCCAGGAGGTGGGGCGCGGGCTCCGCACAAGCCGTTGCTGTTCCTGTACGCGCTCAGCCGGTTCCAGCAGGACGCCGACGACGAGCTGCGGTACAGCACGGTGGAGCAGGATCTGCGGCGGCTGACGCCGGAGCTACGGGCGGCGCTGCGGCGGGATCCGCCCCTGCTCGGCCGAATGACACGCGTACTCCTCGATCTGAACTTCCCACCCTCCCTCCACGGCGAGCTGTGCGAAGCCGTCGGCCTGGAACTGGAGCGGCGAGGGCCGTGGCGAGGGCCACCGCATCCTGGTCTCACAGAGCTTCGTCGGCCGCAGCACCGCCGCCCGCGAGCACGTCATCATGCTCGCCGGCCGTCCGGTCATCGGCCCCCGGTCGGGCGTCCGCCCCATCGCCGCCGCCCATCGTTCCTGGCACACCAGCCAGGTCTTCCAAGGCAGCCCACGTCCCGCCACGACCGCCTGAACGCCGACCTGGCGGTCACGCGAACGCACTGGTACGGGGTGTGATACCAAGAGTATGGTCTCTTATATGGCCACGAAGAAGGTAACTGTGACGATTCCCGAGGATCTCCTGGACGAGATCCGCGCGGAGGCGGCAGAACGGGGAATGTCGGCGTACGTCGCCGAGGCGCTGCGCTTCAAGCGCGACCGGGACCGGCTGCGGGAACTGTCCGACTGGCTGCAGGACGAATACGGCCCCCTCACTGAAGACGAGCGCACAGCAGCGTTCGAGGAACTGGAGGACCTCGACGCCGAACACGAGCGCCGCCGCGCCGCTGGAAAGCACAACGCCGGAGAGGCCGCGTGAAGAAGCGTGCCGCCGAGCACAAGCAGCGGCCATTGCGCGTCTTCGTGCTCGACTGCGAAGCCCTGTCCCTGGCTGTGCGCGGCGACCGGAAGATGATCGCCTGGCTAGACCTCGCGGCCCGGGGTGAAGCCGAGGTGGTGACATCTCCGCTGACGCTGGTCGAGACGTATGACGGCAGAACCACCGAGCAGCGCTGGGACTGGGTGCTCTCCCGGCTCAAGGTCGCCGACATCGGAAAGGACGAGGCCCGCCAGGCCCGCCGACTCCTGGCCGACGCCAAGCTGCACGGCCACAAGTACGCGATCGACGCGGTGCTCGCCGTCATCGCGCGACAGCAGAAGGGTCAGGTCACCGTCTTCACCTCGGACGTGGACGACCTGGAGAAGCTGGTCCCGGAGTCGATCATCGTCAAAAAGGTTTGACCCGGCTCTCTGGTCTCAGTCCTCGTCTCATTCACCCTCGTCCAGCGCCGTCCATCACCCACCCGACGCCCTGATCCGCCGCAGGTCAGAACGCTCCTGATCACTTCCGGACCCCCAGGCGAACATTTGGAAAGCGTGTTGGGGGCAACCCCTCACGAGTTCGAATCTCGTATCCTCCGCCATTGCTCTCACCGGGCAATACGTCGAAGGCCCCGACCGGGGAACCGGTCGGGGCTTCGACGTTCCTCCGCACCGGGGGCACGACCGCCGACCGTCTCCTCAGATCGGCACCACGTACACATCCTGGGCGTCCAATGCCTTCAGACAGGCGCGAAGGTCTGCCGGATCACTGGTGAAGGTCGCGGAACTTGTGGACCTCGCCGCACAGGAACGTGCCGAAGACTGCCCCGACGTACACCCACCCACCGCGTCCCACGGCACGCCCGCCCACGACGACAACGGAGTACCCATGCAGAGCGACCGGGCCCCCGCATCCCACGCGCCCCTCTCGCGCCGACGGCTCTTCGGCCTCTCCGCCGGGGCCCTTCTGGCTGCCGGGTGCACCGGCGGCGCGGACCGCGACGACCGGGGGAACGACACCACGGGCAAGCCGGAGGGCACGGAGTCCTCAAGGCCCCGCGCCACCGCCCCGCACGGTGCCCTCGGCGCGAACTTCAACGAGGACCCCACCTATGTGGACAAGGCGGCCCTGGACGGCCTGGGCACCAGCTGGGTCCGCGGCTTCACCGTGCTGGACCGCGTCAAGGAGGGCATGGCCCCGGAGCGCCTGCGGGCGGTCGACACGCTCCTGAGCCTGCACAGGCAGGGCTTCGGCACCATCCTGGCGCTGAAGTTCCAGTTCAGGAAGGAGGGCCGGACGGTCCCGGCCCCGGGGAGCCGGGAGATGCGGGCCGAACTGGCGGCCGTGGACAAGGTGCTCGATGCCGTGCTGGACAAGGTGGAGATCCTCACCCTTGGCAACGAGCCCTTCCTGGAAACCCGTCCGCAGGAGAGGCGGACCAAGCTCAACCCCTTCTACCAGGCAGTCACGAAGCACGTCATCGACTACCGGGACGAGCACTTCCCCGACGGGTGCCGCACCCGGCTGTACATGGGCGCCCTCAACCACCTGGATGACCCCGCGATGCTCTCGGTCGCCACCGAGGAGTGGATCGACTTCGTCAACCGGACCTCGCAGCTCGACGGACTGGACATGCACCCGCACGTCACCTCGGCCGGGGACGCCCAGAAGTACCTGGACTACCTCCTGCCCCGGCTCGACAGCGGCAAAAAGTACGTCGTCACCGAGTTCTCCCTGGTCAACCACTACCAGCGGCAGATGCCGAAGCCACTGTCCGCCCCATTCCTCACCGCCCACGGCAAAGAACTCGGCATCGGCCGAGACACCCGGGTGTGGCAGTTCCTCAAGGCCGCCGCCGAACGCCCGCTCACCGAGGAGCAGTGGCGGGACTTCCTGCGGATGAGCCCGTGGTTCGAGGACCACAAGCACTTCATGCGGGACCAGGTGACCGCGTACCGGGAGGCGGGCCGCCTGGCCGTGGCCACCTACGGCGTGGTGCAAGGGAAGGCATCCGTGCGGGACCTCACCGAGAAGACGAAACCCTGGATGCTCAACAGCCTCTACGTTCCTCGCACCGTCCGTCACGAACGAGGCGCCCCACTCCCGCGTACCTATGCTCTCTCCGACGACTTCGCGGCACTGCAACGCGAACAGGACCGCCTCCCGAAACGCTGATCTGGCTCGTGAGGACACCAAGGGGCCTTTGCGGTGGTCCGTGCCTCGCTAGGACGGCGCCGGTCGCCGCCCCGGCACGAAGAAGTCGGCCCCGGCCGCCGCTGATCAGCGGTTCGAGAACGGGCCGCTCGCCGTGTTCGACGCCGACGGGCGGTGTCGGCGTACTGCGCCTGGGCCTTGTCCCGGACGTTCCCGCCAGTACGCTGCCCACGTGACGTAAGCCTTCGTCGACAGCCCCCGGAACGCTGCGTAGAGCCTTGTGCCGCGCGGGTACTTGGGACCGGTTCGCCTGTCCCGGCCCCACGCCGTTTCCACACGGCTGCCCACGCGAGTCGCACGCTTCCTTCCGGGCGCCGTCCGTCTTCCACGTGCCACAGAGGCCCGTGCCCGGCGGGCGGTGTCGTCCCGCATCGACCGTGGTCATCGTGCTAGCCCTCGGCGTCGTCATCGAGCCGCCGCACGCTGACGTGCCTCGGCCGGGCTCTGCCCCCCGCCCGACTGCACCGAGGGCGAGGGGGTCCGGGGCCTGGCCGAGGGCTCGGTCACCCGGGCCTCGAAACACTCCCGCTCGCCGTCGGCCGACGCCGGCCGGAAGCAGGCCCGGACGGTGCTGCCGACGGTGGCCTCGGTCATCCCGGTGTAGACGAAGGTCGCCGCGTCCTCCGCGTTCCCGATGCGCACGCTGTGGGTCGGGCCGTCCGCCGTGACGTCCACCCGGTCGCCGATCTCGGCCCCCCAGGTCCGTACCCAGCTCGCACCGCACTTCTCGCTGTGCCGCAGTTCGACGTGGGCGCCGGCGGCTGTGCGGTACGCGGCGAGGGTGTCGGGGCCGATGCCACAGATCAAGCGCATCGGATCCCGCCCTTCGCAGGCGGCCCCATGGCACAGCGGAGCGAAGGAGAAGGGGACGGAGGCGGGCGACGATTCGTCCCTGGGCGCCTCGGAGTCCGGCAGCAGGAAGAGCAGCACGACGGCGACACCGCCGACGATCACGCTGTAGGCCGACGCCAGCAGTACCAGGAGCCTGGTACGTCCAAGGCGTCGCCGAGGCCCTTCGGTCGTGGCGGCCTCCATGGGCTGTGGCGGCGGACCGTCCGTCGAAGGGGAAGGGGCGGGCTGGGGGGTGGCCACCGAGCGACCGCTCCAGCGCGACTCGGCGATCTCCCAGAGTGCCAGCAGCCGCCCCTGCGGTTGGTCCGCGAGACGGCACAGTTCCTGTACGGCCTGGCGTGGAGGCAGGGCCTTGCCGTTGAGGTAGCGCTCCCAGGAGGACTTGCTGTACGCCGTCCGCTCCGCCAGTGCGGCCAGGCTCAGCCCCGCACCGGCCCGCAGTTCCCGCAACGCCGCGACCAGCCGGGTATGTTCCGGAGTCACGTCGGATCTGCCTCCCGCAGGGCATCCCAGGTCGGCGGGTCGATGACTCCGTTCACGATCAGCCCGTTCCTCTTCTGTATGTGCTCGACCGCTCGTCGCGTCTTCGGGCCGAAGACACCGTCGACGTCCCCCGGAACGGTACCCGCCCGGCGTAGCAGACACTGGGCCTCGGCCACTTGGAGGCCCACCTGGGTGTTGGAGAGGAGCACGTCCGCGGTCGGGCTCAGCCCCGCGTGCCAGCGGCCGTCGCGTCTCTCCATGCGGCAGGTGTAGATGACCGGGACCAGGGTCTCCGACACGGTGGCCGGCGCGGTCGCGACGGTGTCATCGCGCTGGTGGGCGAGTTGGGTACGGGCCTGGGTGAGCCGCACAGCCAGCAGGAGGGCCACGGAGACGGACAGGACGGTGACAACGGTCGCCGCGGTGAGCGCGGCGCGCAGGTGGCGCCCGCACGGCTGCCGCTCCCCGGGGGCCTGCGCCGGGGCCGCGGGCGGGCTCTCGGGCGCCCGGTCGGCGGCCTGCCGTCCCTCCAGCCGGCGTTCGGCGGCGATCTCGTGCAGCGCCAGCAGGCGGGCCGGATCCTCGCCGCAGACCCGGGACATCGCCGCCACGGCCTCCTGCGGCGGCAGGGACCTACCGTTCAGGTACCTCTGCCACGACTTCGCGCTGTATCCGGTCCGCGCGGCCAGTTGCCGCGAGCTGAGTCCACTGCGGTCCTTCAGCCCGCGCAGCCGGACGATCAGCTGACGGGCGGGCGGGGACAGTTCCCCGGGCAGTTCCTTCCAGCGGGGCACGCTTTTCCCATCACGTTCCGGACCGCAGGCGCGGCCTCCGTGCGTCGGTCTCATTCTGCATCAGCTGTCACGGGCGACACAGAGCGGGAACCTGCCGCGACAGCCTGGCGGGCCTCCGCCCGGGTGCGGAACCGGCCGCCCCTCCGGCGCCGTGGTCCCGCCGCGGGGACTTGGCGGTCGGTATCTCCGCAGGCCGGAACGCGGGACGTCCCGGGACGGGGCCACTTCCGCGGCAGCTGTAGCCGACCGCCGCGCCGCTCCCGCAGTCTCGGTGTCGAACCGGCCGGATGCGGTCGGCGCCGTTCACGCCACCTCACAGGAGTGTTCCCATGACGCCCTCTCTCTCCTTGTCGCCACCGGCCTGACGGCCGGCCCGGTGATGACTACACCGGCCCACGCCGCCTATGGGCCCTGCAACACCACCTCATGGCGTGACGTTCCCACTCTCGGCGGGGAGAACGACTTCAAGATTCCGGCCCGTTCGGGCAATGGGAGCTCCTGCTACCTGAGCTACTACGAGGGCTCTTCCCCGGCGGTCAAGGCTCTTCAGCAGGCCATCACCATTTGCTACCCCGGCACCTGGGCCTCCACGAGGATCCACAACTCCGGTGGCGCCGACGGCGTCTACGGCACCGGCATGGTCGCGGCAGTGAGGTGGCTGCGGATCAACAAGCAGTATCCGGTGACGTTGCCGGACTGCCCGAAGGCCACTGTCGACTCACAGCGGATTCGCAGGCTGCGGCGGGGAGACGGAAGCGCCGCGAAGGGCCTGGCCGGAAAGGCGGCCACCGGGGGGAACGCCGGAGCCGTACCACACAGGCCCTGATTCCGGAGCGGGCCCGCCACATTCCAGGATGCCCCTCGGCGTGAGTCAACGAAGAGACGCTGCCAGAAAGCCATCTCGATATGCCTGGCTGCATTGTCAGTCAATTCGCGAACCACCAGAAAGTTCAAAGCTGCCATATGGGGCAGCCTTCATATCAGCGAGGAAACAATGCACAAGCGACGGATAGTTCTTGCGGCCTCTCTGGCCATCATGGGATTCGCACTCTCGGCCTGCGACGGCGACGAGGAAGGGGTGGCGGCGCAGGATTCACCATCGGCATCGGCATCGGCATCGGCATCGGCCCCGCCGAGCAGCGAAACCCCGGCTGCCGACGACAACAGCGGAGACGGCGGTAGCGCTCCGGCCGAGGGAGACGTCGCAGAGCCGGGGGCAAAGCTCAAGGTCGGCGACAGGGCCGTCCTGCCGTTCGAGTACACGAGCGACAAGAAGGGCACCATCGCCCTGACCGTCACGGCGATCGAGAAGGGCACCGAGGCCGACATGGCCGCCTTCGGTGACAAGGCGAAGGGCATGACGCCCTACTTCATCAAGATGAAGGTCGAGAACGTCGGCGGCACCGACCTGTCGTACGCGTCGCTGAAGCTGGACGGCGTGCTGGAAGGCGGCGCGGGCACGGGCGTCATATTGATGGGCGACATTCCGGGCAAGTGCGACAAGGAGAGCGCGCCCCGCGAGTTCACCACCGAGGGTGCGTCGTACGAGACCTGCTCGCTCAGCGCCACGAAGACCGCGCCCGTCACCGGTGCCGAGTTCGACGAGGGCGACGCGTACAGCAACAGCCCGGTCGTCTGGGCCAGCTGAAGCAAGCTTCGCGCCATGCCGTAGCCGGAGCGTGGCACCAGCGAGGTGATCGCCGCGTACCGCGACGAGAACAATGTGTACGGACTCACGGAGGGCGATGACAAAACTGAGGCGTCAGGTTATGACTTCTCCATCGTCACCGCGAGCGGACGGGTCGCCTGCCACGAGCAAGCCGGTCGAAGGCGGCGAGCCAGACCTGCCGGACCACAAGCCGGGCCGGCAGGAGGGCCCGAAAGCCACTTGTCACAGCGCCCAGCGCTGCTGAGCCAGTAGCCGAGCCATCCGAGTAGCCGAAAGCCCCACCCGCCCGGGGGCTCGTCCTTGGCTCAGACCGGAAGCGACGCCGCCACCGATACGCCGAAGGCCTCCGCAGCCGCGGGGGCCTTCGGGCCTGTGGGCGCCGCCTCCGCCACAGGCCGGACGGCGCGGTGGTCGGGCGGACCGCGTTCTACGCGTCGGAGAGCAGGGGGTCGTAGGTGGCCGAACGCTGACGTCCCGACATGAAGGACAGGAAGTCCCGCACGAACGCGCTTCGGGAGTACCGCCCGTCGGCATCCACGATGGTTCGCCCGAAGCCTCTCCTGAACAGGGCGCGGTACTCCTCGGCGTCGATGAACTGGTCGCCGTCCGCGTCCGTGACGTCGAAGAGGACCTCGGCGACCCTGATCAGTGCCGGTCCTGCCAGGGACGGGACCGCGGTCACGTACTCCTCCTCGCTGACCCGTCCGTCCCCGTCACTGTCCAGGGCCGACTGGAGCTCCCTCCACCACGCGGCGAACGCGTCGTACAGACGGGTCTCCTCCGGCTCGTCCAGGTCGAGACGGGAGCAGAGCTCCCGAGCCATGGCGGCGAGATCGGGCCAGTCCAGATAGCCGTCCCCGGTCTGGTCCAGTACCTCGGTGAAGAACTCGCGGGCGGTGCGCCGGGACTCGGCCCCGCCCGAACCGTCGGCCGCGCCCTGTTGCACCGATGCCGGTGTGACCAGCCGGAACAGCGCACCGGCCCGTTTCGACCTGGCGCGCAGAGTGGTGAATGTCTCGGCCCAGGGGCCGTCGCTGTCCGGCGACAGGTTGAGCAGGCCGACGACGTTCTCCGTCTGGACCCAGTTGTCGGGCAGGGCGCGGGCCAGACGGGCAGCCATGTAGGCACTCTGCATCAGGGTCTGCGCACCGGGGACCTCCGGCAGCCCCGCCCGACGGCGGAAGACCTCGGGAAGGGAGGCCACGGTGACGGTTCCGATGACCGGCCCCGCCAGCGCCCGGCCCGCCGCCCAGAGGGTCGGCAGTCCCGCGAACAGCGGCGGTGCCGGCAGATGTTCGAAGAGTCTGTAGAGGATGATGCGCAGCGCATCCGTGTTCTGCAGTTCCTCCGCCACCATGCGGTCGTAGTACTGCCAGAATCCGGGCAGGGTCGGCGGGAGGTGGCCCGCCTGATCCCCCAGGGCGGCCAGGAAGGCCCGGAATTCGGCGTAGAGCCGCTCCATGGTGATCTGGTCCAAGGGCTGTCCGCTCAGTCGGCACATGGTGACGGAGCTCTCGAAGAGCGTCGCGACCACCCACGCACGCACCTCGGGGTCCATCGCGTCGTAGGGCTGGTCGCCGGCGCCCGTGCCGCTCAGCCGTGAGTGCAGGCGGTTGAGCCGTGCCGCCTCTCTCTGCCTGGTCTGTTCGTCGGCTCCGAACATGCGCTGCAGGCTCACGAGGGTGTTGCGCAGCCGTCGCCACGGGTGCGTCACGAAGGAGGAGTTGTCGGACAGTGCCGCGCCGATCTGCGGATGGGCGGCTTCCAGCACCGTGGCTCTGACGACGGCCAGTGCCCAGCGGGGGTCGTTGAAGAAGCGGTGGAACTGCGACCCGGGGCCGAACAGGGATTCGGTGGCTTCCCGGGCGGGGTCTTCCTGCGGCGCCCCGGCATCGGGCCCGGTCCGTGTGGATCGGCTGCTGTCCGTGTCGTTCACCTGTGAGGTCCTCCATTCGCTTGCGGCGCCACGCCGCCGAAGCGGCGGTCGCGACGGCGGTATTCGTGCAGGCACTCCAGAAGGTGCGGCGCACGGAAGTCGGGCCAGAGCACCGGAGGGAAGATCCACTCGGCGTAGGCCACCTGCCAGAGCATGAAGTTGGAGATGCGCTGTTCGCCGGAGGTACGGATGACGAGGTCCACGTCAGGTGTGTCGGGGACCGGCAGATGCGCGGCGAAGCAGGCCTGGTCGACGGCGTCCGCGGCCACCCCGGCGCGGATGAGGGACCGCGCCGCGGCGACGATGTCCTGGCGCCCGCCGTGGTCGAACGCCACGGTCAGTGTCATGCCCCGGTTGCCCTCGGTGAGTGTCATCAGGTCGGCGAAGTCCTGTGCCAGCGGGGCGGGAATCCTCGGATCCTCGGCTCCCAGGAACCGGCATCGGATGCCACGCGCGTGCAGCAGCAGCGCGTGTTTGCGCACCACACGGCGTACCAGGCGCATGAGGAAGTCGATCTCCTCGCCCGGGCGCCGCCAGTTCTCGGTGGAGAAGGCGTACAGACTGAGCCATTCGACCCCCGCCGACCGCGCCGCCTCGATGACGTCGATCACCGTCGCCTCGGCCGCCCTGTGCCCGGATGTACGCGGCAGGGAGCGTTGCTGCGCCCACCGGCCGTTCCCGTCCATCACGCACGCGACATGGCGAGGCACCGGGCGCTGCCGCTCCTCGCCGGGCGGGCGACGTGGCTGTACCGGAACGGTCGGCACGGCGGGGGCCTCCGGCTGCACGCCGGCACCATCGGCCGGCTCGCCCGTCGCATGCGCTTGACCGGATGGCCCTGCTGCACCGAGTGCCACTGAAGCGCCCCCTCTGACTCGTGTCCGCCGGGCTTCGCCCGGGCCTCGACGCCGGTTGCGGAGGCGGAGGCAGCGGGTCACCGGCCTGCGGATCCCCCGGCCGCTCCTCACTCAGCAGAGTGCCGGTGCCCGGCCCCCGGCGCACCGCGATGCCCGCATGTTCACCCGTAGCACGCCAGTCGGAGAGCACCGGCGGACGCATCGCGAAGGAGCCCAGCGCCCGGCGGCCCGCGGCCGCATGGATCAGTACGGTGTCGCAGCGGCCTCGGCGATGACTTCTCCTCGTGCGTGCGGTCTTATTACTGACACCCGATCCAGGAGGAAGCACATGGGACAGTTGCTGAGGGTCCAGAACTTCACCGTCTCGAGCGACGGTTTCGCTGCCGGTGAGCACCAGAGTCTGGAGAGGCCGTTCGGTGACGCCGATCCCGGGGCCCTGATGTTCTGGGCCGGTGCCACTGCGAGCTGGCCCAATCGCACCGACCCCGGGGGAAGCCGCGGCCTGGACGACTACTTCACGCGGGACTTCGCACACAACATCGGCGCCGAGATCATGGGCCGCAACAAGTTCGGTCCCTACCGCGGGCCCTGGGAGAACGAGGAGTGGCGTGGCTGGTGGGGTGACGAACCCCCGTTCCACACACCGGTGTTCGTCATGACCCACCACGAGCGCCCCTCGTTCACCCTCTCCGACACCACGTTCCACTTCGTCGACGGTGACCCCGCCCACGTACTCGACCAGGCACGGGAGGCGGCGCGGGGCAAGGACGTACGGCTCGGTGGCGGGGCCACCACCGTCCGGCAGTTCCTCGACGCCGGCCTCGTCGACACCCTGCACGTGGCGGTCGCTCCGGTGAAGATCGGAGCCGGCGTGCAGCTCTGGGAGTCCCCCGACGAGCTGCTCGACCGGTACCACCTCGATGTCGTGCCCAGCCCGAGCGGGGTGACGCACCACCTGTTCTGGCGGAGGTGACGGGCAGCCCGCTCGTTCGGCGCAGGTGTGGGCGGCGCTTCGTCGTCCGATCCGGCCGGAGAGGGCTTCAGACCGGGAGGGACACCCCGGCGCCAGGTACGACGCCCGGGTAGGCGCCGACTATCAGGTTGAGCTGACGCTGCATGTACCAGACGTTCAGGCCGAAGACGAACATCAGCCACATGCTCGTGGCGGGGCTGCACGTCACCGGCAGGCCGGCTGCGCGCTGGGCGTCCGCGATTGCCTGACCGGAATTGCGGAAGGAGATCAGCGGAGCGATCAGGGTCCAGCCCAGGAAGATCAGGACCAGCACGCTGCCCCCGGGCTTCAGGTCCTGGCGCCGGTCGAACTCCTGCAGCTCCTTGTGGATCTTGAAGTACCAGACCAGCTGGTAGATCCCGAGGGTGATGAGCGTCAGGCCGAGCCACACAGCGACGGGCCCGCGGCGCTTCATCGCCAGCCCCGACAAGGGGCCCGCGCCGGACGGGCTCGGAGCGGTCGGACCGGACACGGCGCCGGGATGAGTATCGGCCATGTGAGCTGCTCCATCTGCTTGTTCTGGTTCGAGCTGGAGCAGCATGGCAGTAAGTGAAGGATATGTGAAGGTGGTTGAGCGCGCCCGGACGGGCCGTCACTCCGCTGTGACCAAAACGAGCGCCGATCCGTCCCGACAGGACTACAACCATCGGTGGCCACCGCGAGTCCGCCCCGTCTCCCCTTGCCGTGGAACGGCGCACTTCCTCAGCGCGAAGCCTTCTCCCACTCGAAGCCGTCCGGGTCGGTGAACGGGCCGACATCGCTGTCGAGTGCGATCCGGTGCGCCCCTGTGCCGTCCGGCGGGACGCCGGCGTCCTTGGCCAGGGCCCGGCGTCCGTAGAGCGCCAGCGTGACGGGGCTCGTGGGCGTGTCGAACTCGACGTACTTGCGGCCGAAGCTCTTCCCCACGGTCAGGCCGTTGCCGACGTAGAACCGCTTGCTCGCGAGCACGTCCTCGACTCCCAGCAGAAGCACGAAGCGGTCGATCTGCCGGGTGGCCGGGCCCTTGTCCTTCTTCGCCGAGGTGGCGACCTTCCAGAGTGTTCCGTCAGGAGCCCGTACGACGCCGCCGTAGCCCCAGAGCGACTTCGTGGCCGGCTTCACCGCCGAGGCGCCGGCGTCGAGGGCGGAGTCGATGAGGCTGTTGACCGTGGACGGCTGGGAGACCGTCAGCGACAGCGTGAAGCCGCGGAAGCCGGCCGTCGGCGCCTCCGAGGGCCGTACGCGCAGCTGGGGGCCCAGGCCGAACGCGGCGGCGTAGAAGTGTTCGGCGGCGGCGGGGTCGGCCACCTCGAGGGTGACTGATGCGATGGAAGCCATGGAACGAAGCTATGGCGGTTCCGCGCCGTGCGCTTCTCGATTCCTGACCGGTTCGGGTGACCGGTCCGGTGACCGGTCCGGCCGACCCGCCGCCGCACTGTGTCAGGCCGCGCCAGGAGCGTCGAAGTAGTGGCCCTTCCCGAGGTCGTCCAGCAGGCCGGGGCGGGTCGGCTGCCAGCCCACCAGTTCGCCGGTGAGGGCGTGCGACGCCGGGGCGTCGAGGCCGAGGAAGCCGCTCAGCCAGGAGAAGTGCTCCGCCGCCTCCGCCGGGGCGACGGACCTCACCGGTACGTCGAGTCGGCGGCCGATCACCTCGGCGATGTCGCGGATCGCGACGCCCTCCTCCGCGACCCCGTGCAGCACCGATCCGGCGGGGGCCTTCTCCACCGCCAGCCGGAACAGCCGCGCGGCGTCGAGGCGGTGGACCGCCGGCCAGCGGTTGGCGCCGTCGCCGATGTGACCGGAGACGCCCTTGGCCCGGGCGACGGCGACCAGGGCCGCCATGAAGCCGTTGTCTCCCTCGCCGTGGCAGGTGGGGGAGAGCCGCACCACGGAGGAGCGGATGCCGCGTGAGGCGAGTTCGAGCGCTGCCAGGGAGGTGGCCGCCCGGACCGAGGACGGTGAGCCGTCGATCGTGGGCATGTCCCGCTCGGTCGCCACCTGCCCGGTGGCGAGACCGGCGACGCCCGATGCCAGGACGAAGGGGCGGCCGGTGCCCGCCAGCGCGTCGCCGAAGGTGTCGACGGCACGCCGGTCGGCCTCGGCGGCGCCCAGGAAGTCACCGCTGAACGCGATGTCGTGCTTGAAGGCGAGGTGGATCACCCCGTCCGACGCGGCGGCCGCGTCCCGCAGGACGTCCAGGTCGTCGACGGTGCCACGGACCACCTCGGCCCCGGCCTCGGTGAGCGCGGCGGCTGAGGAGTCGGAGCGGGCCAGCCCGGCGACCTGATACCCGGCGTCGATGAGCTCGGGAACGACGGCGGAACCGATCCAGCCGGACGCGCCTGTCATGAAGATACGCATGGAGAACTCCGGAACTGTGGATGCCAGTTTTCGATGTCAGTTACTGCCATCAACGGTAACACCTGACGTCAGTCACTGCCATCGCGTAGGATCGGCCCATGGGTAGATGGGAGCCGAACGCGCGCGGGCGCCTGGCGGAAGCGGCGTTGGAGCTCTACAGCGAGCGGGGCTTCGAGCAGACCACCGTGGCGGAGATCGCCAAGCGGGCCGGGCTGACGGAGCGGACGTACTTCAGGCACTACGCCGACAAGCGCGAGGTCCTGTTCGGCGGCTCCGACCTGCAGGACCTGCTGGTGGGCGCGGTCGCCGGCGTTCCGGAGTCCACGGCTCCGATCGACGCGCTGGCGGTGGGCCTCGACGTGGTCTCCGAGATGTTCGACGACCGCCGCGAGTACGCCCGGAAGCGGCAGGCCGTGATCACGGCCAACGCGGAGCTCCAGGAGCGCGAGCTGATCAAGCTCGCTTCGCTGTCGGCCGCGCTCGCCGGCACCCTGCGCCGGCGCGGTGTCCCGGAGCCTGCCGCGAGCCTGACCGCCGAAGCGGGCATGGCCGTCTTCAAGGTCGGCTTCGAGCGGTGGATCGCGGCGTCCGAGGAGCGCGCGATGGCGCCGGTGATGCGGGAACTGCTGGTCGAGCTCAGGGCCGTGGCAGCGGGCGGACACGGCTCGTAGTCGCAGGAGGCTCCCGGCGGCACATCAGGTCTCAGGTGCCGAAGGAAAGCTCCCTGGTCACCCGGTCCGCCGACGCCAGCAGACTCTCGCGGACCTGGCTGGTGCGGTACATCCGGTCCGCCCGGAACGAGACACCCAGCGAGCCGAGTGTGCCGCCGCGGTACACCGGCACCGCGATGCACACCGTGCCGAGGTCGTACTCCTCCCGGTCCATCACCGCCGGTACACGACGCGACGATTCGAGCTGCCGGATCAGCTCGTCCCTGTGCGTGATCGTGCGGGGAGTGAGGTCGGCGAGAGTGTGCCGGGAGAGGTACTCGCCACGCGCCTCGTCATCCAGCTCACGCAGGACGCACTTGCCGAGTGCCGTGGCGTGCCCCGCGTCCTGGAATCCCACCCAGAGGTCGACCCTGGGTGTCTGCGGGCCGTCGACGATCTCGGTGATCTTGATCTCGCCCTCCTCGTAGAACGTGAGGTAGGCGGCGGCCGACAGGTCGTCCCGCAGCGAGGCCAGGGCGGGGCGGACCAGTCCGCCCAGGTCCCGCACGCCGTGGACGCCGACCGGGACGTCGCCCAGGACGAACCCGCCGTCGTCGAGCCTGCGCAGGAAGCCGTCCTGCGTGAGGTCCCGCAACAGCTCCAGAGCGGCGTCGGGAGGCAGCCCCGCCCGCCGCGCCAGCTCGTTCGCGGGCGCGCCGCCATCGTGCGCCGCCACGGCTTCCATCAAGCGGAACGCGTGGTGGACAGAAGGTATCTGCGTGTGGCCCGATCGGTCACCCATCTCACAAGCTTGGACCTGCGGGCGGGAGCCAGCAAGGCAGGACTGTTGCCCACCGGACGGGAACCGGTGCTCCCCTCAGTCCTCACCCTCCAGATCACCCTCGGTCTCCAGGAACACCTGGCGCAGCGCTTCGAGCACCGCCGGGTCCGGCTTCGCCCACATGCCCCGGGACTCCGCCTCCAGAAGGCGCTCCGCGATGCCGTGGAGGGCCCAGGGGTTGGCCTGCTGGAGGAACTCGCGGTTCGTCGGGTCCAGGACGTACGTCTCGGTCAGCTTGTCGTACATCCAGTCCGCGACCACGCCAGTCGTCGCGTCGTACCCGAAGAGGTAGTCGACCGTGGCGGCGAGCTCGAAGGCGCCCTTGTAGCCGTGGCGGCGCATCGCCTCGATCCACTTCGGGTTGACCACCCGGGCGCGGAACACCCGGGACGTCTCCTCCACCAGGGTGCGGGTGCGGACCGTCTCGGGGCGGGTCGAGTCGCCGATGTACGCCTCGGGGGCGGTGCCCTTCAGCGCGCGTACGGTCGCGACCATGCCGCCGTGGTACTGGAAGTAGTCGTCCGAGTCCGCGATGTCGTGCTCACGGGTGTCGGTGTTCTTCGCCGCCACCGCGATCCGCTTGTACGCGGTCTCCATCTCGTCCCGGGCCGGGCGTCCGTCCAGCTCACGGCCGTAGGCGTAGCCGCCCCACACCGTGTAGACCTCGGCGAGGTCGGCGTCCGTGCGCCAGTCGCGGGAGTCGATGAGCTGGAGGAGACCGGCGCCGTACGTCCCCGGCCGGGAGCCGAAGATACGGGTGGTGGCGCGCCGCTCGTCGCCGTGTTCGGCCAGGTCGGCCTGGGTGTGGGCGCGTACGAAGTTCTGCTCGGCGGGCTCGTCGAGGGAGGCCGCCAGGCGTACGGCGTCGTCCAGCAGGCCGATGGTGTGGGGGAACGCGTCGCGGAAGAAGCCGGAGATGCGCAGGGTGACGTCGATACGGGGGCGTCCCAGCTCCTCGTACGGGATCGGCTCCAGGCCGGTGACGCGGCGCGAGGCGTCGTCCCAGACGGGGCGGACGCCGAGCAGGGCGAACGCCTCGGCGATGTCGTCGCCCGCGGTGCGCATCGCGCTGGTGCCCCACAGGGACAGGCCGACGGAGGTGGGCCAGTCGCCGTTGTCCGCGCGGTAGCGCTCAAGAAGCGAGTCGGCGAGGGCCTGGCCGGTCTCCCACGCGAGGCGGGAGGGGACGGCCTTCGGGTCGACGGAGTAGAAGTTACGGCCGGTCGGCAGGACGTTGACCAGGCCGCGGAGCGGGGATCCGGACGGGCCGGCGGGGACGAAGCCGCCGTTCAGCGCGTGGACCGCGTGGTCGAGCTCGTCGGTCGTCGCGGCGAGGCGGGGCACCACCTCGCGGGCGGCGAAGTCGAGGATGTCGGCGACGGCCTGCGGGTGCCCCACGGCCACACCGGCGACGGCCGCCGGGTCCCATTCCGCGTCGTCCATCGCCTGGACGAGCGCACGGGCCTGCTCCTCGGTCGCGTCGGCGGCGGTGCGGGTGGCCGCCGACTCGTCGAGGCCGAGCGCCTCGCGCAGGCCGGGCAGCGAGGCCGTACCGCCCCAGATCTGGCGGGCGCGCAGGACGGCGAGGACCAGGTTGACGCGGTTCTTGCCGGCCGGAGCGGCGCCCAGGACGTGCAGGCCGTCGCGGATCTGGACGTCCTTGATCTCACAGAGCCAGCCGTCGAGATGCATGATGAACTCGTCGAAGCCCTCGTCCTCCGGCCGGTCTTCGAGGCCCAGGTCGTGGTCGAGTTTCGCGGCCTGGATGAGGGTCCAGATCTGGGCGCGGACGGCCGGCAGCTTGGCCGGGTCCATGGCGGCGATCTGGGCGTGCTCGTCCAGGAGTTGTTCGAGGCGCGCGATGTCGCCGTAGCTGTCGGCGCGGGCCATCGGCGGTACGAGGTGGTCGACGAGGGTGGCGTGCACCCGGCGCTTGGCCTGGGTGCCCTCGCCGGGGTCGTTGACCAGGAACGGGTAGACGAGGGGAATGTCGCCCAGCGCCGCGTCGGGCCCGCAGGCGGCCGAGAGTCCGGCGTTCTTGCCGGGCAGCCACTCCAGGTTGCCGTGCTTCCCGAGGTGGATCATCGCGTCGGCACCGAAGCCGTTGTCGTCGGCGGACGCAGCGATCCAGCGGTAGGCCGCGAGGTAGTGGTGCGAGGGCGGCAGATCGGGGTCGTGGTAGATCGCGATCGGGTTCTCGCCGAAGCCGCGCGGAGGCTGGATGAGGATCAGCAGATTGCCGCGGCGCAGGGCGGCGAGCACGATGTCGCCCTCGGGGTTGCGGGACCGGTCGAGGAACATCTCGCCGGGCGCCGGGCCCCAGTGCCGCTCGACGGCCTCACGGAGGTCGGCGGGCAGCGTCGCGAACCAGCGGCGGTAGTCGGCGGCGGGGATCCGGACCGGGTTGCGGGCCAGCTGCTCTTCGGTGAGCCACTCCTGGTCATGGCCGCCGGCCTCGATGAGGGCGTAGATCAGCTCGTCGCCGTCCCCGGAGACCAGGCCCGGGATCTCCTCCTCAGGACCGAAGTCATAGCCCTCCTCACGGAGCCTGCGGAGCAGGGCGACGGCGCTGGCGGGGGTGTCGAGGCCGACCGCGTTGCCGATGCGGGAGTGCTTGGTCGGGTACGCGGACAGGACCAGCGCGATCCGCTTCTCGGCGGCCGGGATGTGGCGGAGCCTGGCGTGGCGTACGGCGATCCCGGCGACCCGGGCGGCCCGCTCGGGGTCGGCGACGTACGCGGGCAGGCCGTCCTCGTCGATCTCCTTGAAGGAGAACGGCACGGTGATCAGACGGCCGTCGAACTCGGGGACGGCGATCTGGGTGGCCGCGTCCAGCGGGGAGACACCCTCGTCGTTCTCCTCCCAGGCGGCGCGGGGGCTCGTGAGGCAGAGCGCCTGGAGGACGGGCACGTCGAGGCCGGTGAGGGCGCCCGCGTCCCAGGACTCGTCGTCGCCGCCCGCGGATGCGGTGGCCGGCTTGGTGCCGCCGGCGGCGAGGACCGTGGTCACGATGGCGTCGGCGGCGCGCAGTTCGTCGATGAGCTCGGGCTCGGGCGTGCGGAGCGAGGCGACGTACAGCGGGAGGGGGCGTGCGCCCGCGTCCTCCACAGCGGTGCAGAGCGCCTCGATGAACGCGGTGTTCCCGCTCATGTGGTGGGCGCGGTAGTAGAGCACTGCGATCGTCGGGCCGGTGACGTCCCGGGCGGCCCGCTCCAGCGGGCCCCACGCGGGTGCGGGGGCGGGCGGCTCGAAGCCGTGGCCGGTGAGCAGCACGGTGTCGGAGAGGAAGCGGGCCAGCTGCTCCAGGTTGGCGGGGCCGCCGTGCGCGAGGTAGGCGTGAGCCTCGGCCGCGATGCCGATGGGCACGGTGGAGGCGGCCATCAGCTGTGCGTCGGGGGCCTGTTCACCGGTCAGCACGACGACGGGGCGGCCGGTGGCGAGCACCTGGTCGAGCCCGTCCTGCCAGGCGCGGACACCGCCGAGGAGGCGTACGACGACGAGGTCGGCGCCGTCCAGGAGCTGCGGCAGGTCTTCGACGGAGAGCCGGGAAGGGTTGGCGTAGCGGTAGCTGACCGGACCCTGGGAGGCGCGGGCGCTCAGCAGGTCGGTGTCGGACGTCGACAGGAGCAGGATCATGCGGCGTCAGCCCTTCCTCGGGGTGTCCACGCCCCGGGCGGTGTCGGACGGCAGGAGTTCCTGACTCGCGCGGCCGGGTGGGCCGGGCTCACAGTGGCGGGACCGCGCCGGATTCTCACCGGGCTTCCTCCGTGTCGCCGTCTGGCGATGGCGGGCCGAACGGACCGCCGCTAGGCATAGTAGGCGGCGGGTGGGGGGTCCTGACCAGACGGCCCCCGCCCTCACCAGGGCCGCGGCGGGTGTCCCGTACGTCACAGTGACCGTAGGGGTGCGCCACGGTCACGGTCGGTATGCTCGCCGCCATGCCCGCCTCCCCCCATATTTCCCGGTCTCCGGGCGACGCGTGTGCCCGGAGCAGCGGTGACGCCTGCCCCGGTGCGCTGCGTCTGCACCGGGCGGACGACGGTGCGCTGGCGCGGATCCGCATACCCGGCGGGGTGCTGACCCCCCTTCAGGCAGGAGCCCTGGGACGGGCCGCCGAGCGCTTCGGTGACGGTGAGCTGCATCTCACCTCCCGTGGAAACGTGCAGCTGCGCGGGCTCGCCCCGGACTGCGGTGCGGAGCTGGGCGGACTGCTGGACGAGGCCGGGCTGCTGCCCTCCGCACGTCATGAACGGGTACGCAACGTGGTCGCGTCCCCGCTCTCCGGGCTCGACGGTCTGGGGGCCGCCGACATCAGGCCCTGGCTGACCGGACTGGACCGGCTTCTGTGCGGAAGTGACAGTGCGACGGCGCTTTCCGGACGCTTCCTGTTCGCGCTCGACGACGGCCGCGGCGACGTGGACGCCCTCGGTGCCGACCTCACCCTCCTCGGCCACGAGGACGGCGCACTGCTGCGCATCGGGGACACCGATGCCGTGCTCCGCGTCCCCTTCTCCGACGCCCCCCGCGCCGCGCTGACCGCCGCCGAAGCCTTCCTCGGCTCCGCCGGGGACAGCGGTGCCTGGCGGGTGAAGGATCTGCCGGACGACTCGGCGGCCGCTCTGCCCGCCGAGGTCGTACGACGGCTGCGGGCGGCCGGCATCGCCGCCGCCCCGGGCCGGCGCTCCCGTCCCCTCGAAGCCCGGCCCCCGGCCCCCGGCCCCGTCCCGGGCGGCCGCCGCGAGGCCGCGCTCTCCGTCGGCGTACCGCTGGGGCGGCTGGACCTGGCCCGGTGGCGGCTGCTGTCGAGCGCCGGGGAACTGCGCCTCACCCCGTGGCGCGGGGTCGTCGTCACCGGTATCGGCCCCGCCCACGCCCCCAGGCTGCGGAGCGGCCTCTCCGAGGCCGGCCTGATCACCGGACCCGGCTCCCCGTGGGCCGGCGTGGGGGCCTGTATCGGGCAGCCCGGCTGCGCGAAGTCGCTGGCCGACGTACGGGCCGATGCGGGGGCCGCCGTCGGACCGGCCGGGAGGCTCCCTGTGTACTGGTCCGGGTGCGAACGCCGCTGCGGCCATCCGCACGGGGAGTGGATCGACGTGGTGGCCACCCCCGGCGGACACCGGATCTCCCATGTGCGGGGCGAGCTGGCCACCGAGGCGGCAACGGTCCGGGACGATCCGGCCGCGCTCTCGGCCGCCGTGGCGGCGGCCCGGGGAACGCGCACCTGAACAGCACGTACGCAACCCCCGTCCGACCCGTCCGACCCGTTCCACTTGTTCGACTTGTTCAATCTGTTCAATCTGTTCAATCTGTTCGATGAAGAAAGCGACAGCACTGTGCATCAGTACGAGAAGGACGGACCGGCGATCTACCGCCAGTCCTTCGCCACCATCCGCGCGGAGGCGGATCTGGCAGGGCTGCCCGCCGATGTGAGCCAGGTCGCCGTCCGCATGATCCACGCCTGCGGCATGGTCGACCTCGTACGCGATCTCGTCTTCTCGCCGAACGCGGTGTCCGACGCCCGCGCGGCGCTGCGCTCCGGCGCGCCGATCCTGTGCGACGTGGCGATGGTCGCGAGCGGTGTCACCCGCAAGCGGCTGCCGGCGGACAACGAGGTCATCTGCACCCTGTCCGACCCCGCCGTCCCCGCGCTGGCCGCGAAGCTCGGCACCACGCGCAGCGCCGCCGCCCTGGAGCTGTGGCGGGACCGGATGGAGGGCGCGGTCGTCGCCGTCGGCAACGCGCCCACCGCGCTCTTCCGGCTGCTGGAGATGATCGAGGAGGGCGCCCCGCGCCCCGCGGCCGTCATCGGCGTGCCGGTCGGATTCATCGGGGCCGCCGAGTCCAAGGAGGCCCTGGCCGCCCACTCCTCGGGTCTTGAGCACCTCGTCGTGCGGGGCAGGCGTGGTGGCAGCGCCATCGCCGCCGCCGCCCTCAACGCCATCGCCAGCGAGGAGGAATGAGCGTGCCCGAGCAGCAGCAGACCGACGGCACGGGCCGGCTGTACGGGGTCGGCCTCGGCCCGGGCGACCCGGCCCTGATGACCCTGCGTGCCGTGCAGATCATCGCCGAGGCCGACGTCATCGCCTACCACTCCGCCCGGCACGGCCGCTCCATCGCCCGCTCGATCGCGGCGCAGCACATCCGCGCCGACCACATCGAGGAAGCACTGGTCTACCCGGTCACGACGGAGACCACGGACCACCCGGGCGGCTACCGGGGCGCGCTGGACGACTTCTACGCCGAGGCCGCGGCCCGTCTCGCGGCGCACCTCGACGCCGGGCGCACCGTCGCGGTCCTCGCCGAGGGCGACCCGCTCTTCTACGGCTCGTACCAGCACATGCACAAGCGGCTCGCGGACCGGTACGACACCGAGGTCATCCCCGGTGTCACCTCGGTCAGCGCCGCCGCCGCCCGGCTCGGCACCCCGCTCGTCGAGGCCGAGGAGGTGCTGACGATCCTGCCGGGCACCCTGCCCGAGGAGGAGCTGACGGCACGTCTGGCGGCCACCGACTCCGCCGTGGTGATGAAGCTGGGGCGGACGTTCCCCGCCGTGCGCCGCGCGTTCGAGGCGTCCGGGCGGCTCGCCGAGGCTCGGTACGTCGAGCGCGCGACCATGGCCGGGGAACGGACCGGCGATCTGGCGGACACCGACGCGGACTCCGTGCCGTACTTCGCGGTCGCCGTGCTGCCCAGCCGGATCGACGCGCCCCGGCCCTCACCGGCGGCGGGCCCGGACACCGGCGAGGTCGTGGTGGTCGGCACCGGACCGGCCGGACCGCTGTGGCTCACGCCCGAGACCCGCGGGGCGCTGGCCGCCGCCGACGATCTGGTCGGCTACACGACGTATCTGGACAGGGTGCCGGTCCGGCCGGGCCAGCAGCGGCACGGCTCCGACAACAAGGTCGAGTCGGAGCGCGCCGAGTTCGCCCTGGACCTGGCCCGCCGCGGGCGCCGTGTGGCCGTGGTGTCCGGGGGCGACCCGGGGGTCTTCGCGATGGCGACGGCCGTGCTCGAAGTGGCCTCGCAGGACGCGTACACGGACATCGCCGTAAGGGTGCTGCCCGGGGTGACCGCGGCCAACGCCGCTGCCGCCAGGGCCGGTGCGCCGCTGGGCCACGACTACGCCACCATCTCCCTCTCGGACCGGCTCAAGCCGTGGGAGGTCATCGCCGGACGGCTGCGCGCCGCCGCCACGGCCGACCTCGTCATGGCGCTGTACAACCCCGGCTCCCGCAGCCGGACGTGGCAGGTAGGCAAGGCCCGCGACCTGCTGCTGGAGCACCGCTCCCCGGACACGCCCGTCGTGCTCGGCCGCGATGTCGGGGGGCCGGCGGAGAGCGTACGGACGGTGCGGCTGGCCGATCTGGACCCGCTCGATGTGGACATGCGGACGATCCTCATCGTCGGCTCCTCCCAGACGCGCTGGGTGCGCCGGGGCGACGGGAAGCAGATCGTCTGGACGCCGCGCCGCTACCCGGAGGACTGACAGGAGGAGGAGCCGTCCCAGGCGGGACCACCGGGGACGGCCCGGCCCGTTGTCGGACCCTCATGCCACGATGGCGGACATGAGCACCCCCGTACGCCACATGCCTCCCCTGGACGCGGACGAGCGGACCTCCCTGGAGAGCTGGCTCGACTTCTACCGCGCCACGCTCGCCCAGAAGTGCGACGGTCTGACGGACGACCAGCTCCGCGAGCCGGCCGCCGAGCCGTCGTCCCTCACCCTGCTGGGCCTCGTCCAGCACGCGGCGGAGGTGGAGAGGAACTGGTTCCGCCGGGTCCTCGCCCAGGAGGACGCACCGCCGATCTACGACCCCGAGGCCGACCCGGACGGCACCGACGGGGGGTTCGACCTGGCGGAGGACGCGACGTACGGGAAAGCAGGGGCCGTATGGCAGTCGGAGATGGACCGGGCCAGGGAGAACTGCGCGGCGCGCGCGCTCGATGACACCTCCCCGTTCGGCGGCGGCCAGGTCACCCTGCGCTGGATCTACACGCACATGATCGGCGAGTACGCCCGCCACTGCGGTCACGCCGACCTCGTACGGGAACGCGTAGACGGCCGTACGGGCGTCTGAGGAGCTCGGACGCCCGGCGCCGTGCGGACGTCCGAGCAGGTCAGCGCCTCAGAACCACGGACCCGTGAGGTGCCGCAGCAGGGCAAGGGCCTCCTCCAGCGTCCCCGCCACCGGCACACCTGGAGGGACCGGCGGCCGCCGGACCACCACCACCGGAATCCCGGCCGCGCGGGCGGCGGCGAGCTTGGGGGCGGTCGCGTCACCGCCGCTGTCCTTCGTGACGAGGACATCGACGCGGTGGAGCCGGATCAGTTCACGCTCGCCCTCCAGGGTGAACGGCCCCCGGTCCAGCAGCACCTCCATCCGCGCGGGGCAAGGGGTGCCGGGGGCGTCCACCGAGCGCATCAGGAACCACAGGTCCAGCCCGGCGAACGCCGCCAGACCCATGCGTCCCGTGGTGAGGAAGGCGCGTGACCCGAGCTCCGGCAGCAGGCCCGCCGCACCCGCGAGGGAGTCGGCGATGTGCCACCGGTCGCCCTCGACCGGCACCCAGCCGGGCCTTCGGAGGGCCAGCAGGGGAACATGGACAGCGGCGGCGGCCGAGGCCGCGTTGAAACTGATCGTTCCGGCGAAGGGATGGGTGGCGTCGATGACCGCATCCACATGGTGTGCGCGGAGCCACTCGGCCAGGCCCTCGGTCCCGCCGAAGCCTCCGACACGTACCTCGCCGGGCGGCAGCCTCGGCCGGGCGACGCGTCCCGCGAGTGAGCTGGTCACCCGGATCCCGTCCGCGGCCACCAGGGACTCCGCGAGCCGGCGGGCCTCCGTGGTGCCGCCGAGGACGAGTACGTGCAGGGGCATCCGATCGGTCCATCCATGAGCAGTGAGGCGCAGGGCGGGCGCACCGCCCAACTCAAGCACACCGGTCTCCGGCCGGGCTGGACGACCGGGGCCTGTGCGACGGCGGCGACCACGGCCGCGTACACGGCCCTCCTGACCGGCGAGTTCCCCGACCCGGTGACCATCACCCTGCCCAGGGGCCAGACCCCCGCCTTCGCACTCGCGGTGGAGGAGCTCTCCGACGGCCGGGCCACTGCTGGGGTGGTCAAGGACGCGGGCGACGACCCCGACGTCACCCATGGTGCGCTGGTGCGGTCCACCGTGCGGCTGCTGCCGGCGGGGTCCGGCGTGGTGTTCCGGGCCGGCCCCGGTGTCGGGACGGTGACCCTTCCCGGGCTGCCGCTCGACGTCGGGGAGCCCGCGATCAACCCCGTCCCCCGCCAGATGATGCGGGACCACATCGCGCGGGTGGCTGCGGAGCACGGCGGTACGGGCGACGTCGAGATCACGGTCTCGGTGGACGACGGCGAGGAGATCGCACGTTTCACGTGGAACATCCGCCTGGGCATCCTGGGCGGAATCTCGATCCTGGGCACCACGGGCATCGTGGTGCCGTACTCCTGCTCGGCCTGGATCGACTCGATCCGGCGCGGCGTGGACGTGGCACTCGCGGCCGGGCACCGGCACGTCGCGGGGTGCACGGGCTCGACCTCGGAGAAGACGGTGGTGGCCGAGTACGGACTGCCGGAGATCGCCCTGCTGGACATGGGGGACTTCGCGGGCGCGGTGCTGAAGTACGTACGCCGGCATCCGGTGGAGCGGCTGACCATCTGCGGCGGGTTCGCCAAGCTGTCCAAGCTGGCCGCCGGGCATCTGGACCTGCACTCGGGCCGCTCACAGGTCGACAAGCCGTTCCTCGCGCGGCTGGCCCGGCAGGGTGGTGCGAGCGAGGAGCTGGCGGCGGAGATCGAGGTCGCCAACACCGGGCTCGCGGCGCTCCAGTTGTGCACGGCGGCCGGGGTGCCGCTGGGCGACCTGGTCGCAGTGGCCGCCCGGGACCAGGCGCTGTCCGTGCTGCGGGGGGCTCCGGTGGCGGTGGATGTGATCTGCATCGACCGGGCGGGGGCGGTCGTGGGGCGCGGTTAGGACGTCTCGTCCGCCCGCACGTCAGCAGGTGTGGCGGTCCCGCGCCGGGGAGTACAGGTGGCTGTCACGGAACTGCTCCGCGCCCAGGGTCCGGCCGACCATGATCACCGCTGTACGGATCACCCCGGCCTCCTTCACCTGCTCCGCGATGGAGTCCAGCGTCCCGCGCAGGATGATCTCGTCCGGGCGCGAGGCCATGGCGACCACCGCGGTGGGGCAGTCGGCCCCGTAGTGCGGCAGCAGCTCTTCGACCACCCGGTCCACGTACCGCGCGGCGAGGTGCAGCACGATCAGCGCGCCGCTGCGGCCCAGCGTGGCCAGGTCCTCGCCCTCCGGCATCGCGGTGGCCCGCTGGGCGATGCGGGTCAGGATCACGGTCTGGCCGACCGTGGGCACCGTCAGCTCCCGCTTGAGCGCCGCCGCGGCCGCCGCGAAGGCGGGCACGCCGGGCACCACCTCGTACGGCACGCCCGCCTCGTCGAGCCGCCGCATCTGCTCGTTGACGGCGCTGAAGACCGACGGGTCGCCGGAGTGCAGCCGGGCCACGTCCTGGCCGTCCCCGTGTGCCCGCACCAGCTCGGCGGTGATCTGGGCGATGTCGAGCAGGGCCGTGTCCACGAGCCGGGCGTCCGGCGGGCATTCGGCGAGCAGTTCGCGCGGCACCAGGCTGCCCGCGTACAGACAGACCGGACTGGCGGCGAGGACCCGGGCGCCGCGCACCGTGATCAGGTCGGCGGCGCCGGGGCCCGCGCCGATGAAGTACACGGTCATCTGTCGTCTCCTGGAGCGTGCGAGGTTTTCTGTACGGACCACTGTGTGACGGGCATGGCCTGACGCCAGCCGGTGAACCCGCCGACCGGCACGGCATGGGCCACCGCGAGGCGGACCAGGTCACCGCCGAACCGCCGGTACCACTCGGCGAGCAGCGCCTCCGACTCCAGCGTGACCGTGTTGGCGACCAGCCGGCCGCCCGGGGGCAGCGCGTCCCAGCAGGCGTCGAGCAGCCCCGGGGCGGTCAGCCCGCCGCCGATGAACACGGCGTCGGGCACCGGCAGTCCGGCCAGGGCGTCCGGTGCGCGGCCGGTGACCACGCGCAGCCCGGGGACCCCGAGCCGGTCCGCGTTACGAGCGATCCGGGCCGCCCGGACCGGGTCGCGTTCCACGGTGACCGCACGGCAGGAGGGACGGGTCCGCATCCACTCCGCCGCGATCGATCCGGAGCCGCCGCCGATGTCCCACAGGAGCTCACCGGGGGCGGGCGCGAGTACGCCGAGCGTGGCCGCCCTGACATGGCGCTTGGTGAGCTGGCCGTCGTGCTCGTACGCCTCGTCGGGGAGTCCGGGCACGGCCCCGAGACGCAAGGTGTCCGGGGCGCTCCGGCAGTCCACCGCGATCACGTTGAGCGGGTCGCCGGGCGGGTGCTCCCAGGTGTCGGCGGTGCCGTCCAGGCAGTCCTCGGCCGGGGAGCCGAGCTGTTCGAGCACCCGCATCCGGCTGGGCCCGAAGCCGTGGTCCCGCAGCAGGCCGGCCACGGCGGCGGGCGTGGAGCCGTCGGCGGAGAGCACCAGCAGCCGGCGCCCGTCGTGCAGCGCGCCGGCCAGCCGGGCCGTGGGGCGGCCGACGAGGGTGACGGTCTCGGTGTCCTCCGCCGGCCAGCCGAGCCTGGCGCAGGCGTACGAGACCGAGGACGGGTGCGGCAGCACCCGGAGGGCTCCGGCGCCCAGCTCCTCGGTGAGGGCCCGGCCGATGCCGTAGAACATGGGGTCGCCGCTGGCCAGCACCACGGTCCTGCTCCCCGTGTGCGTGGCGAGCAGTCCGCGCACGGCGGGCCGCAGAGGTGAAGGCCAGGGCACCCGCCGGCCCCCGCACTCCGCCGGGAGCAGCCCCAGTTGGCGCTCACCGCCGATCAGGACCTCCGCGTCCAGGAGCGCCGCGCGGGCGGTCTCCGGCAGACCGGCCCAGCCGTCGGCACCGATCCCCACGACGCTCACGACGGACGCGGGCGCCGGGACGGCGGGCGGGGGTGGCACGGGTGGCACAGCCGGGTACCTCTGGGTTGGCGGGACGACGCAGCCGAACTCTACGGGGACCGCTTCCGGACCCAGGCGGCGGAGTGATAAACCACTGTTCCGGGCGCGGGCGACCGGCCGGTCGTCCCGGGCGGCCCGTGTGGACGACGCGGAGAAAGGACCTGCTGCGCCACCACGCGCCGCAGGTCCTCGCCGCACTCACCCCCCGCGACGCCCTCACGGCCCCGCCGCCCGACGGGAGCGCCGGTCAGCCCGGCGCCCGGTCACCACCAGTCCCCGCACCGAGTCGCCGATCCCGCTCTCTCTCGCGATCATCGAATACATGACCAAGAGCGACAACGGCAAGGCCCGCACCATGCGGATCGCCCAGGAGCCCGAGGCGGACGAACTGCTGGGCCGCAGTCCGCTGGCCGCCCTCGTCGGCATGCTGCTGGACCAGCAGGTGCCGATGGAGTGGGCGTTCACCGGTCCGTTCACGCTGGCGCAGCGCATGGGGTCGGACGATCTGGACGCCCGGGAGATCGCCGCGTACGACCCGGACGCCTTCACCGAGCTGTTCACCGCGAAACCGGCCCTGCACCGGTATCCGGGGTCCATGGCCAAGAGGGTGCAGCAGCTCTGCCGGCATCTGGTGGCCGAGTACGACGGGCAGGCGGCGGCGGTCTGGGCGGACGCCGCCACCGGGGGCGAGCTGCTGAAACGGCTCAACGCGCTGCCCGGCTTCGGCACCCAGAAGGCGCAGATCTTCCTGGCGCTGCTGGGCAAGCAGTTCGACGTACGTCCGACGGGCTGGCGGGAGGCCGCCGGGGCGTACGGCGAACAGGGCTCGCACCGCTCGGTGGCCGACATCACCGGGCCCGATTCGCTCGCCGAGGTGCGGGCGTTCAAGCAGCAGGCGAAGGCGGCGGCCAGGGCGGCGCGGTCCGGGTGACCGCCGGAGCCCACCGCACGACCGCCCACACCGGAAGGACTCCAGTGCGCTCAACACGTCGCAGAGCCACGACGGCCGTTGCCGTCGCCGCCCTGGCCACACCGCTCCTCCTCGGCGCCTCACCGGGCCTCGGCAACGTCCCGCACGACCCGGCCGAGGACGCCGCCGATCTCTCGCGGCGGCTGGTCCGGGACGCGTCCGCCGACGACGCCTACCGGCATCTGGAGCGGTTCCAGGCCCTGGCCGACGCGTCGGACGGCCACCGCGCGGCCGGCTCACCCGGATACGACGCCTCCGCCGCCTACGTCCACCGGCTGCTCCGGAAGGCCGGTTACCGGGTCGGCTACCAGGCGTTCGAATTCGTCTACACCGAGACGCTGGCCGAGAAGCTCTCCGTCGTCTCCCCCACGCCCCGTGACATCTCGATCAGGGCGATGACGTACACCGCCTCCTCCGAGGAGGGCGGAATCACGGGCGCCCTCGCCGCCGTCCCCGCCGACGGCACCACCGGCTGCGAGGCGGCCGACTACGCGTCGGCCGGCTTCACCGGCAAGATCGCCCTGATCGAGCGGGGCGGCTGCTCCTTCGCCGAGAAGCAGGCGGCGGCCGCTACGGCGGGCGCGGCCGGCGCGGTGATCTACAACAACACCGAAGGGGCCCTCTCCGGCACCCTGGGCGACGCGAAGTCAGGGAAGATCCCCACCGGCGGAGTCACCCAGGACGAGGGCGAGAAGCTCGTCGCGGACCTGGCGGAGGGCGAGGTGAAGGTCTCGCTCGAGATCCGTGAGTTCCGGGAGGACCGCGTCACCCGCAACGTCGTCGCCGAGACCCCTGGCGGGAACGCGGCGAAGACCGTCATGCTCGGCGCACACCTCGACTCGGTCACCGACGGGCCCGGCATCAACGACAACGCGTCCGGCTCGGCGGGGCTCCTCGAAGTGGCCCTGGAACTGGCGGAGTCACACCGGCGGCCCGCCAACAAGGTGCGGTTCGCCTGGTGGTCGGCGGAGGAGAACGGCCTGCTGGGCTCGGAGGCGTACATCGCGAAGCTCTCCGAGGCACAGCGCGAGAAGATCGCGCTCTACCTCAACTTCGACATGATCGCCTCCCCGAACGGCGCGCAGTTCGTCTTCGACGGCGACGACTCCGACGGTGCGGGCGCCGGCCCGGGCCCCGAGGGGTCCGCCCAACTGGAGCGCGACATCAACGCGTTCCTGGACAGCGAGGACAAGCCGCACACCGGCACTGACTTCAGTGGGCGCTCCGACTACGGGCCGTTCATCGAGGTCGGCATCCCGTCCGGCGGCACGGACACCGGCGCCGAGGGCATCAAGACGGCCGCACAGGCCGAGACGTACGGCGGCAGAGCCGGAGTCGCGTACGACCCCTGCTACCACGCGGCCTGCGACGACCTGGACAACATCGACATGGAGCACTTCGACACCAACATCGATGTGATCGCCCATGCGGTGGGCACCTACGCCCACGACCTGAGCTCCCTGGACCGCCCGGCCCCCGCCGCGTCGGCCACCGGTGAGGCAGGCGGCGGCGGTCTGCGCAAGGGCCACACCCACGGCGTCACCGAGTAGCCGCACTGCGCGTTCCCCACAGGCGACGGGCCACTCCACCGCCCGTGGGCGTGACGCACCCGGGCGTCACCGGGCCGTCACCACGTGGATGCCGCGCGGCCACCGGTGCACGCTCACGAACACGTCTCACGAACATCACAGAGCGTGCACCGACATGAACCGCTTCGTACCGCTTCGTACCGCTTCGGCAGGCATTGCAGTCGTGTTCCCTGGCTGCGCCGCGAGGCCCTTCCCCGGTAGGCTTTCCGTGTGATCTTCAAGCGCATCGGAAATGGGCGGCCATATCCCGACCACGGCCGGGAAAGCACCCGACAGTGGGCGGATGTCGCGCCGCGCCCGGTCCGCCTGGACCAGCTGGTGACCACCAAGGGCCAGCTGGACCTCGAGACCCTGCTCGCCGAGGACTCCACGTTCTACGGCGACCTGTTCGCCCACGTCGTGAAGTGGCAGGGCGACCTCTATCTCGAGGACGGGCTGCACCGCGCCGTGCGCGCCGCTCTTCAGCAGCGCCAGGTACTGCACGCACGTGTGCTCGAAATGGGCTGAACCCACCACTCAAGGATGAACCCGCCACTCCCACCCATGGCGCATTTCGGGCCTTTCGGGTGCTTTTATGCTCGTACGGGTGCCATAGGTTGATCGTTTAGTAGGCATCATCACCAGGTCGCACTACGCTGCGGCCATGAGCATGCTGACCCCTCCCGGCATGGGCGGAAAGTACCGCATCACGGGTAACACCTACCCCCGCCTGCGCCGCCCCCGTCATCGCCGCAAGCTGGTCCTTTCGGTGGCCGCCGCCGTGGTGGCGCTCGGTCTGGCCGGTTGGGGCACGCTCCAGGTCGTGGACGTCTTCACCGGCGGCGACAAACAGGCCAGTGCGGCGGACCGGCCGAAGGCCTGCCCCTCCCCGAGCGCCTCCACGCCCGCGAAGGTGCTCCCGAAGCCGGCCGCCATCAAGGTCAACATCTACAACGCGACGCCCCGCGGCGGACTGGCCAAGGCCGCCGCCGACGAGCTCAAGAAGCGTGGATTCACCATCGGCAAGGTGGACAACGCCCCGGCCGCGTACGACAAGAAGGTGCCCGGCACCGGGATGCTGCTCGGCGGCACGACGGCCATGAACGGCTCGTTCCCGGTGCTCGCCACACAGCTGCCGGGGGCAGCCCAGAAGACCGACACCCGCAGGACGACGGACGTCGATCTGATCATCGGTACGAAGTTCAAGGCGTTCAGCACGCCCGCGGCAGCGGCGACGGCTCTCACGGCCCTGACCGAGCCGTCCCCCGCACCGTCCTCCTGCTGAGGCCGTCCGGACCCGGCCGGGCGACCGGCCGGCCCGCGCCCGACCGGGTCAGTCCGCGGTGCCGTACATCCGGTCACCGGCGTCCCCGAGGCCCGGCACGATGTAGCCGTTCTCGTTGAGCCGCTCGTCGACCGAGGCCGTGACCACCGTCACCGGCGTGCCGGCCAGCTCGCGCTCCATCACCTCGACGCCTTCGGGCGCCGCGAGCAGCACGACGGCGGTGACGTCGTCGGCGCCGCGCTTGATGAGCTCCCGGATGGCCGCGACGAGCGTGCCGCCGGTGGCCAGCATCGGGTCCAGGACATAGACCTGACGGCCGGAGAGGTCCTCGGGCATCCGCGTGGCGTACGTCTCCGCCTGGAGCGTCTCCTCGTTGCGGATCATGCCCAGGAAGCCGACCTCGGCCGTCGGGAGCAGCCGCACCATGCCGTCCAGCATGCCGAGACCGGCGCGCAGGATCGGGACGACCAGGGGGCGCGGATACGACAGCTTCACGCCGGTCGTGCGCGTCACCGGGGTCTCGATGTCGACCTGCTCGGTCCGCACATCCCTGGTGGCCTCGTAGGCGAGGAGGGTGACCAGCTCGTCGGCGAGCCGCCGGAAGGTCGGGGAGTCGGTGCGCTTGTCGCGCAGCGTGGTGAGTTTGTGCGCCACCAGCGGGTGGTCGACGACGTGGATCCGCATGCCCTCAACAGTAGCCGGGCCCCGACGGGCTCTCGACGGTCCGCACTGGCATCAAGCACCTGTTCGGAGGGAAGGTGGGGCATACGGACCCAGGCTTGGGGTGGTGTGTCGATTGCCCGACGGGGAGCAGCGGAATCAGCGGCAGGCCGGACGCGACGCGCGCGGCCTGCCCGACGCGCGGGAGAACGTGCCGGACGCGCAGGAGAGTGACGCGGCGCGCCGGAGGCGCAGAGCGCAGTTCCTCCGCGAGCTCCACGAGGCGAAGCAGCTGCGCGACCGGGTCCAGCCGCGCCGCGCCCGCGCGGCCCGTATGCGCCAACAGATGCGGATGCGCACGTTCCGCTGGTGAGGACGGTTCCCGGGGTCGCCGGACCACCCCCGGGGGAGCCCGGGAAGCACCACTGGCGGACGCCCGCCCGGAATAACTGATGGCCGACGCAACGGTCGAAGAGGTCTCGCATCGCGCTCGTTTCTGCCACGATGCCGATTGGGCGGGGCCCAGAGCAGCCGGATGACCGTCTGCCCTCCCGTCGGACCGATTCACCTATGACCAGTGGGAGAGTCACGGTGTACTTCGCCGCACTGCTCGCGCGCACCGAAGACGGGTGGGAAGCGAGCGATACAGAGCTCGACGATGTGGAAACCCTGTCCGACCTGACGGATCTGGCCCGTGAGGCCTCGGTGGACGAGGACACGGTCCTGGTCTACATCGAGCAGGAGGACGCCTGGTTCGGCGTCCTCCGGGTGGACGGTGAGGAGGACCCCCGTATCTACGTCTCGGACGCGTCCGCCGCCGCCCGCTCCTCGTACGGGGAGATCCTGCTCACCGATGAACTGCTCGGCCGTGAACCGGGGGCCGAGGACGAGATCGCCGCACTCGAGGAGCTCGTCGACCTCGACGGTACGGAGGACGGCGAGCCGGATGACCCCGTGTCCGACGCCGGCAGCGCAGGCACCGCTGTCGCCGAACCCGACCTGGACCAGGACCCCGACGCCGTACCGGCGGGGCCGCTCGGCGATCTCGGGGTCCTCGCCGACCTCGGTCTGTCCGAGAAGGATCTGCTGACCCTGCGTACCGACGCACTGGCGGAGATCGCGGACGCGCTGGGAGCGGCCGAGGTCCTGGAGGCCGTCCGTTAGGGTCCGCGGGTGAACGGACCACCACCCACACCCTCCTCACCGCCTCCCGCCGATCCCGTACGGGACCCGTGGCAGGCACCCATGCGCCAAGCCCTGGACGAGGCCGCGCAGGCGGCGTCGGCCGGCGATGTGCCGGTCGGCGCCGTTGTCCTGGGCCCGGACGGCGCGCTGCTCGCCACCGGCCACAACGAGCGCGAGGCGGCAGGCGATCCCACGGCGCACGCCGAGGTGCTCGCCCTTCGTCGCGCAGCCACCGCCCTCGGCTCCTGGCGGCTGTCCGGCTGCACGCTGGTCGTCACCCTGGAGCCCTGCACGATGTGCGCCGGCGCCCTCGTCCAGTCCCGGATCGCCCGGGTGGTCTACGGCGCGCGGGACGAGAAGGCCGGCGCCGTGGGCTCGCTCTGGGACGTCGTACGCGATCGCAGGCTCAACCACCGCCCCGAGGTGATCCACGGTGTCCTGGAGGACCGCTGCGCGGACCTGCTGACGGCGTTCTTCCGGGAGCGCTGAGGCCGCCCCCGGGCGCTGCGGCCGGTCGCCGGGAATCGGATTTCGAACCAGGGCCCGGCATGGTCTAAGCTCTCTCTCGGTAGCGTGTCCGAGCGGCCGAAGGAGCTCGCCTCGAAAGCGAGTGTGGGGAAACTCACCGTGGGTTCAAATCCCACCGCTACCGCAGATGGATGAAGGGACCGACCCCCAGCGGGTCGGTCCCTTCTCTGCGTTCCGTCTCAGTTCCCGTCTCAGTTGGCTGGCACGAGAGCCCCTGCGGCGCCGTCGTCATCGTCGCGGCGGGCGGTCTCGCTCTGCCAGATGAGCCCGTCGACCTGTTCCGCGACGTTGGTCCGAACGGTGTCGACCATGTGCTGATAGCGGGCGGCCATTGCAGTGGTCGACCAGCCCATGAGCCCCATGACGGCCCGTTCCGAGACTCCGAGGATCAGCAGCACCGTCGCGGCGGTGTGCCGGGCGTCATGCAGTCGGCCGTCCCGAACCTTGGCGGCCTGCAACAGCTCCTTCCAGTCGTCGTAGTCCGTACGTGGTGAGGTGCCACGACCGGTGTCGGTGGGGAAGAGCCATCCCTCGTCGGTCCAGCGGTCCCCGGCGGCGGCCCGCTCAGCCTCCTGCCGTTTCCGGTGGGTACCGAGGAGGTCCACGAGCTGCTGCGGAAGCCCGACCGCCCGGCGGCCGGCGCGTGACTTGGTATCGGCTGTTTCCGGGTTGGTGCGCTGTCGCTGCGGGCAGTACCCGGCCTTGCGGCCACAGGTGTTCTCGTCGGCACAGCCGTGGGCGTACTGCGGTCGGCGTCGACTACGCCGGACCATGAGGACGCCACGCCCGAGGTCCACATCCGTCCACTTCAGTCCGAGCGCCTCACCCTGCCGCAAGCCGAGCGCGAGGGCGACGGCCCAGCGAGCCGCATTGCGCCGGTCGTCAGCCGCGCGGAGCAGCCGTTGCACCTCTTCGACGGTGAACGGCTCGATCTCCTCCTCCCGCACCCGTGGCGCCTTGGCCAGCCTCACGGGGTTCTGACCGAGGTGCCCCCGCCGCACCGCTTCGTTGAGGGCGGTGCGGAAGGTGCGGTGGACCTGGTGAGCGGTGCCGGGCTTGCTCCCGGCCGCCATCATTCGGCCGTAGAGGCTCTCGATGTGCTCGGGCCGGAGCTTGTCCAGCTTGTGCGCTCCGAGGCCGGGGATCAGGTGCTTCCGCACCGCGACCCCATAGCCGACCATCGTGTTCTCGTTGACCCCGAGCGGGGCGATCTCCTCCACCCAGTGCGTCAGCCACGTGGCCACGGTCCAGCCGCGGCCGGGCTTCCGCAGGATCTTGGCCTCTCGCTGCTGTTCCAGTTCCTTGACTGCCTTGGTCACCTCGGCACGGGTCTTGCGTTCGACGTGGCGTCGGTCGGGCTTGCCGTCGTCACGGGTGCCGACGGTGACGCGGCCGTGCCACTTGCCGTCCTTGCCGAGGTAGATCGATGACCGGCCGTTGGGCTGGCGGGTGCGCTTCTTACTCTCGTCCATATCGTGGCCTCTCAAGAATTGCTGGCGACAGGCCGGTTGGCCATGCGAAGTCGGGTGACGTAGTCCTGCACGGCGTCGGCCGGTACTCGCCGCAGGCGGCCGACGGGGACGGATTCGAGCTGTCCGGTGCGGATCAGGCGGAAGCAAAGCGTTCGGCCGATTCCGAGACGCCGGGCCGCCTCTTCGACGGTGAGGAGCACCAACGTCGGATCAATGAGGTCTGTGGCGGTACTCATGACATGCCTTCCTCGGGCAACGAAGGGCCCGGGGCCCCTTCCTGTCAGGTCCGCTACCTCCGCTACCTCCGCTACCGCCCTGGTCAGGGGCATGATCGAGGTAGCGGATGGGGTAGCGGTAGCGGATGGATTCGCTACCGGCCCCGCCCGTGGCGGGCGCGAGGCCGGTAGCGGGTAGCGCTCAGGTAGCGGACGGGAGGAGCGTTGCCGCTACCGTTTCCGAGTCGCTGACCTGCGAGGTAGCGGAGGTAGCGGAGGTAGCGGCCCCTGAGGGGGGTGGGGGGCAGTACCGCTGCCACGCGTCGTGGAGATCGGCGGCGTAATAGCCCTTCAGGACGGCCCCGGCGGACTTGATGTTGCGGGCCTTGACCGGGGTGTTGTCCTCGGTCATGTACTCCCCGAGCATCTTCGACAGGCCCCGGGAGTCGAGCGGTCGGCCGCTCATGTCCGCCCACGGCGCTTCGTCCAGCGCGCACAGTCGGTCCAGGATCGCGACGGTCGGCATGCGGTCGATGCCCGCCATGACGTAGTCCCGAAGGTCGGTCAGCAGGCGGATGCCGAGACTGCCCTTGTCGTCGGCGCGGGCGGCGTTGACCAGCTCCATGCACGCGGTGCGGGCACGCTCGGGCCAGTTGCCACCGGCCGCATCGGCGACGGACAACAGCGGCTCCCACACGTCGGCGGGACGGTCGGTGACGCCCTCGGGCATCTCGGGCCACCGGCCTGAGATGTCGTCGCGGACTTGGTCGGCCCACTGCGCGAGGCGCTCCCGCAGTGCGTGGCCCTCGGCTTCGTGGAGCCGTGCCCGGAACGGTTCGGCCTTCTCGTTCCTGGCGCGGCGTCGCATGCGGATGATGACGGAGCGGGTGGTGATGGTGTCAGGCAGGTAGCCGAGCCCGGCGACCGCGACGGCGGTGTAGGAGGGGAACTCCACTACCGTCTGGTTGCCTCCGTCGCCGATGCACCGGTAGGTGACCCCGGAGCGCCGGTGGCCGGCGTTCAGGAAGCCGCGGAGTTCCTCGTTGTCCCCTGCCTTGGGGCCGAAGACGGTATCGATCTCGTCGAAGAGGATCGTGGGCCGTCCGGCCGGGTCGGAGACGGACCGGAAAAGGGCGGCGGCCCGCGCGTTCACCGCCAGCATCGGGCGCGGCACGAGGGTTTCCACCACCTCCAGCGCGCGGGACTTGCCCGAGCCCGGTTCCGGGGAGAGAAACGCCAGGCGCGGGGTGGAGTCGAACGCGTCGAGCAGGTGGGCGTGGGCGTCCCACAGCGTGACGGCCACGTAGGCGGCCTCGCGGGGGAACACGTTGAACCGGCGGTGGAACGCCTCCACCTCGTTGAGCAGCGCGGCCCCGTCGATGGGTTCCGTGGTCTGTGCGGGGGCAGTCATGCGGCGCTCCTCCTGGACTCAGCGGTGGTGTGGGGGCAGTGCCCGACGGCTGCGCGGGCGTTCATCTCGATGACGGCCTTCCGGCCACGGGCCCGTTCGTAGTGGCCGCAGGCGCACAGCCAGTCGGCGACGGGGATCTCGTTGCGGTTGAGTCCGCGCAGGCTCAGCCCGGGCTGGATGCCGGTCAGGGTGACCGCGCGCGGGTCAGGGAGAACAGCAACGCGGACGCCTTCGGCGACGACCTTCGCCGCACCACTGCCGGACGCGGCCGGGGCCGGTTCGGCGATGCGGGGGCCGGAGGTGGTTGCCGGGAGGCTCTTCAGGGCGGAGCGGGGAGGGGTGTTCATGCCGTCCTCCGCTGCGGGTTGCGTGCGATGGACCAGTTCAGACCGCTGCGCACGGTCGAGCGGCACTGGCGAGATGACAGACCGGCCGATTCCCCTGCCTCCTGAAGAGCCTCCTCGACCACCGATCGGGGAAGGTCGCCCCACGCGATGAACCGCCCCAAAGCTCGCGCCGCCGACAACAACGTCCAGTCACGCTCACCCACCTGGGAGGCCCGCACGGTCGCGGTTTCCGCCCGCAGCGCGGCTGCGGCGTACCGGGACGCCTTCGACGACGACGGCACAGCCACCAGCCCCCGAGCGGGCTGACGGGGCGCCAGGAGGGAGTACAGCCAGTCCGGAAGCGGGACGGGCGGTGCGGGGTCAGTGACGGTGTAGGGGCCGGTGGCGGTGAAGCTTCCGGCGGCCACGACGTACCCGCCGTGGGCACGGGTGTCGATCAGCTTGCCGAGCCTGCCCGCACTGTTCGCCAGCCTCACCCCGGGCGGGGCAGTGAAGTAGAGGTGGTGGCCACCGCTCGCGGTCCGGGTGCGGTAGGTGGTCGGGACGGCCTGCCCGGCGCGCTCGCAGAGCGCCCCAAAGGTCGTCACGCCGCCAGGCGTGCCCGTGCTGCTCTTCTGCTTGGGCATGTCGAGGTCGACGACGACCAGCCCGGACGGGCCGGTCGCGATGCCGATGTTGAACGGCCGGTCGGCCCAGGCTCGGCGGATGCGGTCGGGGTCGATGGTGGCCCGGTCCTCCCACTTGCGGTGACCGCCCGCGCAGTCCCCGATCAGGGGGCAGACAGACTCGCCGTGGAGCGCGGGGCGCTTGTCGGCGGGCCGGAGCGGGAAGACGTGCCAGCCGCGCTCTGCCGCGTCGAGGGCGGCGGTCAGGAGATGCGTGCTCATGCTGCGACCTCTCCGGTCCGGGCGCGGGTGATGAACGCGCGTCCGATCCACTCGGTGTAGGCGGGCGGGATGGCTTCGGTGAGTTCCTCGCGGACGTTGGTCCAGGTGATGCCCATGGCCTGCTGCATCTCCGGGACGGTGGCCTTGCCCCCGCCGGCGCCGTACGGGGCGACGTAGGGGCCGTCGCGGTAGACGCCGTGCCGGTGGCCGCGTACGTAGCCGCGGTGCTTCGGATGCGCCGGCTGCGGCATGCTCCAGCCACCAAGCTCGAAGTTGCGATGCCGCAGGACACCGAGACCGAACATCTCCCCGCACAGCCACATGTCCCGGCGAACCGGGGCTTTCCCGGTGGGCTGCTCGATGACGTACGGCAGGCCCGTTGCGTCGAGCAGGGTGCGGAGTTCGGGGATGAGCTGGACGTGCTCGCGGCCCCAGCCGCGTGAGGCGTTGGTGCCCACGGTGAGCGCGCATCCGGCCTGGCAGGGCGGGGAGGTGTGCACGGCCGCGTACTGCTCGATCTCGCCGGACGTGATGAGGGCGGCGAGGTATTCGAGGGCGTCACCCTGGTGGAAGGTGAAGGGGTAGTTCGGGCGGTCGGCGATGTCGACGCCGGTTACCTCGAACCCGGCGCGGTGGTAGCCCATGGCCGCACCGCCGGCGCAGCAAAAGAGGTCCAGTAAGCGGGGCTGGTGGTCGGGTACTCGCCGGATCGGGACAGGTTGAGTCATGCTGGATGTCTCCAGTTCTCTGATGAGGATTGCTGGACGAGGGCGGCCCCGGATCATTGGCGTGAGACAGGGGCCGCCCTCGGCGTAGCTACTCGCAGGTGCACTCGGGGAACTCGCTGCTGCCGTCCGCGCCGCATCCGCAGCAGTGCGCGTACGGGTAAGGCTCGGTGCCGTCGGTGGGGTCGCACTGTTCGCAGTCGAGGTACTCGGTCTGCTCGTCGGCGTCGTAGTCGGCGTAGGTCACGCGTTGTTCTCCATCTCGGGTCAGCTGTGGAAGCGGTTGGACGTGGGGTGTTGGTCGCACCAGTCCTCGGCGCACACCTTGTGGACCGGTTCGCGGTCGTGGCTGCGCAGGGGGGTGGGTTTGCCGCAGAGCACGCACGGCAGGTTCCGGGAGGTGTCGAAGTGGCGGGCGTCCCGCCAGTCCCGGGGTTAGTGGTGGTTGATGGTGCCGTTGGCCTTGCCGAACATCCCGGACGCGCTGATGTTCTGCGTGATGTGCGTCGTGCCCCGTCCGGTGCCGACCGCGGCACGGCCGAGCCGGAGCAGGATCGGGACGCCTATGGCTGCGGCGGCGATGAGGGCGACGGCGGCCCAGAGGGCTTCACTCATGGCGATCAGTCCCGGGGCTGCGTAGGAGAGTCCGATACCGGCGGCGGCGACGCCCCCGCCGATCGTCGGCGTGAGAAGGGCGGTGGTCTTGGCCCATGTCGGGATCGGCTGCGCGACCGGGACCGGCGGCGCGGGCGGGGCCTGGGCCGGGGTGTAGGCGAGGGTGCGGATGCCGCCGGGGAGGGTGACCATCTGGACTCCCGGGGGGATCTCGTGGGGCAGCATCGCGGGGTGTGCGGTGGGCTGCTGGGGGGTGAGGGTGGTGATCTCGTACGTGGTCTCCGGGTACACAAAGGGCTCCCTTCAACGCGTCGGGCGGCACCCGTGGTGGTGGGTGCCGCCCGGTCGCGTTGTGACGGTGCGTGGTCGTAGTGGTTAGTGGCTACTGGTCACTGGCAAGCAGAAGAGGCCCTGTTGAAGGCCCCTGGTTGCCAGTAGGAGAGCGTTCTACTGGTTAGTGGCAAGTTGGCAGTAACCAGTAGCCAGTAGCGCTCTGTGAGTCGCTCAGGCGTGATCGGGGTGGACGTAGACCGAGTGCGGGCCGTTGTCCCGGTAGACCAGCTCGCCCCTCTCGGCCGCCGCTTTCAGCGCGGCCCGAACGGCCTGCCGGCTGCGGCGGACGAGATCGGCAACAGCGGACGGCTTCATGCCCACCGCACCCGCTGCCTTGATCGCGGCGACCGCATCGGCCACCCACGTCGGACCGCCCTCGTCGTCCCCGTCACGGAGCGCGGACAGGTTCAGCCCCGGCGATGCCGCCGGGGGCTCCGACGCGCTGTCGGGCTCAGGGGCGGTCGCGAACTGGGCGTCGATCTGCTCCATGAACGCGCGGACGGCCGCGTCCTCGTCCGTCACCGGTGCTGCCTGCTCGCTGCGGAGCGCGGACAGGTTCAGCCCGTCACTCGCGGAGGCCTGCCCGGCCTGACCAGTGTCGGCGGCCGGGGTGTTGGCAGGGTCTCGCATCCACGCGGTGCGATCCGGTGCCCACCGGTTCGCGTAGGCGTCGCCCGCGGCCTTGGCGGAGATGGCGTCGAGGGTGGGGTGCATGTCGGTGGTGGCGTGGACGATGTCGCGGATCTGGTTGGGCAGGATCCGCCAGTTCTTGAACAGGGCCGCCGCGGACTCCGGTGTCCCCATGAACCCGGCCCCCTTGTACGGGGCCTGGTCCACACGGAGCCCCCGGGCCCCGGGGAAGACCTTGCTCAGGTCCATCCCTTCGACTTCCCCGCCGGTGAGGCAGACGCGGGCTTTGGCCTCGCGGCGGATCATCAGGTTGCCGAGCACGGACCCGGTGGCGCCCAGAGCGGTGAGCACCGTACGGACGCCCATGGCTCGCAGCATCCGGATCACTTCGAGGATCTTCTTGGCGAGATCCTTCATGCGCCGGTCGGTGCTGGTCAGGATCTCCGCGCCCTCGTCGACGACCAGCATGATCTGGGGAATCTTCGCGCTGATGGGGAGCTGGTCGGTGTTCCGCTCAGCCATCAGGTCCTGGTAGGCGACCTTCCTCCGCATACCGATCGCCAACGCGGCATCGAGCATCCGAGCGGCCTCTTCATGCGTAGAGGCAAGCCAGTCGATGCCCGGCCGGACCTCGTCCACCGGAGCCCCGTTGGGGCCGAAAGCGGGGCGGGCCCACGGGAGGCCGGCGGATCCGGCGTTCAGGTCGATCACCCATGTGAGGACGTCGGTGGTGCGGGCGAACCCGGCCAGGATGACGTGGACCATGTTCGTCTTGCCGGAGCCGGTGGGGCCGACGACGAGGGCGCACTGCTCGCGCAGGAACACGCAGATCTCTTCGGCGTTGGTGCGATATCCCCACGGGATCCCGGTGTAGATCGACAGCGGGGTGTAGTCGGTCGGGTAGGTGCGTTCCTCGGAGAGGACGTTGACCGTGGTCACGTCGATGAGAACCCGACCCTGGTGCACCCCCTGGGAGGCGACCGCAGTGCAGCCGTGCGGGAGCCTCGCGTCGGCGGACAGGGCTGCGGAGTGCTGGGCGATCCGGTCGTAGGTTGTTCCGCCGGCGGGGAGTTCGGCGTCGATGGTGAACCCGGTGCCGGTGGGCCAGATCTCCACGGCGAGGATCCGCAGCGTGAGGTTGCAGACCCGCTGGACCCGGTCCACCCACTCCGCAGCAATCGCACGGCGTTCGGCGGACAGCTCGCGGCTGACCTGGCGCTCATCGGCGGCGATGGTCTCCAGCTCCCGCGCCTCCTCGTACAGGAGAGTCGAGCGGGCGGCGGCTCCGATGCCGACGCCGATGGTGGCCAGGGATCCGAGGGCGGCCCAGGTGAGGGGCCCGGTGGTCATGGCCCATGTCGTCCAGCCCGCGCCGACCAGCCACGATGCGGAGCGCATGGCGATGGTGCGGGCGGAGAGGCGTTCGCGCAGGCTGCTGATGGTGTGGCCGATCGCCCCGGCCGCGCCGACGGTGAGGGCCCAGCCGGGGGGCATGGAGGTGGCTGCTCCGGTGGTGGCGATGGCGAGGGCGCCGGTGGTGGCGGACAGGGCGCCGGTCACGGGTCCGTGACCGGCGGCCCAGTCCCACACCGGCCCAGAGTTGGCCTGTGTGGTGGTGGTCATGTCAGACGTTCCATCCCTTCTCGGCTTCGGACCCGTTGCGCGGGTCTTCGTGGCGGGCGATGTCCTGTTCGTGGGACTGGTGGAACAGCGGGCCCATGTCTTCGGCGACCGCCACGGCGCTCATGACGGCGCCGAAGATGTCGTTGAAGCCGTCCGCGACGTCCTTCTCCAGCGGGAACTCCGAGTCGGCGCGCTCGGCCAGGACCCGCATCACGTTCGCCACGCTCGTGAGTGCGGCCGGGAGCCCTTCGACCATGGCCAGGATCTCCATGGCGTTGTCGGGGTCGTACTGCCCGGCGGCGGATTCCATCTCGGCCGCGTACTCCTCGAACCGGAAACCAGACACGTTCTCTCCCTCATCCGGGGTGGTGGTGGGTGCTGCCGGCGTCAGCCCCTCGGGCCGCTCCGCCGTATCGCTGATCTGGTCGTTGGTGTCAGTCGCCTCCCGGTCGGCGGCGACCTCGTCTTCCTCGAGGGCGGCGACTATCACGTCGTCCCGCTCCTTGCGCTGTTCGTCGGCGGTGCGGGTGAGGCGGGCGTAGAGGCGACGCCCGGGGTACTGGAGCCAGGCCAGACCGAGCTTTCGGCCCAGGGGGGTGGAGACCATTCCGAAGAGTCCGAAAGCTCCGGCGAGCAGAGCGGCGAGCAGGCGGCGTCCCTGGAACCGGGCGGCGGACCGACGCAGCGCCTTACGTGCCTTCTTCCTGGCCGGTGCCTTCCGCACGTCGCCACGCTGGGCGGCGACCTTCCCGGCGGCCTGCCGGTCGCGGGCCTGGCGGTTGCGCTCGATCGCCTTGCCCTTGGCCGCACCGACCTTGCCTGCGGCCTTGCTCACGGACCGGCCGATCGGCCCCTTGCGGGTCATGGACGCTGACCGTGCCGCCGTCTTGGCACCCCGGCGGGCATCAGCCAGAGAGCGCCGTGCCCCGGAGGTCTCGGACCGGCGGCCCGACCGGGACGAGGGCGACGTGCGAGCCGAGTCCCGCAGCGCCTTGACCTGCCCCGCACGGCCCCCCGTTTTCCCCGGGGTGGCCCCGGCGGAAGCCTGCTTGGCAGACGTCTTACGGAGGGCGTCCGGGCTGCTCTTCGGTCGGCTCGACTTGCCGGAGCTGAGTAGCGAACCGGCGGCGCCGCGGCCGGACTTCCCCCGGCTGCGACCTGTGCTCTTACTGGTGCCGGCGCTCCCGTTACGGCTCTGGCCCGGAACTCGCGTCGAACCGCCGTGACGGGCGGCCCGGCCGACCGATCCGGCACCGATCGCAGAGCGCAACGCACGGCCGGTGGCCTTGCGCGCCTTCTTCTTGCTGCGGTGCTTGCGGGTCGCTGCTGCCGTGCCGAGCACGACGGCGCCGGTGGCCGCGACGGCTAGGGCGGCCGGGCCTCCGACGAGGGCAGCGGCGGCGAGCAGGGAGGTGGTGGCGTTGGTGCCGGTCACCGCGAGTGGGACGACCGGCCAGCCACCCGGAGTGTGCTTCACCTCGGCCTTGGCCGGTGTGGGCTTCTGTTCGGGTGTCGGGGGCGGGGTGTTCGGGGTGGCTTCGGGGGCCACTACCGGGGTGATGGTGGTGTCGGTCATGCTGAGTGCACTCCTTCACGGAGTTAGGGGCCCGGCCGGATCTGTGGTGGTGAGGGCCGGGCCCTGCTGGCTTTCAGGCGGCGCACTGTTCTTCGGGGTAGGCGCAGGTCACGCACATGCCGAGCGAGGCCGGGATGCGATACCCGGCGTCGTTCTTGCAGTTCGGGCAGACCTGCTGGGCGGCGTTCGCCTTGGTGAGCGCCGCCCACTTGGCCGGGGTCATCGGCCGGACGGGCTTGGCCTGGTCGATGCGGTAGAGGTAGGCGACCAACGGGCCCCGACGACGGCGGGGGCGTTCGAGTACGGCGGCGACGTCCTGCCCGCCCGGACGCAACTCCATCGCCCGCAACTGCCGGACCGTCGCGTAACCGTCCGGGGCCAGGCGCCACCGGTAGACCGGCAGCTTGCTCACCGGGTGCCGTCGAGCGGGAGCGGCCGGATACGCCACGGAATCTCACTGGCCATGCCCCCGTCGCAGCAGGTGGTGGGCGAGGTCCACCCGTCCCGTGCGGCGCCCTCGGCCTCGGCCGCGATCTCGGCCGCGTCCCTGGTGGCGTACACGCTGTGCAGCTCTCCGAAGCGGAGGAGAACGTAGACCCGGTCGCCCCGGCTGCTCTGCTTGCGAGTAGTGCGCAGCAGCATGCGCAGGGCCTGCCGGTCCTCGGTGTCCAAGAGGGACTGGGCCCGCAGGGTGTCCAGCTCACCTTCGAGCCGGGCGGCAGCGGAGGTGGCACGGCCGAGTTCGGCGCGCAGCTCCTCCATGGTGTTCTCCGCCCGGGTCGCGGAGTCGGTGGCGAGATCGCCTGCCAGCTGGTGCTGCTCGGCCGTGGCACGGGCGACGGCTGCTGCCGTTTCCGCCCCGGAGAGACTGGCACGCAGGGCGTCCAGGGTGCGGGTGCGGAGGACGGCGATCATGCGGGAACTCCTTCACGAGTGGGGATGGTGTCGCGCAGTTCCTGGTAGCGGGTGGAGACCCAACCCGTCGACCAGCCGGTCAGCTCAGCCGCAGCCCGCACCGGGAGCCCGGCGACGAACGCGGCCTTCACGGTTTCGCGGGCCTGGCCCTCGGGCTGCTTGTCCGTGGCGGGGCCGGCCGCCAGGAGCGCGGCGCGTTCACGCTCGGCCCGCTCCTGCTGCTCGGCCTGTTCACGGTGTTCACGCTCCTCGCGCTCACGACGCTCAGCGGCACGGCGTTGGGTGGCCTCTCGTTCGAGGCGTTCACGCTCTGCCTGCTGCTGTTCACGCTCGTGTTCACGGCGTTCACGGGTCTCGCGCTCGGCACGCTCACGGGCCTCGGCCCGCTCGCGTTCCTCGCGCCGTCCGGCTTCCTCCCGGGCTGTCTGTTCACGGGCCAGCAGAGCTTCGTGCTCACGCTGTTCACGGACCAGCTGGGCGGCGTGCTCGCGTTCCTCACGCTCACGCCGCTCGGCCGCCTCACGGCGTTGGGTGGCTACCTGCTCGCGTTCGGCTTGCTCGGCTTTCTGCTGGGCTTCCTGGGCGGTCAGGGCGGCGGTGATGGCCGTGCGGTAGGCGAGACCGGTCTCTGCGGTGACGATGAGCAGGAGCGGGGCGACCGCGTGCACGGCCACCCCGACCAGCTCTTTCTTCAGCGCGGAGTCGGCCACGTTCAACGCGAGGGTCATACAGCCGGTCATCCACCGCAGCACGACCGGCCACTTGCCGCCGTGTCCACCGAGGCGGGCCAGAACGGCATCGAGCCGGACGACGATGACGACCGCGGCGTCCACCACCAACGGGAGGATCGGCGCGGTCCACTCCCATCCCTTCGGTGTGTGCCGCTCCATGAGCGGGGTCACCGTGAGGATGGAGAAGAGCATCGCCCCGCCCACGATCAGCCACGTTCCGACGGACAATGCCTTTTCCGCTGAACGGATCTGAACACTGTTCACGGTGCGTCCCCGTCCCGTGAACGCACCCGGGTCGAGGCCAGAAGCAGCACCGGGGACGCGTCGTCGTCGACGATCTCGCTGTGCTCCGTCCACGCCCACTCGGCGTCGTCCGTGAACACGAAACCGAGCCCGGCAAGGGCCCGTGAACGCGCGGCCGCCGTCGGCACGATCGGCGAGGGGCCGAAGTCATGCTCCGGCCACGAGCACCCCTGGACGTCCAACAGCGCGACGTACAGATGCCACCGGCCGCCGCGGTTGGACAACTGTGCGGTGTACTCCTTCATGCGGCCACCGCCGACCCGGCGACCGTGCCCAGCGTGGCCGGGCGGCGGACGGTGCGGCGCGGGCGCCGGCCGTTCGTCTGCGTCTTCAGGGGCAGCGTCCGCAGCAGGCTCGCGGCGTAGGCCGCAGTTTCCGGGTCGCTCTCCCGCAGGTCCGCGAGGACCTCGTGGGCGACGTCCAGCCGCGCGGCCCGCTCCATCGCGGACTCCGTGGCCGAACCGGTGAACAGCTCCAGGTCGATCCCCAGAGCCAGCTCGATGAACTCGGTCGCGGTAACAGGCTCGCGACCAGCAACGATGTTCTTCATGGGTCGTTTTCTCCTCGCGGTGAGACGGCCTGAAAGCGGCCCCGGTGTTCGAGCACCGGGGCCGCGCGCCGTTCAGGGATGGGCTGCCACGACATGTGGCCGGCCCGGCCGCCAGAGCAGGCGGCGAGTGCCCCGGGCCGGATTCGATCCAGCGGCTTCACGCCGTGATCCGGGGCGGTGGTTTCAGTCCTGGTATCGCTCCGCAGAGGTGGATTCCTGCGCGTCCATCTCTGCGTTGAACTGCTCGTATTCGGCGGCGTCGATTGCCTCGTAGTCGGCGTGCATCTGCTCGATATCCCGTTCGCGCTGTGCGGCGCGGGCGAGGATCTCGTCGAGCGGGTCCATGGCTGTCCTCCTGGTGGTGAGCTGGTGGAGTGCCCCGAGCCGGATTCGATCCAGCAGCCTCACGCCGTGATCCGGGGCCGTGCGTGCTCAGCGACCGGAGCCGCCGGAGGAACGGCGGTTGGCTTCGCTGACCTTCTTGGAGAGTTCGTCGCGTTCCTGCTCTGTCAGACTGCTGATCACAGGTGCCTCCTACATAGGTGCCTGTATCGCGGCACCCCGGTTGCACCCGGGGTGCCGCTCCTGGTTCCGGTCTATCCGGCTCCCCTCAGCCCCGCCCGTACAGCCCCGAAAAGGGCCGGACGGGCGGAGGAGGCAACCGGCCGCAGCCGTCGAGGGCACTGCGGCATCGTTGAGTGGTTCAGATTCGGTTCTCCTGATGTCGCGCGGCGCTGCTCGTTCCGGGGAGGTCCGAGATCCCGGAAGTCGTCGCAGTTTCGAAGGTGTGCCGTGCGGTTCTTAGAGCCGATGGCGTTCCCCGGTCAGGGGGTGTGGGCCCCGGTGCGAAGGGGGCCGTTTCTCGGTCGGCTGGTCTCCACTCGCCTCGGCCGGAACGGTCACGGCCGTCGTACTGCGGTGGATCACGCTGTGGAGTTGTCGGCATGACGCGATCGACCCCCTCCGAAAGTTCCGGAGTGGGCGATGGCCACACCAAGAGACTGGACCGGTGGACCGGTCCAGTCAAGCGCTGAATTTGGAGTTGCGAGGAAGGGATCCAGAAACCCGCAGGTCAAACGCCCTAACAGGGCATCAAAAAAGCTGGACCGGCGGACCGGTCCAGCCCCATTCGATGCCTTGCCTACATCGCGTAGGTGTCCACCTGCTCGAACAGCGACGAGGGCGTGACGCCTTCCTCGCAGACCAGTGGGTGGCCCTGTTCGTCATGTGCCGTGTGCAGGAGCACGGCGACCGGGGTGGATACGGGCACCCCCAAGCGGTCCGCCTCCTCGTCGGAAGCCTGCCGGACCGTGGTGACGTCCACTCCCTCGACCGGAAACCGTCCAGTCTTCCGACGGACGTAGCGTGTCGTGCCTTCGGCGATGGGCGCCGTGTCGGCAAGGCGTGGTGCTGCCTCTCCGATCTCCGGCGGGAACCATGCCTCTACGCAGCTGTTCGGGGTGCCGTCCGGGAGCTGCAGGACGCGAATGCGCCGGAGTGCCCGCACTCCGGGGGCGAGCCCGAGCGCAACGGCGACACGGGCGGGCGGCTCCGCCCAGTCCGGCGTACCGATGCGCAGGAACGGCATCCCGCCCAAGATGCGCGCCGACCCCGCTCGGCGGGCGCCGGCAGGACGCGCCACGGGTGTTTCCGTGACGACGAAACCCGTGCCCTGCTTGGCGACGACCACACCGTCGCTGCGCAGCACGTCCACGGCCTTGATGGCAGTGGCCCGTGACACGTCCCACTGCTCTGCCAGCTCACGACCGGACGGGATGGTGACGCCAGGGGCGAACTCGCCAGTGGCGATACGGGCGCGCAGGGACTCAGCGATCTCCTCGTACTTCAGAACGGCCATGGTTTCCTCTTCCGCGCACTGGACTGGTCCACCGGTACACACGATACTGCGGCCATGTCGAATCTCGAATTGGCTCCCTCCGTGATGCGGTTCTACGGCGAGACAGTGAACGAGGACAGCCGCCTCCGTAGCTCGGCAGACGGACGGATGGAACTGATCAGGACCCAAGAACTCCTCCGACGCTTCTTGCCCCCCGCACCCGCGCGGGTGCTCGATGTGGGCGGGGGGACCGGGATTCATGCCGAGTGGCTTGTGAAGGACGGCTACGAAGTCACGCTCGTGGACCCCGTGCCCCGTCATGTCGAGAGCGCGTCGAACGTGTGCTCAGCAACCGTGGGGGACGCCCGCGATCTGCGTGAGCCGGACGCCAGTTTCGACGCTGTGCAGCTCCTCGGGCCGCTGTACCACCTGCCCGACCCCGACGACCGTCGTAGGGCACTGACGGAAGCCCTCCGCGTGGTGAAGCCGGGCGGACTGGTAGCCGCAGCGGCGATCAACCGCTACGCGTCACTTTTTGAGCACGTCACGTACGCCCACCTGCATACCGAGCGAATTCATGCCTCCGTGTCCAAAATCCTTGAGACGGCCGTCTATGACGGTGTCCGTGGGTTCACCCTGTCCTACTTCCATCGCGCCGAAGAACTTGTGGCCGAGCTGACCGCCTCCGGCCTGACGGATGTGCAGGTCTTCGGCATCGAGGGACCCGCGTGGTCTCTCGTGAAGGCTTCCGAGCAACAGCCGGGCGAGGGGCCCACGGATGACCTGATCGCCTCCGCATTGGCAGCAGCGCGCATGGCAGAGCCGTACCCGGAACTCCTCTCTGCCAGCTCACATCTGCTGGCCGTCGGCAAAGCGCCCACCGAGGTCGTTGGCTGACTGCCGCTTCCGTCTCAGTTCCCGTCTCGTTCACCGTCGTACGCCACCGTTCACGGCCGTACTCCAGCGCTCACGAAAAGCCGTTGAAGGCCTGTCGCGAACGGCCGTGAACGATGCCGTACAGGCGCCTGAACAGCAGGAACAGACCTCGAAAGCGAGTGTGGGGAAACTCACCGTGGGTTCAAATCCCACCGCTACCGCAGATGGATGAAGGGACCGACCCCCAGCGGGTCGGTCCCTTCTCTGCGTTCCGCCCCGGCTTCCGGACCGGCCGGCCCCACGAGGCCGCAATAATTTTGCAGGATGTGCATCTTTGCTTACTATGCACGTTGTGCCGAAAACGACGACACCCGGCCCCGGGCTGCGGGAGCGCAAGAAGCAGGCGACGCGCAGGGCCATCGCCGAGGCGGCCGTGCGGCTCGCCGCCGAGCACGGGGCAGAGAACGTCACCGTCGAGGCCATCAGCGAGGCCGCAGGCGTCTCACCGCGGACGTTCTTCAACTACTTCCCCAGCCATGACGACGCGTTCGTCCTGGTCGACGACGAGGTGGGCGAGCGGATCAGGGAGTCCGTGCGGAGCGCCCCCGCCGAGCGGCCGCCGCTCGACGTCGTTCGCGACGCTCTCGCCGCGGAGCTCGACGGGTTCGAGGGCCGCCAGGAGCTGTGGGCGCTTCAGTCCAAGGTGCTCCAGCGGTCGCCTCACCTCATCCACCGCGGACTGAAAGCTCACGTGGCGGAGGAACAGGCCCTGGCCGTCGCCATCTCCGACTGGCTCGACGCGACCCGGTCCGACGCGGACGGTCCGCCCGGGGCCGGGGTCTTCCCCCGGCTCCTCGCCGCCGTCACCCAGACCGCCCTGCGGGTCGCCATCGAGCACTGGTGCGAGCGCCCCGGTGAGACCGCACTCACCGAGCTCTTCCAGGACGCCTTCGCCCAACTGGCGCAAGGCCTCCCGCGCCCCTCCGCGTAACCCGCCCGCCGCGGCCGGCGTTCCGCGCACCACCGACCTGTTCTGCTCAAGTACCGAAGAAGGACACCGTGACCGCAACCGAGGCGCCCGAGCAGGCGCCCACCACCATGACCAACAAGCAGATACTGCAGGCGATGTCCGGCCTGATGGCGGGCATGTTCGTCGCCATCCTCGCGGGCACGGTCGTCGCCAACGCCCTCCCCCGGATCATCGCCGACCTCGGCGCGAGCCAGTCCTCGTACACCTGGGTCGTCACCGCCGAGCTGCTCGCCATGACGGCCACCGTGCCGCTGTGGGGCAAGCTCGCCGACCTGTTCAACCAGAAGCTGCTGCTCCAGCTCTCGCTCAGCCTGTTCGTCGTCGGGTCCCTGGTGGCCGGCTTCTCCCAGGACGTCGTCACCCTGATCGTCAGCCGCGTCATCCAGGGCATCGGCGCCGGTGGTCTGACGGCGCTGGCCCAGATCGTCATGGCCGCGGTCATCCCGCCGCGCCGGCTCGGCAAGTACGCGGGCATCTTCGGCGCGGTCTTCGCCGTGGGAACGGTCGCCGGTCCGCTGATCGGTGGTGTCCTCGTGGACACCTCGTGGCTCGGCTGGCGCTGGTGCTTCTTCATCGGTGTGCCGTTCGCACTGGCCGGGATCGTGCTGCTCCAGCGCACCCTGAAGCTGCCGACCGTACGCCGCAAGGTACGCATCGACTGGCTGGGCGCCTTCCTCATCGTGGCCGGTGTCTGCGCGCTGCTGATCTGGACGTCCCTCGCGGGCAACAACTTCGACTGGGCTTCCTGGCAGACGGCCGCGCTGGTGACCACCGGCGTGGTGCTCCTCGTGGCGGCGGTCTTCGTCGAGTCCAGGGTCGCGGAGCCGATCATCCCGCTGGACATCTTCCGCAACCGCACGGTGTCACTCACGACCCTGGCGAGCTTCTTCGTCGGTGTCGCGATGTTCGCCGGGACCGTGTTCCTGTCCCAGTACTTCCAGGTCTCGCTGGGCAAGTCCCCGACCGTGGCGGGGCTCATGAGCCTCCCGATGATCGGTGGTCTGCTGGTGTCCTCGACCGTCGCCGGACAGATCATCTCCGCGACCGGCAAGTGGAAGATCTACCTCGTCTCGGGCTCCGTCGTCATGATGGCCGGCCTCGGACTGCTCTCGACCATCGACGCCGACACGCACTTCGGACTGCTCAGCCTCTACATGGCGCTCATGGGCATCGGCGTCGGCATGCTGATGCAGAACCTGGTGCTCGCCGCGCAGAACGACGTGCCCGCGCACGAACTGGGCGCCGCGACCTCCGTGCTGTCCTTCTTCCGCAGCCTCGGTGGCACCATCGGCACCAGCGTGCTCGGCGCGATCCTCGCCAACCGGGTCGCCAGCGAGATGACCAAGGGCCTCGCGGAGAGCGGGCTCCCGGCGGCCGGCGGCGGCCACGGCAGCGCCGTGCCCGACATGACCAAGCTGCCCGAGCCGATGAAGAACATCGTCGAGCACGCCTACGGCGTCGCGACCGGTGACCTCTTCCTCATCGCCACCCCGTTCGCCTTCCTCGCCCTCCTCGCGGTGATCTTCATCAAGGAGAAGCCCCTCAAGACGACGAGCGGCATGGAACGCCTCGCCGCCGAGGAGGCCGACCTGGCCGCCGCCACCACCGTCCCGGCACCCCGGAACGGTACGGACCCCGGCGTCCAGGACTCCACCCCCGGCCCGGCCGGTCTGCGGAAGGACTGACCGTACGGACGCACAGCACGAAGGGCCCGGCGCGGTGGCGGTTTCTAGCGATCGTTGCAACACGTGGTCGGTTGTCTAGGCCGCGAGGAGTTTAGCCAGACGCTCGGCTGGGGTTTCCCAGCCGAGCG
>NZ_JBIWKH010000021.1:0-138417 GCF_044765585.1 Streptomyces sp. NPDC102441
AGGCCCGGCCCTTCAAGTGGACCAAGACCGCCGACCAGATCCTCGACCGGATCTGCCGCTACTGCTCACGCATCTCCGAACCAGGTCACTAGGCCCTGTCCGGCGGATCATGTAGGGGCGGGAGGTTGCGGATAGTAATCCCGCCCGCCCATCCGGGCACGTTGCTCAACTCGCCGGCGTGGCATCAAAGCGGATGCGCGCAGCCGACGTGACCGTGATGGAGCGTCCGGCGTACTGGATGGTTGAGAGGGTCGTGTTGTGGTGGGCGATAACCTGAGCGGCCGATGGCGCAGTGCCGGACGGGCGTGCCGGTGTGGTGTGTCCGTCGGAGACCAGCACGAGGTCGTAGCCACGCGAAAGCGCGCTGCGGCTGGTGGAGTCCACGCAGTACTCGGTGGCAAAGCCAGTGACGATCACACGGCGCACCGCTCGCTCGTTCAGCAGATCACCGAGCCCGGTGTCGAGGAACGAGTCCGCGCTGTCCTTGTCCAGCACGGTATCTCCCGGCCGGGGCGCTACCGCCGGATGGACGTCGCTCAAGCCGGCGGGCAGGTCATGGAGCCGTTGTCGCAGGTAGATGATCGGCACGCCGGCGGAGCGAGCCTGCGCGCTGAGGTGGGCGACCCTGCGCAGGCACGTCTCGATGTCATGGGCGTCGCTCAACAAGGCACTCTGCATGTCGATGATGAGCAGTGCGGTGTCCGGCATCCCGCGAGCCTATCCGGCCCGGTCCGCACATTGGATGGGCGAGTGCCGACCTACGACCAGCGAGCCCGACGAGATCAGTAAGCGAAATCGCCTCGGCCCTGTCCCCGCGTCATGCTCGGAGCCAGAGCCGGATTGCTGCGACGATGACGGTGCCGTGGAAGACATAGGCGCGCTTATCGAACCTGGTGCCCACGGCGCGGGAGTTCTTGAGCGCCAAGATGGTCCGTTCCACTTCGTTCCTGCGCTTGTAGATCGTCGTGTCGAAGCCGACGGGCCGGCCGCCCTTGTTGCCGCGGCGGTGGCGGTTGGCCCGCTGGTTCTTCGGCTCAGGGATGGTGTGCTTGATCTGCCGTCTGCGCAGGTAGCAGCGGTTGCGGCGGGAGGAGTACGCCTTGTCGCCGCCGAGTTGGTCCGGGCGGGTGCGGGGGCGTCCGCCGCCCAGGCGGCCAACGCGGATGCCTTCCGTGACGGGGATATCCGGCCCACCGGGCACAGCCCCCGCCGTGGACTGGTCACCGAGACATCCCGCGCCGGCAACCCCGACGCCGTGGCGGAGAAGCAGGACGGATGGGCCCCCGACTCCAAGGTCATGCGCCTACCGCGAAGCCGACGACGGGTTCAAGGAGAACGCCCTCCACGGCGTGCTGTAGCCCGCTCCCTTCGACTGACAGCGGACGAGGCGAGGTCCCGGGCAAAGAATTCCGCGACGCCGCCTCTTGCCCTCTTGCTGGATAGTCGGCCCTGCTACCGGCCCTTGCGAGGCCTGGGGACCTTCGGCAAGAGCTCCCACAAGGGCCGCCCGCCACCGGCCCAGGCCGCAAGGATCTGTCGGTCGGCGAGGTGCATGTTGAGCTGCGAGGCCAGCGGCGCGCAACGTGCGGAGAACCGGCCGTTGGTGACGACCAGGACCACGTCGGCACCGTGCAGTTGGCGGGCGGTGCCGTTGACCCGCTGGAGGTCCGGGGTGCCGACTGCCGAACCCCGGGCACCGGCCTTCCTGTGCTTGCACTGGATCACCCAGGTCCGGCCCATCGGATCGGTGGCCAGGACGTCGGCACCGTTGTCACCGGCTCCGCCTGTCTGCCGGGCGTCGGTACAACCGTCACGGCGCATCAGGTCGCGTACCGCGTATTCGAAATCTCGGTGGTGCAGGGCATCCAGCTGCGGGAGTGCATAACGCAGCGCTTGCTGCTGCACCCGTTGCCACGCCCGTTGCTGCTGGTGCCGGTGCCCCCACCAGGCACCACCCACCGCCGCAGCGGCTGCCAGCAGAACGAGCACCCACCAGTTCGCCGTGAGCCAGGAGACCACCGCCCACGCCACCGCGGCGGCCATGACCCCGACGCCCAGGAGCACCAGGAGGCCCTCCTCCTGCTTCCTTTTGCTCGGGCGCCGCTTACGAGACCGCCGCGCCGGCGGACGGCGCGCGGTCATCGCCCGGCCCCCGACGAGGGAAAGGCAATCGGGTAGGACACGGTCGGCTTCGGTAATGGCTCCGGGCTTTTCCAGGCGGGGAACTTGACCGGATACACACCCGGGGTCGGTCGCGGATATGGCTTTCCGTCAGCCCCGCCGGACGGCCCAGTGTTCCCTCCGCCAAGAACGATGATCCCGACCACGGCCACGATCGCCATTTCCTTGCGCGCACCGGCGGCCCACCGGGAGTGCCCTTTGACCTGCGTTCCGTCCGCCCGCTGATACGGCCTGATCCACGGCACCTGTCATCCCCCTCGAAGTGATCCACGGCGACCGCTCATCGTTTCACCGGGCTCCGACGCTGCATCGAGGAATCCAGACCGGAGGCCGGAAAGAAGCAGATGAATCAAGCCGCAATCGAACAACAACTCGACCTGCGAGAAGGGGAGTTGGGGCCTTCTGTCAGTGGTCCCACTTAGCGTGGACGGTTGCCGGGACCCGCCGGCCTCGCCCCTCTCACTCGAGGAACCCTCAGTCATGACTCGCGTCCGCGCACACCGCCGTGCAGATGGAACCTACGTCCGCGCACACACCCGCCGTACCCGCCCCCGAACCGGTACGGCGACCGCTGCCCCGCGCCGCACCGCCACCCGCCGGAGCACTGTTCGCAGCATCCCGACGGCCCCGGCCGGGCCGGCCGTCCGCGTACGGAGCTATCGGCGGGCGGACGGGACCTACGTCCGCAGTCACGGCCGAGTCCTACCCCAGGGCGTTGTGGTGGCCGCCGGCGCCGGGCTCGGCGGACTGCTGATCCTCTTACTCGTCCTCGCCGCGCTCTCATCCGGAGGAAGCCAGGCCACGCCTGGGGAGAGCTCAGCCCCGTCGGGCTCGATCGCCGTGTCCGCTGCCACCGGTTCCGCGACCGGCAGGTAATTCGAGACGAACAGAGAAGCGGGGGCCGGCCATCAGGCCGGGCCCCTTTTCTCTGCCTTCGGCCCGTGCGACGAGTCGCGGCGCCGGTGCGAGCCTGCCCTGCGGCGGAGGACCGCCCAGGGCCAAGTCTGCTGTCGGCTAGGACGGCGCCGTGCTGCACTCGCAGTCGACGAGCACCCGTGCCACCTCCTTCTCCAGCTCGACGATCCATCCGTCGTTGAGTGGAGCAGGGGCGAACCTTTCCGTCACGAAGTCAGCGGCGACCGGCTCGTGGGCGTTGACCGAGGTGACGAACTCTCCTGGTTCCTGCAGCGGCCAGTCCAGCCGCACCCGGGCGAAGCGTCCGTCCTGCAGGAGCAGAACGACCGTGCGCACCGGGCCGATGCCGTCGACCGTACGGTGCCTTACGTCCGTACGGTCATGCCCTGGTCGAGGGTGGCTCGCTCGGCGTCGTCCAGCTCGGCGGCGCGGAGGAAGCCGGCGACCTTGCCCGGCATGTCGAGAACGACCGGTGGTTCCGGAGCCAGGACGCCCGAGGCGGCGATGGTGTACTCGGGTAGTAGGTCTGCGACGGTGGTACGGATGGCGCGGTGATCCCGGGAGAGAGCCGCGATGGACCGGCCCTCCCAGTACGCGGCACGCACGTCGTCGGTCTTGCCTGCCGGAGCGGCCGGGCGCCGGCCGCCCTTGTTGCCCTTCGCCTCGGCGGCCCGCAGCCCGTCGTAGGTCAGCTCCCCCGTACCTCAACTACTCACACCCGGGTTACGAGCTCGTCGGGAAAGCCGAGGAGAGGGGATGAAGCCTTGCTGCGCGCCTGTGCCGCCCGACATCCGTGTGGCCCGGCACGGCCGGGGCACACGCGTCGCGGAGAGGAAGTCAGCGCTTGTAGGCGTCCTTCGCCTTCTTGTTGGCTCGGCGGGCCTCGCCCTTGGTCTGGCAGGCCCGGCCTTCGGCGGTGAGGTGTCCGTTCCCGACCGCCCGGTCGGCGGGCTCCTTGACCTTTCCCTGGCTGGTGAGCTCGGGAAACACCCTGCGGGCCGGAGTGGTCGGTAGCGGCCACGGCCACTGACCACTCCGGGGGCTCACTGGTGCAGATTGACCCTGCCCGAACCCGCGAGGGCCCGCAGGCCGGAGTCCGTGCACTGGGACATGCTGCTGGTGGGCGTGATGCTGCCGCTGACCTTGGCGCCCGACATCAGGCCGCGTGTGACCTGTCCGGCAAGAAGGCCGTCGCTGATGGAGGAGTTGACGTCGCGGCGCCTCGCCTGGACTGTGGAGGTTCCGACGCGGTGCCCGGACGCGTCCCGCCAGGTGATGGCGGCCTGTCCGTCGAGGGGCGTGACGCTGCTGCAGTTGGCGCGTACGTGGGCGTCGATGTGCACCGTTCCCGTGCGCATCAGCCGTCCGACGGAGGTGGACGACCGGCAGTCGGTGAGGTGCATGGTCGCACGGACGTGGATCTTCCGGGAGACCGTGGTAACAGCCGGGGTCATGACGACCGGATCGCCGGGTGCGGTGCGGATGGCGCAGTCGAGCAGGGCGGCGTCGACGGTCCTGCCCACCGGCACGGCGTCGACGGTCTGGTTCTGCGGCAGGGCGCCGACGGTCTGGTTCTGCGGAAGGGCGAGAGAGCTCAGCAGTAGGACGGCCACCGCGAAAACGCTGCGGGGTACCAGTCGGTTTGCGGTCGGGTGAAGCATGGGGAACTCCTTGGGGCCACGTCGGGTCGGAAGGGCAGGACGGTGGGACAGGCACTCGTCACACCGGTTGGCGGTTGGCTGTGGGGGCTGCGGCGTCGGCGTCGGCGACGCCGTGCTGTGCGGGCGCGTGCACGTCGCCGCCCTGGGGCGGCAGCAGGCTGCTGCACCAGGCGGGCAGCCACCAGTTGGCGCGACCCATGAGCCGCATCAGGGCCGGCGCCAGCACCATGCGGACGAGGGTGGCGTCCAGCGCGATGGCGGTCATCACCACGAAGCCGATCTGCCGCAGGTCCTGACGGTGGGTGGTGAGCAGGCCCGTGAGGGTCACGACCAGCACACCTGCGGCCAGGCTGATGGGAAGCGCCGTGTGCCGCAGGCCGTGCAGGACGGCTGCGGGGTTGTCGCCATGGGTGCGGTGGTGCTCTGCGATGCGGTGGACGAGAAAGATCTCGTAGTCCATCGACAGGCCGAACACGAGAGTGACAGCGATCAGCGGCAGCAGGGGGTTGATGGTGGGGTACCCGAGGCCGGGGGTGATCAGGGTGAGGATGCCGAAGGCGGCACCGACACAGAGCAGGTTCATCGCGATCGCCTTGAGCGGGACGAGAACCGAGCGGAAGACCAGGAAGGTGAGGACGAAGGTGCCGCAGCAGATCACCGCGAGGACCTGCCACATCCGGTCACGGATCTCGGTGGTCAGATCGTGGATGGCCGCGGACGGTCCGGCGATCCGCACGGGCTGCCCGGTGGGCAGCAGTCGGGGCGCGAGGTAGTTGCGCAGGTGGGTGTGGAGCGCGGCCGCGTCGGCGGTGTCCGGCGCCTGGCTCTCGCCGATCAGCAGCAGCGTCAGGTCACGGCCGTTGTCGAGCGCGGCGGCCACGGAGACCCGGGGGTCATCGGCCAGCGCGGTGGACAAGCGCTGAGTGTCGACGGGGCCGTCGTTCACCGGGTGGGGCAGGCCGACCAAGGTGATGCTCGCGATCCTGTCGTCTTCCATTCTGGCCAGTCCGCTACCGGTGGCGGTGCCGGCGAGTACGGACCGGTCCAAGTGCATCGCCGTGTGCAGGCCGAGTACTGGCGCCGTGGCGATGCAGAGAACGAGCGCTGCGGCCGTGGCGTAGCGCCCGGGGTGGCGCATCAGGTGCTGGGTCCACCGTTCCCAGGTGCTGGGGCCCGGCTTCGGGCGGCGCCGTCCCGGCCGCGCCCAGGGCATCGGGCACCAACTCAGGACCCTGTCGCAGGAGATGAGAAGGGCCGGCATCAGAGTGAGTGCGGCTACCGTCGCGGTCGATGCGGCCAGCACTGCGGCGAGCGCCAGGGTCCGCATGTAGGTGATGTCCGTCAGCAGCAGCCCGGACGCGGTGGCGACGACGGCGGTGCCCGCCAGGGCGACGGTGGCACCGGCGGTGGCGGTGGCGGTGGCCTGCTCGGCCGCCCGGCCGGGCGGGAGGCCGTCGGCCCGGCTTCGACGGTGGCGCAGCGTCAGCAGCAGCCCGTAGTCCAGGCCGATTCCGAGGCCGACGGTGGCGACCACGGTCACCGCGGTCGCGTCGACGCCGTGGGAGAACCCGGTCGCTGTCAGGATGCCGAGACTGAGGACGATCGCGGTGCCGGCGAGCAGCAGGACCAGGGCAGCGGCGCCCAGAGAGCCGAGGCCCGCCGCCAGCAGCAGGGTTGCCGCGGGCACCGCGAACATCTCGGCGGACTGCACGTCGCGTGTTGTGCTGCGTGCGAGTTGGGCCAGGACCGGGTCCAAGCCGACCAGGGCGACCGACACCGCGCCCTTCGAGTGGTCGCGGGCAGCCCCCTGTGCCTGTACGTCCAGACCAGGCAGCACGCGGCGGGCGGTGTGCGCGTCGCCGTGAATTCCCACCACCATGTAGGTGTGGTGAGCGTCCTGGAACTCGGTACGGGGAACCGGCAGGATAGCGCTGACCTGCGGATGTTTAGACATCACGGCGGCGACGTCCCGGGTGACGCGCTGGTACGCCGGGCTGTCGGCCGGCAGCCCGGGGGACGCGAACGCCAGCATGACCTGCTGCCCGCCGATGTCCGGGAATCGGTCGGCGACCAGGTCGGATGCGGCGGTCGAGGCCGAGCCGTCGACGGAGAGGTCCGGTGGCTGCAGGGCCCGGGGCAGGGCGGAGAGCGTGATGAGGCTCGCAGTGACCAGGACCAGCCACACGGTCATCACCGCGTACCGGTACCGCACCATGACCTTTCCGATCCGGTGCACCGACGCCTCCTGACGCGCAGCAGATGGGGCCCATTGGGTATCACAGGCGGACGGGAACGGAACGGACGCCACGACCGGCTCTGCCTGCTCGGACGACGTGATCGGCCGGACGGCGCAAGGCGCCCGGGTCCGCCCGGCCGTCCCGCGACGATGACTCGAACGAGTGATGCGCTTGTCGGGTGCTTTGACGTCGGAGGCCGTCGGGCGGTCGTCCGGCGAAGCGCACACGGCGGAGCGCCCTCGTCGCCGGCGGACCTCGTGGGCAGCCGACGTATGTCCTTTCGGCGTGCACCCCCCACAATCAACCGGGTTGGGGTGGGGCGGGGCACTCCCAAGGGTGAACGACACCAACATTGCTTACGGTTAGCACCGGGTCGGCTACTGTCCGACGCGTGATTCAAGTGATGCTCCCCGTTCCGCCCTTTCCGTCCCAGGCCCGGACGCCGTCGATCGCGCCCGGCCCCGGGCGGGCGGACGCCGACGCTGAGGGGCATATGTGCTGACTGCGGTCACCGGTGCCACCGGTTTCCTCGGCATGCACCTGGTGCGGGAGCTTCTGGCGCGACGTCACCGGTTGCTGTTGCTCGCCCGTCCGCATCCGCTGCCGGCGCGGGCGCGCGTCGAGCGGTTCCTGCGGGCGTCCGGCGCGGGCGAGGAGGAGCTTCGCGTGGCACGGACGTGCCTGGAGGCGGTGGAGATCGATCTCGAGGACGGATTTCTGGGCCTGGGGCGAGAGGATTTCCAGCGGCTGGCGGACCGCATCGACGTCCTGTGGCACTGCGCCGGCAACGTCTCCTTCACCGCGTCGCTGGAAGTCGCGCGGCGTACGAACGTCGGCGGCACCCGGCACGTGCTGCGGCTGCTCTCGGCCGGGGAGCGGGCGCCCCTGCTTCACCACATGAGTACGGTCGCCGTGGCCGGCGCCAGGGATGGCGGGGTCGTCGCGGAGGAGGTGCTGGACGCCTCCTCCGGGTTTCACACCCCTTACGAGCAGTCGAAGTTCGAGGCCGAGGCACTTGTCCACCGCTGGGTGTCCGAGGACGGGGGCCGGGCCGTGGTCTTCCGGCCCAGCGGCCTGGTCACCCGTCGTTCCGCGCACCCCGACTGCCCCCGTCACCCCCTTCAGGCGCTCGCCCAGCACGTCGGAGCCATGCTCCGCAGGCACCCCGAACTGGCCGCGGGCACCAAACCTGTGCCGCTGCCGTTGCGTGCGGGCGCCGACACGAACATCCTGCCGGTCGAGCATGCCGTGTACGCGATGGTGGAGGCCGGTGCGCGGCGCGCACCGGGCGGACCCCGCATCTACCACGTGGTCAACCACGCCAATGTGCCCATGACCGAGGTGATCGCGGCTGTCGGCGACCACTTCGCCGTCCGTGTGGACACGGCCTGGCGGCCCCCCACCGGGCAGTGGGACGTGCGGCAGGCGCTGCCGGCGTACGCCTGCTGGCTGACCTGCTCCAGGACGTACGAGGACGGCAACCTCGCGCGGCTCGGCCTCGCCTACCCGGGGCAGCCGGTCGTGGACCGGGACTACGTCGCGACAGCCCTGCGCTGACCGGTCCGCCCTGAGGCGGCCGCCTCCCTCCCTCTCCTCCTCCCTCACGACCTCAAGGAGCCAGCGTTGCCTATGCCGCCTGCACCCGGGCACGACATGCCCATCGCGCTCGTCGGAGTCGCCTGCCGCCTGCCCGGAGGCATCACCTCGCTGGACGAGTTGTGGGCGGCCCTGAACGAGAGCCGCGACCTGGTGACCGAAGTACCCCCGGACCGCTTCAACGCCTCCCGGTACCTCGACCAGGACCCCCGCCGGCCCGGCAAGACCTACACCACCGCCGGGGGGTTCCTGGAGGAATACGACCGGTTCGACGCCGACTACTTCGGCATCTCCCCGCGCGAGGTCGCCCATATGGACCCGCAGCAGCGGCTGCTGCTGGAGATGGCCGTCGAGGCTCTGGACGACGCCGGGATGGACGCCGACCGGATCGCCGGGTCGGACACCGCGGTCTTCGTCGGCAGCGCAGGCTCGGCCGCACTCGCGTTGATGGGCACCCTGCCGGACGAGACGGACGCCTACACGATGACCGGCGGGGCCAACTCCATCGTCTCCAACCGGCTTTCGCACGTCTTCGACTTGCGCGGCCCGAGCATGACCGTGGACACCGCCTGTTCGTCGGCCCTGACAGCGGTGCATCAGGCGTGCGAGGTACTGCGCAGTGGCCGCAGCCGCATGGCGTTCGCGGGAGGTATCGGCCTGCTGCTCGACCCGCACCCGTACGTCGGGTTCGCCAAGGCGTCGATGCTCTCTCCCACCGGCCGTTGCCGCGCCTTCTCGGCTGCTGCCGACGGCTTCGTACGGGCGGAGGGCGGTGGTCTGGTTCTCCTCAAGCCGCTCGCCGATGCCGTCGCCGACGGTGACCGGGTACACGCTGTGATCCGGGCCAGCGGCATCAACAGCGACGGGCGCACCCAGGGACTGGCCCTGCCCAGCAGCGAGGTCCAGGAGGAGTTGCTGCGTACGCTCTACCGGGACGCCGGAGTGTCGGCGGACGAACTGGTCTACTTCGAGGCGCACGGCACCGGCACCCAGGCGGGCGACCGCGCCGAATGCCAGGCCGTCGGCCGCGCACTGGCCACGGCGCGTACCCGGGGACCGTTGCCCATCGGGTCCGTCAAGAGCAATCTGGGGCATCTGGAGGCGGCATCGGCCGTGCCCAGCCTGCTGAAGGCGTGTCTGGTGCTGCGGTACGGGCAGATCCCCGCCACCCTGCACGCCGAGCCGCTCTCCACCGACATCGACTTCGGCGGCCTCGGGCTGGAACCGGTGATCAGCGCCCAACCGGTGCCGTCAGCCGAGGGGCGCGGCCTGGTGGGAGTCAACTCCGCCGGATTCGGCGGCGCCAACGCGCACGTCCTGCTCGGCGCGCCGCCCGTCACTGCCCCGCCGGACGGGACGGGCGGGCGACCGGAGGGCGGAGCACTGCCCGTGCTGGTCTCGGCCCGTTCCGAGAACGCCCTGGCGTCCGCCGTCCACCGGATGGCCGACCATCTGGAGGCCGTCGGACCGGACGGCTTCTATGACGCCGCCTACACCGCCTGCCGCCGCCGACGCGTCCACCCGCACCGCACCGTGGTGCTGGCCCGCACCCCGGAGCAGGCCGCTGACCGGCTGCGGCAGCGGGCGGCCTCCCTGACCGTGCCGCCCCCGCCCGTCGCCGACGGGGCCGGAAGCGGCCGGATCGTGTTCGCCTTCTCCGGAAACGGATCGCAGTGGCAGGGCATGGGGGCGGACCTGCTGGCGGCGGAGCCCGCGTTCCACGCCGCCGTCCAGGAGGCCGACGCAGCGCTGGTACCGTTCCTCGGCTGGTCGGTGGCACAGGAACTCGGTGCGCCGAAGGAGCGCTCCCGGATGGAGCGAACCGAGTTCGCGCAACCCGCCTTGTTCGCACTCCAGCTGGGACTGGTCGCGGTGCTGGCAGAACGGGGCGTACGTCCGGACGTGGTCTTGGGGCACAGCGTCGGGGAGATCGCCGCAGCGTGCGTCGCCGGGGCGCTGGACCTGCCCGCCGCGGCCCGTGTGGTGGCCGAGCGCAGTCGGCTGCAGGCTCCCACCGCCGGCACCGGCCGCATGGCGGCGCTCGGGCTGCCGGAGCGGGAGGCCCGCGCGCTGCTGCTGCCGTACGGCGGGCGACTGGAGATCGCCGCTGTCAACAGCGTGCGAGACGTCACCGTCAGCGGTGACACCACGGCGCTGAGGGACCTGGGCCACCAACTGGCCGACCAGGACGTCTTCTTCCGCCTGCTGGAACTCGACTACGCCTTCCACAGCCGGATGATGGACCCGCTCGCAGGGCCCATGAAGGCGGCGCTGGCCGGACTGCGCCCAGGCACGCTGAGCCTGCCGTTCGTCTCCACCGTCACCGGAGGCCTGTGGCAGGGCGAGGAGGGAGGCCGCCTGGACGCCGGATACTGGTGGCACAACCTGCGGCGCCCCGTTCTGTTCGCCGAGGCAGCCGCTGCCGCGCTGGGGGACGGATGTGGCGCCCTCGTCGAGGTCGGCCCGCATCCCGTGCTTGCGACGTATCTGCGCCGTGCCGCCGAGACAGCGCGGGTGCCGGCCGTGGTCCTGCCCACCCTGCAGCGTCACCGGGCGGGCACGGAAGCGCTGGACGAGACCATCGGTGGCGTTCTGGCCGCCGGGGCCGGGGACTGGGCGACGTTCTTCCCCTCGCCCGGGGAAGTCACCAGCCTGCCACCACAAGCCTGGCAGCGTGAGGCCTACCCGATGCCGCCGGCAGCGTCATGGAACCGTACCTGTGGAGACGGCACCATCGATCATCCGCTGCTCGGCGAACGGGCCGCCGCGCCGGAGCCGAGCTGGCACCAGCACCTCGACCCCGACCGGCTGGCGTGGCTGGCCGACCACAAGGTGGACGGCGCGGTGCTGATGCCGGCCGCCGGCTACATCGAGGCGGCGCTGGCAGCGGGGGACCGGGCGTTCGACGCTCCCGTGGAAATCACCGCGCTGACCTTCCAACCGCTCACCCTGCCGTGGGACGACGCGGACATGAATGTCTGGCTGCACACGTCGCTGTCCGACGAGGACGGGGTGGTGCGCGTGGCAAGCCGTACCGGAGGCCCCGGGCAGCCATGGCGGCCCCACGCCCGCGGCCGGGCGCGGAGCCTGCGCGGCCGGGCCCCCGACCGGATCGATATCGGTGCGCTCCGCCACAAACTGCCGCAACGCGCCGAGGCGGCGGAGGTGTACGACCGGGCCCGCCGCAGCGGCCTGGACTACGGTCGCTGCTTCCGTGTTCTCGAGTACGTCCACGCCGACGGTACCGAGGCGGTGGCCCGCTACCGTGCCGACCACCTGGAGACCGCGGGTTACCTGACGCATCCCGCGATCGTGGACGGCGCCCTGCAGGCAGGCGCCGTGCTGCTGGATGACGCGGAGGACGTGCGCTTCCTGCCCGCGGCCGTTGACACGGTCCGCGCGTGGCGGCCGGCGGCTCCCACCGGGTACGTACGGGCGTTCGCACGCTCCGCCACCGCTGCGGAAGTCGTCTGGGACGTCACCGTCCTCGACGACGACGGTGACGTCTGCCTGGAACTGCTCGGCTGTCGGCTGCGGCGCTTCGACACCGGAACCGGACCGCAGGTCGGTGAATACGTCACCGAACTGCACGCCGTCCCGCGCCCGCACCGCGGCGGGCCGGTGACCTTGCTGCCCCGCCCCCGATCCGACGACAGCGAGGTGTCGGCGGCGGCGCCGGAAGCGGTCCTGTCCGAGGCGGAGACGCACCGCGGCCTCGAACTCATCGACGGTCTGAAGCTGCTGACCGCGCACTTCGCCGTGCGCGCCGTCGAGGAGATCCTTCCCGGTGGTGCGTCGTTCACCTGGGCCGATCTGAGCGGTGCCGGTGTCCTGGCCGAGTACGAGCCGCTGCTCGGCGTCCTGCTTGAAGTGGCTGAGAAACACGGCCTGGTGGCCGGCACGGACGCCTATCGCTCCGGGGGCAAGTGTCGGCTCCTCTCTCCTGCCCGCCCCGTGCAGGTGGTGGGTTCATTGGCGGCCGGTGCCCTGCGGCGCGGGCCGGAGCTGGCTGCGTACGGGATGTGCGGCCAGCGGCTGCCGGAGATTCTGACAGGGCGGTGCGATCCGCTGGAGCTGCTGTTCTCCGAGTCCGGCCGGCATCTGACCGAGGAGCTGTACACCTCCTCGCTCCAGTCCGAGGTCGCCAACCGCGCCATCCGTTCATGTGTGCGCGCCTTGGTCGAAACCTGGCCCGCCGACCGCCCGTTGCGTGTCCTGGAGGTCGGCGCCGGGACCGGCGCAACGACCCGGGCGGTCCTGCCCCATCTGCCGCGTCAGCGCACCCAGTACGTGTTCACCGACGTGTCGGAGTCCTTCTTCCCCCGGGCCCGGGCCAAACTGGCGGCCTACGACTTCGTCGAGTACCGGGCGCTGGACCTCAACCACGACCCCCAGGAGCAGGGGTGTACGGAGGGATCCTTCGACCTCGTCCTCGCCTCCAACGTTCTGCACGCCACTGAGGACGTCCGCGCCTCGCTCCGCCGCCTGTCCCACCTCCTCGCGGACGGCGGCCACCTACTGGTCCAGGAAATGCACGACACCGCGACCTGCGCGCTGGTGTTCGGGCTTCTGAAGAGCTTCTGGAACCGCACGGATCTCGCGGAACGCCCCGACACCCCGCTGCTGGCGCTGCCGCGCTGGCGGGAGCTGCTGCGGGAGAGCGACTTCGGTGACATGATGCCGGCCCACATCGACGGTGACCTGGCCCAGGTGGCCTCGGCGTTCGTCGCACAGCGGGCATCCCGCGCCGGCACTGTCGCGGTGCCGCCGCTGCCGCAGGCGCCCTCGGGTTCCGCGTGGTTCGTTGCCGGGGAACCGGACTGTGAGCTGTCGGCCGGACTCGCCGCCACGCTGACCGCGGTCGGCGGTGCCGTGCACACCACCGGCCTGGACACCACCGCCGACATCTGGACCGGACTGCTACCGAGCGGCGACCCAGCCACCTCGTCGGTCACCGTGGTCCTGGTCATCGACACCGATCCCGGCGCATCGACACTGACCGCGCGGGAGGCCACCGCCCGCTCGGTGCGCTACGCGGCGGCCCTGCGGGCTGTGGCGACCGCGATGTCACGCATGCCCTCCGACATCCCCCGCGCCCTGTGGTTGGTGACGCCGACCGAAGGCGCCACCCCCGCGCCCGAGCCCGCGACCGTGCCCGCCGCCGCGGCCTGGGGGATGGCACGCTCTCTCGCCAACGAGCACGCCCGGACCGCAGTCCGGCGGCTTGCCGCCGACTACGGCGGCGGCGAGCCGGACGCCGTGCACCGGATCGCTGCGGAGTTGCTGGACCCGGACGACGAGGACGAAATCGTCACCACGCGTCACGGTCGGTACGTGCCTCGCGTCACGCGCCGTCCGGCCACACCCGGGGCGGTCACCTGGCAGAAGCCGGCCTTCTACTCCCTGCGGGTCCAGAGGCCGGGCCCCGCTTACGATCTGGTGTGGCGGCCCACGCCGCCGCCCGCGCCTCCCGGCCCCGGCGAGGTGACCATCGAAGTCCGTGCGGCCGGACTGAACTACCGGGACGTCCTGCAGGCCCAGGCCATTCTGGCACCGCAGCCCGGTACCGATGACAGCCGGGAGCACCCGGCGGGCTACGAGTGTGCCGGGGTCGTCACCGCTGTCGGAGAAGCGGTGTCCTCCCTTGTTCCCGGTGACCGGGTCTGCGCCCTCGGCCGTGGCTCGCTGAGTTCGCACCTGACCGTCGACGCGCAAGTGGTGAGTCCTCTCCCGGACGACCTGGATTTCGTCGCGGCGGCCACCATCCCGCTCGCCTCCCTCACTGCCCAGTACAGCCTCGGACACGTCGCCAGGCTGACCCGGGAACAAACCGTCCTCATCCACGCGGCCGCCGGCGGAGTCGGCCTCGCCGCCGTCCAGTACGCCCAACGGGTCGGGGCGCGTGTCATCGCCACCGCCGGCACTCCGCACAAGAGGAACCTGCTGCGTCTGCTCGGCGTCGAACACGTCGCCGATTCGCGCACCCTCGACTTCGCCGAGCAGGTCCTCGAGGACACCGACGGGCGCGGGGTCGATGTCGTCCTCAACTCGCTCAGCGGGGAGGCCGTCACCCGCAGCCTGGAACTGCTGAAGCCCGGTGGTCACTTCGTCGAGCTCGGCAAACGCGACTTCCATGCCAATGAACGCCTCCTGCTGGGACCGTTTCGGCGCGCCCTGACCTTCTCGGCCGTCGACCTCAACGAGATGGTCCTGAACAACCCGGAACAGGCCAAGCACCACTTGGACCGGCTCTCCGCGGGCATCGTCGACGGCGACTTCCGGCCGGTGCCGCACTGGGTACGGCCGGTGGCGGACGTCGCTGAGGCGTTTCGCCTGCTGCAGCACTCGCACCACGTCGGCAAGCTCGTCCTCACCTACGACCAGCCGCCGCCCCTCACCCCTCACCCCACGCAGGCGCCGCTCGACCCGGAGGGCACCTACCTGGTGACCGGCGGACTCACTGGTTTCGGGGCGGCCAGCGCGCATTGGCTCACCAAGCGCGGGGCCCGCCACCTCGCTCTGGTGGGACGCCGGGGCGCGCAGACCCCCGGTACGCCGCACATGCTGGACGAGCTGCGCGCGCAGGGCGTGCAGGCGACGGTGCACGCGGCCGATGCCGCCGACATGGACGCCATGCGCGCTGTCTTCCAGGACGCCGACGACCGCGGACACCCGGTGCGTGGTGTCGTGCACGCCGCCATGCATCTGGACGACGCCCCCCTCACCGACCTCGACGACGCGCGCGTCGCGGCGGTCCTCACACCGAAGATCGGTGGAGCGGTCGTCCTGGACGAACTGACCCGCGGCAGGCACATGGACCTCTTCGTTCTGTACTCCTCGGCCGCCGCGCTCATCGGCAACCCACACCAGGGCCCCTACGCCGGCGGCAACCTCGCCCTGGAGTGCCTGGCCCGTGCCCGCCGCAGGCGGGGGGAGACCGCTCTGACCGTGCAGTGGGGCGGTATCGACGAGGCCGGTTACGTCGCGCGGTTGCAGCTCGGCAGGATGCTGGAGAGCAAGGGCCTGGGCCTACTCACCCTTCGTGACGCGTTCACCCGTCTGGACAAGCTCCTTGCCGAGCGGACCGAGATCGTCACCGTCGCCAGGATGACCTGGGAGGCGCTGCGCTCGTTCTGTCCCGCGGCGGATGCCCCACGTCTGAAGCTGGTCCTCGCACCCGCGAAGGACGTGGCCGGGCACAGCACCGAAGACCTGCGCCACCAACTGGCCGTCCTGCCGGCCCCGGAGGCCCGTAGCCTAGCCCTGACGGCACTGGCCGAACTGGCCGCCACCGTGTTGCAGTCCTTGCCCGAACGGCTGCCGGTGGATCGGCCGCTGGGCGAACTGGGCATGGACTCATTGATGGCCGCCGAACTCGCGGTCCTCGTCCAACGGCACTTCGACCGCGAGATCTCCACCATCCAGGCGATCGCCAACCCCACGCTGACCGCACTGGCCGACCTCGTCCTCAAACAGGAGGTGCCTCGAAACGCCGGTGTGACGGTGCCCTCCCAGCAGACCGGCGCCCCGTGGACCGAGGCTCCGGCAGCACGGCCATGAGCACACGCCCGGTGTTCCCGTCCGTGGGTGGGTGGGCGAGGACACCGGGCGGTTATGGACAACGAGCCGTTGGCGGTGGTGAAGCCCCCGGCGCCCCCGCCGTGCCGACCCGGAAGGATTTCCCGAGGTGACCCTGCACGAAGGCACGGAAGCCGTTGTCACCCACTCCCGATGGCTCGCGGGTGCCGCGCGGCTTCCGCGCCACGCGGTGCGCCTGTACTGCCTGCCCTTCCTGGGCGGGCCCGCCGATTTCTTCCTGCCCCTCGTGCGTGAGCTCCCGAGCTGGGTGGAGCCATGCCCCGTCGAACTGCCCGGCTACGGGAAGCGTTTCCGGGAGCCCGCCGTACGCAATGTGCTGGAGCTGGCCCGGTTGCTCGCCGAAGTGATCGACCACGACCGAGCGGGACGTCCGTACGCCATCTTCGGCCACTGCGCCGGCGGCCTCCTCGCCTTCGAGGCGACGCGGCATCTCAGGCTTCGGGCGCGCCCGCAGCCGACACTGCTTGCTGTCTCCTCGACCCACCCGCCCCACCAGTGGCACCACATGACCGCCGCGCTGAAGACACGACCTTTGCAGCGCCTCAAGCCGCTCCTCCTGGAACTCGCCGCACAGCGTTCGCTGCATGTGGCCAGCGCCGAGGCAGTCACCAAGCGCGAGGTGACGGCCTACCTGCGGTACCGGCACGCGGAAGAAGCACCACTCGACTGCCCGATCAGCGTCTTCGGCGGACGGGAGGATTCACTCGTCGTACCGGAATGCCTCAGTGCCTGGGCCGACCTGAGCCACGGCCGCGTCCGCCACCGGATCTATCCGGGCCGGCACTTCTACGTCGACGGACATTGGCCCGACATCGCGCGCAGTCTCACGCGGGACCTGCAGGAGGCGCTCGGTCTGCCCCGCACGCCCTGAGGGCTGCCCTCGTGCTCCCCGGCGGATGCACGACGACAGCTGGCACCTCGCCGCGTGGTCGGAACGCCCGGACACACTCAATGAGCAGACATCCTCCCTCCGCCTTGCCATGCACCGCATCTGACGCCGCGCGATGATCCGCCAGGTCTACGAGTCAGCCTTGGAGATCGCGCGCGACAGGCCCGGTGAACCCGACCGCCTTACGGTGGGCAGTCACCAGGAGCCGGGGCGGTCCAAGCTCATCCTGTCGAAGACGGCGCGGAAGCGGGCAGCGTTTCGAGCGACCTGCTCCAAGTGGAGTCCGATGCGCTCCTGCGCGTGCTCGCCGACGGCTGTGAAGTCGGTGCGGGTCCACAGGTTCAGCGTGCGCAACAGCGGCAGCAATACGTGCTCGCGATGGATGTCGAGGTTATAGATGCCGGCCGCAGCGATCCGCAGGGACCGCTCCTGGAATCCGGGCAAGGTGGCTCCGGGCATTTCGAAGTCACAGACGACATCGGCCAGGGCTGTGACGGCGGCGTCCGGGGCGAGGTCGAGCGCCGCCCGGTACAGGTCGCGGTAGAAGAGCATGTGCAGGTTCTCGTCCGCGGCGATCCGGGCGGTCAACTGCTCGCCGAGAGGGTCCCCACACGCCTTGCCCGTGTTGCGGTGGGCCTCCCGGGTGGCCATCTCCTGCACGGTGACGTAGGCCAAGCCGTGCAGGACGCTGGGATGGCCGCTGTCGAAGCCGCGCGAGACGTGTTGCATGCGCTGCTCCTCCAGGAGGACCGGGTCGAGGACTCGGCGGGCGTGCAGGTAGCTGCGCAGCGCGTGGGCGTGCCGGTCCTCCTCCGCCGTCCACCGGTGGACCCAGGTGCCCCAGGCACCTTCCCTGCCGAAGAGGGTGGCGATCTCGAAGTGGTAGCTGGGAAGGTTGTCCTCCGTCAGCAGACTGACGGTGAAGGCATCCTGCACGGCCGGAGACATCACGGACTGACCGGGGCGCCAAGGCGCGCCGTCGAGCGGTCCGTCGTAGTCGGTGGCCTCGCTGTACGGGGTGTAAACGTGCGGGTACCAGGCCTTGGCAGCGGAGAGATGACGGTCGAGCAGTTGCGCCACGACCGGTTCCAGTGACGCCAGGATGCCAAACGAAGTGGGAGATGACTTATCAGACACGTGACCTCACAGAAGGTGATCCACTGGGCGCCGCAGCGTCGGCTGCTCACGCGAAGGCCGTTCACCGGCGAGGGTGACTTGGCGAGCGGGCAATCTGAGTACTTCTTGAGCGCTCCGACGGCCGCGGTGGCGAACTTGCTGCGTCCCAGGCCGTCAGTGTTCTGATCACGGGCGTCCGGATTCGCTGCCACAACCGCCCCGTTCGAAGGCCCACGTATTCCACGCCGCACACGCAGTTGTCGTGAACTGCTGCTGATCAGGCTCGTTCGAGCGGCCGGCTCGTCGAGAAGCGCACTCTGGACCTTGTCGGGGTCCGTGAAGTGCTGAACGGGGGACGGTCCTGCGCCTTGATGACAGCCGCCTGGCACGCCGGGGACACTTCTGCCGCCTGCGCAGGGGACGGCGCCGCCAGCAGGGACGCGGACATCAGCGCGGCAGCGACGGCAATACGCTGGGGGTAGGACGGACGGTCATCATGGGATGTGCTCCTCGGGGGATGCGGGGTCATGCGGGCAGGGCCGAGACAGCAGCCCCTCCCATGTAAACGGGCGGAGAACCCGCAAGGACACGGACGATGTCCGCGAGTGGCCCACCGAGGCGGTCGCCGTCCTGCCGGTTTCGGCCCCTGTTCCGGCCTTGGGACTGGTAGGCACGCATGTTGAGGTGTCGTGTATTCGCCAGCCGAGACGTGTTCATGGCCTGGTGGGGTGACGGACAGTGATGTCAGGGAGTATCGCTCTCTGCTCTTTGACCTCGTCTTGTGACTGCGAGCTTCCGCTTACTCCAGATAGAGAGCTGCCAAGCGGGGCAGTCGACGAGTCATTTCGTCATGGTCATCGAAATCGAAGTTCCAGGCGGGGTCCAGATCCCGGTAGCGGATGGTGGGTGGGCTCGCAGGAAGCTGATCACCGGTCGCCGAGATGTGTGCGTTCCAGGCGATGCCCAGCATGTCCTCACCCTCCAGGTCGACGCCGTCGGCTGCGGAGGCTTGAACGATGGGCAGTTCTGCCAGGGCATCGGGGTCAGCGGCTACGCGCTCGAAGACTTCACGGCCCTGAGTGATCAGCCAGCCGCGGAAGTAGTCGAAGCCGTCGTCAGAGCACCCGCCGTTGGCAATGTATGCAGCGGCCCATAGAGGATTGGTGTAGGAGTCAACCATCAGGTCCCACAGCACCTGCTCAGCTGCGACGATCTCCTCGACCGGCCGGGAGGCCAGCAGCGAGGTCGCCTCGCGAGCGACCGCTTCGCCGTCGTTCGGATTGGACGCCTGATTGCGGGCTGCCTCAATGAGCTGCCAGAACTGCTGCTTGTTCATGGAGGCAGAGCCTGCCACCAGGTACTGACATTGGGCCGGTCGCGGGAGCTTGGCCCATCAGAGCAGCCACGTCGCTCGTGTCAGCGTGTGTGGTCGCCGGGTGCATATCGGCTCCAGGTTCCTCCGGCTTCGGTAACCAGGCGGGTGGCGGTCTTGTCGTGGTAGCCGAGCGCCTTCGCGATGACGGGGGCTGGGGCTTGGAGGACGAGTTGGCGGATCGCGGAGGTCCTGCCACGCTGTGGCGGGACCCCGATCTTTCGCAGGTGGACTTGGAGACTGACCGGATTCATGGGTTGTCCGGGCTGGCGGCCGGGGAACAGCCACTGTGAGCTTTGAGCTGCCCTGGGTTTCGTAGCGGCCGGTTTCTGTGGTTTCAGGCGGTGTTACAAAGGCGACGTAGACCCAGCCGGACCAGGTGCGGATGTAGGTCAGGTCCGCGACCCATAGCTGATTCGGCCGGTGGGCGCGGAAGAGCCGGTTGACCAGGTCGGGTGGCCTTGGGGCGGCCGGACATGCTCCGGGTCGCGGGCTCGCTGGTCACCAACCAGGTCCGCGCCTACGACCTGCTGCGGATGTTCGGCCGCGAGGGCCACCCGACCCCGCTGGGGCAGGCGTTCGCCGAGTACGGGCGGATCGCCAAGACCGAGCACCTGCTGCGGATGGTCGACCCGGTGGACGACACCTACCGTCGGCAGATGAACCGCCAGCTCACAGTGCAGGAGTCGCGCCACAAGCTCGCCCGCGACGTCTGTCACGGCAAGCGCGGCACCATCCACCAGGCGTACCGCGACGGCATGGAGGACCAGCTCGGCGCGCTCGGCCTGGTCCTCAACGCCATCGTGCTCTGGACCACGCGCTACATCGACGCCGCCGTCGCCCAGCTCCGCGCCGAGGGCCACGAGCTGCGGGACGAGGACATCGCCCGTTTCGCCTGGCCTTCATCGTCATCGATCTCACGGACGCGTACTCGTTCAGCCACCCGCACAGCTTGACGGCCGCAACAGGAGCAGATACGCGAGGGATCTTGACAATTACTCGCGGGGGACGGCTGGTATCGGTAAACAGTTCTGTCATTGGCGGGGCAGAAGCAACGCGCCGGGCCGCAGGGGTGCGCCGAAGACCTGCAGGACGAGGTTGCGGTGGGCCGAGTGCAGGGTGCGTACGGCGGCCCGGGTCAGTCCGGGCTTGGGTGGTTCCTCGCCGCCGCGGGGCCGGCCGGGTTTTGTGGGGATCCAGAGGTAGCCGGGGTCGGTGCCTTCGAGCTGCCGGGTGATGCCTGCGCGGACCTTGAGCCAGCGGCGCAGGATGTCGGCGGTGTCCTTGTCGAGCGGGTGGGGTCCGGTGGTCAGGCTGATCTGGGGGAAGGGCCGGTGCTCCAGGTCGAGGTCGGCGACGTCCAGGCGGTGGAGGTCGGGGACGGAGCGGCCGGTGGCGGCGACGAGGGCGGCCACCGCGGCGGTGCGGATCGCGGTGGCCGCGTTGGAGCCGACGGGGCGTTTGACCGCGAGGGTGCGCAGCAGTTTGTGGGCCTCGTCGGGCTCCAGCCAGTCGCCGTGCGCGGCCGGGGGCATCTCCAGGCGCAGGGGCAGGCCGAGGTGTTCGGCGAAGGAGTTCCAGGTCTGGATGCGGGTGCGCTGGGTGTTACCGGCGGCGACGGTGTCCGGGCCGGTGAGGGTGTTGCGGCTGCGGGTCTTGCCGGCGGCCGCGGCCGCGAGCCAGGTGTCGGCGCGGGTGAGGTCCATCAGTTCGGCGACGGGGAGCGCGGTGGTCTGCTCCTCACCGAGCGCGTGCTCCAGGTACTCGGTGAGGAAGTGGGCGCGCAGCCGTCGTGTCTCGTACGCGTACCCGCGGGCTTCGAGCGCGTCGAGGAAGTGGCTGATCACGGTGGAGGCGTCGGCCGGGTGGGTGCGGGTGGGCGGCATGCGCCCCAGCGTACGGATCCTGGTCCCAGCATTCTGGATAACAGCAAGAAGCTGCAAAGAGGCCCCTTCCCGTTCCACTGCAGCTTTCGTGTCGGTCCGTGTCGAACCGAATCGCAACGTCCCGGTCCGGTACGGTCATCACGCCCCTCCGGCCTCCCGAAACAAGCGGACCGCTGGACTACTGGGGAAGCGTACGCTTCTTGCTGTTATCTCCTCTCTCCTAGCGGTCCTCGAACACGTCGGTGCGCGGGACACAAGGGGACACCTGATGAAGTACATCGCGATGATCTACGGCAACCAGGCAAAGTGGGAGTCCTTCCCGGCCGACGCCTGGCCCGAGGCGATCGCCAGGCAGGACGCGTTCAACAAGAAGTACCGCGACAGCGGTGAACTGCTCGGCGCCGACGAGCCGCGGCGCGTGGCCATGCGCCTGGTGGACGAGAGCGGCTTCGACCCCTTCGACACAGGCGAGCTGGCCGACTCCTGGCGCCAGCAGCCGGCAACCCCCGCCTACTGCACCGAGCTGAGCTTCGACGAGCTGGGGCCGGCCCCGCAGGCATCAGACCGGGAGAAGACCCCGGCCATCCGTGACCGCCAGCTGGAGCACATCGCCTCCCTCTCCGCCACGCCCGCGCTGGACGACATCGTGGAACACAGCCGCTCCTTCCACCGCTGAAGCGGCGTGCGGCACCAACACCACTGACAAACCCGGCCGCCTTGAGAAGGAGAGCTCTGTCCACCCCAGGGCTGCCTGACCTGATGGGGCGTAAGAAGGGGCCCGCTCAGCTGAAGTCGACACCTGTGCTTGCGCTGCTGCCGGGCCCGTCCACAGGGGCGTCCCCGGTACGTTCCGTCCGAACGGGCCCGCCGACTTCAGCGCATTGAGGACCGGCAGGCCCTCCGGGGTGGCGCCGAAGTCGACGACCTGGACGAGCGCCAGGAACGGCCGTACCGGACAGCGCCCGGTGGCACGGCGGACGACCGCACGGATGGGTCACCGCGTAGCTGAGCTCACGTTTCAGACGGCTCCGGCCGCTTTCAGCTGTAGAGCTGATTCGCGGAGTCGGTAGACGGGCCCTGATGGCCGGGGGTGGTGTAGGCGAAGTTCAGAACGGTGCGCCGTACACCGTCCTGGCTGAGGGGGGTGACGCGGTGGGCGGTGAGGTCGCTGCGCAGCAGGTAGGCGTCCCCGGTGCGGTGGTGGACCTGCCGGGTGCCGGGGGTGTCCAAGGCGCTCAGGTCCGCACTGCGGGGCCTGTATTCGAGCAGTCCACCGCTCTCCGGCTCCGGTGGGGCCTCGATGAAGACCACCAGAGCCAGAGGGTGGTCGTCGGTGTGGGCGCCGTGGGTGTCGCCGGGACGGTGCAGGATGTTCAGGACATGCCGTTCAACAGGGTCGTCCACAGGGATGACGTCACGACCGTGGAGAACGGTGAGCAGGCCCAGCAGCCCGGTGTCCCTGTAGAGGGCGCTGATCGTCTCAGACCCTTCGGCGATTTCTTGCCCCCCCAGGGTGGTCATGTGGCGGGGGCTGTCGGCCATGCAATTCATGCGGAAGTCCCGGCGGACCCCCGCCTCTTCGAGCCTGCCGGTCTCCTCCCGTAGGCTGCGCAGCCCCTCTGGGCTCAGCAGCCCGGACAGCGGCAGATAGCCTTCGGCGGCGAAACGTTCGCGAAGCGGCTCGGTCTTCGTGGGCAGTGTCAGCACATGCACAGACCTTCCACCACCAGGACCGGCCGGAAACCTGTCGGCCCGGCAGCCAAGGGCCAACGCTCGCCCTGCCCTCCTCCAGGCTGCCGCCCTGCTTCCTGAACGAGAGCGCGTGCCACCGATGGTGGGAGCGCCCGGGGGCGGACGGGGGTGATTCCGGTCTGTCGAGTACTACGGGCGGGGGGGCTCCTGCGCCGGTGAGACCGAGCTGTGCCAGGCCGCTTTCCCGGAGTGAACTCCACTGCAGCCGCAGGTCCTCGTCCTCGATGCTGTCCGGGCCGTGCGGACTGTGTCTGTGGAACAGCACGTGCGGGCTGCCGCGCCGTTCCGCAAGGACCCACAGTTCTCCGCCCGAGGTGCGTATGAGCAGACCGAGGTCGTCGTCGCAGGCGGTCTCGGCCGGTCCTGTGACTCCGAGCGCATCCAGCACGCGCCGGTCAGAGCGTGAAGAGGCCTGCACCTCGAGTCGGTCCATGTATGCGGCGCCGATGCGCTGCAGGATGGAAAACTTCGCGATCCGGCGGTAGCGCGGCACCTGGCAGTCGTCCAGGAAGCGCTCGAGGGGTTCGGTCTGCGGCCGTACGAACGGGGAGAGGCGGGCCACGTCCTCGTCGCGGACGTCGAAATCGTCCGCCCACGGCTGGTTCACGGCGGCGTCCATGTAGCGGGCGTTGAACAGCACAAGGGCGTTGAGGACCAGTCCGAGCGGGCCGATCTGGTCCTCCATGCCGTCCTGGTAGCGCTGGTAGAGCTGTCCGGCCCGTCCGTGGAAGATCTTCCGGGTGAGGGGCGGCGGCCCTCCTGGAGGTTGGCCTGCGTCTTGGAGCCGATACGCCGCCGGAGACCACTGGCGGTCACCATCCGGCTGGACCCCGCGGAGAACTTGCGACAGTTGAAAACGAGCCAACCACAATCAGACCCAAGTCAAGGCAGCCGTTGACCGGACGCACCCTGGGTTGCACAAAACCGCTCGCGGCTGGCAGCCACCTGCGCGATGCTGTCACGATGCCTGCAGAGACGGCTTACCACGACGAAGTCGGCGACTTAGCGGGCGTCAACGGCGAGGCCGCCGCACTGGCGATCTTCCTACGGCGCGTGAAGCACCAACAGCTCTTTTTCGCGAACCTGCAACGGCCCCGCAACGGCGGACCGCCCGTCGGAAAGCAGGGACGCCGCGTCCTTAAACGGGCATCAGGACCAGCCCCTGCGCTCGTGATGCGGGGCTGGATCCAGCCGCCTCTGTTCACCACCACTCGGGACTACCGCACCTTCGAACGTGAACGGCACGCCGACCTGGCCAACCCGTGGCTGATCCGGGCCCGGCGGGCAGCGCGCGCTCTGGGTGAGGCGCGCGGGTGGACCCGCTGGGTCGCCAGCGACGTCGACCGGGCCCTGGTCATCGTGCTGTCCGGCCATGCCGAGGGCGAGTCGATCCGCTACACCGAGATCTTCCCAGCCCTGCGTGGCCGGGGACTCCCGGTCGGTCGGACCGCCGAAGTTCTCGACCAACTGGGCCTGTTCACCGACGACCGCACGCCAGCGGTCGATCGGTGGTTGGACCGCAAGCTCGGCGCCGTTGCCCCGGGCATCCGCGGCGAGGTCGAATCCTGGGCCCGGACCCTACTCGACGGCGGCCCGCGGTCTGGGCCCCGCGCACGGCAGACCGCCTGGACCTACCTCAACGCGATCCAATCGGTTCTGCTGGAGTGGTCCAGCCTCTACGACCATCTGCGGGAGGTCACCCGGGAGGACATCATCGCCGCCCGGGATGCCGCCAGCGGCAAGCAGCGGGAAAGCCGGGTCGTCGCACTGCGGTCGTTGTTCCGTCACGCGAAGGGGAACGGACAGGTCTTCCGCAACCCCACCCAACGGATCCGTGTCCCCCGGCAGGCTGGCGGCGTCGCCCAGCCCCAGGGGCAAGCGGACATCGACCAGGCGGTCGCCAGCGCGACCACCCCGGACATCAAGCTGATCACTGCCCTCGCCGGCGTTCACGCAGCACGGCCGAAGATGATCCGAACGATGCAGTTGGACGACGTGGATCTCGGCAACGGGCGAATCACCGTCGCCGGTCACATCCGCCCGCTCGACGACCTAACCCGCCAGGCCGTCCTGCACTGGCTCGACCACCGCCGAACCCGCTGGTCGAACACCGCCAACCCACACCTGCTGATTACTCAGAAGACGGCCGTCGAACTCGGGCCGGCGGGCAAGCTCTGGACCACCCGGGCCACCCGCAACCTCACCGCGACCCTCGAACGGCTCCGCGTCGACCGTCAGCTCGAAGAGGCGCTCACCCACGGCGCCGACCCGCTCCACCTCGCCCTCGTTTTCGGCATCGACGAGAAGACCGCCATCCGCTACGCGGATTCAGCACGGGCGCTTCTGGGAGAGCCTGGCGAGCAGGCATCGCAGTGAAACCCACTCGACCTGCTCAACCCACTGACGAGATCATGGGAAGATGCCGTCGACCGAACCAGCAGCCCGCCAGCTTCAGGACCGTGCCGTTCTCTGGAGCATGGGCGAGATCCGCGCAACCGACGTCGTCACTGCTGCCTGTGATGCACTCGTTGCCGGTCTCGACAGTCCTGCCCTGCGAATCTTGGCTGCGTGCACACGCGCGGAGGCGGACTACGACGTCCCCGACCTCCTGCCCCCGGCACTCGACGAACTGGGCCTCACCTTCCATCCAGCGGGCAGCATTGCCGGACAGGAAGCCGCGGCCCGAGCACTTGCCGCCCGAATGCTGGCCGGCGAGCTGACACCACGCGAGCTGGCCTTGAGGATCCACCATCGTTTCGGGCACGAGCTACCTCTGGTCGAACGACTCGCCAACCTGGACGATGACTACGACGTCCTTGAATACGGCGACAGAACACAGGCGCAGGTCGACGCCGATGTCACGACCGAAGCTCTTCGGCTTGCACAGCATCCTCAAGTTCCAACCGAACCCACGGATGCACCGGCCTGAAGCAGACCGATGGGCCCGCGGGTTCGGGCTGGAGGACCTTCGGTTTCCTTGAACTCACGGTCCTCAAGGCCCTGTTCCCGTATAGCTACCGCCAGGTGGCGTGTAGCGCTGAGTGACTACTTGGGGCTGTGGTTGCGCTCGTCTGTGCGTCGCGTTTCCACCGGTGCGCGGGACGTCACCCGTGCGGGCCAGGTGGTCCAAGATCTGGCCGATCCGCCAGAGGTGGCTGCCAGCCCCCAGCTCACCGGCCCGCCATCGCTCCAGCAGACGGGCGTTCTCACCGATCCGCAGCCACGCAGCTCTGAACTGCTGCTGCGCTGTGCGGACCATCTGCTCCCGCTCCGCATCCCCGAAGGACTGCTTGCTGGGTTTGAGCCCGGGGACGCTGCGGGCGAGCTCCTCCGCCCCGGGGCCGGTGGCCAGTACACCCCAACGAGATAGACCTCTACGCCGGACAGCGCCTGCAGCCAGTCCTCCAGCAGATCGGGGGCCAGCAGCATCTCGTCGACCACGACGTTGCAGCCCTTGAGCGCCAGCTCGGCGACCGACGCACAGGCGGCGGCAAGCATCCGGCGGCCGACGTCGCCGTACCGGATGCTGATCAGCTGACGGCCGTCCTCATCATGCTCCGACCGGTCGTAGCGGAACCCTTCGAAGCTCAAGTGCCCGCCACGGGCGCTGGCCCATTTCTCAGGCACCATCGAGAACAGCGTATCGATGCCCCAGTACAGGTACGGCTCGTCGCCTTCTTCCTGGATCGCGCGGGCCAAGGTGGTCTTACCAGCACTTGATGTGCCGTTGAGGAAGATCACGTGACCAGGGCGGTCATACTGCACGGAGGCTCCCATCCAACCAACGTATCGAGCCCGATCAGCGACGGTGCGGCACGCCGGGCCGGTGACCGACTCAGGAACCCGGACGAGCCCGCCTCGGCGCCGCGGTCACCGCTGGAGTAAGCCCAGCGCTCCCCCGGGAGTTCCGCACACCAAGTGTCGGCGTACACCTGCACCTTCATCCGATCCGGCATGACCTGCACGTTTCCCCCAGAGCACCTCGTTGCTGGCGGGGCAAGGAAGTAGGTGCTGTCAAAACTCGACTCTCGTGAACGTAGCCACTGGTAGCGGCATCACGCGCGGCTCACCCCGCAAGTCCCGCGCGTGCCTTCTGCAGCTGCTCCACGCTGACCGTGCCGGTGTCCGGCAGCCCCGCGCTCTCCCAGGCACCCTGGGCGCGCGCCACGACTCCGGCGGCGTCGTCCAGGAGAACCTTCTTCGCCATGTTCACCGAGATCGCTCCGTCGCCCAGGTCGACGAGGTGGGCAAGCATGCGCACATTGTGCTGCCGGTTCCCGGTCTTCTCCTCGTTGTACCGGTAGACCAGCACCCAGCGGCCGACCAGGGAACGAGCCCGCTCGATCAGCTGACGGCCACGGTCGGTCTCCTCCTGCTCCGTGCGGATGTTCTCCGCGTCGCCCGACGGCGGTCGCAGGGTGAGCAGACCGCGGCGGCTGGTCTCCTCGATTTCCACCTTTTCCAGAAAGGCGACGAACGTCTTGGCGCTCTCCAGCCGGTCGACGTCCTGCGACGCCTGCTTGGCAATCATGTGCAGGTCGACCGTGAGGGTCTGCACGCGGCGGCCCCAGGAGGCTTCCTCACCGGGTGGGCAGGGGCCGGCGGCCTGGGCGGCGGCGATCACGAGGCTGTAGTCCACACACCCATCATCGCGCGTGGCAACGACAACGCCGTGGCACCAACTGCTGCTCACCTCCAACGGGCCTGACAACAGCCCGCTGGTCCAGGGACACAGCCCACTGCAAGGGATGGTGCTTGCAAGGCGTGCCGGGGGTCCTGGAGACGACCCCTTCAGTAGCCTTCGTAGCCTGCTTCGCGCAGGATTGTGGCGACTCTGCGGGAGACCGACGCTGCGCTGTTCCCGGCGGCGATCAGTTCGCTCATCGCCTTGATGAAAAGGTCGCTGTCCTGGCGATCCAGGGCACGTTCGCAGTTCAGGCTGCCTTGTTGGGCCAGGGTGCCTAGCGCCTGCCACGACAACTGCCCCGCAGGGTCAGGCACCCGGAAATAGGCTCCGTTCACCCAGCCGGCGATCCTGCCGAAGTCGGCGCAAGCCGGCCGGACCCGGGCCAGATAGGCCAGATTGGCGTTCTTGGACTCCGAGGCCGTCCGCAGCACCGCCTGGATGTTGTCGTAGTTGGCCTTGGCGTTCTCCAGCAGGAAGCGGCCGCCGAGCCGGTGCCAGGCATGCACCTGTCGTGCCCTGGTCTCGACGGACACCGGCAGAGGAGCGACCTGTGCTCCCTGCCGGATCACCGACTGCGTGAGGGCGGCACCGGGGACCATGGTGTGCAACCTGGCCAGCTTGACCGGCTCCAGCACGGCAATCCCCACCGCCCCCGCGACGCACACGCCCGCAACCAGACGCACACCGAAGCCTCGGGATCCGGTCGGCCGCGCGCCGAGCCGAGTCAGCTCCTCGCCCACCCCGCTCACCGGACGCATCCACCGGGCCCGTGCGCGCAGGTAGAGGGAGCAGACCGCAGCCACCAGGAGGGCAAGGACGGCGGCAAGAACAAGGATGCTGTTGACCAGTCGCGGCAGCGTCCCCTGCATCACCTGCCAGGCAGGGCGCCAGGAACAGCTGCTCTCCAGGGTGTTCAGCGGCCCGATGCAGCCGTCCGCCGAGACGAACAGGACCATCCCCGCGATCGCCAGCACGGTCGCCGATCCCGCCGCGATCAAGGCCCCCGCCAGTCGACGACCGCGGTCGGTGCGCATCGCTGCGACCAGGGCTGCCACCGTTGCGGGGACCATCATGGCCAGAAAGAGGAGGGCCAGATAGCGCACCTCGTACACGCCAGGGCGCTGTTGCGGGCCGGGACGTGACGCGTGCAGGTAGGTCTGCGCCCCCGCGAGGGCGAGCCAGCTCGCTGCCCCGCCCAGCAATCCCGGCGCCAGAACCTTGCGCAGCGGCGGCACCAGTTTCCCGGCCGGGGGCTCACCGGCGCTGCCATCGGACAGGGCGCCGGTCACCCAGCGCAGAACACCTGTGGGCCGGCTGGTCAGCCAGGCCGCCAGCGGCAGCAGCCACAGCACCACCGCCGCGGCCGGCATGAGGGGCGTGGCAATGAACCCGCTCAACGCGGGCCACACAGTAACGACGGCGGAGGCCAGGGCCGAGGAACTCGTGTCGATTCCTTCGGTGGTTCCGGCAACGCGCGCTCCGCCGGAGGATCCGGGGAAAAGGTACAGCAGGGTCTGGCGCACCCCGTTGCTGCTGTACGACGAACCGGCCGCCCATGACGCCCCGTCCATGACCCACCAGGCGAACCACGCGGACAGTACCAAGGCGGCTGACGCCAGGCCGATCAGCAGCGGTGGGCGGAGCGAACGTCCACGCCAGGTGCCGGCCCACAGATGGGCGCACTGGGTGACCCACCAGGCGAACGCGAGCCCGGCGGCCACAGCGAGAAGAAGCACGACGGGCCGCTGCGGAAGCCATTCGTCGTTGCCCATGCTCTGTCCGGTGAACAGCCCGCCGGTGCCCAGCCCGGCGCCAAGCCACAGTCCCGTCCGTACCCCCGACGGCACCGGGCGGCCCTTCAGGACCGCGTAGGCCACCGCTCGCCACAACGCGGTCCCGATCACCCCGGCGACCAGTGCGGCGGGGACCAGTGAGACCAGTTGAACGCGCCACAGCGTGTACATGTTGTACGTGGACAGGTAGGAAAGCAGGTGGACGTTGGCCATGGCCGCCGCGACTCCGGTCAGGAACATCGGCAGGGCTCGGGTGCCGAACAGCGGCGCCGGATCGGCCAGGGCGTCATGCCGCTCCTCCCAGCGGGGGTGCGTGTCCCAGTGTTTCCGGAGCGAAGCGAGCGCGCGTCGCAGCCCGCGCCCCGCAGGCGCCTGAGCAGGGACGTCCCATCCCCGTGGATGTGCGCCCCAGCGAACCGCCGTCAGGTCCGCGTACACCTCGCGGCTGCGCAGCACGTCCGTCCGGGCAAGGTAGACGAGCGCGACCATGACTGCGGGAAGCAGTAGCTGACGGACCAGCACCGGGGTGTCGGTGGACCACATCTCCCACTTGAGGAAGGCGTGGACCTGCGTGCTCTCCCAGACCAGGTAGGGCACGAGAACCAGGGCAAGGAACACGCGCCACAGCGCGACGGTGCCGTACGTGAGAGTGACGTCCCGGTTGGCGACGTGGGCGAACTCGTGCAGCACCACCGCCCGGAAGCGCTCCGGGGCGCTGCGCCGGGTGGCGAGGAGGCCGCCGTCCAGGCAGAGGACCGGGCGGCGACTGCGGCCGAAGACCACGGCACCGGTGGTGAGCGCGCGCCGGTCCACGACCACGCGCGGCAGACGGGGCAGCCCAGCGGTCGTTGCCAGCTCCGCAAGGCGGACGCGGTGTTCATCGTCCTCGTCAACCGCGTCCAGCGGAACGGCGCGGCTGCGCCGGACCTTCCAGGCCGGCAGCAGGAAGAACAGAACCACCGCGGCGGCGGCCAGCAGAACCGGCCAGCCCCACAGCTGCCACAGTGGAGGCGGTGGGGCGTACTTGGCCACACATGCCTCGAAAGGGACAGCCTGGGTAAGGGAGTTGACGGCTGAGGCCATGTCCGCCCGGTCCGGATCGAGCCCTGCCGCCAGCTTGCAGCCCAGCTGGTCCCCGCTGCTCAGCTTGTTGAGGGCGGGCAGCAGCATCGCTCCGCCGGCCGCCAGCAGCAGGAGCACCAGCAGCGCGAGACGCACGGTCGTACCGGCGCCCATCGCCCGTTCGTCGATCCGGGGACTTGCGGTAGGTATGCCCATGCGAGCTAGCCCTGCGGAGTGGTGTCCGGGGTTGCTTCGTCCGGGGCATCGGGTTCGGCCAGTACCAGCCGGGACACCACCGCATCCGCGATCTGCGTGGCGCGTTCAGCAGACAGGCCGCACTGATCGGCTGCCGCCATGACCGTGCGTCGGATCTCGGCAAGCTGGTCGCGGGTCAGTGGCGGGACCACTGCGGGTTCCTGGCTTCTCCTGAAGAGCCGGCGCAGCAGTGTGGTCGATCGCTGCGTGGTGCTGTCGACCAGGATGTCCGTGGCATGTCTGGCGGCTTGGTCCAGGGTCAGCCATACCACCGGTGTGATGAGCACCGCGATCTCGGTCATACCGAAGCCCAGGGGCTCCCGGCGCCGGCCCCAGCCGGCCAGCCGTCGGACGGCAGTGGCGTCATCCAGCTCGAAAAGGCCCTGCACCAGGAGCAGCTCCTCCGGCGCAAGGTCGGCGACCACCTCTCGGACCAGGTCGCGCACGCGGCGCCCATCGGACGAAAGCGATTCCGAGTTCATGCCAACCCCCCAAGCACTTGGCGCCTTCCGCATCCACCGGGTCACCTGACAACGACTATGGCACGGGGCCCGATCACTCGGCAGCCGGTTGCGAATACACCGTCCTGGAGGACTTGTCGACGGCGACGCGGCAGGTCACCACTCCGCGTCCGTTCGACGAGTTGCATGGGGCGGAGGCGCCGAGTCTGACTGCAGGGCGCTCGCGAAGGCGGGCTCAGTGTCTCGACCGGGAACGAGGCTGCACCTGAAGCCCCTTTAGGAGCATCCCCTGTCGAGAAGGATGAGATGAGCACCCAAGAGGCCGTTATATTACGGATTAATGGGGGTCAGTGCACCAGGAAGCGGTAGAGCCGGAGCCCGTTGGATATAGTGCGCACTGCCAGTGCACACATGACGGGAGTGGGTCACGCTCTCTAGTGTCTGGGGCGAAGGGCACGCCGAACGGCAGCCACGAGGGAGTTCAGACCATGTCCATCGCTGACCACCAGGATCAGCTCCACTCGCAAGCAGAGATCGCCTCCTTGGCAGGAGTCTCCCGAGCAACCGTCACTCTGTGGCGCCGCGCTCCCGGCTTTCCGTCGCCGGAGCGCGGCGGGGACTCGGAGCTGTTCCGCCGTGCCGACGTCCTCGCCTGGATGGACGAGCGGCTCGTTCCCCGACAACTGTTGCAAGGAGATCCGGACGGCACGACCTACGGAGTACGGGCACGCCGGTACCTTGCGGAGAGACTGCCCGCCGCCGCGGACGCGCCCCGGCCGGCCGTCCAGGACACGCGGTCCGATCCACGCGATGCGGACCACGTACGTGAGCTCATGGGGCAGCTGTGCGACCGGGTACGTGGGGCCGGCTCCAGGGTCGACTACGTGAACCTGCTCGCCTCGCTGCACTTCCTGCGGCGGTTCGAAGGCTCCCACTGGAGCGACGTCGTCAAGGTGTCCCGCACAGGCGAGGGTTCGGACGGCGCCGCTGCTCTCCTTCGGCACATTGCCGCGGCAGTGGACGAGCAGCTCAGACTGAACGGAATGCGCCCGGCGATGCGCCACGCCCTGGTCCGCCTCGAACCCCGTTCGTACGGAGATCTGCGCCAGGTGGTGCACCTGGTGGGAGAACTCGGGCCCAGGGCGTTCGACCTGATGCTCGACGAGTACGAGTTGCTGGCCGGGCTGGCCAGTGGCGAGTTCTTCACACCGCGCGGCGTGGCCGAGCTCATGGTCCGCATCGCCGAGGAGGACACGGCGGACGGGGTCCCGCTGAGTGTCTACGACCCGTACGCCAGGGGCGGAGAGCTCCTCGCCGCGGCGACCACCTGGTGTGCGGAGCAAGGCGTGGCTCCGCACAGGATGCGCGTCTGCGGAATCACTCACGGGCGGGACACCGCACCGCTGGCGACCATGAACCTGACCCTTCACGGTGCACGGCCCAGCGTGTTCGTCTCGTCCGGCAGGCCTTGGGCAGCGTCCGCGGCGTTCTCCGGGAAACAGTTCTCCCTTGTCCTGAGTAATCCCCCGTTCAACATGAGTGACTCCACCGGAGAACCGCGCGACGAGGGCAGCTGGCCGTACGGGCCCCCTCCCCTGGGCAACGACAACCTCGCCTATGTGCAGCACGTGCTGAGCGCACTGGCAGAGGGCGGCGTGGCTGCTGTGATCATGCCGAACAAGGCAGGCAACTCGGCGAACAAGCCGGAGAGGGGCATCCGCCGGGCCATGCTGGAGCGCGGCGTGGTCAAGGCTGTCGTTGCCCTGCCGGACCGCTTGTTCTCTCTTACGTCCGTGCCCGTCTCGGTGTGGTTCCTGGTCCATCCGTCCCAGGCCTGCGACGAGATCCTGTTCCTCGACGCACGGCAGGTGGGGACCCCGGTTCGGGGCAAGCGCGTCCTGGGCGGCGAAGACGTGCGAGCCGTTCTCGACGCCTACCGGGCTGCCGACACGCGCCGGGGTGACAGCGAGCAGAACCCGGCCGTGCCGACCGCGGTCGTGACGAGGGAGACCATCCAGGCGCGGGACTGGTCGCTCAGCCCCATGGACCACATCGACGCGCACCGACCCCGCCGGAACACCGTGGAGGCCGCCTACTCGGAGGCCCGGTTCGAACTGGAGCTCCGGAAGCGGGAGGTGCGGGAGGCGGACGCCGCCGCGGCCTCGGCTCTGGAGCGGCTCGAACATGAGGAGAGCCTGGGGGGAGCCGCCGGGTGGAAGACCGCCGTGGTGCTGTCCGACCTGTGCGAGATCCAGGCAGGGCCGTCGTACAGCCTGCTGAAAAAGCACATGACGAACAGGGGCGTGCCGCTCGTCTATCCCCAGAATCTGCGCGCGGGCCGTATCCAGGAACTGGCCGATGACCGGCACGTGGCGCACGAGGCCACTCGGGGCCTGGGCCGCTTCCTGCTGCGGCCCGGAGACATCGCCTGTGTCCGGACCGGGGCCATCGGTCCCCCGGCGCTGGTGCGGGACGTAGGGGTCGACTGGCTGATGAGCACCAATGTGATCCGGCTCAGGGTGGGCAGCGACGATCGGGCCCACGTGCATCCGGGCTATCTCGCGGCGTACTTGGGGCAGCCCGAGTCGGTCGCCTGGGTACGGGACCGGGCGACCGCGACGGGTGCCCCGTCGATCAGTGCGGCCGCACTGGGCAACCAGCCTGTGCTGCTTCCCCCTTACGCGGAACAGCAGCGGGTCGTCGAGGTCCTCGCCGCGCTCGACGCCCAGTCCACGGCCCACAGCCGCCTCGCCGCGGCGGTCACGGCCACGCACGCGGCCGTCGTGGGGCGCTTGATGGTCTCGGATCCGGGCGAGGTCCCACAGCCGGAACCCGGCAGGCGCTCATGACCCCCGACCACAGCCCCTTACCTCCACTGACCCCTGCTGACGAAGGAACCTCCGTGACCTCCCCGACCACGCCGTCTCCCGCACCGGCCTCGCCCTCCCACACCTGGGCGCTGTGGCTGCTGGTCATGGTGCTCTTCTCCGTCGTCGTCGCCCTCGTCGTGATCATGCTGAAGCAGCACAGCGGCTCGGGGTCGGCGGACGCAGTCCTGTCGGGCGGCGGTGCCTTCGGAACGACAATGATCATCTGCCTGGGCGCCGTCGCCTCGATCAGGGAGCTGCGTCGGTCACGGTGACTGGCCGCCACCCGCAAACGATGCCTCCGTGCCGACGTCCGCCGAACGGCGAGGAGACGGCACGGGGGCACGGCCCCCTCGCGGAGACAACGCGCCACTCCTGGGATGGTCAGCAGACGAGGTCGCTCCGGCCGACAGAAATCCGGACAAGGAGAGCCGCGCGTCAGAGCATCAGGGCGTCAGGGCATCAGGAGGGCACTATCTCGTTTCTGCGCTTCCCCTGCGAACGGGGAGTCTTCTCCCCCACCCGGCGCGGCTCGATCGTCCTCGGGTCGACCGCTTCGCCCGGCGCGCCCTCCTTGTAGAGGCCTTCAGGGTCGTTCGGCCTGTCGTGAGGCAGCAGGAAGAAAGTACGGCGCTGGTAGAGGCCGCTGTCGGGATTGGCCTCGGCGTCCCTGTCGAGCTCCGCGTAACCGACCATGCGTCCATCACGGGCGTAGCGGGGCTTCCCGCCGCGGCGGCCACTCTTGTCGAGCGCCTGTCGGACGTAGTCGAGCTCGTCGAGATTCTCCAGCCACACCACGTTCGCTTCGTGTGCGAGCTGGCTTTCATGCAGCAGCGAGCTCATGGACGCAGCTCCTTGTCGGTGATGTGGTGGCGCTTGTGGCTACTCGGTGCGGAACGGACGGTGCGGTGCTCTGGGACGCTCCCATGATATGCCGATGCCCGGGCCCTGGGCAGAAGGCCTTGGTGCCTCATGGGCGCTCACCTGTCTGCCCGTCAGGATGGGCGATGTCGTCCTTCAGCAATGCCAGGGCCGGGTAGTACTTCTTGCCGCTGGACTTCAGCATCTCGGCGGGGGACGCGAGTCCGATCTCCTGACGGATGCGGCCGGCGAAGGCCCGCGCGGTGTCGGCCCGGATGCCCTCCGAGCTGCACCAGCCGGTGTAGGTCGCGTAGAGGAGCCCCTGTTCGACTCGAAGGTCCCCGGTGTCCGGGCCCTGGCGCAGGCAGCACTCCCCCAGGAAACGCCCGATGTGGTCCTCGGTGGTCTCGTACGCGGCGGTGGCCAGACGTACAGAGGACGGACCGCTCAGCGGGTCGCGAGTGGTGAGATAGCGGATCGCGCCCTGGATCAGCCAGTGCAGGATGCCCGGGCCCTCTTCCTGGACGAGTTCGCCGGCCAGGTTGTCGATCTTCCGGTCAGCCGCGACGACGCGTTCGAAGGGGATGAGCCGGATCCGGCGCCAGAACGCGTGCCCGCCGGTCCCGACCTCGGGCTGGTGGTTGCCGAGCAACCAGAGCTTGTGGGTCGGGGTGAAGCTGAAGTAGTCCTGCCGCATGCGGCGGGCCTTGATCTTGTCTCCGCCGGTGAGGAGCTTGACGCGCGCCTCGTCGAACTTGTCGTTGGGCTTGAGCTCGCTGCAGACGAAGATGCGGCGGCCGTGCAGCTCCGTCAGTTCCGTGGAGTGCTCGGCGAAGTTGCCCTTGTCCATCAGGAAACCGGGCGGGGCCGCGTCGGCGTAGTCCCCCATGACCTGGATCATGACGTCCAGGAGGACCGACTTTCCGTTGGCGCCCTTGCCCCAGAGGAAAGGCAGCACCTGCGCGCCGACATCTCCGGTGATGGAGTACCCGAGCAGCAGGTGCAGGAAGTCGATCATCTCCTGGCCCGCGGCATCGGGGCCGAAGGTGTCGTCCAGGAAGGCGTGCCAGCGCGGGGTCGGCATCGCCTGGGGAGCTACCTGGGTGGCACGCGAGTGGAGGTCCCGCATCGGATCGGGCTTGTGCAGGCGGCCGTTACGCAGATCGACGACACCAGCGGGAGTGCACAGGGAGTAGGCGTCGCCGTCGAGGACGTCGGGGTCGAGGCTCAACGCGGGCGCGGCCTTCGCCTGGTGGAGCAGCGCCTTCATACCGCTCGTGGACATGGTGCGCCGACGGTGCTGAGCGATCTCACGGTCGCTGAAGGTCCCTCGGGGGTCCGTGGGGGACATCTGCTCGGCCATGTCGCCGGCAGCCCACAGAGCCGCCTTCTCGCCGCCCACGCGCTTCCACCGGAACTGGTCCCAGCAGTACCAGCCGAGGCCTTCCACGTGACGGAACTGATCGCTGTAGAGCTGGGCGAAGAGCTTCGCGTTGCCGCGGTCGGTGAGCATGGGCGGCAGCAGAGCCGGTGACTCGGCCGCAGCGGGCGCCTGTACCTGCTGGGGAGGAACCCATGCAGGGGCTGCGTCCTCGAGGTCGAGCATCTGCTGAGCGGCGGCGGCCGCATCGAAGCGGCTGCTCTCGGCGCTACTCATGCGAGTCCTTTGGGGTGGAACGGGCGGCTGGCGCCTGCGGAAAGGGCTGCGTCGATGATCGTCTCATTACGGCGGTTCTGGTGGGGACGAGCATAGTGAGCGGCTTCTGCCAGCTCTTGGCGGGCTTCGGCCTGATTCAGGTGCCCTGCTCCGGCAAGCCCTCCTGCCGTGAACGCGGCTCGGTTGAGTTTCTCCGTGAAGCCGGTGCCCTCCGCATGGACGGCACATTCACGAACGGTCTCGATGAGCGGATGCAAGAGCGCCTGAGCGGCGCCGGTCCGAGGGGGCCTGGCGGGGGCGTGCGGCCGCGGACCGGGAACTGGGGACGGTCGTACGACATGGCCCGTGCGCGTCAGTTCAGCGGCCAGCCAGGCGGGAAGGGGGGCCGGGTCCCGTACGGCTCCCAGAGGCGTGTAGACGCCCGCTGACGTACGGGTGGTGGGGGCCACGATGTAACCACCGTGAGCCCGTACGTCGACCTGCCACGCAAGCGCGGTCCTGGGGCTCGACCCGGTGGAGGAGCGATAGCGGACACCGGGTTCGGAATTGACGTACCAGATGTGCAGTCCGCCGGACGGGGTCCGGACCCGCAGGGTGTTCTCGTCCTCGGCGGGATTCGGCTCCTGACGATAGGCGGCAAGAAGGGCCAGAGTGTCGAAGCCTGAGGCGAGACCGGCGAGATCGACCTGTTCCGGGATCCGGATGCCCGGCAGGAGCCGGCTGCGGTCCGGGACCTGCGTGGCATGGGCGTCGACGTCCAGGACGACAAGATGCGCCGGCCCGCACGACACACCGACGCCTGCACGGGGCTCCCGGCTCCACCAGGCATCGATCAGGGCGGGGTCGGTGGTCGCACTGTGGAAGCCGTGACACCAACGGCCTTGTTCATGGCAGGGACAGCTCGAGGGCTCATGACTACGGACACGGCACTGCTCGCAGTTGGCGGCCGGGGTCTTACGTCCCGGGGCAAGCGGATGGACCGGCCACTGACGGCCTGCGAGCCACCGCGCCACGTCCACGGGTCCCGGCTGCTGCGCGACTCCGGACGAGGCCGTGTCGGCGGGGCGCTGCACTGTTCGTCGGTCCGTTCCTCTTGTATGGCCAGGGTTGGGTTCCTCAGCTGAGTCCCGAGCGTTTCCCCTGGTCAGGGAGATCACACGAGGGACTGAGGGACTGAAGGGACTGACTTTCCCTTATAGCGGCCAGAGCCTAGCGCACGTGCCCTCTCCCCTGTGGGAGGCATGAGCACTTATTGCAAAATCAGTCCCTTCGGTCCCTCAGGTCACACATCCCTGCGGGGGCAGTGCTGTCCTCCCCCTCGGGCGGACAGCCGAGGGACCGAAGGCCTGCCGGGGCGGAGGGACTCAACGGTCCCCTTTCAGTCCCGGTGGTGTTTCCGCAGGTCAGAGCACCTGCCCCTCGGAGGGGAGGGACTGAAGGGACTCATTTCTCTAGTTATCAGCGCACCAGAGATATGTAAGGGTCAGTCTTACGTACGCGCGTATACACGCGCCTGCACGCAGCTGGAACAGGGAGTTTCGGTCCCTTCGGTCCCTTCAGTCCCGAGCAGATCGCTCTGACCTGGACTTTTACAGAGGGACTGAACAGAGGAGGGACTGAAGGGAAGCCAGTCCCTTCCCGCGCTGGGAGCTCCGAGCCGTGGCAGCCCTGCCCATCAGGATTGCTTTTGGTTCAGGTTCCTCTGCCGGGACTGTGAAGGCTCGGCCAAGCAGCGCTCATGGCCTTGCCCCGGCCGCGTGCCGCGAGGAGGGCGACCGGGGCGCGGCCGGGGCCTGATGTGGGGGCTTGTGGCCGTAGACCGTCTTCTTCAGCTGGCGGTGCTCGCCAGCGGTCAGCGCCACCGTCACGGCAGCGCATATGGGCATCGTGAACCGACGGCTCTCGTTCGTATAGCTATTGGGCGCCGGGGACGGAGCCGAGAGAGGTAGGGCGGATGCACGCGGCGCCGGGGCGAACTCGTTCAGCTACCGGGCTGCGTGCGGCAGTTCACAGGGTGATGGCGATGGCGATGTTCGGCTTCTTGGGCAGGTGTAGAACCTTGACGAACCAGTTGCCGATCCGGGACGTGATGTACCGCTTGCCGAGCAGGTTCTGCGCGGCCATGGTGCCGTCCTGGTCGAGCAGTTGGGCGGCACCGGGAAGGGACGCAGCGTCAGTGGAGATCCGTCCCCGCAGATCGCAGGCGGTCACGGTCACGGCGCTGTTGTTGCGGATCCGCTTGACCTTCCAGGAGCCGGCGGGCGTCACGACGAGGAGCTCGCCGTGGGGACCTGTCACATGCCAGACGGGCGTCGGGACGGGTGATCCGTCCTTGCGGTAGGTGGTGAGGCTGATGTACTTGCTGCGTCGGATCTCGTCCATGGCGGGCACGCTTCGGAACCTCGATCTTTCGTGATGGTCCGACCCTTGGCCCCGCGGGCGCGTCGGACGAGTTCTGTCAATGTCGAGGGTGGCGGCGTGTTCTGAGGCGCCTCCCGTGGTGTGGACACTCCGACCAATGGATCTTGTAGATCCGAGGAAGGCGTCCTGGTGGGACGTAGGTTTCCGTATTCCGGTGGAGTTCAGCAATGGTGCCGTCGCGCTGTACCGCGCGTCGGGTGGGAAGCGCCCCTGTGCGGCGGTGGCGGCGGATGTCGGGGGGACTGGCGAGAAGCTGCGCAGTGGGGCGCGCCGGCCTGTCGTGTCGCCGTGAGTTCCGACGCCCCGCAGGTCGCAACGTCCTAGTCCGGGCGGCGGGCCAGAGACGCGAGGATGATCTCCTGCGCGGCGCGGACCGTGGCCGTGAAGGCGGCCGGGTCCCGGCCGATACGTTCGGCGCCGGCGCGTATGGCTCCGGACAGCAGCTCCACCGTGAGGTGCACGTCGCCGACGTTGCGGAACTCTCCGCGCGCTATGCCGTCCCGGACGACGTTCTCCACTTCGACCACGATCGCGTTGAACGGGTTGTCCGGCCCCTTCGGTACCTCGGCGACCAGTGGGCCGGAGCCCGGCCGGAACATCAGCTGCATGGCCTGGTCCGTGCACGCCTCCAGTACCGCCTCGATGATCGCCCGCATCCGCTCCGCGGCCGGGTCCGAGGACCGCGCGGCGATCGCGCCCACGTACCCCAGCATGGGCCGGCTCGCCCGCTGAGTCAGCGCCATGACCAGACCACTCTTGTCGCGGGCGTAGTTGTACAGGGTGTTGCGCGCGAGTCCGGCTCGAGCCGCGATGTGGCCCATGTTGATCGCGTCGTAGTCGCGTTCGAGCAGCAGCTGCCGCATCGCCTCGGCGAGGTCGGACCACACCATCTCGTGGTGCTCTTCTACGCTGGCTCCCCTGATCCGCGGCATCCGATCATCATCTCCTCGTCCCGGCTTCCCTCACGCCCTGGGTCTGCCTCCCGCCTGCCCGGCGGCCGTGCAGGGCAGGCGTCGTGCGCTGTTCCACAAGGAGCGCGCGGATCACTTCGGCCCTCGCCGCTAGCCGTCCTGCCCGGCCGCCAGGGCGGCACCGGCCAGATGCGGGTTCTCCTGGTGGCTCGCGGTGAGCCTTACGTGGCTGAGACGCCAGCCGTCCGCCGTGCGGACCGCCTCGTTGTCGTAGAAGCCGACCACCAGCCAGCGGTCGGGTCCACCGTCGGCCAGCTCGTCCGGGACCCAGTGTTCGGCGCGGACATGTGCGTGGATCGTCGCGCGGTCGCCGTCGATGTCGATCACGTGACCGGTGATGGTGTGGTGCGTTGCGCTGAAGGATGCAAAAGAGCCGCGGAGAGCCTCGACGTAGTCGCCGAGCGGCACGGTCATGGGCGGTATGTCGGCGACCGACTCGAAGTCGATCGTGACCGGGTCGGCCATGACGAGGCCGGGCAGCTCGGTGAACTCCTTCAGGTCTGCGATGTCGGCGTACCGGCCTGTCAGTTCGATGAGATCGGCGCGATCACTGAGCGCGTTCATGGGGGCCCTTCCCTGTTCGCTATGGCGATGCCTGTTCGCTGTGGCGACGCCTGAGCTGCGCATTTTTATGCGACTACCTGTCGTAAAGATTACGACAGGTAGTCGTGAAACCCAAACCGTGGCCATGCGCGCGGTGCCGTTCACGTTTCCCGCAGCAGCCCGACCAAGAACTCCTCGCCGCCGCGATGGCGACGACCCTCAGGCCTCCGACGGCATGCGGTACGTCGCCGACTGGCTGGCCGCCGCGTGGGGCTCGATGTGCGACCTTGTTTCGGTCGAAATGCTTCTTCTTACCCGAGCAGCACGGCTGGTCGGCAGCGATGCGGTCGATCGGCAGCACGGTGCCGTCGAGGATCACGTAAGCCTCGTTCCGCACGCTCCTTATGCCCAGTTCCAGCGTGGGCGCCCGAGCGGCCAGGAGGTTGAGGGCCTCGCGTATGTAGATGCGGGTTGGGGTCGATCTCTACGAGAAGTACGGTGACGACCTGACCGAGGAACAGCTCCGGCAAGGAATCAACGACGCGATGGAGCAAGCGCAGCGCAACGGCGAGGACTTCCCGCAGGTCAGGACCCGGAATTGACGCGCGGGCAGTGGGGCTGCGTGGCCGCCCCCGCAGGCGGCCTGGCCACGGGCGTGCTCGGGTCCGTACTTCTCGCGGCTGCCTGGCGGGCATGCGACGTCGGAGTGAATGGCGCGGCCAACGGCCTTGCGCTGATCTTCTACGGGGTTCTGCTCGCGATCATCTCGGCGGCGTGGTGGGGTGCGTTCATCGGCTACACAGGACGTTGGAACCTCACGGTTGCCCTCCTTGGTGGCACGGCCGGCGCCGCGGTCATGGTCTGGATCTTGGTGGCCCTTCTCCACGTCCCGAACGGCTACCGCTGCTGATGCGGTGCGAGCGCACCGCACGCCCGGGCCGGGGACGCAGCGGCCTGTTGCGTAATGGGGGCCATCCCCGCAGGCGCGGGGATGGCCCCGGCGTGTAGGCGGACACCCCGTGACGGTGACCGCTCGTCAGTCCTGCACCAAAAGTGATCCAGAACCACGATTCACCCGTCGCCGACAAATGCCCCACAGCGCTTCTGTGGGGCATGGCCTTCCCACGCTGGGGCGAGCAGGCTGTCAGGCGCCTTCCTCCACTAGGGCCTTGGCCCTAGTGGAGGTCTGCAGGGTCTGTGGCTGCGCAGATGCGCGTACGGCCTTTTCCGTGCTCGTAGCCGTCCTGCGTGGGCGCAGGAGGACGAAGGCGAGGACGGCGGCCAGGAAGGTCAAGCCGGCCGAGACGGTCAGGCACAGGCGCATGCCCTCGAGGAAGGCATCGCCAACGGCTTTTTGGATCTGGCCCGCCTGCGCGCCGAACGGTACCGAGCCGATCGCGCCGAGCCCTCCCTCGCGGGTTGCGTCCGCGAGCCGGTCGGCCAGTGGGCCGTCGACGCCTGCGTCGGCAAGGCGCCCCGGCAGGGAGGAGACGGCGCGGCTGGTGAGGAGAGCCCCGAGCACGGCGGGGCCGAGTGCGCCGCCGACTTGGCGGAATGCGTTGTTCCCTGCGGCAGCCATGCCCGCGAGCGGGTGCGGGACGGAGGCGACGGCGACGGCAGTCATCGGTGTCGTCACGAGCCCCATGCCGAGCCCCAGCAGGACCAGACGCCAGGAGAGCGAGGCGAAGGACGTGCCTGCGTCGGCGCCGAGCAGTGTGAGCAGCGCGGTGGTCACCATGAGGAGTCCTGTGGTGATCATGAGGCGCGGTGAGACCTTGTGCATGACGCGTCCGGCGACTCCGCTGACGAGCAGCGCGGCCCCGGTGATCAGGAGCATCCGCCAGGCGATACCGAGAGTGTCGAGATGCTGAACCATGCCGAAGTAGAGGCTCAGTACGAAGAAGAAGCCGATCATGCCGAGGAACATCACCATGGCCACGAGTGTGGTGGCGGTGAATCCGGGGCTGCGGAAGAGCGCGAGGTCGAGCATCGGATGCGAGGAGCGCCGCTCGGCGAGGACGAAGGCGATCCCGCTGATCACCGCGACCGCTAGCGCGACGACGACCTGTGCTTCGCTGAAGGAACCCGCCCCGCCCTGGATGATTCCGTAGACGAGTGCGGTGATGGCGAGCGCAGCCGTGATCTGTCCGGGCCAGTCCAGCCGTCCGGCTCGCGGTGCGCGGGATTCGGGCAGCAGCCGCAGGGAGAAGCCGAAGGCGACCAGGGCGACGGGTATCGGTACGAGGAAGATCCACCGCCAGCTCACGTGGCCGAGGATCGTTCCGGCGACCACACCGCCTATGGCGAGCGCCCCGAGCAGGCACATCGCCCAGAAGCCGATGAACTTTCCGCGCTCGCGGTGGTCGGGTACGGCGTGGCTGATGAGCGCGAGCGTGGTCGGCAGCAGCGCAGCCGCGCCGACCCCGGAAAGCGCCTGGCCGGCCCAGAGTTGGCCGATCGAGTGCGCAGTGAGCGAGGTCGCGGCGCCGGCAGCGGAGAGCAGCAGGCCGGTGAGGTAGACCTTCTTGCGGCCGTGCACGTCGCCGAAGACTCCGGCGGTGAGGATGAAGGCGGCCATCGGCAACACGAAGGCGTCCGAGACCCACGACAGTTGCAGGGTGCTCGTGGAGAGAGCCGACTGGATGGCGGTCAGGCTCACCGAGACGCTGGTCACCGGCAGGTAGGCGACGAAGACCCCGAGGCAGGCCATGAGGATAGTCATCCCGCGACGGGGCTCGGCAGCGGGTGGTGACTGGGACAAGAGGACTCCTTCGGAGCGTCGGGACGCCGACGCGACGGATGGGTGGCAATGCGTGAGCGGTACGGCAGGTGTGGCCGAACGGGGCCGCAGGGGGCGGCCGTGCTCACCGGCCGGGCAGCCACGGTGCGGCTCGGATTCGAGGGGGTTTCGAGGCCGTGCGTGCACGGAACCGCCGTACGGGCTTGGTACACCGCCCGCAGGCCTCGCAGTGGGGTCCACGGGCGCAGCGTGAGCTTGCCCGTACATCCTCCAGAAGTTTCCGCCATACCTGACGATTTCCCCAAGCTGCTGCCAATCACATGGAGAGAACCACTACTGTGCGGCTCTTCATGTGAAGATTCCTCCATGCTTAACGCCCTGGACAGTCTTATCCTCCATGCGCTGCACGTGGTGCCGCGTGCCCCGTTCCGTGTGATTGGTGAGGCGGTGGGGGTATCGGAACAGACCGTGGCGCGCCGATACCGGGCGATGCAGCGCTCAGGCACCATGAGGGTCGTGGGACTTGTCAACCCGGCGGTGAACGATCTCACGGCGAGCGTTGTGCGGATCACGCTGCGCCCGGACAGGATCGACGCGCTTGCCGAGGCCGTGACCCGGCTGCCTGAGGTCTCTTTCGCGAACATCTCCTTCGGCGGATCGGAGATCGTCTGTTCGCTGGAAGCGCCTCACGATGGCCGGGTGCCGGACGTGCTGCGTCAGCTTGCCCGCTATCCGGGAGTGACGGAGATCAACACCCGTATGGTGCTGCACGCTTACTCACCGCCCGGCGCCGACTGGGCGCGGCTTGGCCCTTCGCTCCCAAAGGAGGCAGTGGACCTGCTCCTCGAGAGCCATCCCCATCAGCGGCCGCAGGGCCCGATGGCCGAGTTGCGCGAGGACGACGGCCCGTTGCTGGCCATCCTTGCCGAGGACGGCCGGGCGAGCCAAGCCACGCTCGCCAAGGGCACCGGTTGGACCATCGGTCGGATCGCGCGGCGTATGGAGGCCCTGGAACGCTCGGGCACGCTCCTCTACGACGTGGACCTGGTTCCGGAGCAGCTGGGTTACCCATTCGGCGCGGCTCTGTGGCTGCAGACCTCCCCCGAGCGCCTGCACGAGACGGGCACGGCCGTCGCCGCGCTCCCCCGGGTCGTCTTCGCCGCGGCCACGACCGGCGATCAGAACCTCATGTCGATCGTGATGTGCAGAGATGTCGCCGACTTCTACGACTTCCTCAGCAGCGGCCTGGCCACGGTGCCTGGCATCACCGGCTACACGGTGAGCGTCCGCCTGCGTCCCCTCAAGCAGGCTGCATCGCTCGTCTACAGGGGACGGCTGATTCCCCCGCCTCCCCGCCGGTGAGGGCCGCCATCGGTGCCTTTTGGTGTCGCTGGGCCCTTTCTGCAGCCGGTAGGGCAGTACCTGGGACGTAGCCGGCCCGTTCGCCAGCGGCGGGCAGCGAACTGCGGCCCAGGCCATCCCCGCATGGGGCGGGGAGCACCGACAGCGTGCGGACGGCGGTGCTCACGGCGCAGGACCATCCCCGCAGGCGCGGGGAGCACACACGACGTGGGGGCAGCCTCGCCAGTAGCCCGGGACCATCCCCGCAGGCGCGGGGAGCACACCCTCGGGCAGAGCCTTGCGCGGATTGTAACGGGACCATCCCCGCAGGCGCGGGGAGCACCCCACCAGGTCATGGAAGGGCGTGCCCGACAGGGGACCATCCCCGCAGGCGCGGGGAGCACCCGGTGTTCCGCAGGCGGCGGTCCGCAGCCGTGGGACCATCCCCGCAGGCGCGGGGAGCACTCGGCGCCCTTCGGGCCGTGCACGGTCACCTCGGGACCATCCCCGCAGGCGCGGGGAGCACTACGACTGGTTCGGCACCACCGGCACCGGGCCGGGACCATCCCCGCAGGCGCGGGGAGCACCTAGGAGTTAACCCTTGCGACCGAACGTAGTGGGGACCATCCCCGCAGGCGCGGGGAGCACGCCTCGCAGTAGGCGTAGTGGACGCCCCTGTCGGGACCATCCCCGCAGGCGCGGGGAGCACTTCTCTCTCGTGGAACAAGGTGGATGGTGCCGGGGACCATCCCCGCAGGCGCGGGGAGCACTGATCGAGGATGGATCTCTGTGTGGACTCTGAGGGACCATCCCCGCAGGCGCGGGGAGCACCCGCACAGCACCATGTCCGGTCGCGCCGCGGGGGGACCATCCCCGCAGGCGCGGGGAGCACTCCCTGATCTCTTGCCACGCGGTTTCGACGGCGGGACCATCCCCGCAGGCGCGGGGAGCACGAAGTGCTTGAGGGCTTGGCGGGGGTTGCCGAGGGACCATCCCCGCAGGCGCGGGGAGCACTTCTTCGCCGCCGAGTACCGCATCCCCGCCGAGGGACCATCCCCGCAGGCGCGGGGAGCACCTACGAACACGACTGGCACGCTGACCCGAAGGGGGACCATCCCCGCAGGCGCGGGGAGCACCGTGCCAGGACTTCCCGCATGTGCCATGTCGCGGGACCATCCCCGCAGGCGCGGGGAGCACTCATACCCGCAAACGTATTGCATACGCCAGACGGGACCATCCCCGCAGGCGCGGGGAGCACTCTCAATTCGAATACAGAAACCCACGATTGTGGGGACCATCCCCGCAGGCGCGGGGAGCACGATCTCCTGGATGAGCGGAGCAGCGACGTCGGGGGACCATCCCCGCAGGCGCGGGGAGCACCCTTCGTGACCTGCAGCGTTGCTAGGCCCGGGTGCTGTTTTTGAGCAGTTTCGCTGAATCGGGCATAGTGCTCAATTTGCCGACCGGGTCGTCATCGGCCGAATCGACGACGCTTTGCCGCATTGCTCCAGCCCTTCTTCGGAGGTGGCGTGGTGGAAGGGCTACCAGGCTTGGGGCGTCTGATGAGGGTCAGTCCCTCATGGTCGACCGGGTGCCAGGCGTGGTCGTGCGTACGGAAGGTGAAGCCCTGCTCGTTGTTCGTGGTGTGGGCGAGCAATGCCCGCCCCTGGTCGGCGTACTGCTGGACCTCTGCCCACAGCAGGTCACGGATTCGTGCGGACGGGTTGCCGATGAACACGCCTGCGGAGATTTCGAGCAGCCAGCGCGTGAGGAAGCCGCGCAGACCGGCAGGACAGTTGGTGAGGACGATGACGGTCACCAGGTCGTCTCCACATCGTCGTAGCCGTCGCTACCGCCATAGTTGCGACCTGCGGCCACTGCCTGGCCGCCGTCGCTCTGCAGGGTGACGACATCGGGGGCGTCATTCGAGGCGGTTGTGGAGAGGGACCCTTCTGGCAGGAGGAGCCCCTTGATGTCGTTCACGCAGCGGTCCAGCAGAGATGTCTCGTTAATGCGGTCCCGGAGCGCACGGCGTGTCCGCGGGCCGACATCCTCCTCGTCCTCGGCGGCGACATCGAACGCGAGAGGGATGCCGATCTCGGTCTTGTACAGGTCAGCGATGTCGAGAACGAACGACAGCTCGTGGCCAGAGTGCACGAAGCCCAGAGCTGGACTGCATCCCAGAGAAGCCACGACCGCGTGGGCGATGCCGTACATGCACTGCGCTGCCGCGGTGACGGCCTGGTTGACCGCGTCGCCGCTGCTGAAGTCGCCGGGGGTGTACCGGCGGCCGCGCCAGGGCACACCGGTACGAGCGGACTGGGCGCGGTAGCAGTCCTTGACGCGGCGGCCTTCGTGGCCGAGTAGTTCGTGGCGGGTCAGGCCTGCGGGATCCTCGTCAGGGAAGCGAAGCAGGTACATCGCCCGTGCGACGCCGAGCCTGCTGCGGACGTTCGCCCATTGCACGGCCTGCGCCTCGGCAAGAGCGGACGAGCGGGTCAGCGCGCGGCCGCCGGCGTAGTAGCGCACGCCATGTTCGCCGACCCAGCAGACGGCGGCTCCCGTCTCCCCCAGGACGCTCATTGCCTGGTGTGTGATCCGGGTGCCTGGGCCGAGGAGCAGGGTGCCGATGGTTGCCGACGGGATGTGGGTGGTGCCTTCGGCGTCCTCGGCCGTGATGGCGTTGGCGTCGCGGTGCACGGTGCAACGCTCGAGGTAGATGAAGGACAAGCGTTCACCGGTGCGTGTGAGCTGGCGCGGGGTGAGAGCCGCGCGCCGGGAGACCGTTGTCATCAGCTCACTCCGCTGTCCCGAGAGGCGCCAGGGTGAGCAGGCCGCAGCCGTAAGCCTTCGCCTTGCCGAGCCCTTGCCGCAGCGTACGGCGGAGCAGTTCGGGGTCGGTGACCTCGAGCCGACCGTCGAAGGTGACGGTGACCAGGCTGACGGGTGCCTTGCGGGCCGCTGCCGTGCCCGGGGCACGGGACTTGTCGAAGGAGAGAGCACGTCTGTCGTGGACCGTGAGCTCGTAGCGGTCGCCGTGGTGGGGCTGACCTGTGAGGGTGGTGCCGCTGGGTAGGAGACGCCGGTCGTCGGGCTTCTCGAGGACACGGAACCCGCACTGCTCCTGCCGCTTCAGGAGCCACCCCATCTGGTGCACGGGCGTGATGTGGGCAGTGCGCTTGGTGGGCTCGTCTTCCTTGCGGCGGATGTGGTGGACGGGGTTGGCCGTCAGTCTGAAAGCCCAACGGTCCCCCGTGGTGAGCCGGTCCAGGAACGGGCCGTAGGGGCGGCTCTCCCAGCCCGGTGCGGAGCGGGAGGCGACTGCCGGCCAGCCGGCCTGCTCGACGAGGTGGGTCATGTCCGGCTCGTCGGGGCTGACCACGTAGAGCATGACCTCGGCGCGGGCGGTGTGGTCCAGGCGCCACAGGACGCGCGGTCCGTCCGGAGGAGGCGTATCGGTGGGCAGCAGCGCCGGGAAGGAGGACATGACGGCCGCGTGCATGACCTGCGGGGACGACAGCAGCCTGCGGGCGCCGGGGCGCGCGGTGTTCACGCGGAAGCGGGTGAGGAACATCAGGCGCTCTCTTCCTTGAGGGCGTCCAACGGCTCGTGCCGGGGCTGTCGCCGAGCAGACGGGACTGTGACGCGCACGCTGTCGCTGACGACGGTGCGCAGGGCATGCCGGCGGTGTTCGACGGCAAAGCTGACCGGCTGGTCGCGGAGGGTGTCCGCGAACTCCGCCTCGTTGTCGTAGGCCTCGCGGAGTACAGCCAGCTCGATCTCTGTCCGGTTCCGGTGCTGCCTTCGGTACCAGGCGGACGCCTGCCAGGGCACCTCGCTCAGTACCTCCATCAAAGAGGTGTCGTTGTGGAACCCGAGGTCGACAGGCTGGGCCGGCGGACAGGAACGTCGGCCGAGGAATGGTGCGTACACCGGGTTGCGCAGCGCGGCATGGAGATCACCTAGGAGGTCGGGGTTGCCTTCTACGGCGGCGACGAACACGGCGTCGGCCAGATAGAAGCGCTCGGAGAGGGGCATGGACTTGCCGCTGACGCCATGGTGAGCGGTCTGGAAGTCGCGTACACGGGTGCCGGGCTGATCGATCCGGACGGCGAACCGGAGGGCTGCCAGAGGCTCGAGTCTCGTGTCGTCGCCCCGCTCGACGCCCGCGGCGGCGGCGAGCATGCCGATGACCGCGCTCTTGGTGGGAGCGGATTCGGTGGTGCGCCGGGTGAAGCGTGCGGAGGCCCCCCACGCCTGCAGGGGGCCCGCGAGCCGCAGGCTGAGCACGCTCATGCGGGCTTCTCCAGGCGCTCGGCGACGGCCTTGCCGACTGCCGCGACGAGCTCGCCGATGTTCTGGGACTCGGTGCCGATCCCGGCGAGTTTCGCAGTGTTCGGGCCGACGCGCAGGACCCAGGTGAGGGTGGAGTTCTCGTCGCCGTACGCGCGCTCGATGTCGGGGATGAACTCGGCGAGGCGCTCGGACGCCTCACGGACGTAGCCTCCCTGGTCGCCGCGGACCGGCTCCTCGAAGGCGGCGACGAAGCTGACCGGACGGGTGGTGCGGAGCTTGACGACAACGGCGTCGGGCATCGTGTGGTGCCCGAACGTGTTGATCTTCCCGGTGGGCAGTGACGCGGTGAAGCCGTGTACGAACGCTTCCACCGCACGGCGCACCGGAGTGCTGAGAGGCTCGTCCTCGCGCAGCCCCTCGCCGAGGTTCGCGGCGAGCTGGTGTACGCCGAGGGCCGCGTAGCGGTACAGCGTCGACGAGTTGAAGTCGACTGTGCCGATCATGCCGGCGCCTGTCTCCTCGTCGGTGTTCTCGTCGTCGACAGCGGTGTAGTAGTCCGATTCGTTCTCGACGCGGTGGACGCTGATGGCGTGGGCGACCTGGACGGCGGCGTCGACGTTGAAGTCCGCGGCGTCGGCGACCATCCGCCCGAAGAGCGCGATGTCGACCGAGTGGTGAGTGTCCGCGATCTCCTTGGCCCGGTCCTTCGCCTTCTTGTCCTTCAGGTGGGCCGTGATGTCGGCGGCGCCGTCCACGGCCAGCCGGGCCAGGCCGTCCAACTGGCGAGTGCTGAGGAAGACGAGGTACTTGGCCTCCGGCGCGGGCTCCGGCTCGCCTTCCTTGGCCGCGGTCGCCTTGCGCTTGGGCACCTCTGTCTTCAGGCCGGTGGCCTTCACGGTCTCGTCGGCGATCAGCAGCGCGGCCTCATCCGCGATCGAGGGGTCGAGGGCTGTGATCCGTGCGGCCACCGCCTCCACGATCTTCTTCGTCCGCACTCCGAGTTCGCTCGCATCCAGCAGGTGTTCCTCGGAGAAGTAGGTGCGGGCTGCCCGCTTCCAAGCCTGGCTGGAGACCCGAGCACGCGGCACTCCCCCGTACACGGCGGTCTTCGGGGCACCGGTGTCGTCACGGTTGAGGTTGCTGGGCGGGACGGTCTGGAGGGCATGTACGTCGAGGAAGATGCGGTTCACGAGGCGTCCTTGTCGATGTCCGTGCTGCGGGTGGTCTCGTCGCCGGTGGAAGCTGGGGCATCGGGCGACTGCTCTGCGGTGGTCTTGTCGTGCCATGCGTGAAAGGAATTGCCCCACTCACGGCGCACGGTGTCAGCGCCTCCGGGGCGTTCCCAGGTATAGAGCTGTCCGGCCAGCAGGGCGTAGTCCAGGGGGATGCCGTCACGGCGCAGCAGGACGACGATGTCGCGCAGCCGCTGGGCGAGGGTAGCCAGGTCAGGGGCGGTGCCCGCACGAACCAGCCGCTTGTGCAACGAGTCGTTGATCTCGCCAGGCTTCATCATGCGACGCACGCCGGTTCCGAGCCCTTGTCGGCTGTTCTGGCGGTCGGGCTGATGCATGCCGGTCGGACGGGACTGCTGGTGCAGCGCCCACAGGGTGAGGGTTACGTGCAGGGCATCCTCGGCGCGTACGAGGTCGCTCTCGCTCAGGGGCCGAGCACCCTCCGGCGTCACGTGCAGGGGACCGATATCGATGAGGCTCCATAGGTCGGGGAGCTGGCCGGCCTTCCGTCCCGCGCCGCGGCGCAGCCTTGCCAGGGCCGCCACTTCTCGGGACTGGTCGGCGAGGTAGCCCCGTTGCAGGCCGGCCAGTTGCCGGGCGGCGAGCTCGACGACTCGCTTACGCGGCGTGAGAGGTTCGGGCGCGGTGTGGGTGGTCATGCCAGTGCCTTCACAGTGGTCTCGGAGGTCGGCTGCTCATCGGTGTCCGGGGGTGGGTTGGACGGGTCGGGGCGCCCCAGGTCCCTGCTCAGGGCAATGTGGAACCACTTGTCGGCCAATGCGGAGTTGAGCCACTCCGCGCCCTTCTTCGTGTCGACGATCCGTCCCTGCCACGCGCCCTCCCCCGCGGCGGCCATGAGCCGGTCGCCGAACCCGACGGCGAGCTCGTACACCTGCCGCTGCCATACCGTGCGCTGTTCGTACGGGTCGTCGGCCTTGGCCAGGTCCCGGAGCCAGGCACGGTAAGGGGCCTCGATGAGCCCGTAGGCGCGGTCCCGTGCGACGGCACGTGGCCCGTCCGTCTCGGTGCCGGCCGCACGGGCCAGGTTCGTGGCCAGGTCGCCGATGGCGTAGACGGCACGATCGGCGTCCTCCACGGCGGCGATGGCCTGCTCGGCGTAGCGGCGGTCCTGCTGGTGGAGGAGGACGACGGCCATGGAGACTGAGTCGTCGACGATCTCATCGATCACGGACTGCTGGGTGCCGTACTTCGGGCCGATGACGCGTGCACGCACGAGGAAGCCACGCTCGAGGTGGCGTTCCGATACGAGGCGGGCCACCCACTCCAGGACCTGCGGCCGGAGGTAGGCGGGGGCATCCGACCCCTGCCCGGAAACGGAGGCGTCGGCAATGAGCGAGGCGATCCCCCGCCATGCGGCCCGTTCGGGGTCGTGGTCGCGCGGAAGATAGACGAGGCCTTCCCGCAGCTTCTTCTCCTGAGCGGGGCTGCGCCTCCAGGCCGTCATCGGTTCGCGGTCATGCTTGTTACGCGGGCTGAGCGGGTCGCCGTAACCGAGGACGACGCCGTGCACACCCTGGTCGTCGAAATGCAGCCGCAGGCGCCGTGTCTGCCACGTGTACAGGTCGCGCACGCCGCTGGGTGCGCGCTCGGTTCCGCCCGGACCGGAGGGATCGCGTCGCCAGGCCGGGGCGTCCTGCTCATCGATCCTCACGCCCTCGGTGTCAGCGGCCACGAGATTCAGCAGCAGTGTCTCGCGCAGCGTGGGGCGTTCGACGAAGACCCCACCGAGGTTGCCGGCCCAGCCGACGCCGAGCGGGTAGACCTTCCCGCCCTTGGCACGCTTGTCGCCCTCGACGCCTGTCTTGATTCCGGAGGTGTCGTACGCGTGCGTATGAACGACCCAGCGGGCCGCTTCGGCGAAGGTGAGACGGTCGACGGTGGGCATTCTGGCGCTGAAGAAGGGTTCCCCGTTGGGGACATCCGCCACGATGCGGTTGAGGGAGAACACCTCGTCCTTCGCCGTTCGCAGGCCTGCGGTCTGGAAGAACGGCGCGGTGGTGTCCAGCAGGTCGAAGCGGTCGGCGTGCGCGTCGAGATAGGGGCCCACCGGCGTGAAGCACTGCTCGTCGTTCCACAGATCGAACCAGTCATCGATGTCCTCGGGTCCGCCGAGTGCGTCGTGGGCGACAGCGAGAAGCAGACGCACCAGGGCGAACTCCTGGGTGGGCAGGTCCCCGACGATCCGCCGTAACTCGGACGCCTGCTCGAAGACCTGGCGCAGGGAGAGTTCGTCCTGCTTGCCGTTGCTCCTGAGCACGGGGATCCAGGGCTGTGTGGTCAGGTCGAACGAGGGCGCGTCGTCGCGGTTGCTCTGGCTGCTTTCAGGCACGGGTCACCTCAAGGCCGTCGCTCTTGCTGTACCGGAGGGCGAAGCCTGCCAGGTGGGTCTGACAGTCCTCGTCGAGCGCGAGAATCAGCTGGCCGGCCAGCCAGTGACTGTCCTTCACCTGCCACGCGGGGACGTGCAGTTCTTCAAGTTCCGAGATCGCCCGGTCCATCGCATCGGCGTAACTGAACTGGATCGGCAGCCTCAATCCGCAGGATGCGGCGGTACGTGCGGCCAGGAGCGCAGGGACCTGGCCGGTGGGCAAGGCCAGCCCGGCCAGGGTGCGGCCTCGGCGGTCCGGGGCGAGCCACGGGACCGTCGTGAGGGTGCCATCGGATTTCTTCTGCACCACTACGACTTCCAGGCTTTCGCGGCTGTCGCGTACCTGTGCCTTGCCTCGGCTGGTGTCGTCCGCGTCGCCGACCCCCGCGGTGACCCAGCCGAACAATGGCCGGCCGGGGCGGGCCGCTGCACCCAGGCGGAACGTCGCCGCCCGCTCGGCCTGGTCAGCACGGTGCTCGTTGTACTTTGCGCGTGCTGCTTCCATGTCCTGCGCCCAGTTCGCGGGGGCAGAGACATCCTCGGCATAGGCGTGCTGCACCAGAGGGCTGATATCGGCCGGCAGCCGTACGGGATGCCGTGGTCCGCCGTCGAGATGCGGAAGCAGCGCGGCAGCGGACCGCAACAGGGCGTACGCCCCGTACACGGCGACCGAACCGCGTACCGGCTCGGGAACGCCGGTGGCCCAGTCGACGCCGCTGACCAGACAACGCGCCGTGCGGAGCCGTGCGGGACGCTCTGTCTGGTCCTCACCTCCACGCAGATGCCGGTGCAAGCGGCCCATGCGCTGGAGCAACAGGTCCGCCGGACACAGGTCCGTGACCAGCAGGTCGAAGTCGACATCGAGTGACTGCTCGGCGACCTGACTGGCGACCACGACGTGCATGGCCGGCCTGCCTTCTGCCTTGCCCGGGGGCCCGAACCGCGTGAGCAGCGAGGCATCCTTGGCCGCACGATCCACGTCGATGAAGGAGGAGTGCGCGACGGTCACGTTGGCGTCCCCGAACCGCTCCCGCAGCGTTTTTGCCGCGTCAAGCACACGACGCACGGTGTTGCGTACGACGAGGACGCAACCACCGCCTTCGAGCTCCTTCTCCAGCCGGTCGGCGAGAAGAGCCAAATCGTCATCGATGCGCTCCAGCTGGACGTCCACCCCGCGACCCGAGGCCGAGGGGCGTCGCAGGACCGGTGCTCCGCCCGGCGCAACAGCTGTCAGAAGGGGGTAGTCGTCCGCCTCGGCGACAGCGCTGAAGTCGCGGGCATCGCCCTTCTGCCTCCCCGCGTACGCCTCGACCAACTCGCGTCGCCGGGCTGCCGGGAGGGTCGCGGAGAGCACCACCACCGGAACGCGGTAGGCGCCCAGCCACGAGAGCACCCGGTCGAGATAGACGCTCATGTAGGTGTCGTAGGCGTGCGCTTCATCGATGACGATCACTTTGCCGGCGATGGCGAGATGACGGAGAGCGAGATGGCGGCTCTTGAGCCCGGCGAACAACAACTGGTCGATCGTTCCCGCGACGAACGACGAAAGCATGGCCTTCTTTCGGCCGCGCAGCCAGGTGTGGGCGACCAACTCGGCGGAAGCTGAGCGGGTACGGCGGCTGTAGGGCCGCAAGTCCTGCCGGTCGTCCGCTCCGTCGAGGTCGAGGGCCTTGACCTGGCCCCGTTCCATCAGGTCGGTGAAATCCTCGTTGAGCGCGGACTTGGAATGAGCCAACAGGACCGAATGACGCGTGTCCCCCGACGCGGGGAGCCGTTCGAGCCAGTCGAGAAGGCGGGGGAACATGGCGTTGCCCGTGGCCATCGTGGGCAGGGCGAAGAACACCCCGCCGGCACCGGATCGTGCGGCGAGGACTTCCGTGGCGGCGAGCGCGGCCTCGGTCTTCCCCTCCCCCATGGGCGCCTCGATCACCAGCAGCCCCGGTTCGTCCATCGTCCGGGCCAGCTCCACAGCCGCCTCCTGGACGGGGCGAACCTTCGCACCCGGAGGCAGTGCGAAGCGGGAGGCGAACAGCTCCTGCACATCGGCAGTCGGCTCCGCGGCCTGCCACGCTCCCGGCAGGTTCAGACCTCGCCATGCAGCCGTGATCCGCTCCTCGCTGCTACGGGAAGCGTCCTGAGGGAAGTGGGGGAAGAGGTCGGGATTGCTGGCGATCCAATCGGAGACGATGACCAGCGCCGTGAGGAGAACCTGCACCGGTTGCGGCAACTTCACCGATCGCCATGCACTGAGCCTTTCCTGCACACCGAATTCCGCCGCGCAGGCCTCCAACAGCTCCTGCTGCACGCGTTGCCACAGTTCCCCGCTCCGGCCCGGGGTGCGTAACAGCTGAGGGTGTCTGTCCAGAGCGGTGATCTGACCATGCTCGGGAGGGACTCCGTGGTGCCCGCCCACCGCCACGGTGAACTGGCCCGTCTGCGAGGCAGCCCAGCCGTGCTGGTCTTCCAACCACTCCCCCAGCAACACCTGCCCGGCCAGCCCGTGCGGAGCCAACTTCCGGTCCGCACCCATCGCCCGTTGGGAGCGCATCTCCAGCCCATCGGCTCGCATGACCTGCGCGAGCGGTTCGACCTGGCAGGCGAATGCTGGTGTGGCCTTGCCGATGTCGTGCACGCCGGCCAGCCACACAGCAAGACGACGTCCGTCGTCCACGCCATCCGGCAGGGCGCCGGTGATCAGCTTCCGGACGGACAGTGGCAACCATTCGTCCCACAACCGCCCTGCCACTGCAGCGCTGTCCTCCATGTGCCGCCACAGAGGTAGCCATGCGTCAGAGTCCCGGTCGTGCTTGGCCCACACCTTGAGCACGGGGCCGTGCAGTCTTGCCCGTAGGCCGGTGTGGAAGTTCCCCTCGGCTGTCATGCCAGATGAATATCTGGGAAGGACCAGATTCCGCAGGTGAATGAAGAAATAGCGGAGAATGTGGTCTCACTGTGGTTGTTACTACCTCAACTGTGGCTAGCCGTCAGTACAGTTGATCAGTTGGCTGTTTCGGACTTGCTGCCGAAGTGGGGTCGAAATGGGATTTATGTCGGTTTGCTTGAAAGTGCTCAAAAACGAGCCACCCCGGCGGTAAACCTGCAGGTCACGGAGTCTGCTCCCCGCGCCCGCGGGGATGGTCCCGAAAACATCATCATCAACGAAACCGGGACAAACTGCTCCCCGCGCCCGCGGGGATGGTCCCCACCAGGACGCGACCTACGGCGTTCACGGCAGCTGCTCCCCGCGCCCGCGGGGATGGTCCCTGCTCGGACGGAGGGCCAAGACGCTGGAACAGCTGCTCCCCGCGCCCGCGGGGATGGTCCCAACGCCCTGACCAACCTCACCAAGAACGGCAGCTGCTCCCCGCGCCCGCGGGGATGGTCCCCGTGGCCACCGCTCCCCAACGGGATCGGCGAGCTGCTCCCCGCGCCCGCGGGGATGGTCCCGAATGATCCAGCCGATGCCATCATGAGTTACGCTGCTCCCCGCGCCCGCGGGGATGGTCCCTCGTCGCCCACGCCCGCCGCGAGCTTCTTCTCCTGCTCCCCGCGCCCGCGGGGATGGTCCCCTGGCCGTGCCGGTCGTCGGCACCGACCTGGACTGCTCCCCGCGCCCGCGGGGATGGTCCCGAGACCAGCATCTGACCACTCCGGGGGGAGTCCTGCTCCCCGCGCCCGCGGGGATGGTCCCCGGCGGCACTGCGTGGCGCGTCTCCCGAATTCCTGCTCCCCGAGCCCGCGGGGATGGTCCCGGGCTCGTGCTCGCCGCCCGGGAGACGCAGGCCTGCTCCCCGCGCCCGCGGGGATGGTCCCGGGCGAAGGCCGAGCTGCCCGAGAAGTGGCAGCTGCTCCCCGCGCCCGCGGGGATGGTCCCGAGCGGAGGGTCGGGTGAGGGGCCCTGAAGCCCTGCTCCCCGCGCCCGCGGGGATGGTCCCCGTGCCTTCGCACCGGCAGCCGGGTCCGCTGACTGCTCCCCGCGCCCGCGGGGATGGTCCCATCCGGCACAACCGATGCAAGGATCAACACCACTGCTCCCCGCGCCCGCGGGGATGGTCCCGGGCAAGCCAGGATCGTTCAGGGTGGGCATGACTGCTCCCCGCGCCCGCGGGGATGGTCCCGTTCGAGAACGTCGCCAGCAGGCTGGGCCCTACTGCTCCCCGCGCCCGCGGGGATGGTCCCATCTGGCGGTTCTCGTACACCTGGGAGCTGGACTGCTCCCCGCGCCCGCGGGGATGGTCCCGCGCCGAGGCGGCAGGCAGCCGGACCCAGGAGCTGCTCCCCGCGCCCGCGGGGATGGTCCCGGGGGCGAGATGGGGCGGGTTACTGGGCGGCGCTGCTCCCCGCGCCCGCGGGGATGGTCCCCCGGCCCCGGAGATCCGCGAGATCCCCATCGACTGCTCCCCGCGCCCGCGGGGATGGTCCCCTCACCAACAAGGAGAACTGATGGCCCGCTACCTGCTCCCCGCGCCCGCGGGGATGGCCCCCTCTGCGACGGGCCGCTCAAAGGGCTCTTCGACTGCTCCCCGCGCCCGCGGGGATGGTCCCACCAAGGTCCACGCGCTGGGCGAGTCCATGACCTGCTCCCCGCGCCCGCGGGGATGGTCCCGGCGCGCACGGCGCATACGAGAGCGAGACGCGCTGCTCCCCGCGTCCGCGGGGATGGTCCCGACTGACAGGGGGCGCCGGTCACGCTACGAACATGTTCCCCGCGCCTGCGGGGATGGCCCCTGATTGATCCTGATTCCCCCGCCCTCTCCTCCCCCGACAGCCACAGGCACCCCCTGGGTTGACAGCCTCATCGGCACCCGACCCGCCGTTCAAGACTCCGGCGGAGGCGTCAGCCGGATACCAGCAGGCTCTTGCCGCGCACAGAGCTGCTTAGTCATCTCCGTCGGAGTCGCCAACCGGCCGTTAGCGCAGCCCCGTGATCAGGCCGCTCAGGGTTCGACGAGACCCTCGATGTTCAGTGAGACAGGACAGTGCGCGGGGGAGCCGGCGCCGGCAGGGGCGCGCTCGTCTTGGGCTGTGTTGTCCGCGGACAACACGGAGGTCCTGGGTGTCGGAGCGGCCCGTGGGCGGCTGGCGCTGTCGCTTAACCCCTGTATGAGGATCTGATGCGGCAGCTGAGAACCAGGTCGGCACCACGATTCTCGGTCGAGTCACCAAGCTCGTTTTGTTCGGTGTGTTCGCGGCCATCGAGAAGGTGGAGAACGTTTTGGAAGGGCTAGGCTGTTTCGTTTGGATCACAGTGGGGTCGAGTGATGACGGTGGGTCCTGGGTGGCACCCTGGACCGATGCGACCTGGTACCAACGTCACCGAGCACGGCCTGCGGCATCTGCTCAATGAGTGGGATCCGATCGGCGTCGCAGACGATGTGCAGGATGAGTACGACTGCATGCTCGCCCCGCTGCTCCAGCAGCTCCGGGATGGCGCCGACCAGCAGGAGATCGGCGATTACCTGCGGCACGAGCTGGAGGATCACTTCGGTCTCGATCCTCTGGGCCTGCGGCCGGAAGCGATGGCTTCCCGAGTGATCTCTTGGTGGACAGCTGCCGACCAGGCCGGTGGCTCCAGCGACGGGTAGCCGTTCACTCCAGTTCGCCTGGTCGCTTGTCCAGGCGTGCCATTGTCTGACGCGCAGTAGGCGTGGATTGGGCCGTTACCTCCGAACCGGACACCGAAGCGGGGTGGCCAGTGGCAGGACCACTTCCTTGGTCGAATCACATACTCAGCCGAAGGCCGCCCGCACGTACAGCAGTTACCACTCCGAGTGATCAAGTACGACGAACCGTTCGGATCTCTAGGTTAAAGATCAAGCTAAGTGCACAACTCCGAACTGACCGGCTGTCAGGCGGGGGAGCCCAGCTCGGTATCCAGGGTCGGACGTACTCTGCGAGTCAAGATTCTGGATGGTGACCCGGCCCACCGCCCGACGCTCTGGCCCAGCGGCAGGAAGACACAGAGGCCTATGGCCCGTCGGCCCGCGTTCTTCGATACGCGGTGGAGGCATCGCTTGTCCTCAGGCGGTCCGTAGCCTGGCTCGGATGCCCAGCAACCTCGTAGCCGCAGAAAAACAGGTGCGCCTGGGGTCGGACGACCCCAAGCGCACCAATGAGTGCGTTCACACGTACGCGTGGAGCTCCTCGATCAGCTGCGTCAGCTGCTCGGGGGGAAGCCCGGACGCGAGAGTGCGCGCCTGTTCCTCGACGGATGCGCCGAGCTGGCGCACCAGGAGCATGCTGCGCTCATTCGCCGGTTCGGCCGCCTCGTTCCCCCGGGGATTCGTCTCAGCCGGAGCCCCGGCCGTGCGGGTCGTGTTGTCCGTGGACAACACGGGAGCGGGGATGCGAACGACCGATGCCGACGAGTTCGGCTCGGCGACATCCGTGTTGTCCGCGGACAACACGTGCTCTTCGGCGGGAGCGGGATCCGCAGGAGACAGCGTCGGATCCGAAGCTGATTGATCGGCCTTGGCCTCCGTCTCGCGCGGTTTGTTGTCCGCGGACAACACGGAACCCGGGGCGGGGGAGTGGTCCACCGGTCCCGCGTTGCCGGCCGGGGCAGCAGGTGCAGCAGCGGTCTGCTTGGCTCGCTGCAGGAGAAGCTTCTCCTCCTCGCGCGCGCGGACCTCCTGCTCGCGGGTTTCCTTGAGATGGGCCAGCAACACGGCCCCGTCGAGTCCTGGCTCGTCCTTCAGCCGCCGCGCGAGCAGACGGCCGTCACGCTCGGGGAGAGAGCCTGAGCTGAGCATCGCCTGTAGCTCAGCGGGGAGTTCCAGGAGAGCGAGCTGGTTGGTGACCCAAGAACGGTCACGCCCGAGCCGCTTGGCGGCCCGGGTGCGGGCGCCCTTCTCCGACTCCTCGCTGCACACCCGCACGAGTTCGAGGACGCCGCGCGCACGTTCCACGACATCGAAGTCCTCCCGCTCAAGGTTCTCCTTGAGCAGGTGATCGACGAACTCCTCGCGGGAGGCCGCCAGATCGTCGCGTACGACGAAGTCCAAGGCCTCCAGAGCTACATGGACCGCGCTGCGGAATCGCCGCTCGCCATTCACCAGCACGTAGGCGGAGTCGCCGATCTGCGCCTCGTGCTCGGGCCACAGACTCAGGTACGCGGGACGGGATACGGCGACGCACGCTGCGAGCTGGGCAATGCGCAGCTCCTCACCGAAGCGGGTGAGGTCTTCCTCGGAACCGAAGTTGCGGCGGGGGTTGAGCGGCGTCGGGGCGACGTCCTCCAACGGTAGGCGCCGCAGCTCGTACGCGGGAACATCGCCCTGCACTATGGCCTTCGCCCGGCCACGGGCACTTCGGCCACGCGGTACGCCCCCGAAGGACGCGCCCGTGCCGAGTCGGTCGGCGACACTCATGACATGACCTTCCGAGCAACGGCCCGCATGATCTCGGACTGCTCGCATTCCGGGGCGTAGGACAGCAGGGGCTGCTTGAGGCGCACGGACTCGCGCTGCTCCTTGAGCTCAGGCATGACACCGACGACCGGCGGGTCGCCGATCTCCTTCCAGCTGTGGAGCGAGGATGTGGCGATGTAACCCTTGCGGCTGTCATACATGTTGACGATGAACCCGAGCATTGAGATCTCGACCTCCATGTCGGCACACAGGTCCTGGATCTGGTCGTAGAGCATGTCGTACGCGTCAGCGGACGAGTCCTCCGCGAGCACAGGGATGAAGATGCCGGACAGGCCCGGCGTCTCGTCTTCGCGTGTGCGGCAGTAGTACAGGGCCGTGTCCATCGTGTACCCGAGGCTGGGCGGGCAGTCGACCACGATGTAGTCGAACTCTCTCTCCAGTGGCTCCAGAGCCTTCTCGAGCGCAGTCTCCTTGATGCGTACGAACCGGCTGGTGGCGAGCTTGGCATCGAGCAGAAACGCGTCCTTGCAGGCCGGCAGCATGAACAGCCGCCCGCTGAAGGCACTGTCCTCTATCGGGACGAGCAGGTCGCGGAGGTCTCCCTTCGCCTCGCCGAGCATGTGCTTGGCCAGGCTGGGGGCTTCGATGTCGAACAGCTCGTACCCGAGCTGCTTGGTGAGGTGGCCCTGGGGGTCGAAGTCGATGAGCAGGACGCGGTTGCCTGCTTCGGCCAGCGCCTGCGCGACACCGGAGGACGTGGCGGTCTTGCCCACCCCGCCCTTCTGGTTGCCGAAGATGAGCCGGCGAGCCCAGCTGGGCCGCGTTGTGCCTCTGCGGGGGGAGGGGTGGGTGTCGAGCCACAGGCGGATTGCCTGGGCGATGCCCTGGTTGAAGGGGATGCCGCGCTGCTTGCAGTCGTCCTTGAACTCCCCGTACAGCCCGGTGGGGAGATAGGTGGAGAACGAGCTGCCCCCTGTGGTGTCCACGGGGGAGCGCTCGGCGTCATCTGCACGCCATGCCTGGACGCCTTCGGTCACGGCGTCCTTGATGTCGACGCCGAACTCGGCTGCTCTGACCTTGAGTTCTTGCCTCAAGGCCGCCGGCAGCTTGGCGACTACCTTTTCCCTGTCATCGGGGGAGTATGGGACGGTCATGTGGTTACCTTACTCACCTTGCTGGGAGTTGTGACGCAGGCGGGGTCGGGAATTTCCGGCGTGTCACACCGATGGGGGAGCGATGCTTGAGGCGGACCCATGAGCGAAGTCGGCGAATTTGGGGTGGAGAGGGAGTGAATGTCTGATTCGCTGAAAGTGCATCAAAACCGGGCTGGTCGTCGATGGAACACCAGGTCAGCGAGTCTGCTCCCCGCGCGTGCGGGGATGGCCCCTCCCCCGGATCCGGCCCGTCGACATCCGGCGCCTGCTCCCCGCGCGTGCGGGGATGGCCCCCCTGACCCGGCTGCGGCAGAGCGGTGAGCAGTCTGCTCCCCGCGCGTGCGGGGATGGCCCAGACCCGGACAAGCCGCCCATCCGACGAGAAGCCTGCTCCCCGCGCGTGCGGGGATGGCCCCCTCAAGGCGTGCCGGCCAGGCATCGCCTACCTCTGCTCCCCGCGCGTGCGGGGATGGCCCCCGGACCGCCAGCAGGCCCGCGAGACCCTGATCCTGCTCCCCGCGCGTGTGGGGATGGCCCCTGGCGGTCGGCGCGGGTGCGGCGAGTGAACGACTGCTCCCCGCGCGTGCGGGGATGGCCCCCCGCCACGGTGCGCACGGCCGCCGGCCGCACACTGCTCCCCGCGCGTGCGGGGATGGCCCCCTGGCCCAGCTCGTGCTGCGGTACGCGGCTTCCTGCTCCCCGCGCGTGCGGGGATGGCCCCCTTCAACAAATGGTGTGAACACGTAGTCACCACTGCTCCCCGCGCGTGCGGCCCCCCGGCCGTTCCCGGCGCCAACGGCCCCTGGCTCTGCTCCCCGCGCGCGCGGGGATGGCCCCTGTGACGATCCGGAACAGCGAGTACGCCGTGTCTGCTCCCCGCGCGTGCGGGGATGGTCCCAGGACGTCGTCCAGGTTGAAGCTGCCCTTGACCTGCTCCCCGCGCGTGCGGGGATGGTCCCGGGGCGGACATCTGCGGCACGATGAACACGCCCTGCTCCCCGCGCGGGGATGGCCCCATGCCGACGGTGTCGGAGTCCTGGATCAGGGCCTGCTCCCCGCGGGTCTCCGAGTTGGCGTCATCCGCCAGATGACGTGCTCAGTACGGGGTGGTGCTCAGGGGGCACGGAAGTCCTTCGTGTCCGGGTACTTCACGTGGGTGCAGCCGCGCCGCTCGGTGATGTCGTCGACGTACGCGTGGAACAGCGCCGACAGCGTCTCGGGGCCGAGCACGTTGTCATAGGTGTAGCTGGAGCTGAGGGTGTGCAGGGCAGGCTTGCCGTCGCAGATGGAGGAGGCCCACCACGCGCCGTTTGCGTGTCCGGCTGTTCCCGCCGTGATGACCTCGTCCTCGTCACCAAGGCCGTCGTATCCCACCGTGTGCGCCTCCGCGCCGAAGTAGGAGCTGGTGCGCAGCCACCATGGCGAGTGAGTGAGTGCACTGCGTGCGTAATCGCGGTCGTCGTCGTGCAAGCCGTCGGCAATACGGCTCACCTGGTCGGGGCTGACCGCCAGGAGGCAGCCTTCGACGGGGTATGAGTCCCGGGCCGGTGCCGCGAGGGCACGGTCGGGCAGTCGGCCTTGTTCTCGTTCCTTGACGTGCCGGGCAAACCAGAGGCATGAGCCGTCCGCCGACTGCGCGGGTCGGAGGGCAGACGGTACGGACGCCAACTGGCGGTCAGGCAGGGCGGGCAGCTGGGTCCGGCAGCCGATCCGGTCGGTGAGCTTCTCGGCGGCCGAGCGGGCGATGTGGGCGAGGCGTTCACGGTCCGCTGCGGAAACGTCCTCGTAGTCGGCGCGGGCCGTAACGTTCAGCAGCTTCGGAGCCGTCGCACGGCTGCCCGCGCCGCACTCGGCGCGGATGGTGGTGTACCCGTTTCCGTACCGGCCCAGTGCGCCATCGCCGATCGGTCGCGGTTCGGGGCGCCGGTCAGCGATCGCGGTGACATCGGATTTCTGACTTCCGCGACTGTCACGGAACGGCTCGAGATCACCGTCATCACCGATCCAGTACAACGGCGTGGAAGTGTCGCTGCCCCGCACAGTCAGCGTGAACAGTCCCGTGGTCTTGCCGGGACCAGGCACCTTGTAGACGGTGCAGGAACCGGGCAGCTCGTCCACATCGAGTCTGGACTCCTCGTAGTCGCTGCCCTTTGCCCGGATCATCCCGCCCTGTAGGTCCATCACCGCGGCCCCGGACACAAGCCGATCACACGCCGCGCTGATGTCGTCCTCGCTGGAGGCGTGGTCCCGGATGTCATCGACCGTCAACCAGCCCGCATACAGGCTCAGTCCGATCCCGCCATACGCCGTCCACTTCCACAGCCTTATCCACCCCGCGCGCATCGCTTACTCCCCCTCGGAACCCATCCGGCGCGATCATTACCGCCCGGGCATTGAGCGTAGATGCCCGGCGGCACCCATAACGCGGCCTCGGCGTCCAACGACGCCATGTCAGCTTGGGGCCACCCATCGGGCCTTGCGAGCCAACGCCATCTGGAACCACCGCGGCCTGGGCCGGCAGCGGGACAACTCCGAGCGACCTGGTGTGCGCCGCCCGAGTTCACGGCGAACGGGAAGCCATTGCCGCTGTGATCGGGTCTTCAGCCGGTGGTGGAGTTCGTGTTGTCCGCGGACAACACGAGCACCGGTCTCAGTCCCGCCAGGTCCGCAGGTGCACCGCGATGCGTGCGGCTGTGCATTTCGGGTCGTACAGCTCACGTGCCAGTGCTGACAGCTGCTCCCGTGTCGGTGCCACAGATACGCCGCTGGCCTCGAGGTACATCACGGCGACGGCGCAGGCCACGCTCAGGTTGGACTGCTCCAGCCAGCGCAGCCGCCCCAAGGTGTGCACCAGGGCCGCAGCTCTGGCGAAGGCGCCTTGGTAGACGGGGGTCTCCAGAAGGTGGGCGCGGTGACGAGCGACCGCGGCGAGGGGGACTCCCAGGTCTTCGGGGGCGGGATCCTGATGGCCGGCGCGTTCGGCTACTTCGAGGATCCAGGAGAGGTCTATATGCAGGGACATGCTCACGCAGCGGCACTCCGGCTGGGTGCGGGGGAGTGCTGGATGTCGAGGTCCTTCTCGAGGGCGTCGAGGAAGGAGCCGTGCTCGTCCAGGAGGCGCTGGGCGCTCGTCATCCCTGCGGCCCTGGCACCGGACGTGTCCTCGGCGATGAGCCGCTCGACGTACCGGTTGAAATCGAGGCCGCGAGCTGCTGCGGCGTCCTTACCTGCCGCGAGCACGCCGGGCTCGAGCCGGAGCTGAGTCTGCTTCTTCTGGGATGCCATACAGGAAAGGTAGCAGGGTGGTAGCAGTAAGGGAAGTGTTGGCTCGCGTCTGAGGGCTCTGTCTGTAATCACCCATGGGCCCGAGAGCGAACACCTGCTGCATCGTTCGGGCCAAGACGTGAAGCGAGGGAGGCGAGCGCTTGTGAGTCAGCGGAGGTCGAAGGTGAGGGGGGAAGCGATGCCGAGCGAGCGCTCGGAGGCGCCGACTCTGCCCACGCCTGTTATGGGCTTTCGGCCCGGCGACGCCACCTCACCGCGCACACGGTGGCTCGTCGGCGACTGCAGCAAGCCATCGTGTCCCCGTCGACCAGGCGGTGGCAGAGACGACCACAGGGATGCGGTGACGGTCCTTGGAGTCCCGGATCAGTACACCAGCGTGGTCCGGTCGCGCCTGGGCCTCTACGCAGGCGTCCTCGAAGTCGCCGCTGTAGGTGCTCTTGTGCCATCCGTTCACCGAAAGAGGCACGCAGATTCTCCGTGGCGGTAGAGCGATTCGAGCTGGGGTGGGTCTTCGTGGACCGACCCCAGCAGGGTAGGTGCTGGGGGCGTCCGAGCGTCCGTCGCCGCTGTCGGCACGGGCCCGGGCACGGGGCTGATACCCGAGGTTCTGCGACGAGCCTCCGCATTGCTCGCCGACAACCCGGGTTGTCGTAGCGCCGGCGTGGCGCGCTCCGGGGTGAAGCCCACGGCAAACCCCTCGGCGATGATCTGTATGGACCCGTCTCGCTACGGGTTTGCCAACCTCCCCGACGACGAGCACGTGAAGGCGTTCCGTGTCCTCACCTCCGTGTTCGCCGTCGCTGATCCCCGACGCAGAGAGATGGACTGCAAGGGCACTTGCGGACACGCATGGCACCACCTGCCGACGGCAGTCGAGGAGCCGTGGGGGCAGCGCTGATTCAGCAGCGGACTATTTCTCCGGCGGAAGGGTTCTGTCAGACGCTGCCGGAGTCACCGCTCTGTCGGTGGCCTTCGAGAGCATCCCGAATCGCGCCAGGTAGTGCCATACCTTCTTGACCGCTTGGGGGTCATGGAGGCCGTCACGTGCAGCAACTCCGATGATCCGAGGATCGAGCACGCCATCGGCCGCGATCTGAATGCCCAAGTCGACGTATTCCTGACCGCGGTAGCCGGGGTGACCGCGGAGTTCTTCAATCCCGAGTCGGAAGCCGGGGTGCCACTCGACGGGGCAGCCAAGACTCAGAGCCGCGGTCTCGACCTTCGTGCCCCGGTAACAGGGGTCCAGCACCAGCGCCTCCACATGGCAGTGCAACCGGACCGGCCCGTGCACCTGCGCCTCTATGTAGTCGTCAAGCTCGTCCTGACGATCGGCGAGGGCAAGATCGAGGAGCCCCATGCGGGCCGCGACACCGAAATCCGAAGGTTCAAGGAAGCTGTCCGGGTAGCAGAACGTGGTCCGCGTCAGCGTCTCGGCCGTCAGCCGGAAGTGAGCCGAGCCGAACCGCGGCGCTCCACCTACCGGCTTGCGACGGAAGTTCAACGCTCCGTAGACGGGCCGTTCGTGCGCAGTCGCTTCGTCGTACGCCCCGTCGAAGATCCGGCTCTCCCAGCGCCACCGGTCGCCACCTGGATGAGCGGTCAGTCCGCCGTTGCTGGTCCCCGTGACGAACTGCGATCGGTAGACGCCGTCCTCGGCCAAGGCATCCAGGATCGGCATGCCGTGCAGCAGACGGTCCGGGTGGAAGTTGAGGGTTACTCGCAGCGTCGAGTCGACCGGAGAGCCTGACGCCAGTTTCGTGACATGCCGAAGGGCACGTTCCTGCGATGCCTGGAGGGAGGCTGTGGAGCTCATCGGCCCAGTGTTCCCCAGCTTGATCAACCCGTGCACATGGGTTGTCTACCGACAGCCAGTTCCGGCTTCACGGGGTATTGATCGGCAACGACCGTGCTGTCCCTTCCCGTTCGTTGTTGCAACGGCGTACGACAGCTGCTGGGCGATGAAGGATTAGGGAGAGGCCGGTGACCCTGCGGTGCGTCATTTGATCTTGCATTTCCCGCCCTTTGGCGTGGCAGGCCAGGGTGGAGCATGACCCAGATACGCCACGACAGGGGGCCAGGTGCAGGGTTGACCCTTGCGGGCGGGGTCAGGCGTCGACGGGGTGCCAGACGGGCCCGTTGTCGTCCTGGCGGGCGTGGCCGAAGACCATGTCGGCGAAGTGGATACCGAAGCCGGTCGTGCCGGGTTCCTGGAGGCTCGCGACGAGTTGGCGGCGGTAGTGCGTGGACTGTGCGGTGTCGTGGTCGGGGGCGGCGGACCACTGGGGGTGGCTGATCTGGATCGGTGAGTGCATGGCGTCGCCGAAGGCGATGATCCGCTGCTCACCGGAGGTGATCTCGTAAGCCGTGTGGCCGGGAGTGTGGCCGGGCATGAGCCGGACCGTCACGCCGGGGAAGATCTCCTGTCCGTCCGTCACGGTGCGGACCCTGGGGGCCATCGCGTCGATCTGTGTCTTGCCCACGCCGTGCGCCGCCATGTGCTCGCGCGCGGCCCACTCGGGCTCGGTGAGCAGGTACTCGGCATGCGGGAAGGCGGACAGGTCGCTGCCGGGAAGCTGCGGGGAGAGCCAGCCGACGTGGTCGCCGTGCAGGTGGGTGATGGCCACCGCCTCGATCTCCTGGGGGCTTCGGCCGGCGCGGGCCAGGTTGTCCAGCAGTTCGCCGCCGTGGAGGGCACCGATGGGGCTGCCGGGTTCGGCCGGCATCGTCTGGGGTCCGAAGCCGGCGTCGATCAGCAGGGCGCGCTCGCCGTGTTCGACCAGCAGGGCGCCGATGGACCCGGTGAGCTGGCCGGTCTCGTCCAGATACTCGGGGTGGGCGGCCCATGCCTCGTCGGTGCTTTCCGGGAGCCAGCCGCGCGGTGAGAACTTCACCGCTCCGTCCGGTACGTAGGTCACCTTCGTGCCGCCGAGCGTCAGGGACCGCAGGCCCGAAGGCCGGCGCAGTCGCTCGCTCTGATTCGACGGTGTGCTGTTCATCGTGGGTGTTCCTTGTGGTCGGGGATTCGGCGCGGGCGGGAAGCCGCAGGTCGCGGGATCGGGAAGGGGAGCGGCGGCCGGGTTATGCCGGGAATGCCTCGGACGCCCGCTGGATCTTGTCGATCAGGCGGTGCTGGGTCACGGCGTCGGCGAAGGTGGTCGCCTCGGTGGTGCCGTCGGCCTTGTCGCGGGCGAACGCGGCGTACAGGTGAGCGAGGTCCTGGACGCTTTCGTCGAGCGAGGAGTCGGGCAGAGTCCGGTATTCCTCGGGCGCGGGGAGCACGGTGAGTGCCGCGTGGTCGCCGCTGTCGGTATTGACGCCGTGGAGGGTGTTGTCCTCGGTGTTCTCAAACGCGCGGTTGTTGGTGAGGCGCAGGACGCCTTCAGTGCCGGTGATGTCGATCTGCAGGCCGGTGGGAAACTTCTGGCCGCCCTCCAACTGGACGGAGAACAGGCCCCCGCCGGCCAGGGTGCCAATTGCCATGACCTGGTCGGGTTTGGCGGAAGCGATCGCCTTGCCGCTCTCTGCCAGGGTGATGGCGGGGAACTGGGTCGCGGTGAGGGCGGTGAGGTCCTTGGGCGGGCCGACGAGGCGGAACAGGACGTCGAGGAAGTGTCCACCGTAGACGGAGAGGACGTGGGTGAAGTTGCCGGCGTCGATGGTCCACTCGACCTTGTCCGGCATGACCGGGCCGAACGCGTCCACTCCGACCGAGATGCGGGCGGCCCGCAGGTCGCCGACGTATCCCTGCGTGATGAGGTCGCGGGCGTAGCGGTTGGCGGGGCCGAGGCGGCGCTGGAGGCCGACGATGTGCCGTACGCCCTTGGCCTCGGCCAGGGCGAGGAGTTCCTCGGAGTCGGTGGTGCGGGTGGTGAGCGGCCACTCGCTGTAGACGTCCTTGCCGGCCTCGATGGCGGCCCGCACGAGCGGTGCGTGGTCGGGGGAGGGGGTCACCACTGCTACCAGGTCGACGTCCGCGTCGTTGATCAGCTCGTGGGGGTCGTCGTAGGCGTGCGGGATGCCGAACTTGTCGGCTGCCTTCTGCGCTGATTCCTTGCGGCGTGCGGATACGGCGGTCACCTCGTACTCGGGCAGTGCCCGCAGCGCGGGGATGTGTCCGTAGGAAGCCCAGCCGCCTGCTCCGATGAGCCCGACCCGGATAGCCTGCGTGGTCATGTCCTGCTCCTTCACGTGTACGGGCTCGTCGTGGGGCCCAGTGTTGTGTGCGGGTCTGCGCGCGGCCGGGCGACCTCGCGTTGCCAGGTCACGGTTCACCCTGCCGCCGGGTCGCTCCGGCGGCGCCGGGCGGGGGCCGGGGAAGCCGTGGCGGCGTCCGCCGAGGTCGTGACGACCAGGGGCTGCCGACCGGCCCCGTCCCGGCTCTCACCCCGGTGGTACCGCGAAGCCGGTGATCGTACGTGCGTCATAGCCCTATCCTTGACCTTGACACTAATGTCAAGGTCAAGCCCGGAGGCCCCGGGCACTACATGAGGAGGGCCACATGCGTATCGGAGAGCTGGGGAAGCTCACGGACACACCGGCCCGATCGCTGCGGTACTACGAGACCCAGGGGCTGATCGAGCCACAAAGGCTGGCCAACGGGTACCGCGAGTACGACGACTACCTGGTCGACCGGGTAATCCAGATTCGCGGATTGATCGACAGCGGAATCCCCACCCGGATCATCAAGCAGATCCTGCCGTGCCTCGACAAGCCCCGCGAGATCGTGGTCGAGGACGCGGACCCGGAGCTGCTGGCGCTCCTCGCACGCGAGCGCGAGAGGATGACGGCCCGCATCGACTGCCTCACTCTCAACCGGGACGCCATCGACGGCTACATGGAGGCCGTCAGCCGCGCGAAGACCGAGCGGGCTTCCCTCGGCGTGGCGTAGGCACACTGCTGCCGCAGAGGCTGCCAGGCGCCCTCCGCGACCTCGGGCCCCGGGCCGGGCGGTGCGGCGTGCCCGCGGGCCGTACCCGTCGATCCGCGCCCGCGGGCATCAGCAGAGTCCCCGCGGCGTCCGGCGTGCATGGCGACGACCGCGCACCGCAGTGGCGAGAAGGTCTGACCTCGCAGTCCGCCCAGATCACTGTGGCCGGCAATCCGCTCGAATGGCGCCCCCATGACTTCAGAAGGATCTTCGTGACCGACGCCATCCGCTCTGGGCTGCCCCCGCATATCGCCGCGAAGATCTGCGGCCACGCCGCTCTGGACACGACCATGAGCTATGCCGCGATCTACTCGGAGGACGTGATCTCTCATCATCGGGCCTTCATCGCCCGCCGCAGAACCGAGCGGCCCAGCGAGGAGTACCGCGAGCTCACCGTCACCGAGTGGGACGAGTTCCTGGCCCACTTCGAGCTCCGCAAGGTCGCCCTGGGAACCTGTGGCCGCGACTACGCGCCCCCTTGCCAGGATGAAAACGCCTGTGTCAGATGTCCCCTACTTCTCGTTGACCCGGCCCAGATGCCTCGTCTGCAGGAGATCCACGCCAACCTCATCGACCGCCTCCAGGAGGCCAAGGACCAGGGCTGGCTCGGCGAGGTCGCCGCCATCGAGACCACCATGGCCGCCGCCGCGCAGAAGCTGGAGGAAATGCGCGTCCGTACGGCGCAGCCCTCCACCGTTCATCTCGGCATGCCCGACTTTCGCCGCGATGCCGGGCGAAGCAGCGCCGAGTTCATGGATTGATCTCCGACGGGTGTAGCTCCTTTCAAGGGGCAGACTGAGCTGGGCATTTGCCTTACTGGCCGGGCTGAGCGCCGCGTAGATCGATTCGAAATCCTCAGGTCACGCGCGGGCCGGACCAAGATCGACTGCCTGGAAGTCAAGGATCGCGGCGATGCCCTCCTGGGGACCCGGTTCGATCACCCGGTCACGCGCCGAGCCGTAGTTCATGCAGGTAGGGCCGCCCTTTGAAGGAGCTACGCCCATCAGGGTTCGCGGCGCGCGGGCTCAGCGGCACTTCCACCGTCCTTACGCCGTGTCCTTGAAGTAATGACCGTCCTCGATGTCCTCGATCAGCCCGGGGTGCACGGGAACCCAGCCGAAGCGCTCCCGGGTCAGCGCGCTGGACGTCGGGTTGTCGAGCGACACCAGTAGGGCGAGAAGGCCGAAGTGGCCGCTCGCCTCCTCGGCCGTCAGACCCACCGCCGGAAGCTTCAGCTGACGGCCGATGGCCTCGGCGATGTCCCGGAACCGCACACCCTCCTCCGCGACCGCGTGCACCGGAGTGCCGGGCGGGGCGGATTCCACGGCCAGCCGGAACAGGACCGCGGCATCACGCCGGTGCACCGACGACCAGCGGTTCGCCCCCTCGCCGACAAAGGCCGAGACACCCTTCGCACGAGCGATACCGATCAGCATCGAGACGAACCCGCGCGTGTCCCCCCGACCGTGCACGGTCGGCGCCAGCCGTACCGACGACGAGCGCACCCCGCGCCCGCCCAGGGCCAGAACGGATGTCTCAACCGGGAGCCGCAGGCCGGTGACGGCATTGGGAACAGCCGGGGTCTCCTCGGTCAGCACCTGTCCCGGCGTGCGGCCGATGACCCCCGAGGTGACCACGAAGGGCTTGCCGGTCTGCTCCAACTCCGAACCGATCGCCTCCACAGCCTTCAGCTCGACCCGTGCACGAGCGGCAGAGTCGGTGGTCTCGGAGATGTGCTGGTTTGCCGCGAAGACCACCCCGTCCGCCTTCGCCGCGCCGGAGCGCAAGCTGTCCAGGTCACCGAGGTCACCACGGTGCACCGCGATGCCTGCCCTGGCCAGAGTCGCGGCGGAGGCATCGGAACGGGCGAGACCCACGACCTCGTGGCCCGCTTGCAGCAACTCACTCACGATGGCAGATCCGACGTACCCGGTTGCCCCTGCGACGAAAATACGCACGATGAGAATCCCTCGATGATTTCAGGTTGGCCCGCCGCACGGCGCCGGGTTCGTACCGTGACGGTAGGAGCGACAGGAGCACGGCGTCCAAGACCTGTTCCGCACCACGCGATACGGATCAGGTATCACGAGTACGATGCAGGAGTGCCCAGCGCCCACGTACCCCCGGTCGACTTCGACCTTCGCCTAGTGAGGTACTTCACGGTCGTGGCCGAGCACGGCAACTTCCGCCGCGCAGCGGCCGAACTGCGGCTTGCGCAACCGTCGCTGAGCCGGCAGATCCAGAGCCTTGAGAAGCGGTTGGGCGTCCGCCTGCTCGACCGCACCACCAGGGGCTGCCGCCTCACCGCGGCCGGACAGGAGTTCCTGCCCCAGGCGGAAGCACTCCTGCGCTCCGCGGAACTGGCCGCGACGACGACCCGCGCCGCAGCTGCATCCGGCGCCGTCACCATCGGGTACGTGGGCGGACTCATCATCACCCCCGCGGTGCGCGAGCTGCGCAGCCGCCATCCCCAGGCCGAGGTCACCACGCTGCACCTGGACTGGAGCGATGTCCACATGGCCCTGCTCGACCACCGCGTGGACGCGGTCATCGCCCGAGAGCCGTTCCCGACCGACAGGCTGCGGGTGACGCCTCTGTACCAGGAGCCCCGGGTGCTCCTGGTACCGACGACGCACCGCCTCGCGGGCAGGGAGTCGGTCACCCTCGACGACTTCTCCGGCGAACCCCTCATCCGTTACCCGGACCCCGCCTACGACGCCTTCTGGCGCCTCGACCCCCGACCGGACGGACGCCCGGCACCCGACGGCCCGCTGGTCGAGGCGCACGCGGACAAACTCGAATCCATCGCCGGCGGACAGGCCATCGCGCTAGCACCGGCAGCCGACGGGAGCAGCACGCCCAGGCACGATCTGACGACCGTTCCCGTCCAAGGAATCGAACCGTGCGACGTGGTGATCGCCACCCGCACCCGCGAGCGCAACCGCCTGGTGTCGGCCTTTCTCGAAACAGCCCGATCGCATCTCACCGGTCGCGACACACTCCGAAGGGCGTAGCTCCTTCAAAGGGCGGCCCTATCTGCATGAACTACGGCTCGGCGCGTGACCGGGTGATCGAACCGGGTCCCCAGGAGGGCATCGCCGCGATCCTTGACTTCCAGGCAGTCGATCTTGGTCCGGCCCGAGCGTGACCTGAGGATTTCGAATCGATCTACGCGGCGCTCAGCCCGGCCAGTAACTGATCGTTTCAGAATGAGATCGGCGTGGCGACTGGTTCTGGCGATCTTGGCAGGCAGGGTCTGGCGGGTGTCTGCCGATCTTGTCCCGGATGAGCTCTGGGACCGCATAGCTCCGTTGCTGCCGCCGCGACAGGAACGTCGGCACCGGTACCCCGGCCGCCTTCCGGTGTCTGACCGGGTGGCGTTGGCAGGCATCATCTACGTGCTGCGCAGGGGTGTGGCCTGGCGTGACGTTCCAGTGCAGGTGGTGGGCTGTTCCGGCATCACCTGTTGGCGCCGACTGCGGGACTGGACCGAGGCCGGGGTCTGGCCGGCCCTGCACCAGGCCCTGCTGACTGAGCTGCGCGCTGCAGACGCGCTGAACATGGACGACTGCGCAGTCGACGGCTCCCACATCCGGGCTCTCAAAGGGGGAGATCACGTCGGGCCTTCACCGGTCGATCGTGGGCGGCCCGGATCCAAGCATCACGTGATCGTGGACCGCCAGGGGATACCGCTCGCGGTCTCGCTGACCGGCGGAAACCGTCACGACGTCACACAGTTGGTCCCCCTGCTCGACACGATCCCTCGCATAGGCGGACTGCGGGGCCGGCCGCCCGCGGAACCGGCCCAAGCGGATGTTCGCCGATCGCGGCTACGACTTCGACAAGTACCGCCGCCTGCTGTGGAAGCGCGGCATCAAGCCACTCATCGCCAGGCGGGGTGTCGCGCATGGTTCCGGCCTGGGGAAGACCCGGTGGGTTGTCGAGCGCACCTTCGCCTGGCTCCACCGGTTCAAACGCCTACGAATCCGCTACGAACGCCGTGCCGACCTCCACCACGGTCTCCTGCAACTGGCCTGCTGCATCATCTGTCTCCGCCGACTGCAGGCACCGTCCCAGAAGGATCAGTAGGGTCGTCGGTGTGCGCGATCTACGAGTGGTCCTGATCGGCGGGACATCGAACGTCGGGAAGTCGACCGTCGCCCAAGAGGTGGCGGCAAAAATCGGGTTCGAGTACCTGAGCACTGACGGGATGGCCCGGCACCCAGGTCGGCCCTGGAGAACCCCGGAGTGGGAGGTGCCGGCGCACGTCGCTGAGCACTACGGATCACTTACGGTGGACGAGCTGATCACGTCTGTGTTCGACCACTACGATCGGCTCTGGCCCCGCATCGAAGAGCTGATCACGGCCCGTGCGGCCAGCGACCGCGGCAGTCCGGGCCTGGTCCTGGAGGGGTCGGCACTCTGGCCCGTCCGCGTCGCCAGGCTACAGGTCCCGCACGCGGCAGCCGTATGGCTCACCACTGACGACTCCCTAGTACGCGCCCGCGTTCACGCTGCGGGCTCCTATGAAGCAGCCGCAGACGAGGAACGGGTCCTGATGGACAAGTTCCTGGCCCGCACGGAGTGCTACCAGGCACTGATGATCGAGGCCATCGACAGGCTGGGCCTGGCTCGCATCGACGCGGGTGGCGGACAGTCCGCCGAAGAACTGGCTGACACTGTGCTCGCGGCACTCGACGCGCAGACCGCGCTGGGACGGCCATCCACCGGCCGGTGACCATTCATGACTGCTCACCTACGGTGCATCCCGGCGCCAAGCGCCCCACCAGCTCATATTGAAACGATCAGTAAGGCAAATGCCCGGCTCAGTCTGTCCCTTGAAAGGATCTACACCCTGAGGATTTTATCGCTCCAAGACCTACCTTGCGGATTCGGTGGCTGTCATGTCGAGCGCGGAGCAGATGGCAGTAGAACCCGGAGGTGGGTCTGTGGCTGCTGTGGGGTTCCCCGGTTCACGGACACAGGACTGGAAACTCGGCCTCGACCCAAAGGGCACGGATAGCGGCGGACTGGCCGTCGGTAGGGACGTCGTCGGTGCTCCAGATTCTGGCCTGGGTGGTGGAGTTGTTGACGGGCGGCCAGCCCGGGTTTCCGGTGGCAGCGAAATCGGCCCACGCGCGCACCATGCGGCGTGCCAGCTCGTGGTCCGCGGGGGTGGGGGTGCCGCCGATGAGGACTGCCAGGCAGTCGGTGTCGAGGTTGCCGAAGGCGAAGGGGATGTCCGCACAGTGCCAGGCCCGCACTACCCCGTTTGGGCCAGTGCGCCGACGGTCGAAACGTGACAGGAACGCCCGGCCGCCGGCCTGGACGTGACGCTCGACGAGTCGATTGCTGTACTCGCCGAACAGCAGATCCCCGAAGACGGCGAGGTAGACATCGAGCACCGGGGCGTGGGGCATCGCAGCGCGATAGCCGGCGACCAGTCCGTCAGGGAGGTGGAAGTCTTCGGCGAAGAGAGCCAGTTGTTTCTCGGTGGTGATCTTCGCGCTGCTGCCGACGGCGTCGAGCAGCCAGTACTCCTCCGTGGTGTGGCAGACCAGCAGGTCCACTTCCCGGCTCGCACCGGCTGCCATCCCCGTGAGGGGGTCGGTGGGCAGGACGTCCCCGTCGAGGACGGGGGCGTAGAGCGAGGGGTCGTAGTGGCGGGACCCGGAGGCGGGGTCATGCCGGTAGTCGTTGACCACCCGGTCGGAGGCGACGACCAGGGCCTGTGGAGTCGCAGATGTCAGGCCCTCGGCTGTGGCAGGGCAGCCCGCTGCCGCAGCGATCTCGCGGGTGGTCGCCGCAGCTGTTTCAAGCGTGTAGCACGGGCTGGCGGCGCTGTGGACGATGGCACGGTGGAACAGGCCTCGGGCGCGAGCCATCACCATCAGGCAGGCAACCGAAGCTGCCCCGGAGGACTGGCCGGCAACCGTGACGTTGCCGGGATCGCCACCGAAGGCGGCGATGTTTTCACGAACCCAGCGCAGGGCAGCGACCTGGTCGAGCAGGCCGCGGTTGTCCGGGTAGGTGGTTGTTTCGGCGGCGGGGATGTGGCCGAAGCCTTCGAAGCCGAGCCGGTAGCTGAGGGTGACCACGACCAGGCCGGTGCGGGCCAGCGCGGTACCGTCGAAATCGGGTTGGGCTGAAGACCCGAAGGTGTAGGCACCGCCGTGGATCCAGACCAGGACGGGCAGGTGGCCGACCTCGGGGGTCGGGGTCCATACGTTGACGGTGAGGATCTCCTCGTCGGCGGGCGACCACACGGGTGCGCCGGGCAGCTCTGCCGACTGCGGGGAGACCGCTCCGAAGGCCGTGCAGTCCCGCACCCCGGTCCACGCCGGTGCCGGGAGAGGTGCCCGGAACCGGTTGGCGCCGAATGGCGGGGCGGCGTAGGGGATACCAAGGACGGCGACGACTTCGGTAGAGACCCGAAAGCCCTGGACCGAGCCGTTCTTCGTCTTGAAGGTACCCACGAGCGGACTGCCTCTCATCGCACGCCAGATCGCCGGAGAGGGCGAGGCTTCAGCTTTGCATCACGGGGCACCCCAGGACCAACACCAAGATCATGATGATTGACGCACCAGTGATGTCAATTCCCCGCCGCTACCAGTCCGCCGCGTCGCCAATCGATCGACGTCTGCCAAGGATGACGAAGGTTTGAGGCGCGGGGCGTCTGGGCGGCACGGGATTTTCGAGGTTGAGGATTCGATGCGCTGGTGTGGCAGGCGAGGGTCTGTTCCTTCGAGCGCGGCGCGCAATTTCGCGGCCGTTTACGTCGGCGTGAGTAGAGGGTGCGCGTGCTCGGCAACGGCACCAGCCCACTCACCGTGCGCGGCCTCCACCGATTTCGCTACGCGGCGGATCAGCCGGGACCGCTGCCCCCGGCGAGACCGGTGAACCGCTGTGCAGGGGTACCGACACGTCCACCGCCAGTCCGTGCGACCACAGGAGGTGGAACAGCACCGGCAGCACCGCCAGCGGCTCACCTGCCGCCGCGGCCCCGTCCATCAGCGGCAGCGGGCTCGGCGAACACCTCCCCAGCAGCGAGGCGGCCACCGAACCTCAGCAGGAACACCTGCGCAAAGGGTGACCTGCGGAGCCGGCCGGACGATGAACATCAAGCTGACGGTCGGCGCTACCGCTCTGCGGAGGATTCCCGGTGCCGGGTGGCATGCAGGCTGCCGAGCAGGGACAGTGCCTCGACACTGGGGCTTCCCGGGGCGGCGTGGTAGATCACCAGTTGCTGGCCGGGGGCGCCGCGGACGTCGAAGGTCTGGTAGGTGAGGTCGAGCGGTCCGACATCGGGGTGGACGACCTCTTTGCCGTCTCGGGTCTTGCCGTGCACGGTGTGCGAGGACCACAGGGCGGCGAACTCCTCGCTCTCCTCGGTCAGGGAATCGACGAGGTCGTGCAGGCGCCGGTAGTGCGGGTCCAGGCCTGTGGCGTGGCGCAGTCCGGCCACGACCGCCTCCGCCGCCCGCTTCCACTGGGTGAAGAATTCCCGGGCGGCCGGGTCGAGGAAGGTCATGCGGGCCATGTTGTCCCGCTTGCCGAACGTGGAGAACAAGGCGTCGGCCAGGGCATTGGACGCCAGGAAGTCGGTGGCCGGATTCAGCACGAACGCCGCGGCGTTCGGGTATCCGTCCAGGAGCTGACGCAGCGCAGTACTGACTGTCTCTCGCGGCTGCGGCCGCTCACCGTCCGGTGCGGTGCCGGCCAGCCGGTACAGGTGCTCGCGCGCTTCGTCGTCCATCCGCAGTGCGCTGCTGATCGCGTCGAGGATCTGCGGGGAGGGGCTGCGCTCGCGGCCCTGCTCGAGGCGGGCGTAGTAGTCGCTGTTCATTCCGGCCAGGACGGCGACCTCTTCCCGCCGCAGCCCCGCCACCCGCCGGGCGCCGTGGGAGGCGAGCCCGACATCGTCAGGTCGCAGGCGGGCACGGTGGGCGCGCAGGAAGTCTCCGAGATCGTTGCTGGTCACCCCTTCAGGCTAAAGCCGCCCCTGCCCGTGTGCCTGGGTGCGCCGTACCCAGGCACGACTCGTCCTGGCTCCTCTCTCTCAGGCCGCCCACGCTGGTGATCGGCACAGCGAAACGAGGAGGAGCACATGGTGAGTAACCAGTCGAGGCCGCGGCAGGAAGCCGCCGGGCGAAGGACCGGTGCCGTAGACGCGGTCGGGATGTGGGTGACCGCGGACGGGCATATCCGCCAGGAGCTGCTGCCCGACGGCCGCTACGACGAGGCCCGGGGCACCCGGTCCAGCGCTTACACCGGCCGCTACACAGTCACGGGCAGCCACCTCGATTACGTCGATGACAGCGGGTTCACCGCCACCGGCGACATACGTGACGGCGTGCTCTTCCACGAGCACCTTGTCCTGTACAAGGAGCAGCAGACATGACCCGACCGGCCAAGACCTTTCTGATCACCGGCGTCAGCAGCGGCCTGGGCCGCGCTTTCGCCACCGCAGCCCTGGGCGCCGGCCACACGGTCGTCGGCACCGTCCGTAAGGACGCCGACGCGGACGCCTTCACCGCCCTGCACCCCGAGGGCGCTCATGCCCGCCTCCTCGACGTCACCGACGACACCGCGGTCCGCACGGTGATCGGCGAGGTGGAACAGACCGTCGGGCCCGTAGACGTGCTGATCGCGAACGCCGGATACGGCCTGGAGGGCACCTTCGAGGAGACGCCCCTGGCCGACCTGCGCGCCCAGTTCGACGTCAACGTCTTCGGCGCGGTGGCCACCGTGCAGACGGTCCTGCCGTTCATGCGGAGACGGCGCCGCGGGCACATTGTGGCCGTCACCTCCATGGGAGGACTCGCGTCCTTCCCCGGCGTCTCCGCCTACTGCGGCAGCAAGTACGCCCTGGAAGGCATCCTCGAAGCCGTCGGCAAGGAAGTCTCCGGCTTCAACGTCCACGTCACCGCCGTCGAGCCGGGCTCCTTCCGCACCGACTGGGCGGGCCGCTCCATGGTCCGTACGCCACGGTCGATCCCCGACTACGACGAGTTGTTCGAGCCCATCCGCGCCGCCCGGCAGACAGCTAGCGGCCAGCAGCTCGGAAACCCCGCCAAAGCCGCCACAGCGCTCCTGCGCATCCTTGACGAACCGAATCCTCCCGCCCACCTCGTCCTCGGCTCCGACGCCCTGCGCCTGGTCCGTGCCGGACGCGAGGCGGTCGAGAGCGACCTCAACGCCTGGGAGGACCTCACCCTGTCCACCGACTACGCCCCCGCCGATGAGACGCCGTAGGTCGCCCGGGGGCCACCGACACTGGCGAAGGCGAGTTGGGCGGCGGGGTGCGGCGGGGTAGTGCTGCCGCCAGAGCCCGCCCTCGGCACCGGCGACACTGACCGTTCTTGGCATGATCAAAAATGGGGTAAGGACGAAGGGGGTTCCCCTGACGAGGAACCCCGGCACGCCGGAAAGGCACAAGCACACAAGCCCCGCTGACGGGGCAGCACGAGCGGGGGCGGTCAGTGGCCTGGCTGACGAAGATCACGGCAGACGAACAGGTCGACTACCGGCTGCGGGAGCAGGCCGGCTGTTCGGTGGTGGAGGCGTCAGCGGAGCTGGCCGTCGTGGCGGAAGGCGCCGTCGACGAGCGGGTCGACCACCGGCTGCAGGGTGCTGCTCTGGTGTGGATGGGCACCGGTCTGCATGCGGTCGGACTGGCCGACGGCCAGGTCCTCGATGAGGAGGGAAAGGACGCCGCCCGGCGTCTGATGATCGGGTGCCATCCAGAGACTGGCGCGCGGCTGATCCGTACGCAGACGTCGGTCCGCGCGCACGAGAGGGCGAAGCTGACCGCCACCCGGCTGCTTGAGGCCATCGAGTCGGCGGCCGCGGAACGGGGAGTCGAGCCCGCCGCTCTGCTGGAGGGCAAGCCGAAGCAGCAGAAGGTCCTGGCACAGCAGCAGCGGATGGTGCACCGGTTCGGTGAGATGCACCGGATGCAGGTGACCACCCTGCACAAGCTCGCCCGCGCTGCCGGCCTCTCCCTGGACGACGTCTACGGCGAGCGCGAGCTGGCCGAGGCGCGGGAACACAAGGACGTCCGGGTCGATGACCGGGTCCGCGGCTGGGACCTGGTCCTGGACCTCCCCAAGTCCGACAGTGTCCTGCAGGGGCTGATGGACGACTTGGACGAGCGGGAGCTGCGCGACCTTGTGCACCAGGCCAAGCGCGACACGTTCGCCCAGCTCGAACCCTGGGTCGGCTACGGCGTCGGCAGCGAGGACGGGCGCCCGGTCCGGATTGCGACCGGTGGGCTGATGGGCTGGTCCGTGGAGCACCAGGCGGCGCGGCCGATGGGCGACGGTCAGCCGGGCGACCCGCACCTGCACCTGCACGTCACGATCCCGAATCTGGCTCTGTGCGAGGACGGGCAGTGGCGTTCCATCGCGAACTCCGGGCAGGACCTGCACCGGCACGCGGCGGTCGCCGACGCACTTTTCAAGGCGCGGGTCCGGGCGCTCACGTATGCCCGGTTCGGAGTCCGGCGCGAGCAGCACGAGAAGACCGGCGCCCGGGAGATCGCGGGGATCCCGGAGCAGCTGCGGACGGCGTTCTCCCGCCGGGCCACGTTGGTCGACCAGACCGCCGGCGCCGACGCGAGCCGGGGGGAGAAGGCGAAGGTCTCCCTGCAGACCAAGCGGGCCAAGCATTCCGCCGGCACTGCGGGGATGCGGGAGAGCTGGCGTCAGCGGGCCGAGGACGCGGGTGTCGACGTCGACGCCATGGTCGCGGCCGCCGCGCCCGGACCGCCCGGTCCGGACGGGGGACTCGGCATTGACGGTCCCGGCGGCGGTCCGCATATTCCGCCGCCGGCCGACCTCGCCGCGATCGTGTTTGACTCCGAGACCGGCCTGACCCGCAGCGAGAAGACGTTCAGCCGCGCGCAGCTGCTCGCAGCGGTCGGCAACGCCCTGCAGGACGGGATCGACGGCGGGCCCGGGCGCCTGGACGAGATCGCCGACGACGTCCTGGACGTGGCCGGGTACGCGGTGCGCGTGCCGGACTACGGCTCCACCGTCATGACGTCGACGGTCCGGTACACGACGCAGGACATCCTGGATGCGGAGACGTACGTACGAGACCAGGCACTCGCCCGGCACGGCGAAGGCCGGGTCGCGCTGACCGTCGATCAGGCTGCTGCCGCCGTCGACGCCTTCCAAGTCGCGGTGGGCTTCGAGCTCTCCGGCGGGCAGAACGCGGCGGTGACCCGGCTGCTGACCGGCGGGTACGGCATCGACACCGTCGTCGGCGTCGCCGGAGCCGGCAAGAGCACGCTGATGGAGGCGTGCCGGATCGGGTGGGACGCCACCGGCGCCACCTATGCCGGAGCGTGCCTCAGTGCCGTCGCGGCCCAGAACCTCACCCAGGCATCCGGGATCCCCGCCCGTACGGTCGCGGCCTGGCTCCAGCAGATCAGCACCGGGAGCGGCCTCACCGGCATCGACCTCCTGGTCATCGACGAGGCCACGATGGTGGACGACCGATCCGCCCAGGTCCTCATGCGCGAGGCGGCCCGCGTCGGCACGAAGCTCATCGGCATCGGCGACCCTCTCCAGCTCCAGGCCATCGGGGCCACTGGATGGTTCCGCGATGTCCACCGGCTTGTCGGCGGGCTCACGCTCCACGAGAACCGCCGCCAGGAGGACGCTGCCGAACGCCACGCGTTGGAGGTCTGGCGCACCGGCGACCAAGACCAGGCGCTGCGCCTGCTCGCCGACCGGGGCTGCGTCCACCCCACCGAGAACGCCGACGAGGCGCGCTCACAGATCCTCACCGCGTGGGACGAGCTCCGGCGCGACCGTTGGCCCGGCACCAACGACCTCGTCGACGAGCTGGTGGTGCTCGCAGCCCGTAACACCGACGTCGACGCGCTCAACGCCGGGGCCCAGCAGATCCGCCGCGCCGCCGGCGAACTCGGCACCGAGCACACCTACGCCCTGCCCGGCGGCAACCGGCTCACCCTGGCCACCGGCGACGCCGTACGGGTGCGCGCCCGCGACTCCCGCAGCCGCCGAGGGGAGGGGCCGGACCTGCTGAACGGGTACCGGGCCGTCGTCAGCGAGATCGCCGAGGACGGGCGGATCGAGATCACGTGGCGCACCTGTACGCGCGGCGAGGACGCGGCGTTCGTGTCCGCGTGGCTGACGCCGGACCAAGTCGTCTCCGGCGCCCTGTCGCTGGGGTACGCCATGACGATCGCCGCCTCGCAGGGGATGACCTGCGACACGAGCCTGCTGTACGGGCACGGTGCCAACGCCTTCGCGACGTACCCGGGCGTGGCCCGGGGCAAGCAGGCCAACCACCTGTGGCTGCCGCTCGCGGTCATCGAGAGCGAGGACAGCCGGGCCCAGCTCGGTGACGCCCGCACGGAGAAGGAGCGCCTGGAGCGCGCCGTCGAGGCCTTCGCCCGGTATCTCGGGCAGTCGCGGCCGGAGGCGATGGCCTCCGACCTGCTCCACGAACCGCCGGCCCTGGCCCCGGTCGTCGTGCCGTCGCCGACTCGCGCCCGGTCGACCACCATCCACGACCAGCACCATCGCGAGGCCGAACCACAGCCCCGGGAGTACCGGCTGACGGATGAGCAGAAGCAGCGGCTGGCCGACATGCAGGAGGAGCGGGAGCTGGCCGGGGTCCGGGCCTGGAACCGCCGCCCGTACGACGACCGGACCGACCAGGAGCTCACTCGGCTCATCGCCACCGGCCCGGTCGACGCCCGGCGCGAGGACCTGGCGGCCGCCGAAGCCGAGAAGACCGAGCGCGCGCTGCTGGAGCAGATCGCAGCCGACAAGACCCGCGGGGAAACCCGGGGGCGGCGTGAGGCCGCGCCCATCTACCTCCTGCTGGACCGCGCCGACGAGCAGTTGGCCGTCGCCAGTGCCGAGCAGGCCCGCGAGACAGCCGCAGCGGAGGTGGCGGTCAAGGCTGACGAGCGCCTTCGCCTCCTGGCGACCGCCGACGACAAGGGCAGAATCGCACTGCGCCTGGCGGGCACGTCCCGCAAGGAACACCGGCAGCTCGCCCAGCAGGCCACCGAGGAACGCGCTACAGCATGGCGGGAAGCCGCCGACGCGGGGGCCGCGGCCTCCCGAGCAGCTGAGGCCGCGTGGGAGATCGTGCGCAGCAGCCCGTACGCCGCCGTGCTCGGTGCCACCGAGCAGGTGCCGGACGCCGACGCCCTCGCGGCCCGGCTCACCGAGATGCGCGAGACCCGGATCCCCGCCCGAGTCCAGCAAATCGACACCGGCGACGAGAAGAGCGTCTCCCGCGCCCACGGCCAGGCGACCCGAGCCCGGGAGAACGCGGCCATGTACCGGGCTGTCGCCACCGACGCACGGACCGAGAAGACGCTGAGGGCCCGGATCGCGGAGCAGCACCCCAGGCTCCATGAGTCCGAGGTGCAGGCCCGCGCCGATCCCCAGACGGTTCAGGAGACCCGTAGTGCCCGTGTCGCCGTACGGGACAGCCGCTCGTACCAGCCGTCGACTCGGACACGTACAGGTCCACGCCGAAGCCTCTGAGGGGTGGGCCACCCAGCGGCAGGCCGACAAGGAAGGGTCGTCCAGCACGAGGGCAGTCATTCGCCGCAGGCTGGATGAAGAAGGCTGCCGAGTCGCGGTCATGCCGCGAGTCGGAACGCCGGACACCTGGCCCGGATACGAGCGAGCCCTCCGGAGAAAGAGTTCCTTCGGAGGGCGCTGTCATCGAAGCTGTTGAAAGCTGTTGCTGCGAAGGGCGGCTTCGCCAGGCGCCGATACGCGCGAGGTCTCGAAGAGCGTTTTATCCCGTCCGGGGTGTTTGGTAAGGCGGCGGTCCAAGCGGATCGCGGTCCCTTTTGGGTACGGTCCGTGGGGTTCAATGCGGGTATGGGGAATGCTCTGTGGGACCGGCTATCGGTCGAGGTGCAGGCGGAGGTGGACGGCCTCGTCTCGGCCGGGCGGAACGTGCAGGCCATCGCTGTGATGCGTGAGCGTGTCGGTCTGCCGACGCCGCATCTGCATGAGTGCGTCGATGTGGTGGGCCAGCGATTCAGCGTATTACGGCACAGGTCAGCGAGTTCGTGACAATGCCTCGCGTGGTGGTTACGCGTCGCGCCAGTTCGGAGACGACTCACGTGTGAGCCTGCGGCTCATCAGGTCGATCATCGCGAGGCGGATCATTGCTTCGGAGCGGTGCGGGTGGGTTTCGTAGTCTCGGGCGAGGCGGCGGTACATGGACGCCGCCGTCACGCAGCTGCGCGAGGACGGGTTCGACGTCCGCGACGAGGACATGGCCCACCTCTGCCCGTTCGTCCGCCATCACATCAACATGCTCGGCCGGTACTCCTTCCAACTCCCCGAGCTGCCCGGGGCTCCGCGCCCGCTGCGTGATCCGGACGCCGCAGACGACGAGTAACGCTGGTCGGGCCGGTCAGCGGGCGAGACGCGGGTGTAGCGGGTGAGGCCGGCGGCCGAGGGGTGCCCGGAATGGACCAGGGCAGCACTCACGTGTGATCCGGCCGAGGAGGCGGCGCAGCCGCCTGCCGCCTACCGGGCTTTCGTAGAGGCGCGGATCTGGTCGGCCAGCCGCGCGAGTTCGGCCACCGTCGCGGGGGAGGCGTCGCTGAGTCCGCTGTGTACGGCCGTCGGGCTTCGCAGGAAGCGCCGCAGCGTGGCCACGAGCAGTCCTTCCGGCAGGGTCCGCAACGCGGCGAACCCGCGAGGGACCGGCGGCGTCGGCATGGCCGCCAGGTTCTGCCGCATGAGGCGGAGCATGCCGCGGACCGCGTCCGGATCGTCGGCCAGCGCTACCGGGCCGCCCGCCGCGTGCACCGCCTGTCCGAGCGGGACCTCGAACGCGGCATGCGTCTTGAGCCAGGCATCCATCTTCGGCTCGGCCTTGGCGTTGATCCCGGCGGTGCGGAACGCCCGCACGATCCGTTCCAGTCGCGCGGTGGTCCGGCCGTCAGGTTCGCCGATCGGCATCGCAACCCGGCGGGTCATGAAGTTGGGCGCGCGGTAGCGGACCACGTCGCCGTCCATCGTGCCGCCGGCCGTGCCGAACCCGAGCAGCACCCGCTCGGGGCCGATCACCGCGCCCAGCGGCTCCGCGCCGGCCGCCCAGTTGAGCAGGAACACCACGTCGCCTTCGAGACCAGCGAGTGACTCCAGCACCGCGTCCACCTGATGGGTGCGGACGAAGACCGCGATCAGGTCGTACCCGCCGGCCGGGTGCTCGACCACCGGCACCGGTACCCGCCTGACGGCCGGGCTGCCTGCCTCGGCGAGCTGCACTCCGTGCCGGCGCAGGGCGGCCAGGCGCTCGCCCCGGGCGAGGAGCGAGACGTCGTGCCCGGCCTCATACAGGCGGGCGGCGAACAGGCTGCCGAGAACCCCGGCGCCGTACACGAGCAGTTTCATGACAACCCTCTTCATACGTTCGTTTCAGTCATACGTTTCAGTCATACGTTCGTTTGAATCAAACGTCTGTAGTGTACGCAGGCATGGCGCCACCTGACACCCGCACCCAGATCCTCGACGCGGCCGAGCACCTCTTCGCCGAGCGCGGTTACCGCGGCAGCTCGGTCCGCGCGATCACCGACCTCGCCGGAGCGAACCTGGCCGCCGTCGGGTACCACTTCGGCTCGAAGGCGGAACTCCTGGCCGCGGTCGCCCGCCGCGTGATCGAGCCCATCAATGCCGCGCAGTGCGCCGGGCTCGACCGACTGCTCGACAGGACCCCGGACCCTGCGGTCACCGAACTGGTGGAGGCATTCGCGGGGCCGCTGTTCGACGAGATGCGGCCCGGTGACGAGGGCGGTGCCCGGACGTCCCGGTTGATCGTGACGATCCTCAGCGACCCGGCCGAGGAGGTGCGCAGCTGGACCGGTCCGGCCGAGGACACGGTCCGTGAGCGCTACCTGGCAGCCTTCGGGCGCGCACTGCCCGGCCTTTCCCCGGAGGAGCTGCGGTTCCGGATGCGGGGGATCCTCGCCGTGACGGCAGTGGACCGGGTCGAGGTCTACCAGCAGCGCTCCCCGGCCTGCCTGTCCCCAGTAGCGGGCGAGGCAGCCCGGCACTGGGCGATCACGTTCCTGACGGCAGCGATGAGCGCACCACCGACGGGAACCTGACAACTCGGGACCGGTCGAGGCTTGGCGACCCCGATGCCGTACGAGCGGAGGGTGTTCGCGTTGTCGAGCGAGCCGAGGAGAACGTCCGCCGCAGTGCGGACGGTCAACGCCTTTCCGACGGGCGGCCGTATGTGCACACCCGCAGGGGAGCTGCTCCTCGCACACCGCAAGCGATCCGGGCGCGGCGGCGGTGCTGGTGGGTCATCAGGCGACGGCCGGGCGCTGTGCGGCAAGGCGGGTGAGGTGGGCCTCGCGCAGTTCCTCCCACGGGGTGCACTGCTCGGGATCGGGCAGGCCGTTGGTGGCGATGTCCTCGAGGACGGCGGCGAACCGGTCGGCGTCGGCGCGGGTCTTGGCCGCGTACGCGCGCACCGCGTCGGCGGCCGCGGGCTCCAGCTGCCGGGCGGCGGTGTCGGCGGGGGCCGGATGTTCGCTCATCGATGGCTCCAGAGGGCAGAACTGGCGTGTCCCACCACGGTATCGCCGGGCAGGCGAGCCCGGGAGCACTCCGCAGGAACCCGGGCCGTAACCACGTGACCTGTGCCAGTGAACGTTGATCATTTGCCACTCAAAGATGATCAACGCTGGTTTGTGCCACCGAAGGTTGATCAGTTGGCGTGCGAGCAGGTGCGGGCGCCTCGCGAGGCGCCGGAGGGGCCCTGGTAGCGGCGCTACCTGGGGACGTGCCACACGCCACGCAGGGAGCCTTCACGGTTGACACTCCCAGAATGAGTGATTGAATACTCACATGAAGATGGAACGACGTCAGCTGTCCACAGCCGATGAGCGCCGGGAGACGGTGCTGCGCACCGCCATCGGGGCCTTCGCGGCCCGGGGGTATTTCGGCACCACGACCACCGAGGTAGCGAAGGCCGCCGGCATCTCCCAGGCCTACGTCTACCGCCTCTTCCCCAATAAGGAAGTCCTGTTCACCGCAGTCGTCGAGCACTGCTTCGTCCGGGTGCGCGCAGCCCTCGAAGCCGGTGCGGCGAAGGCCGAGAGCAGCGCCCCCGAAGCCGTGCTCACCTCGATGGGCGACGCCTACGCCCGCCTGATCAGTGACAACGACCTCATGCTGGTCCAGCTGCACGCCCAGGCAGCCGCGGTCTCCGAGCCCGCGGTCAGGGAGGCGGTGCGCTCGGGGTATGCCCGAACCGTCGAGTACGTCCGAAGCGCCTCGGGAGGCGGCGAGGAGCAGGTGCAGCAGTTCTTCGCCACCGGCATGCTCTGTCACCTGCTGGTCTCCATCGACGCCGAGGCCATTTCCGCACCCTGGACCCGCACCCTGACGGCCGGAATCATGCACTACTGACACCACGCACCGGCAGGCGGCCACGGACCCAGTGGCTCGCCTGTCTCGCCGGTCTCCGTAGTGAGTGTTTAACCACTCTCTTTTTCTTCACCTCGCATCCGTACTGAAGGAGAAACCCATGAAGAAGCTCACAGGCCGCCCAACCGACGAGGTCGACATCCGCTCAACCGTCTCCGGTCCGGCCGGGCCGACGGTCACGGAGGCCGTGCTCCCCGGCGCCGTGGAGCCCGAAGCCCCACCACTGCCAACGCCGATTCACAGCACACAGGAGGTTGTCATGAAGGTTGCAGACACCGCGCTCAACGGCCGTGGCCCCACGGTTCGGGCAGACAAGATCGGTCGGTGGCTGCTCGTCCTTGCGACGCTCTCGACCGTCGGCGCGTTCTTCCACGGCATCGCGCCCATGATGGACGCGCCCGATTCCCGGATATGGGTGGAGGGCTGGCGCACGTCCGCCTACCTGGTCTTCGCCGGACTATTCGCCATTCTCGCCGCAGCGCCGCGTGCCCACCGAGGGCTGTGGGAGCTGATCATCGGCCAGAAGACCGCGCTCGTTGTCATCGCTGCGGTGGTGGGCGATGTGAATGAGGCGCGCCAGTCCGGTCTGATCGATTTGGGTCTCGTGGTGGTCGTCGTGGCGGCCTACGTGTTGTGCCGTGGCTGGTACGGCTGGCGAACGAGCGCCGCAGAGCCGACCGGCGGTCAACCGTCCGCCGGTCCGGCTGCATGATCCGGTCTGCCCAGCCTGCGCCTGGCCTTGCACACACCACACAACCCCAACTCACACAGGGCTCCTGAGCGCGATCTTTAACCTCACTGGTCACTCGTCCTGCTGACCTGCGGTTCTTTCCGGGACAGAGGAGGCGGCCGTTCTCCACGCTTCGAGATGTCGAGTAACGAATCGTGAGAGAACGGCCGCTGCGTATGAGTCTTCCCGTCGAGGCGCCCGCAGGAGAGGCATTGGGGGGTGTTGTCCCGCTTTCGTGTCGAGTTCTACGACTGTCTGTATGCGCGCGCGGACGCGCTCTTCGAGCTGGCCGACTCGGTGTTGTGCGCGGACGGCCCGGTGACATCCCTGGTCGAGCTGACGCTGACTGCCGAGCATCGGCGCGGGCATGGCGCGATGTACGACGCGATCAATCACGGTTGGCTGGAGCCGCGCCGTCTACGGCGGCTGCTTGCCTCCACGCCGTTGCCGAGGGCAGCCGATGGGCGGATCGTCCTTGCGGTGGACGTGAGCAACTGGCTGCGACCCGATGCTCCAACCAGCCCTGACCTGCTGTTCTGTCATGTCTACGGGCGAGGACGCAGCGCGGACCAAATGATTCCTGGCTGGCCCTACTCCTGGCTCGCCCTGTCGGCGCGCCCCGACGCGTAAGCAGCTTTTGTCGTAATGTCCGGGGACTTGGTGCTCGAACGGCCGTCTCGATTGGGTGGTCGTCGGGTGGTCGTCGGGTGCTCGGCGCATGCGAGGAGGGTCTCTGAACGGGTCTGTGTTGTCCCGGGAGGTTGGTTACGCGGCTGGCGGGGGCGGGCGGCAGGAACAGGCAAGGCAGACAGTCCGATCAGCAGAAGTGGGTCACAACGCCATGGGGGCCCTGTTCATGCCGTCTCGTGGTGGACCGGGCCCAAGGCGGTGAGTTCCTCCACAGACAGGCGCAGGGAGCCGACGGCGACGTTCTGGGCGAGGTGGTCGAGGTCGCCGGTGCCGGGGATGGCCAGGACGTGGGGGGCCTGGTGGAGTGTCCACGCCAGCCGGATCTGGGCTGCGCTCACGCCGTGGGCGCGGGCGATGGCGTGCACCTCCGGGCTGTGGTCGGTGGTCGCGCCCCCGTCGCGTCCGGTGCCGGCGATCGAGTAGAACGGCACGAACGCGATGCGTTGTTCACCGCAGATGCCCATGAACTCCTTCTGCTCGGGCGATGCGCCGATGCCGTACATGTTCTGGACGCAGACCACCGGTGCGATGCTCTGAGCCTCGGCGAGGTGGTGGGGGCGGATGTTGGACAGGCCCAGGTGCCGGATGAGTCCGGCCTCGCGCAGTTCGGCAAGTGCGCCGAAGCGTTCGGCGATGGAGTCGGTGCCGACGATGCGCAGGTTCACCACGTCGAGGTGGTCGCGGCCGAGCTGGCGCAGGTTCTCCTCGACCTGGCCGCGCAGTTGCTCGGGGGTGGCGTGGGGCAGCCATTGGCCTGAGGGGTCGCGGCCCGGTCCGACCTTGGTGGTGATGACGAGGTCGTCCGGGTAGGGGGCCAGTGCCTGGTTGATCAGCTCGTTGGCACTGCGCAGTGACGAGAAGTAGAACGCGGCGGTGTCGATGTGGTTCACGCCGAGTTCGACCGCGCGGCGCAGCACACTGATCGCCTGGTCGCGGTCGCGTGGGACGGCGTCGGCCGCGAATGCCTTGCCGTGCTGCGTCAGGCGCATCGCGCCGAAACCGATCCGGTTGACTGTCAGGTCGCCGAGGTTCCAGGTGCCCGATGCCGCCGCGGTGATTGTTTGTGAGGTCATGGTGGGATGATCTCCGCTCGGTAGGCTGGTCCGCCATTGATTCATGCATGCCTGAATCCATTGAGGAGTGGTTGTCCTGGCAGAGCTGGCGTTCTCGACGAGCGATCTGGCGCAGGTGCGGTTCGCCGTCTCACCGATGTGGGAGGTCGCACCCAGCTTCCGACTGCTGACGTCCGCCGCCGCGCATCCGATCCACCGGCCCTGGGCCGACCAGGTACGCCCGCGTGTGGTGGCCGCCGGGCTGCACCGGGGCTGGCTCTGCGAGCTGGTCCCGCCCACCGGTGGCTACGTCCCCGACTTCCTCAACCCGGCCCCCGCCGGACCGGCCCCCACCCCGGCGGCAGAGCGGGACGCGATCCGGGCCTCGCCCGCCGACCGGGTGCGCCAGGACCTCGACCACCTCGCCCGCCACCAGGGGAGCCTCGGCCCCCGGCTGCGAGCCCTGCACAACGACCCACAGGGCCTCCTGGTCAAGGTCGCAGAGGAGCTCGAAACGTACTGGGAGCTGGTACTCGCCCCCTACTGGGCACGAATCCGGGCAGTTCTGGACGCAGACATCCTCTACCGGGCCCGCCTGGCCGCCGAGCACGGTGCCGGCCACCTCCTCAACGACCTGCATACGTCCGTGAGCTGGGGCGACAACGCGCTCCGGATGTCCCGCCGAAAGCAGCCGCTGACCCGCACGACGGCAGGTACGGGACTGCTGCTGATCCCCTCAGCCTTCACCGGACCAGGGCTGCGCACCCGAACGACGCCACCGGACCCGCCCCAGCTCGCCTATCCGGCGCGCGGTGTCGGCTCACTATGGACGAGGCGCCCCGTCGCACGGACCGACACCCTCTCCGCCGTACTCGGCCGCTCGCGGACCCTGCTGCTGACCGAGTTGGAGATCCCGGCCTCCACCACACAGCTGGCCCACCGCACCGGACTCTCTCCCGCAGGGGTATCCCAATACCTCACCGCGCTCCGCAGCGCGGGCCTGGTCAGCACCCACCGCGCGGGCCGCTCCGTTCTCTACGCCCGGACCGCCGCAGCCGAAGCCCTTCTCCAAGCCGCCTCCGCCTGACCTCACGTCAACCCCCGAAAAACTTCGAGAGCCGACCAATAAGGGAGCGTTTCTTCCGATGATCCAGCCCGTACGCCTTGACCGCAGTGGTCCCGATACCGCCTCGGTCATGGATGTCTCGCCGTTCAAGCCTGCTCTCGTCAAAGCGGTGTTCAGGGACGTGACCTCGATGCACGTCTCCCGGTCGGCCGCGTGGGCTGCCGCGTCGGTGACGCGGACCGTGCTGACGGAGATCATCGAAGGCGCGAGGCGAGCGGCGGCGGCGGAGGCCCGGAAGAAGCTGATTCCCGGGGACCTTGTCTCGGCGATCGACCGGAACGTCGAGCTCGAGGTGGGGTCCAAGTGGTACGACCACACCCCGACGTTTCGAGGCCTGACCGGTGTCCTGTACGACGCCGAGGGGGTCATCGTGCCCTCTCGTAAGCGCAGCAGGTCGCGCAAGCCGAGTGCTGTGGTCGGGGCCCACAGGTTCGAGGCCGGGGTCAAGAAGCTGCTGCGGAGCCAGGGGGCGAGGGCCGTACCGGCGATGGTCCGCGACCTGGACGGAATCGCGAGCGTGTTCCTGACGGACCTCGCCAGGGACGCGGCCATGGTCGTCCGCGAGGGCGGGGTCAAACGTTTCGGTACGGTCACCCTGGTGATGCCGGGCGAACCGGCCCCACCCCCGCTCCTCGAGGATCCCCTCCGGGCCCCGTCCGCCCGCAGGGGGGACAGGCGGACCATCGGCAGGGATGACATCCTGGCCGCCACCACGATTCAGTTGTTCGGCGGCAATCTCAGGCAGCAAGCCCTCACCGAAGCAAGCGAGGCGACACAGAACACTTCGGCCGGCTGAACGGGGCGACCAACATCGCCGCTTGCACTCCCATCTGCTAACGCAGACTCGCCAAGTGCGATGATTTCTCAGCCGATACGGATGAGCCGTCGCTTCGAGCGCTGGGAAACGCCGCCGACCGCACGGCGAAGACGGTCACCGGCTTTGTCGGTCAGGAGCGAGAGCGTTTGTCACCCAAGGGCAAGAACACCCCGTGGACAAGGCAGACGATGTAGCCGAGTTTCAGCATCGCCCGGTTGCTTGAATCGGCACTGATGTTGTGCGTTCCCCTGGCTGCGTGCCGCGGACAGTCATCGCATGCACGACGGGCAAGGCCCTTGCCCGCCTGGACCGAAGCCTTCGGATGGAGCTGCCAGCGAGCGGCGTGGTCGCCATGTGGCCCCGCCCGGGCGCGCGACGAGGTGGCAGGATGACGCGGTGTCCGACACTCTGCGTGAACTCTGGCTGCGCGGCGTCGCCTTCAATCCGGCGGCGCCCTCCGACGTACTGATACGCCTGATGGATCAAGCGTCCGGTGAGCTCGGCCAGCTGATGTGTAAGGACCGCGACCTGCCCGACGCCGTCATCGACGCAGCCCTGCGCCACCCGGAGTGGCGGATTCGCGGCGCGCTCGCCCGCAACCAGCACGTAGATCCTTCGCGACTCGCCCCCTTGGCAACGGACCCGTCGGGACTCGTCCGCGCGCGGCTCGCCAACCCCCACCCCCACCCCTGGCCCCGCTGGGTCCGACCGCTGCCGGACGACATCCTCGTCACCCTCCTGACTGCCCAGGAAGGGGGCGAGGACGGCAAGGTCACCGCGAACGAAATCATCTGGGAGCTCGACTCGTCCCGGCAGATCCCGCTGTCCTTCTTCCGCTCCATGGCCGGCCGCGAGGATCCCGCACTCCGGATACGGGCCACTTGGCGGTGGGATTCGCTCACCCCGGCGCAGCAGGCGGGGCTGCTCGACGATCCGGACCCCGCGGTCCGTGAAGCGGCGCAGGACAGGAACTGGGAGCTGGACCCGGAACGGGTGGAGGCCGAGCTGCCGTCCATCCGTCCGAGCAGCAGGCCGTTCGTGCTCGGCAGGTGCGCTCTGTCGCCCGCGCTCGTCGAGCAGTGCTTCGCGGACGACACGGTGCGCCCCCTGGCCCGGAACCCCCACACTCCGGCCGACGCCGTCGCCCGGCTCGCCCGGCATCCCGAGGCGAAGGTCCGCGAGGTGGTCGCCGCCCGGCCCGACCTGGGACCGGACCTGGTGGCGGAGCTGAGGGAGGACCCGGACGAGGACGTGCGGATGCGCGCACGCCTCCACCCCTTCCCCCGCACCTGGGTCGAGTACGACGTGATCGACCGGGTCATCGGGCACGGTCCTGAATGCATCTGCCCGATCACCGAGCCGGACCCCGACCCGGCCACCGTGCCGTCGCCCGACTGGTTCGCCGCCTGCGCGGTGTCCGGGGAACCGGTGCTCCGCCGGGTTGCGGCGAGCTGGTCCGGCCTGCCCGCAGAACTCGTCGGGACACTCGCGCAGGACGACGACGAGGAGGTCCGGATCCGGCTGGCCTGCAACCACCCATTGGCTCCGCCACGCCTCCTCCTGGACGTCTTCGTCACCCGCCCGGACCACCGTTCGGACCTGCTGACGCTGCCCGGCTTCCCGCGCACCGGCCGTACCCACCTCATCGGCCACCCGGATCCCGAGGTACGCGCCCTGGCCGCAGCCGATCCCACCCTGCCCGAACCCCCGGTGGACGATGCCGACGAGGCGGTGCGTCGGGCCGCCGCCGCCAACCCGAGCCTGACACCGGAAGCCCTGGAGACCCTCCTCGCCGACCCCCGCACCGCAGAAGGCGCCGCGGCCAACCCGTCCCTCCCCGTACCCCGTATGCACGCACTCCTCGACCGCTGCCTCAACGGAGCCGCCACCCCACCAACCGCAGCGGGACGCCGAGAGGCGGCGCCCGGGTAGCGATCACAGGCAGGGCAACCTCTGCCGTCACCCTCTACGAGACGGGTCGGCCCAGGCGCGTAAGCGTCAGCCGGCGTTACAAAGCCCTTCTCGGCACCCGCACCTGCGGCTGCGGCGCCCGGAGTCCGGGTTGATCCGGCCTGGCCGCTGTCCGGGACTGCCCCCACCCCTGGGCCGCCGCCAGGCCGCGGTGGGCTCCAGCATCCAGCAGGGCCCGGGGTACCGGGACGCCGGCATGCTGAGCCACGTCCAGAAGCGACGCGGCTGACGCCTGCTCAGCCGGCAGCACGGCCTTGTACGAGTGCGACAGCGCTTCCAGCTGGTGACGGCGAACCGGGCGGAAGCGGTGATCGTCCAGCCCGCGTGCCCGCTGCTCGAAGGCATCGGTGACAAGGCCGCCCCGTGCCATGCTCACCGCCTGCGGCGCGGCGAGAGCGAGCTGCCAGCCCGCGGCCGGCAGCCGGTACAGGGCGGAGGCCAGCGCTCCGGCGCCCTGTGCGTCGGTGAGGATCTCCGATCCTTCCCGCGGGGCGGGCCGGGTCGCGGCCTCCGGGCGCCACTCGGGTCCGTACAGCAGCTGTCCCACTCGGACCGCTGCCGTGTGGGCGATCACGGTGGAGGGATGGGGGACGACCTGCGGCAGGCGTACGACCTCTCCGCGGCGGACGATCTCATAGCTCGGGGCGGGCAGCTTCGGGTGGGACCGCGGGTCGGCGATGTCCACGATCCGGTGCCATGCCGTCGCGGACTTCTGCCAGGCCTGCGCGGACGCGCGCAGTGCTCCCGCGCTCTCCCGAAGGGCGGCGGCAGCTGCCTCGTCCGGCAGCTCTTCCGAGACCGTCAGCAGGACACGGCCGGCCAGCAGGCGCTGCATGGCTGTCCAGCGCGCCAGTTGCTGGAGGTCCGATCCGCTCATGCGGTGATCGGAGCGGTGGTGCAGCGTTTCGAAGGCCGCCCGGGACAGCCGGTCGCAGTCCTCGGCGAGGTTGGCCGGTACGTCCTCTGTCCGATCGGTGGGGTGGGCCTGGACAGGCTCGACGGGAAGCGTCAACGAGAGAGCGCCGATCGCGGCGTCCGCGTCGCGCGTCCCGTCCCGGCCGAAGACGGACGCCTCGGAGAGGAAGCGGCGGACGTCGCCGAACGCTGCTGCGACGGAGGGGTCCACAGAGTCCTGGGCGAGACCGGACGCCACCTGGGCCGCGCCCCAGGCGAGCTCGGAGCAGCGGCGGGTGAGGTAGTGATGGGCCGGGCCTGTGGTGAGCGCGTACGCGTACGCAGTCAGCGGCACGCGGTCCGGTCCGCGGTGGCTCTCGATGACGTCGCGCACCGCGTGGACCGCGGCCGAGGCGTCGGGCAGGTGGTTCTCCGCCGGACCGGCGCCGGGCGGGGGCAGCAGACGCTGCGCGGACTGTACGGCGTCACTGGCTCGACTCAGGTGATAGACGAGATCCTTCGTCACGGCTGACTGGGGTGCGTCCTCGTCGCCCAGGCCCAGGGGCTCGGCCAGCGCGGACAGGAACTGGTCGAGGTGATGGGCGGAGGCCGGCCGATCCGATGAGGGTGCTGCCGCTGCCGTCCGGAGCCGGTCCCCGGCTGTGTCGAAGAGTTCGTCCAGCGTCGCCATCACTGCTCCCGGACGGCGGCCAGCGAACGTGCGGCGGCAGCCGCGTGCTCGGCAGCCTCACCGAGCTGGACGTCCTGTTCAGCGAGGTCGGCGAGTGCCCGATGTGCCCTTTCCAGGAGGGCGACGTAGGGATCCAGGCCGCCGGGACCGGTCTGGATGTCGCTCGCCTCCAGGACGACCGGGCACCCGGATTCGGGCAGCGGCAGCAGAGAGCGGGCGGCCAGGCATTCCTGTGCCGCCATGAGTGCGAGGAAAGCGTCGCCGTCCTCCTCCCATGTGACGGCGTCGGCCACCTGCCCGCCGAGATCGAGTGCCTCCCAGGCGCCGGCCAGCACCGTGGTGGGGTCCGTCGACCCCAGAGCTGTGTCCAGAGCGTTCATCGCGGTGTTCATGAGGACCTCTTCTGCCTGTCGCGCGTTGTGGCTGATCGGATCGTGGCACCGGATCCGGCGAGGGCCCAACCCCCTGTGGATGACGAAGCCTTTGTGGACGAAGCGGGTGTGGGTAGGTCAGGTGATGCTTCTGGCCTCACGTGAATCGGCCAGGGCCTGAAGTCGCTGACGGGTCCGACGAGCCACTGCTGCCTCGGGCCCGTGGATGTCGGTGACCGCACCCAGAAGCTCGGTGCCGAGCGCGGGCGCGTCAGCGTCCGGGACGGTGCGCCAGAGGCTGTAGACCCGGCGGGTGGCCTCCTCGGTGTCGGGGTGGCCGGGCCCCTGGATCGTGGCCCGCAGCCGGGCGGTGTGCAGATACCACCCGAGGGAGGTCGCGTGATCACCCGCCAGGTAGGCGAGGTGCGCGCGGATCTCCCGGATATGAACTGTGTTGAGGTGCTCCGGTCCGTACTCGTCGGTGACCTCGGTGTCGAGCTGGCAGGCCATCCAAGCGGCGTCCGGGAGCAGCCCAGAGGCAGCCTTTGCGGCGATTTCCGTCAGCCGGCCGCGCAGGACCTGGGGGATGCGGGCCACGGACTGCTCCTGTGTGGCCTCGTGCTGGAGGCCCCAGAAGTCCGGCGTGACGGTGCCCCAGGGGTGGAACAGCTCTTCGTGCTCGATGTTCATCTGCTGTCCTTCGGTCTCGCGGGTCACCACCGCACCACCCGGCGGACCTCGGTGACCCGGGTGACGGCGCTGGTGGAGTTGCGCCAGCTGCTGTAGGAAACGACGCGGGTACGGACTCCGGTGCGGGGCGCCTCGATGACCATGTCGTCGCCGATGTACATGCCGACATGGCCGGGGCGGGCGTCGGAGCCGTCACTGCCGGGGTTGAAGACCAGATCTCCCGGCTTGGGGCTGTCGACGCTGACGTGGGTGCCGATGCCGACCTGGTCGTAGGTGACCCTCGGGATGCTGATGCCGGCCGCCCTGTACGCCTGCTGCATGAGGGAGGAGCAGTCGCACCAGCGGGCGGAATCGGTGCCGTGGGCATGGGTGCAGTCGCCGCCGAGCTGGTACCAGCCGCCCTTCTGCTTCAGGGCCCAGGCAACCGCGGTGCGTACCTCGCGGGGCGTACCGGCGGGCAGGGTGTATCCGGCGGGCAGCTGTACGTCGCTGCTCGACGCCGGGGCGGTGAACTGCTTCGCCAGCGCCATGATGATCTTGACGTAGTTGTAGGTCTGGCCCTTCGCGAAGTCCGCGGGGGGTACGCCGCGATACTGATCGACCCTGCCCCAGCCCGCGTTGTAGCCGGCGAGGGCGAGCTCCGTCGGTGACCCGTCGTACTGAGGATGCGCCCTGCCCTTCCGCATCAGGCTGCACATGAACTTCCCCTGACCGGCGATCGCGTCCGCGGGCTCCCACACGCTTTTGGTGCCGTTCCCGTTCCCGTCGGTCGCCCAGGCGGGTCAGGTGCCCGGCATGAACTGGGCGATGCCCTGGGCGCCGGCGACGGGGGATTGAGCCCGCGGATCGAAGTTCGATTCCTGCTTCAGCTGAGCCCCCAGCACGGCCGGCTGAAGGCCTGCGTCGCAGTCGCCGGCGGCCTCGAGAATCATCGGCGCGTACTCGGACGGCACGCCCCCTCGGCCGATGCGCAGACTGCCGGCGGTCGGACCGAGGCTTCCACCGGAGTCGCCGTCGTCATCGTCGAAGGCAGCGATGAGCAGTACGACCCCCACGCCCAGCGCGACGGGAGTCATCACGGCCCCGCCCACGGCGACCGCCAGCCAGCGTGTGACGCGCACAGTCCCCCCAGGCCTGCACCGAGTTTGCGGAAACGAACCCGCATGCCTGGTCGATTTCAAGGCGTCAAGCTGGACGCAGAAGGGTGATCGTATGTGACACTATGCCATCACTGCTTATCGGGGCCCATGTTGGCGACGTGGGTTAACCGTCCGGGTGACCGGATTCTGTCGCCCGGATCCGTTCCGGTATGACGAGATGACGGATCGCATTAGCGTATGCGAAGAGTCGGCGCGAGTATGGGGGTAAGCGTGGGCAAGAGAGAGCTACCTTCACTTGGGCTCTCTTCGGGGGTTCGTCTTGTGGTGCCGGTGATGGCCGCGACGGGCGGCAGCGGCCGGTCGACCGTCGCGGATTTGCTGGCAGCACACATGGCCGCGGCCGGAGCGTCAACAGTCGTCCTCGACACCGCTCCACGGCTCTCGTCCCCGTGGCCGTCGTGGACGGTCGGTCAGCAGGCCGGGGGCCTGGCCGCACTGCCGCCGGACAGGCCGCTCACCCGCTCCCAGGTACAGCACGCGGCCGCGCTACGACCGGATGCCGACCGGCCGGGCTGGCAGGTACTGACCGACGGCCGCGACTGGCACAGCCCGCCGCTCGCTCTGCCGCACGCCCCGGCCGCGTGGCTGCAGCTGGCGGCCATCGGCGGCTGGCAGTGCGTCATCGCCGACACCCCGCACCCGGTGGCGCACGACATCCTCGAGTCCCGGTGCGCCGGGCAGATCGGCCGGACCCGGTCCTGGTGCGAGCTGCCCTACGCGGTGCCCGTGCTGTGCGCCTCGGCCACCGCCAGCGGCATACAGGCCCTCCAGCAGGCCGTGATGGCCATGCATGCGGACGGGATGCCGCTCCAGCGAACCGTGGCGGTCCTCGTCGCCCAGGCGGACGGACGCCTCCCCGCTGTCGTGCGGGCGGGCGCCATGATGCTGTCCGCACGAACCGCCGCGGTCGTCCACTTCCCGCACGACCCGAACATCCGCGCCCACGGACTGCGCACGGTCTCCCGACTGCGCTCACGTACCCAGCAAGCTGCGGGTCTGCTCGGCCAGGAAGTCCTCGCAGCGGCCGGAGCCTCATGGGGCAGGCCGCTTCCAGACGCACCACGACCCGCGCCCCTGGCCGTGGTCTCCCATCCGTAGACGACCTTTGACGAGGTGTTCCCAATGACGCTCATGGACGCGGTCCGCACTCTTGCCACCGACCCGGGCCTGCAGGTGCTGGCGGCAGACCCGCCCCCGGTCGTGCCGAAGCCCGCGCCCGCCCTCCCCGCGGCGGTGAACACACAGGTGCAGACAGTCCTGAACTGGACCGCGGGATTCGGGCTCGCCGCCGCGGTGATCGGAGGCCTGACCGGCTGGCTGCTGGTCGCCGTCGGCCACAACACGGAGAGGGCCCAGCTGGCGGCCAGGGGCAAGCAGTCCGTGCTGTGGAGCCTGTGCGGTGCCGGAGGGATCGGCTTGACCAGCTCCATGGTGCTCGCGGTCTACAACATGTCGATCTGAGGCCGCGGTATGGATATCCACGAGCGCGGAGCCCGGCGAGCCAAGCTTCTGCTCGTGGGGCTCACCGTCCTTGTTGTCGGCGCCCTGACCGTCGGGGGGATCGCCGCGTATTCACTGATCGACGAAGACAGCTCGAGCAAGCCGGCGTCCGGGCCGACAGCCACGGGGGAGACGAAGCCGTCCGGCTCGGCCTCGGCCGGCAGCGGCGGGGAGATGACGCCGGAGCGAGCCAAGAAGGTCTCGCTGAACGCGCCGACGGGCCAGAAGGGCGGCGCCTCCATCGGTTTCCCCCACAGTGCGGGCGGCGCTGTTTCCGCAGTCGTCCACTTCTGGGAGGAGCACGCCTGGATGGACGACCAGAAGGCCCGCCAGCAGCTCGAAGTCGTGACGTCGCCGGACGCGGCCGGGTACATCGACAAGCAGATCTCCGAGGTCCGAAAGCTCCGGGAAGGCGCGGGGCTCCCCGCCTCCGGTGGCACGCCGGCGGGGATCACCTTCACCACCACGGTGGAGGCCGTCCGTATGCGGAGCCTCGTCGGCGACGGCCTGCCCCGCGGAGACGTCGTCCACATCTGGCTGAGCTTCGACCGGTACGCGACCACACCGGAGAAGGCGACGGACGACAACCCGGTCAAGGGCGACACCGTCGACTTCATCGTCAAGTGGCAGGACGGCGCCTGGAAGCTCACCGACGAGCCCGTCTACTTCAAGCAGCGGACCTTCCCCGTCGCGTACGACCCGGACTCGCCCTTCGCATGGCAGGACCAGTGGATCCAGGTCAGGCATGAGGACTGAGCGTCCCGGAGGAGCCAGGGCAAGGTGCCTCCTGCTCGCTCTGCTGTGCTGCGTGGCCGTAGGCGTGGCCGGCGCCCCCGCCGCGGTCGCCGACCACGGGGGAAAGCACGCCGACTACGGACCCCCCAAGCCGCCGCCGGCGGAATGGACCAAGGGCGGCGACGTCGCGGGCATCGACACCCAGGGCCACTGGTGCGTCATGGACTTCGGAGCGGCCGACGGGGACTGCAAGCCCGCCGAGTCCGGCGAGCTGCCCGGCACCATCGGCGAGTGCGAAGGGGCTGACGGCAACGCGGCCAGGAACTGCGGCGAAGCCGATCGCCAGCGGTTTGAGGAGCTCCGCCTCGACAAGTGGCGTAAGGCCTACGACCAGAAGCAGGGCAACTTCGGAGAGCTGAACAAGTACGTCACCGCCTGCGTCGAAAAGGGCGGCACCTTCGAGCAGTGCCTGCGGGACGGCCAGCACGAGTACCCCCCGGACGCGAAGAACCCGGTGACCTGGGCGGCGGGCAAGATCAGCGAGCTTGCCTCGGACGCCCTGCAGGAAGCCGCCCGCTACATCGGGAAAGCCGTGGTGTGGCTGCTGGAGGAGTTCGCGAAGATCTTCAACACGTCGTCCACCATCGACCTGTCCAAGGTCGGTATCGGCTCCGCCACCAGCATCATGACCTCCCTCTCCCTGGTGATCGCCACCTTCCTCCTGCTCCTGCAGTTCGGAAAGGTCGCCATCAGCCAGCGGGGCGAGCCGGCCGCCACCGCCATCACCGGCCTGGCGAAGTGGGGAGTCATCTCGTCCGTGTACGTGCTGGCCACCCAGACCGCCCTGTCGTGGTCGGACGCGGTGTCCACCTGGATCATCAACTACACCTTCGACGGCGGCGGATCGGGCGAGGCCGATGCGACCGAGGCGATGCAGCACCAGCTCGGCACCCTCTTCGGAGGGCTCATCACCGGAGGTGGAGGCGCCGCGACGGTCGGGACCGCACTCATCACGGGGGAGACGGTGGCCGCTGCGGCGGTCGGGGTCATCATCGTCGTCGGGATCATCTGCATCCTCGCGATCGCCGCGCTGTGGCTCGAAGTGCTGCTGCGCCAGGCCGGCATCATGATTCTCGTCGCGACCATGCCCGTGGTCCTGGCCGGCCAGCTCTCGGACTCCACCCAGGAATGGTGGCCGAAGGCACGGAACGCGCTGATCGCCCTGATCCTCATGAAGCCGATGATCGTGCTCTGCTTCGCCATCGGATTCGGCGCGATGGCCGAAGGCCAGGGCGTGCAGAACATGTTCGTCGGCCTGGTCATCTTCATCCTGGCCTGCTTCGCGTGGCCCGTACTGGCCAAGTTCATGACGTTCTCCACCGTCGGCGGGGGCAGCGCGATCGCCTCCGGCCTCATGAGCTCCGTCGGCTCGTCCGCCGCGTCGGCGAGCGGCGGCTACCGCCCCGAGATGGGCGGAGCCGGCGCGGTCGGCGGCGGCAGCGCCTACACACGGGCCCTGGAACAGGACACCGCCCAGACGTCGGCGAGCGGTTCCAACGCTTCCCCGGTATCCGGCGGTGGCGCGGGCGGAAGCGGTGCCGGACGGTCCTTCGGCTCGAAGGTCTTCGGAACGGTCGCTCTGCCCCTGCAGCTCCTGGCGGCAGGCAAGGACACCCTCGAGTCCGGCATGTCGAGCACCGCCGGCCACGCAGGACTCGATCACGGTGCCGCAGGAGGCCGCCACGTCGTCATCGCCCAGCGGCGCGCATCCGCCGACGCGGGGTACCCACCCGAAGCACGGCCCGAAGGAGCGGACGCTCCGCCGCCGGTGCAGCCTCCCAGCCCCCCTCCGACTCAGGAATAGCTCATGACACAACCCGTCACCTACAGCGGGTGGCAGTCGGAGAAGTCGGGCTTCATGGGGCGCCTCTCCGGCCCCGGATTCGCCCTGGTCGCCGTCGGCTGCACGCTCCTGCTCATCCCCGTCAACCTCGCGAGCTGGACCGCGGCCGGCGTGTGCGTGCCGGTGGCCGCGGTGCTCCTCGTACTCGCCTTCGGCCGTGTCAGCGGGCTGAGCGCCGATGAATGGATCCTGCTGGCAGTGAGGCACCAGATCGCCGTGGCACGGAATCAGAACGTCTTCGTCTCGGGGCCGTTCGCCCCTCGCTCGACCCGGACAGGCCGGCAGCCGATGGATCTGCCCGGCACCCTGGCCAGGCTCCGGATCCTGGAGGCCCCGGACGGGCTCGGCGGTCTGCTGGGAGTCGCGCACGACCCGGTCGCCGGGACGTACACCGCGGTGTCCCGGGTGTCCTTCCCAGGACTCGCCCTCGTGGACACCGACAAGCAGGCCGCCCGGGTCTCGTCGTGGGCGGCCCTCCTCCGTACCTTCTGCACCGAGGACTCCCCGATCGTGCGGCTGTCCGTGCACCAGCGCTGCCTGCCCGACGACGGGGCCGCCCTGCGGTCATGGACCGCTCACCACATCACCCCCGACGCACCCCCTGCCGCGGTGAGCGCCCTGTCGGACCTGATGGAGGGCGCCGGCCCCGCGGCCACCAACCGGGAGACCTACCTGTCCGTGACCCTGTCGGCCGGCCGCGCCCGGCTCGCGATCAAGGGCGCCGGTGGCGGCCAGGTCGGTGCGGCCGCCGTCCTGGTCAGGGAGATCCACGCCCTGGGCGGCGCGCTGAGCACGGCGAGCCTTCAGGTCATGGAATGGCTCTCCCCTCGCAAGGTCGCCCAGAGCATCCGCACGGCATACGACCCCGACGCCCAGGTCGCGATCGCCACGGCCAACGCGGCTGCCCGGACCCCCGGATGGGATGGCGTCGAAGAGGGCGTCGACCCCGCGCTGGCCGGACCGGCGGCTGCGGAGACCGAGTGGGGGACCTACCGGCACGACGGAGCATGGACCGTCACCTATCAGGTCCGCACCTGGCCGCAGGCCCAGGTCTACGCGACATTCCTCCAGCCGCTGCTACGGCCCCGGCGCAACGCACGGCGGTCCATGAGCCTCGTCTACGAGCCGCTCGGCCCCCGCCGTGCCCGCCAGGAACTTGCCCGCGAGAAGAGCAAGCGATCCTCCGCCCGCCATCTGCGCGCCAAGACCGGACGCGACGAGAGCGAGGACGAGCGCCGCGAGGTGAACCTCGCCCGTACCCAGGACGCCGCCCGTGCGGCCGGCCAAGGCGTGGTCCGTATGACCGCGGTGCTGTCGGTGACCGTGACCGACCTGGAGGAACTGGAGACGGCCTGCGCCGAGATGCAGGCCGACGCAGCCGCGTCCGGCCTGGAACTACGGCGCATGTGGGGCGCCCAGGACGTCGGATTCGCCGCCGGCGCCCTGCCTCTCGGCCAGGGCCTCCCGGACCGACGGGTGGGATTCTGATGGGCCTGCGGACACGACGTCGCGGCACGGACACCGAGCTGGACGCCTCGGGCCTCGGCGAGGCCACCGGCATCAACACCGCGTACGTCCCGGCGCCTGCGGGCCCGACTCCGGCCGAGCAGCGGCAGTCCCGTCGGCTCGAGGACGCCGAAACCGTCATGCGGGTCGCACCGCGCAAGGGCTGGCCGGGGCCCTTCGCCGGCCGCTCCGCGTCCCTGCCGCGCACCGAGGTCGTCCGGGCCGACACCGGCAACGCGGCCGGGGCGTACCCCTTCCTGCACGCGGGAACGCTGCCCCCGGTCGGCGCGTACATCGGGCACAACACGCTCACCACCCAGGCGTTCTCCGCGCACCCGGCGGTCTGGGTCCGCGAAGGCCTCTGTACCAACCCCAACGTGATGATCACTGGCATCCCCGGAAGCGGGAAGAGCGCCCACATCAAGGCCCTGTGCTTCCGGCTGATGGCCTTCGGGCACCGGACGCTGATCGCGGGCGACGTGAAGGGCGAGTACGCGGGGCTCTGCCGCCACCTGGGAGTCGAGCCGGTACGCCTCGGCCCCGGCCTCCCCGGCCGCCTCAACCCGCTGGATGCCGGGCCGCTCGGCACCGGCCTCGACCAGATCAAGGATCCGGCCGAACTCCGGGGCCGCCTCCAGGAGATCCACCGGCGCCGTCTGACCCTGCTCAAGGCTCTCCTCGAACTCCAGCTCCGTCGCACCCTCAAGTCCCGCGAGGAGGAGGCCCTGGACGTCGCGGTGCGCGAGGTCACCGGCGAGCTGTACGGGCAGACCAGGCTCGCCGTACCGACCCTGCCCCTCGTCTACGACAAGCTCCGCGACCCCACCGACGCGATGGCCAAGGAGCTCCGGGTCCGGGACGGCGAGGTCCAGCTGGCCCGCGAGCAGATGGTGTCGATCCGCTCGGCTCTCGGCACCATGGTCAACGGGCACCTGGGCGGTCTCTTCGACGAACAGACCTCGATCGGCCTGGACTGGGACGCACCGATCCAGTCCGTCGACATCAGCGCCCTGGAGCAGTACGGCGACGAGACGGTCGCCATGGTCCTGTCCTGCGTCTCCTCGTGGGCCCAGGCAGCCATCGACCGGCCCGGTCAGCGGCCCTGGATCGTCGTCCGGGACGAACTGTGGCGGCAGATGCGCTCCGGTGGCGCCGCGATGGTCCGCAAGATCGACGCCGACCTCAGGCTGTCCCGGGCGACCGGCACCATCCAGGTCCTGGCCACGCACCGGCTGTCCGACTTCGAGAGCGTCGGCTCGGCGAGCTCGGAGGCCGTCGCGATCGCCAAGGACCTGATCTCCTCCTGCGAGACGCGGATCCAGCTGGCCCAGGACACCCGCCCTCTGCAGATCACCCGCGAGGCCATCGGCCTCTCGGACGCCGAATGCGACCTGATCGGGTCGTGGGGCGCCGGCCAGCGCGGACGGGCCCTGTGGAAGGTGGGCCGCGGCGGCGGCCACGCCGTACAGCTCGTCCTCTCCCACATCGAGCAGAAACTCTTCGAGACCGATGAGCGGATGGCGGTGTGATGGCCGCGGAGAAGACCGGCTCGTCCCCCGCCGGCCTGGACGACAACACCCTGCTCGCCGCCTACGGGATCGGCGCGGCCGTCTCGATCGGCGGTGCGGTTCTGCTGGCAGCGCCGGCCGCCGCCCTGCTGTCCGGGCGCGGGTGGGCCACCCGCACCGACAGCATCCCCGCCACCGTCCTCAAGTCCCTGGCGCGGGGGCCCGATGCGGCGTACGACCCGGCCCCGCCCAGCTGGCTGTTCTACGCGCTGACCGTTGCACTCGTCCTGGTCGTCCTCGTCCTGTTCGTGAAGGCCGTCAGCCTCTTCGACCGCAGCGGCCGGACCGGCGGCGCCCAGTGGGGCGGGGCCAAGGTGGAGCGGAAGCTCCAGGCACCACAGGACCCGGTCAGACGTGCCAACCGGATCACAGCCGGGCGTGGGATGCGTACGAAGAAGATCGTGGCCGCGCAGCCCAACATCAGCGCCACGGTGTTCGGAGTGCCGGGGTCCTCGAAGACCACGGGCCTGGTGCTGCCGAACGCAGCCGAATGGCAGGGCCCCCTGGTGGTGACCACCACCAAGGCCGCCGACCTCGACATCATCTACGCGCGCCGTCGCTCCTTCGGACCGGTCTGGGTCATCGCTCCGGCCGGTATCCCCGGCAGGCCCACCCAGAGATGGTCGCCCGTCGACTACTGCACCGACGCGAAGGCCGCCGACCGGATGGCGTCGTGGATGGCTGAGGCTTCCTCCTCGGGTGACAGCAAGCGCGCCGCGCCGTGGGTCGACCAGGCCAAGAGCGTCCTCAAGGGCGTTCTGCTGGCTTCGAACCTGTCCGGCGGGGGAGTGACGGCGATGCGCCGGTGGCTCAGCCTGGGCAAGGACGCTGTCGACCACGTCCGGGCCGTCCTGCTGCAGCACGGCTACAACGAGGTCGCCGACGACTACGCCTCGCCCTGGCTACGGCTCCACGAGGACGGCATCGGCTCGATCCAGTTCAGCCTCAACGTGCTGGCGAGGGTCTACGCCGACGAGGAGGTCCGTGAGACGTGCGCCGGCACCGACTTCACCGTCGAGCAGCTTCTGGACCGGAACGGAACCGTCTGCCTGATCGCGTCCGAGGCCGACGCCGAGCGCTTCGCCCCGCTGCTGACGTCCATCATCGCCTCGATCATTCACGGCGCCGAGGTCCGCTACAACAGCACGGGCAAGCCCCTCGACCCGTCGCTGGGCGTGATGGTCGACGAGGCCGGCAACATGCTGCGCTACCCGAGACTGCCGAACATCCTCACGACCGGCCGCGGCATGGGGATCGACGTCCTGACGGTGTGGCACGACCTCTCTCAGCTCCGGGACCGGCTCGGTACCCAGAAGGCCAACACCGTGCTCTCCGCGAGCGGCTTGCGGATGCTGCTGCCCGGCTGCGGAGACCTGGAGACCCTTCGCTACTTCTCCGGCCTGTACGGACGCACCGAGGTGATGAGGACCTCCCACGGCCGCTCCCGGGGCGAGTACTCAACGAACACCTCAGCCACCGAGACGGACCTCGCCCCGGTGCACTCGCTGCAGCAGCTGCCGGACTTCACGGCGATCGCGCAGTACTCGAACCAGCCCCCGATCAAGGTCAGGATGCGGCTCACCTTCCGCGACAGGGACCTCAAGAAGCTGCTGGCCGCACCCGTCCCCGTTGCTCCGACGGGTCCGGTGAGCTTCACCGAGCCGGACGGCTCCGGGAAAGCGGGCGCCCATGCCTGATCCGGCGTACGACGGTCAGGCAGAGGCGACGGCACCGGACCAGTGCTGAACAGAAGGCAGGCATCACTCGTGTCAGATCTGGACAACCCGGCCTCGCTGTGGCCCACCATGCCCTCCGAGGCCCAGCTCGAGCCGCAGCGGTGGGTGTGGGCAGCCATGGACCCGCTTGACCGGCAGCAGCGTCTTCGTGAGCTTGCGACCTGGGTCGACTGGTTGCGTTCCACCTTCGAGCTGCACAACAGCATCCCCCCGTGCTGGTACCGCCATCCTCCGGTCGTGGAGCATCTGACAGCCCTGTACGCGGGGTGGATCCGTACGTACGCCGGTGAGCAGGCCCCGGGCCGGGAGCTCGCCGAGGCCGACTGGATCAACACCCTGCACGCCTTCACCCCACGCCTGCAGCTGGCCGCGTGCGCCACCGGCATGCACCAGCCCCCGCCCCCTGTCCCGCCGGGCATCCCGGGGACGGAGAACGACTTCGACTACTACCTGGCCTCCTCGGAGACCACGAACGCCCCCGCGGCCCATCCGGCCGCAGCCGAAATGCTGCGCCATGCCCATGACGCCGAGCTGCCGCTGTAACCCGGACCCGTGCTGGACAGTCCGATGACCACCCGCCTCGGGCGAACCGACCACTTACGGAGGCACCCCATGGCCACAAGTGCAGACACCGACTCGGAGCAGGCTGAACGTCCTGTCGCCCGGGTTCAGCTGCCCCACGAACCGTCACATGCCGTAGCAGCGACAGAACACCCTGATCTGCCTCTGTGGCCAGGCAACGATCTGCCCGGCGGCCGGTGGGAGCGTAAGGGCGACGTCCTCCACGATCCGTCGGACGGCAACGCCATCTGGCGCCTCAAGGGCAGCCCTGTCGAAGGCAGCGCCGCTCTGCCGCCCATCGACTGGGAGGAAGGCCTGGAGAAGGCGCGGCGGGCGTGGAAGGACCATGTGCCCGAAGCCCACGGCAGCGCCGATGACATGTGGGCCGTGGTCGTGGAGGACCTGGAGACGATCGACCAGGTGGCACCAGTTCACAACCCGTTGCCCAAGGGCGAGGCGCTCACGGATACCTCCTTCGCCGCAGCGTCGGATCTCGTGAACGGTGCCTTGCGCGACGCAGCTGCATCGGATCTCCAGAACTCGCCGGAGTGGCAGCGGATCCAGAGCATCCGAGGCGCCATGGGGCACCTGATGACCACGATCAGAGAGAAGTCCGGCGAGTACTGGAAGGAGCTGCGGACCGACGCCCGGTTCCAGGGATTCTGGAAGTCTGTCTCCATCCGAACGTGCGAGGCCATCGGCCGGCTGGCTACGGCGGGTGCGGACAGGATCCGTCGCACCACTGCTGGAGACCTTCCCAGCGCGGATGCCTTGCTCAAGTTGAGCGATTCGGCCCTCATCTACAGCACTGCCGCCGCGCGAACCCCAGTCCCGTACGGCTCCCGGGAGGAAGCGATCGCAGGCGCCCGATCGGTGGCCGAGTCCTTCCAGGCGTGGATCGCCGGCCCGATGGGGCGGGCGCTTGCCAAGTCCAGCCATCCGAGGATCGAGGCGTTTCGCGAGGCTTGGCGGCAACTGCCACCGTCCACACTCCCCGACGGGCCCGGCCTGTCAGCTTCCCCGTACGGCAGAGCTGCCGAAGCAGCTGACGCCCTGGTAGAGGCTGCTGCTGAGTCCACCCGTTTCAGCGGGGCCGACCTGACCGCTCTGCAGGAAGTAGCAAGGACGGCAGATGGTCATGCCGCCCGGCTCTCGGTCACCCTGCCGGGAACGAAGAGCCAGCCGACTACACGCTCCAAGCCCGCTCGCGCAGCGGCGGTTGCCCCACGGCCGCGAGTCGCTGCTCGGTCCCCGGCGACTGCACAACCCAGATCGCCGAGAGCCGCGGTGTGACTGGCCAGGCATGGTCAATGCTCAGCGGGGCACGGGAGGGGCGGTTTGGATTTGCATGACTGAAAGGTGTGTTTTGTCGGAGTCGGTGAAAGTAGTGCGGAATGGCTGTCGCGGATGACAAACTCGCAGTTCAGCAAGAGTGCTCCCCGCGCCTGCGGGGATGGTCCCATCCATGGATTCAAGATTTCTGGGATGTTGGCGTGCTCCCCGCGCCTGCGGGGATGGTCCCCGCGGCTTCCTGCTTCGCGACGAGGGCCCGGCGTGCTCCCCGCGCCTGCGGGGATGGTCCCTGTCGCGCTGGTCGCGGCCGAGGCAGGCAAACGTGCTCCCCGCGCCTGCGGGGATGGTCCCGAGGACCAGGGCGACGACGCCAGCAACGGCGAGTGCTCCCCGCGCCTGCGGGGATGGTCCCGACCGCGCGGCCACCACGCTGGAGCAGTGGCTGTGCTCCCCGCGCCTGCGGGGATGGTCCCGTGCCGATGCCCGGCTCCATGTACGCCAGCCCGTGCTCCCCGCGCCCGGAGGGAGCACACGACGCAGGGCCCGGTGTCCTGTCGCAGTGCAGCTGACAGATCATGGGCCGCTGACCTGCTGGGTTGCCATGTCGTTTGAGAACGCCGCGGGCTGGCGTTCTCAAACGACATGGCTTTCACGGAAGCGAGCTGGTGGTGGGCAAGGGCAGCTCAGCCGTCTCGCTCTTCGGCAAGGCTGCCCGTGGCCGTCCGGAGACGGTGCCGGGCCGCTTCCAGACGTTCGGCGTAGTCGGCGGCGAAGATTCCAGGGAGCGCTTTGTCCAGTGTTCCCGCGATCTTGTGGATCGGGGCCCAGGCGGCCGGATCGTCGACCAGGCGGCTGAGATCTGTCATCTGTACTCGCTCCAGCCAGTCCGAGAGGACCAGAGCCTCGTCGGGGGTGAGCTTGATCGTGATGTTGCTCTTCTCCATGACCGGAATCTGATTAGTCGTGCTTGGCCCTCATCGGGCCCTGGTCGGTCCAGATGACGCCCTTGTTGCGGCACAGGCAGAAGGGGTGGCCGATCGGGTCGGTGTAGACCTGCCAGCCGTAGCCGTTGGGGCCGATGAAGTCCTGCCTCAGCGTCGCGCCGAGGTCGAGGACGCGGCGCTGCTCGGGCTTGATCTCGTCCACTTCGAAGTCGAGGTGGAACTGCTTGGGGTGCTCGCTGTCGGGCCACTGCGGAGCGCGATAGTCGTCCACCCGGATGAATGCCAGCTCGATCTCGTCGAACTGGATGCCAGCCCAGTCCTCGGAGCTGCCTTCCTTGATCGGACGGCCCGTCACCTCGGAGTAGAAAGCCGCCAGCTTCATCGTGTCCGGGCAGTCGATAATGAAATCGGTGAGTCGCAGCATCCCGCGATCTTGTCACGAGCTCACACCCGACTTCGAGACAGGCCTGTCGCGATCTCGATAGAGGCAGAACCTCCGATAGAGGGGGTCCTGGGTTCCGAGGGTGGTGTAGATCCGCGCGAATCGTCGGCTCAGCAGGGCGGTAGCGGAACTGGGCGTCCCTGTCGGAGTGCTGGGCTTCGACGAACTCGCCTCCCGATACCGGGCCGGACTCCACCTTGCAGCGCTCCTGCTCTGGCTCCGCGAACCTGCCCGATGATCATTACCAGCGGACCGTACTCAGCCCGTTGCCGAGATCCGTCACCTCTGCTCCAGCAAGAACAGCAGGGACGGCGCTGAGCCGGTCCGTCCGGAACTGCACTTGGTCCGGGTGCGGGCCCTTCGGCAGCCGGCCATACAGGACCAGCGCGTCATCATCCGCGTCCGCTGTTTCGCCGCCCAAATCGACAAGCAGCGCGACCGTCCTGTCCAACTCTCGTCGGATCAGCCGCTGAACCGCATCGGTGGCCTGCTCACGCTCGCTCTCGGTCAACCCGCCGAGAACGAAGGTGAGGACCTGGGTGTCCGGCGCCACGTACCTGATCTCGCACACCACGTCCACGTCAGCCGACAGCCAGAACTGCATGCTGAGCGGACCGACCGACAGGCCGACAAGCTCCAGGATGCGCCCCACAGGCAGCCTCACCTGTTCCCCCGCGACGTCCAAAAGCATCCCGCAGCCCAGCTTCGGGTGCTCGACGGTCAGTCCGGACTGCGCCAAGTGGTTCGTGACCGAGCGGAACTCGGACTCGTCCATCCGGCATTCGCGGTACCAGGACAGGTAGGTCTCCAACACCGCTGACACTCCTCGTCGTCATGGCCTGCCACGGGGCCAGGAGCCTCAGGCGCCCTGAGGCTTCCTGCAGTGAGTCTCAGTAGGAGATCACCATGCGCGCGGACGGCTTCTCGATGACGTAGCCCTCGGTGAGTTCGTAGTCCGGGGTTCCTGCCGGGTACAGGCTGATCACGGGCTCCGCCGTCCGGGCATGACCCCACGCCGTGATCTGGGTGCACAGCCGCCCCGCGAGCGCGTGTCCGGCCGGGCCGTAGCCGGCCGCGCCGAGCCGGAAGCGGGGTTCGGCGCCTTCCTCGACCGGCAGGCGTTCCAGGGTGAGGTAGGCGATCGAGTCCCCGTCGACGAGAGCGGGGCTGAGCGCGGGCGCCGCGGGGCGTCGGAGCCCTGACCCGATGGCGGCGGGCTTCACCGTGATGCGGCAGGTGGTGGGCTCGGTGGCCGAGAGGCGAAGCCAGATTCCGTCGAACGACTCGACAGGCCCGACGCTCGCCTCGGTCCAGGCGACCGTTCCCGGCCGGGAGACGGCCGTCTTCAGCGCCGGCGGGTCGATTGCCTGGTCGTCGTCCCAGAACAGGTGGATCAGGTGCTCGTCATCGACGTAACCGGCGTGCTCGCCGTCCTGGCCGATCATGGGCAGGAAGCCGCACATCTTCACGGAGTCGGACAGGAGCCGTTCCGGCTGTCGCGCGAATGCGACGCTGCGGGTCAGTCCTCGCCACCGCAGAGGCAGGACGAGCCGGCCGCCGGGGGTGAGCTGGTTCTGCATGGCGGGGGAGGGGTCCCAGACTCCGACGGTTGCGATGATTCGGTCGAACGGGGCGAGTTCCTCCGCCCCCAGCGCCCCGTCCCGGGTGATGACCTCGACGTCGCGGAACCCGGTCGCGTCGAGCGTCTTGCGGGCGTACGCGGTGACGTCGCCGTCGATGTCCCCCGTGACGACGAGACCGGAGGAGCCGACCAGGCGCCGCATATAGGCGGCATTCACGCCCGTGCCCGCGCCGATCTCGAACACGCGGTGGCCGGCTTCGAGCTGGAGCTGGACGAGCATGAAGAACACCACGTCGGGCTTCGACGCGCAGCTGAACGGCAGCGCGTCCTCGGCGGGGTTGTCCTTGATGGACACGGACTGATTCGCGTACGCGGTCTCGACGCTCACGGCCGGGAGGAACTCGTGCCGTGGCACCGTCCGCATGGCCTCCTCGACCCGCGGGTCGTAGAGCCCGGCGACCCGTTCCTCCACGATCTCGTCGAGCAGCCGGTTACGCAGGACCTCGGTCGAGGAGTGGGCGGTGGTGTTCAAGGGCGTTCCTTCCACGACGTGCCCGGCGGTGACGAGGGGCACGAGCCTAATGGTGCGATGTTGGTGTGCTGGGGCGTGGGCGCGGGTCACCCGTCCAGGAGCAGACAGGTGTCCCAGCGAGGTATCGGTGCGGTGTTGACGTCCGCGTCCAGTTGCGTGAGATGGACGCCGTCGGCGCCTTCCATCAGGCCGGGAGGAGGCGGCCCCGACTGCTCGAGGTGGTCGCGCATCCGGGAGTGCAGCCTGGGCAGGGCTGCCCCCAGGCCGCTGTCCGGGCCCGCGTCCGCGGCTGCTCGCTGTACGGCGCGTACGAGGCCGGCCCAGCCGTGGCAGAGCGAGGCGTCGGTGAGTTGGGCGAGTTGCTGTTCATCGGTGACGCAGGCGGCGAGCGCCGTCTCGGCGTGGTGCTGAAGCCGGGCATCGCCGAGGGCAAGCGCGGCGAGCTGTTGGGCGCGGGCGATACCTGGAGTTCCGTAGCACCAGGAGGGGCGGCCGGGGCCATGCTGACGGGAGCTACGGGTCTTCCACTCGCTTCGTGAGAGCACCTCGGGCCACCAGGGGCGTTCGCCGGTGCCGAGGCACCACTGATCGAGCGTGGTGCAGATGGAGCGGATCGCTCCGGCTTGCCCGGGAACTGTGCGTCCCCGGCGCATGCAGATCGCCATGAAGGCGAGCGGACCGCAGATACCGTGCGCCATACCGAGGTTGCCGTGGCCGCCCGGCCACCGAAGGCTGGGCCGGAGTTCGGGACCGTCACCGGTCCACCAGCCCGGCAGGAGGTCATGACCGGCCCTGACCGGCTCCGTCAGTTTTACGAGGTAGCGGAGGACGTCGAGCAGCAGCGCGTCGTGGCCGCCGCGGGTGAGGAGGAGGACGCCGAGCCCGGTCAGGCCGCTGATGAGGTCGTATTCGCGGAGCCGCGGCAGCTCTCTCCGGTCGATTCGTCCGTGGGCAGCGCGCAGCCGGAGACGCGTCATGGTGGCGATGTGGTGGTCGAGCGTCAGGAGGGCGGACGCGTACGGCGGTCGGTCTGCGAGATGGAGGGCGTAGGCAATGGCGGGCGCTCCCTCGAAGAGGCCGCACGCTTCGGGGTCGGCGTTCACCGGATGCCGGACCATGGCGGTCACCCATGCGTGGACGGTCTCCCATTCCTCTCGGCCCGCCTGTGCGTCGGCGATGTGACGCAGGGCGATTCCGGGCGCGCCGGAGTAGAGGGACTGTTCCTGCTGCATCAACGGCGCGGAGTCGACAGCGGTTACGCCGCGCGTCATCGATGGGCCTGCCAAGCGCGGGCCGCCTGCCGTGCCACGCGGCGGCAGATCCTCTCTCCCGGCCGGTCGAGGCCGAGCATCCGGTTGTGGTGCATGTGGAACAGCGACTCCAGAATCGCGTCGAGGCTCGTGTCGTCGGGGCTCGTGTCGTCGGGGAGCTGACGGCGGTAGCGGGCCAGAGCCGTGGTTCTGTCCTGCCAGGCCTCGGTCACCTCGCCGTTCCAGCCGGGCAGGTCGAGAGGCGTCCGTAACCGGGCGAGGCGTACGGCCTGCTCGGAGACCGCGCGGTCTGCGGTCGCGGGGGCGGCGGACCGGTCGGCGAGCCACTCCATCCCTGCCTCATGACCGAGGAAGCCGCGCGCGATGTCCACCATGCCTACCGCTACGAGCGCCGTCGGGCGCAGGAGGGGGCCGTGGACGTGGCGCAGGGTGCCGGCGACGGCGCGGGAGTCGGCCGCGAACACGGCCTCCGCCGCTGCCAGCGTCTCGCCCTGCCCGTATCGGCCGATCTCGGGGCTGTACGTCTCCAGGACGAGCCGGCCCGCGAGGGATCCCTTGCGGAGCTGCGTGGCCCACTGCCCCACCGCTGCGGCGAATGTCGCGTACTGGCCGGCGCTCGGGACACGGAGACGCAGTCGCAGGTGAGGGGATTCGTGTGGGCTGCGGTAGCGCAGGAACCACCACTCGGTCTCGTCGGGCAGGGCAGCGAGAAGCTGGGGGAGATGCCCTGTGATGATCTCGTTCATCTGCTCGGGGTGGGTGTGGATCTTCGCGTGCAGCCACGAGGCATCCGGGGACCCGGGCATGTGGCCCAGCGAACTGTTGAGCAGCGTGGGCAGCCGGCCGGACAGGGGCGAAGGGGCTGGTGTGCCGGTAGCGACAAGGGGCACGGCGACCTCGTGGGCATGGTCGCCGATCCAGCCGAAGGCGCCGACTGGGGCGGCTTCGGTCAGGATCGCCTCGTCGTTACGGTCGAGATGGGCGCGCAGGATCGCCACGTGCAGAGGCTCGCTCAGGTCCAGGCGCAGCGTGCGGTCGTCGTCCCGCAGCTCCACTGCCTCAGGGCAGTGCCAGCGCAGCCGCCACCGGGCGAGGGCCTCCGTCTCGGTGGCAGGCAGATCGGCGCTCGTGAGGCGCCACCGGGCGGGGGACAGGACCGTACGTCGGTAGCGGACCCTCGGCAGGTAGGCGAGCCGGACGGCTTCGGGGCCCCAGTCGAACCCGGTCCATGAAGCTGTGAAGGCGCGGGGCAGGTGGGCGAGGAACCGGGCCAGGGGCGGCGGTTGCTTCTCGAGCGCCATGGCGTGAAAGACCTGGGGCTCGATGATGCGGCGGCGGGAGATGCTCACCAGGTGCAGACGGCTGTGCGTCGCGGTGAGGGCGAGATCGTCCAGAGGGATCGTGGTCACGTCCTCCTCCGGCCCGCGGTGCTCGCCCAGGGAGATGACGTGCGGCAGGTATGCGGGGATGCGGCAGACGTTCTCCGTGTGCGGGTACAGCGGCGGGAACGACAGTTGAGCCGGCAGAGCGCCGGCGACACCCGGGGGGATGGTCCGATAGACCTTCTCCAGACCGGACCCGCCGGCGGCCGGGGTGAAGCGGGACGTGAGCGTGCCCGCAGAGCGCGCGGGCGTGACAGTGAGGGTGAAGTCGCCCCGCTCCAGGGCCGCGACGTCCTCGGCGTGGATCCGGGCGCACATCTCGACGTGCGGAGGGCCGGCAGCGGGCCCGTCCCCGGCGATCGCGTCGATCACGTCGTCGGTGAGCACGATTTCGCGGCTGCCGTCGACCAAGGCCTGCCAGGCGAGCGCGAGCAGCCGTCGGTCTCGTTCGGAGGTCAGCTTCGCGGGGGCGGACATCACGCTGCCCGGGTATTCGGCAGGGAGACCGAGTCCGGCCGCCGGATCCAGGACCTCGCTCAGCGGGACGAGCGTGCCCACGCCGTACCGCTCCCAGAACGCGGTCTGGAAGTCGTGCCAGATCGCGTGACCGGTGGGGCGGCGGGTCAGGCGTAACAGAGCCCCGGCCGCGGCCTCCATTTCATGCACGACGCCGAGCGGGACCTGTACGGCCGCGTCGAGCAGCAGATCGACAGCGAGCGGTGCCCGGCCGGCATCCGACATGGCGCGCAGCTCCCGGACCAACGCCTCCCGCATCCGCGTCTGCCCTGCGCCTGGGGTGCGGTTGTGGTGGTCCAGAGCGGCCGCCACACCCTCGAGGCCGTGCAGGATCGGGGCCACGGCTTCGATCGCGTGGGCCTCGACCGCTTGCAGGCGCTCGATGAGATGACCGAGCGGGTCGGTCACCGTGAGCGGCGCTCGCAGACTCGTTACGAGGAATCCCTGCCGGACGAGGCCGGTCAGCGTGCTGCGGATCTGCGCCGGGCCGGCTCCGGGAAAGGCCTCCGAAAGGCCCTCGAGTACGGCGCTGAACCGGGTCGGCGTAGAGGCGCAGGTCTCGAGCGCTCGTACCGCGCTCGTGTACTTGATGCTGGCGCCGTGGGGGCCGCCGTGCGGAACCTGGAGGCGCCCGCCCCGCCGGGCGGCAAGATTGTTCAGTACGACGTCCAGGCGCTCGAGCAGCTCCTGGCAGTTCTCCAGGCGTTCGATGATGCTGCTGAGCCACAGCGTGTCGATGCGGGCAACGGCCCGGTGGCTGCTTCCCCAGCGCACTTCGGCCGTCGGCCCGAGCGCGGCGGGGGCGACGCCGGCGAAAAGGCCGAAGGGGGTGGGCCGGCCGGTAGCGCGCAGGAGGTAGCGCGCCGTCGACAGTGCTGCCCTTCGTACCTTCTTGCTGGTGACAGCCCGTCCGTCACGCATGGCGTCGATGCTGAGCGCGAGTTCGCGGTTCGCCTGCCGGATCGGTCCGGTGACGTCTTGGCTGGACCAGACGTGGTCCAGCCACTTCATGCACTCGTCGCTGCCCGCCGGATCGGGCCACCAGCCCGGTAACTGATTTCGCGGTGCGGCCGCGGCCCGTAGGAGAGCCGTGCCCGTGTGCTCGTACAGAGACTTGTTGCTCATGCGCGACAACTCCTTCGCCGTGCAGACGGATGCGGAGGGCCGGGGCCGGCCCCGGCCCTCCTGGGAAGCGGTGTCAGACCGCGCTTGCGCAGGACGAAGCGCAGGATGCGGCGCAGCCGTCACCGGTGCCACATGCGGTCGGCATGCCGAGGCCGCCGAGGTCCGTGGTCACGCTCAGGTCCAGTGCGAACGGGTCGTCGGCGGCGTCGACGGTGGCCTTCGGCGGGGCGGTCTGCTCGGGCATGACAGCAGTCATGGAAATGCTCCTTCTGTTGGATCGCTGGACGTGCTGGACGTGCTGGACGTGCTCTTGTGCACCTCGCTGCTGGGGCTGATGCGACCCGCAACGAGGGGTTGTGCCCGTGCTCGACAACGCCGTGGGTGCGAAGCCGTTGGCGAGCACGAAGTCGGTGGTGGGGCTCGAGCCCTGCACAGCAGCGCGGGGCAGCCTCGGTCAGAGGGCCGTGGCCGACGAGCTGCGGTCTATCCGGGAAGCTCGGCCAGTTCCCGTGCCAGCTCGCGAACGGTGAGGACGCGGAACCTGGCCATGCGGCGTACGAGCTGAGACGCCAGGAACGTGGGCAGGTCCGGGTGCCCGTAGGGGAGAGGCTCCTTCGGCTGGGTGACGACCTGTACCTGGCCGTTCACCAGGCCGTAGAGCATGCCCAGGACCCTGTACATGGGTGCGCTCGTCGCCAGGAACACGACGGGGTCCTCCTTGAGGTGGGCGCACAGGGCGGTTGCCGTACGGACGTGCTTCGGACACACGGGGGGCTGGTTCGTGAGGAGTGGCGGCTCCTTGCGCTCGTAGTCGTGAGCGCCGGCCAGGAAGATGGTGCCCAGAGGCGTCGTCGCGGAGGCCATGCAGATCTGACAGCGCAGCGCTTCCATCGAGATCCGCTGCCGGAAGGGATGCATGAGCTTCCACTCCGGGGCCCCGGTGGGGTGCTGCCGCCGGTCGTACGGGTTGAACGACACCCGGGCCCACAGGACCTGCCGGAGGTCGCGGTCGAGGCCCGTCTCCTCGTCCGCGTAGAACAGGCGGTAACTCCCGCGGCCGCGACTGCCCCTCGACGGCAGCAGGACCAGGTTGTCCGGCGCTGCCTCTTCGCCCACTCGCTGCGTGACGTAGGGGACGACGGCCGGGGGAGTGGTGGGGCGCACGGGACGGTTCGTCTCTCTCGTCTGCGTCTGCGTCTGCGTCTGGGTCTCGGTGAGGCGTTCGGGGCGGGGATTCATGTCACGTCCACGTTCGTGAGCTGCCTGGTCGCCAGTAGTCGCTCGAGGAGTTCGTTGACGGTCCAGGCCATGCGACGCAGGTGGCCCACGGCTCTGCGCGGATCTCCTGGCATGTCCTTGGAACGAACCTCGCGAGCGTGCTCGATGAGGGCATGCGCGGTCGCGTCCTTGGCCTCGGCATCGCCACCGATCGCGATGTCGACGAGCTGCATGAGGTGCCCACGAAGGCGCTCCGCGAGCTCCTCCTGGTACTCCTCGGCAGGCGGCACGTCATCGAGCGCCGTCCCGACGTCGTCGAGCAGGGCGTCCGCGTCGAACGGCTCCCACACACGCACCTTCTGCAGGACGCGTCGTAACTCCACGGGGTCGAGCGGCGGGAGCCACGCTTGCGTTGTCTCCCCGTCCGGGTGGACCCGTGACGGCAGCAGGAAGCGGGCGTGCGGGACCACCTTGGCGTCTGCGATCACGGCTGCTCCTCCGGCACGCTCAGACGGCACCAGGTGCATGTGCCGTCCTCGGAGACGCCCCATGATTCAGCGATGGCGTCGACAAGGGCCAGACCGCGGCCGCTCTCCTCGTCGGAGCCGGCGACGCCGAGGACGGGCCTCTCGGGAGAGCCGTCTGTCACCTCGATGAAGAGGAACGAGGCGGTCCGGTACAGCCGTACGCCTACGACGGGCCCTCGGCCGTACCGCATGGCGTTGGTGACCAGTTCGCTCAGGCACAGCTCGACGGGCTCGCACAGGATGTCCAGCCCCCACGTGCGGAGCTGTTCCCGGCCGGTACGGCGGACGCGTCCGGGCCAGAGTCTGTCCTCCTCGGACATCTCAGCGGCGCTGCCGAGGCCTGGGGGAGAGGAGCGGGGGATGCAGAGGTCCATGCCTCGGCCGGTGGTGCCGAGCCGTCGGACAAGGGATGTGCTGCTGAGGTGCTGCTGCGCTGTGGCCGCACTGCTGGTCGCGGTCGCGGTCATACCCAGTCCTTCCGCAGGTCGTGGGGCGCCGTCGCGTGTTCCCGCATGTACTGGCCAAGGTCTGCCGTGCGGTCACCACTCCGATGCATTCGGTGATGGCGATCAGCGTGATCGGTGACCGGGTGTCACCGCCATGTCCTGGGGGCCGCATCTGGCGCTCTTTCAGGTGAGCGAAGCCTCGCCCGGGTAGCGTCGAAGTGTCGCCTGCTCGTGGGGCGTTGCAAGGCGCGTCGCCTGCGGTATCCCCTTGCTGCGAGGGAGTGGCGGACACACGCCGTATCCGTCGAGCTCGACGCCGAGGAGGACAACATGGGTGAGACCCCAAGGACGGTGCTCAAGGGCCTGGTCGAGCAACGGCGCTGGACATATAGGGACTTCCGCGAGAACTTCGAAACCGCTGGTCAGCGGATCGGAGTCAAGAACCTGACAGTCTCCGAAGCGCAGTTCCGACGCTGGACGTCCGGCAAGATCCAGGGGCTGCCCGCCGCTGAAGCATGCCGTGTACTCGAGGACATGTTCGACGTCGATGCCGAACGACTGTTCCAGGCTCTCTCGCCTGATGCACCCGCACCCGCGTACAACCTGGAAGCCGAGATCGACATGACCGCACGCGACGCCCAGAACGAGGCAGGCGCAGCCGCCTCCGCCTCCATCTCCGACACCGCCGTGGAACAACTGCGCGATGATGTGCACCGGCTGGCCCGTCGCTACGCCGTACTACCGCCGTTCGACGTGTTCCGTGCTGCTCGCTCCCTCCGGGAGGAGATCGAGCAGCACCGCGACCGCACCCAGGTCCCGATCCAGCAGCAGGAACTCCTTGTTCTTGCCGGCCAGGCGTGCGCCATTCTCGCTACGGCCGCGTTCGACCTGGGATCGTTCGACAGCGCCACACGCCTCGCACGTTCGGCGGCCCTGTACGGAGAGACAGCACGGTTTGAGCCGCTACGCGCCTACGCCGGTGGCACGCTTGCCTACATCGCCTACTTCTCCGGTCGCCCAGCCGAGGCAGCGCAGTACGCCCGCCGGGCGGCCATGCTGCCCGGACTCGGCGACATCGCCCGCCGTCGGCTCGCGGCCATCGAGGCCCGCGCTTACGGCCACCTCGGGGATACGCCGTCGGCACAACGCGCCCTGACCATCTCCACCGAAGTCTGCGATGGCACGCTGGACGATCTGCACGACGGGGTGGGGGGTGAGTTCGGATTCAGCGAGGAACGCCTGGCCATGTCGAACGGCTCCACCTGCCTGCTCCTCGGCGACGGACAACAGGCGGAGGCCGCGGCCCAGCGGGCCCTCGAGCTGGTGAGCTCCCGGCCGCCGACCACCCGTTCTCTGCCCGTGGTGGGTGGCGCGGCCGCGGACCTGGCGGCAGCCCGGCTGATGCGCGGCGACCTCGACGGGGCGGCCCATGCCCTGACCCACGTCTGGGAAGTTCCGAGCGAGCAACGGGCGACGGGCCTTCTGTCCCGCGCCAAGCAGGTCCGCCGTTCGTTGACGGACTCACGCTTCCGTGAGGCAGCGCTCGCCACCGAGGTCGGCGAGCGGCTGGAGCACTTCACCCGAAGCACGCAGCACCAGCTCGGCAATGGCTCTGTGGCCGTGCTGGAGGGCTGATCAGGCAAGGGCGGCGAGGATCTTCGCTTCCTTTTCGGGGTCGACCCCGTGTTCTGCCCACCGCGGGTGGTGCACGGGGCGGCCGTCGGCCTGGAGCCATGCCCAGGTGTCGGCGATCGTCTCGACGAGCGGGCGGCATCGCAGTCCGTCCTTCTCCGCGCGGGTCGAGTCCACGGCCCAGACTCCCTTGTGAGTGCGCCACAGGGGCAGTTCGGTCCACTGCTTCACCGCGTGCTCGGACAGCAGGCCGGGCTCTGCCCACACCGGCCGGCCGGCCCCTTGGGTGACGGTGAAGCAGGCGTCGAGGAAGCCCTGGAAGGTGATGCCTTCGGGGTGGGTGATGTTGTAGGCGCCGGTGGTGATGGCAGCGGTCTGGTCGACTGCGAAGCGTGCGACGTCGCGGACGTCGACAGGCTGGATGTGCCGGTCGGCGGGAGCCGGTGCAAGGACCCGACCGCCCATCGCCGTGCGGGTCAGCCACCACGGAAGCCGTCCGACGTACTCTTCCGGACCAAGGATGACTCCCGGGCGCAGGAACACGGACCTGTCCCTGAAGGACTCCTCCACAGCGCGCTCCGCACCTGCCTTCTGGAATCCGTAGGCGGTGGGTGAACCGTCCGCTCCTGTCCAGCCGAACGACGCGTCAGCATCAGGCGGGCAGTCCAGGACGGGCGATGCCTCGGTGAGCGGCTGGTGCGGCCACCCTTCGTAGACGGACACCGTGGAGACATGCACCCATCGGTCGGCCATCTCCCGAAGCGCGCGCACGGCCAGAAGGACATCGCGCGGCGGCATGTCCGAGCTCGACGTATCCACCACTGCGTCCCAAGGTCCCGAGGACGCGAGGCGGGACAGGTCGCCGGCCACGGTGCGGTCGCCCCGGACGGCCTGGACCCCAGGGGCATCCGCCCCGGAACGGCCGCGGTTGAACGTCGTCACGTCCCAGCCGCGGGCCAGCGCCTGCTGCACGATCTGCTTGCCCAGGAACCATGTTCCACCCATGACCAGAATCCTCATGCGCAGAATCCTGCCGTGCCGCCGGAGCAACGGGAAGCGCATAGGCCCCCATGACTCGACGGAGACTGCTGTGGCGCTGGTGGTCAGAACCTTGGAGGGCGAATCCGAGAGGGCGATGCGACGCGGAGGCGGCTCGGGAGCCTCCATCGAACGGCCGGTAGTCACTCAACTCCCCGACGTGCCAGTGGGCAAGGGAGCAGAGTGGAGGCACGGTTGAACTGGTTGAACGCACCAGGGGGTCATCGATGGCACGTCGCCTGCGAACAGCGAATACAGCCCTTGCGGCCCTGATGCAGTCAGGGGGTATCGGAAATGCGCAGCTCGCACGCCGGGTGAACGCCGCAGGCCGCGAACTCGGCGTCCGCCTGCATTACGACAAGACCAGCGTGTCGCACTGGCTCGCCGGATCCGTGCCGAAGCCCGAAGCGCGCCCTGCCCTGACCGAAGCGCTCTCTCGGCTGCTCGGACGGCCCGTAACGTGCGCGGAGATCGGCTTGCCGAGCGAGGAGAAGCCGGCCGCGAAGCACGACATGGTGGCAGGAGTGATCGACCTGAGCAGGGCAGACATGGGCCCCACACGCCGAGGGGTGCTGAAGACCGGAATGTACGCCGCGGTACTGGCCGTGCCACGGTACGAGGACCTGACAGGGCGGCTGGAGGCGGCATCGGCCGGGCGGACGGTGCACGTGGGCCGGTCCGACGTGGAGACCGTCCGCACCATGACCGACAAGGTCGCCGACATCCTGGACCAGGTCGGGGCCGGGCACGCCCGCCCGATGGCCGCGGCTTTCCTCGTCAACACGGCCGGGCCCTACCTCCGGGCAAGCGGAACGGAAGAGGTCACCCGCGACATGCGGGCCGCCGTCGCCGACTTCGTGTACCTCACGGGCTGGATGGCCATGTACGAGGACCAGCAAGGCCTGGGGCAGAAGTACTACCTCCGTGCCCTCGACCTCGCCGGCGCCGCCGGGGACCACATCACCTACTGCCGCACCCTGCGCGGGATGAGCCTGCAGGCAACGCACCTGGGCCACGGCAAGAAGGGCCTGGAACTGGCCGAAGCCGCCGCCGAGGCAGCCCCCTCCGCCGGCCCGCGCCTGGTGGCCTTCCTGCGCGGGCAGCAAGCCGCAGCCGCATCGATGACCGACGCTCGCCACACCGCCCTGGGCTGGCTCAAGGAGGCGGAGAGCGCACTGTCACGCGCCGACGACCGGCGCGACGCCGTCGGCGGATACGACCAGGCCGCCTACTTCTTCCACGAGGCTCACGTGCATTGGCACCTGGGCGACCACGAAGCCTCGATCGCTTCCCTGCGCCGGTCAAACGCTGTTCGCTCCCCGTTGGAGCGGCAAGGGCGCCTCCACTGCACGGGCGTGATCGCCGAGCGACAGTTCCGTATGCGCCATATCGAAGCCGCCTGCCAGACCTGGGGAACCTTCCTCGACGAGCACGTGACCATCTCGTCCGCCCGCGGGGACGAGCACTTGAAGACCATGCTCAAGGCCCTTCCCGCCTACCGTCGCGTCCCAGGAGTCCAGGAGCTGGAAGAACGCGCCCGCCAGGTCGCCACACTCAAGGCGGCGTAGGACCACTGCCCCGCTGCGCGAGGGCGTTGTTCATCGAGGCTTGGACAACGCTGAAGCTCGCTGCACCAGGGTGGCGGGGTGGGGCGCCGACCTGGCGGCAGCCCGGCTGATGCGCGGCGACCTCGACGGGGCGGCCCATGCCCTGACCCACGTCTGGGAAGTTCCGAGCGAGCAACGGGCGACGGGCCTTCTGTCCCGCGCCAAGCAGGTCCGCCGTTCGTTGACGGACTCACGCTTCCGTGAGGCAGCGCTCGCCACCGAGGTCGGCGAGCGGCTGGAGCACTTCACCCGAAGCACGCAGCACCAGCTCGGCAATGGCTCTGTGGCCGTGCTGGAGGGCTGATCAGGCAAGGGCGGCGAGGATCTTCGCTTCCTTTTCGGGGTCGACCCCGTGTTCTGCCCACCGCGGGTGGTGCACGGGGCGGCCGTCGGCCTGGAGCCATGCCCAGGTGTCGGCGATCGTCTCGACGAGCGGGCGGCATCGCAGTCCGTCCTTCTCCGCGCGGGTCGAGTCCACGGCCCAGACTCCCTTGGCCGCCTACGTGCTCCAAGTCCTCGCGCAGCGGCTGTTGCTCCACGCTCGGGAGTCGCCGCACCGTCCCCGGCGGCTGCACCAACCCACCAGGCTCGTCCACTGCTCAGGGACCATGGGAGGGGTGATTTGTAGTCATATAAATTGAAAGGATGTTTTTTCGGGGTTGGTGAAAGTGGTGCGGAATGGCTATCGCGGATGACAAACTCGCAGTTCAGCAAGAGTGCTCCCCGCGCCCGCAGGGATGGTCCCGACCCCACCACCGCCGCCGGCATCCTGACCAAGTGCTCCCCGCGCCCGCAGGGATGGTCCCGACGTTGTTTTCATCGAGACGACTCATGTCTTGTGCCCCCCGCTCGCGGGGATGTCTCCTCCGTGCTGCACGCCCACCCACGATGACGGGCTCCCCGCACCCGCGGGGATGGCCCCCTGTCATCATGGCGTCCGCCGCCCGGCACCTGTGCTCTTCGCGCCCGCGGGGACGGTCCTCGTCCCCGCTCCATGCCGCCCTTGTCCGAAGAACGTGCCGTCCCACGCCGCGACGAGGCGATCGGCGCGGCGCATCAGCTCAGCGTTCGCTGCCTCGTAGGCGACCCGGTCGCCGTTGTATGCACGATATCCTCGGCCGCCTCGGCAGGTGGTCGAAGACGGCAGCGCCAGGTCATCGGGGCCGGAAGCTTCGCGACGCGCCCAGGTGGGCCACGGTGATGTCTCGGACAGCAGCAACCGCTTGGGGGGCGAGCCAGGGCAGAGCAGAGATCGCGCTATCGGCGAATCGGGGATCGCGTCGGCGATTGCGGCAGCGACCTCCGATGGGGTGGCCTCCCCGGTGTTCACGACGAGCACCTTCACGTGGGCCGTCATCAGGGTCTGGGCTGCGGCCTCGTACAGAAGGACCTCGCGGCCGGGCGCGGTCGGGTCGTGGTGGAACCGGTTGCGGGGGCCGCGCGCGGCCTTCAATACGCCACTCTCACAACAACTCAGCGCCTAATCGACGGTGAGCGCTTCTACGTCAAGGTACCCGACCTATAGTCGTAGTTACATACTGGCCTCGTTCGTTCACGGCAGCCCTCGCCATTGCCGCGAATGAACGAGGCCGCATTCGCGATGAAAATTGCAAGATACGCCCATAAGTGAAAAGAAAGCCGTGAGTAAAATTTTCACTTCACACGAGCTGGATAAATCCAATAACTTCTGCATGACCCTATCCTTGGGCAAGTCCCCAGAAGAAGTAATCAACATATATGGAGCCGATGCGGGAGAGGCCCGCTGGCTGACGGCTGACGCTCCTGGCGCTTACGTCACTAACGCCACCACTACTGTTTTGCGGGCAGGTTCACTCGGAGACTGGACATTTTGCCTAGAGTTTGAATATCTACTCGGGTCCAATGAAGGAATTATGCGCGAACTGTCGACGAATGCGGAAGCTATTGTCATATTTCGCACGGCAAAGGCGTTGACGGGGTTCCATTACGTGGCGAATTGCGAACTTCTCGAATCGTTTGAGCCTGGATACCCGCCCAGCGTCTCGGGACGCAGCTCGCACGAATTCTCCAGTAAGGTCCACGCGCTCACCTCTACCGGTTTAGATCCTGTGGCAGCGTGCCTAGAAGTCGTCACCGGGCACGTCGGCTGCGATCTCACCAAGGAGACTCTCCGCGGCCCGCTACTCTCAGTCATTATGGATAAGCCTGATCTCGTAGCTTTCGCACGCCGCGACCCTCTGCTACTACGTCCGGCGGTTCCCCAGAAGAGTCGGAGGCGGCTGGGGCGACGGCTGTAACCTCCTCATTCCGTATGGGTTCTTTTGCTGAAGATGTCATCTTAGCCTCGAAGTTTCATGACGGTCCGCCGATGGTCGATGTAGGCGACCTTCATCGCAGTGGACGGTCCAGCTCCGCCGCGAAGAAAGCCGAGGCGGACTTCAATATCGCGTTCGCCCGCCGCAGTTCCTTCACCTCCCGCTCCAGCTCGGCGATCCGGACGGCCTCGGCACTGGTGATCCCGGGCACGAGTCCCTCGTCGGTCTCGGCCCGCTTGACCCACCCCGCAGGGCCTCGGGGTGGACATCGAGCTGGTCGGCGATGCGCTTGATCGCGCCGGCCCGGCCGACCGGGTCCTTGCGGGCCTCGATCGCCAGACGCGTCGCACGCTCACGCAGTTCATCGGGGTATTTACGGGGAGCAGGCATGATCCAATCCTTCCGGGTCTTCGATGTCTCCATCAAACGCGGGGCGATTCAGTCCTGGACGTCGCCGGTGAGTTCGGCGACCCAGGCGCCGTCGCGGATCTCGCCGCCGGTTTCGACGGCCGGCGTCCAGGCCGATGCCGGAACCTTCAGCACGTGCTGGTGGACCTGCTCGGTGACCGTCATGCCGACCGAGTAGGACAGCCACCGTCCTCGCTGGGCGAGCCAGGCGACGAAGTCGTGGGTGCCGCCCGCGGAGTCGGTGCGGATCAGGGTCCGGCGTCCGCTCCGGTACTTCTTCGGCAGCTGGGCCAGGGCAAGTTGGGTGGCGGTGATGTGGTCGGCCGCCGTGTTCGAGCCTGCGTTGCCCGGCCTGAGCAGGGCCGCGACCGGTTCACCGGTGCCGCCCGGTCCGTGGTCGACGAACCCCATCAGCGGGTGGTGACCGTAGGTCCGCTTCCACGTGGGTGCGGCATCTTCCTTGTCCGAGTGCGCGAGCACCAGCACCCCGTCGAGGTCCACGGTCACCGTCCCGCCCGCATCAGGCGCTTTCCGGTCGGCCAACCGCCAGACCTGCTGGCGGACTTCAGCCCGCGCGGCACGGATGGCCCGCAGGGCCTTCTCCACGGAGGCCGCGAGGGTGTCGATGAGGCGGGAGACCGTCGGGTCGGAGGCCACCGGCCCGAACACAGCCGGCTCGGCCCGCAGCATGGCGACATCCGCGAGGCAATCCCCGCCCAGCGCGACCGCCAGAGCCACGTCCAGCAGGATCTTGCCCGGATCGTGCACCGCCCGAGCCTTCCGCCACGGCGCCAGCGTCGCTGATATCGCGGTGTCCAAGCCTGCCTTGCGGACGGTCTCGACCAGAGCAGTACGCCCCCGGCCTGCGAGACCACCGCCCGGCCACCGCCCTCGATGCGGACACGCGGGTACGACCCGATACTCTTCTTCACCTGAGAAGTGCCTCCGGCTGGAGCAGGAACAAGGACCTCGACAATCTTCATTCTTGCTGGTCAGAGGCACTTTTCGCTTACCTGACCACCCGTCGGACGGCCCGCTTCATGAAAGCGCGAGGTTAAGGCGTCGATCGGCGTGCGGACTTTCGGCGTTTTCTGACATAGGTGAGTGTCGATGAGATAGCTACGACCGCCACACCAACACAAAGCATCCAAAGCCACGCGTGCGCAGCTTTCCAGCCTGCTTGCCAGGGGTACATGAAGACGAGTGTGAGGGCCATGAGCAGGAGGACTGATCCGACCGCTCCTACAACTTTCGTCGGTTTCATTCTTCTCCCTGAGCGCTGGTGCCGCCCCTGGGGGGCGGCACCAGGCAGTCTCCATTTGTCAGCTTCCGGCCCCACGGAATATGGGCAGATACGGGCTGATGAGGCCGTTTGCCACACCTCCCAGTGTGGCTGATTCCGTGTCAGCGCCAATGGCTGCTGCTGTGCCACCTGCAGCGGCCCCACCCCATAGCCCAGCTGTTACCGCTCCGGCGGCGACACACGCTGCCCCGGCGGTCGCCCCGCATGCCGCGCCCACGACGAGCGCCGCTGCGCCGATGCCCACCGCTGCTCCAGCAGTGACTGCAACACTTTTCCAGTCGAAGAGACCAGTGGGGGCGATGTTGTTGACGGGGTCGCCAGATGCGTAGAGGTAGGGGTTCTCTTCCTGGCCGGAGGGGTCGGGGTTGGTGAAGCGGCCGATGTTGGGATCGTAGTAGCGGGCGGCGAAGTGGTAGAGGCCGGTGGGGTCCTGGTAGCCGCTGGCGAACCGGTAGGGCTGGGGCACCGTCTCGCTGGTGGTGCTGCGGGAGACGCCTCGGGGGCTGTAGCCGTAGCTGTTGACCTTCGCGCCGGTCTCGTCTGGCCTTATCGAGCAGTTCTGACGTCGCTTGTCGATGGTCTTGGGAGGCACCCCGTTCCACGGGCGAGTGGTGTTGATGAGTTTGGGAGGCACCAGGTCTCTTGCCAGGGCTGTCGGTGGCCAGTTAGATCTCCCCACCCTCGACGAACAGGGTCCCCCTCATCGGGGTGGACCCCGATGTCCACGGTTCTTGTGGTGGCGCCGTCGGCCAAGAGGCCGGCTTGGGTTTGGGTGCTCTGCCATGCGGCGGACGGTCGCTCGGACGTTCTTCAGCGGCCGTCGCACGGGTCGTCGTCCGCCGACACCGGCTTGGTGTCGGCCACCAGGCAGGAGGAGTACACCCGCGGCGGCGTGGGCCGCGGCTTCGGTTCCGACGTGGCGCCCACGGCAATGGTCGCCCCGGCAGCGACGACGGTTAGCCCTGCCATCACGGCGAGCCAGGTACCGCGGCTCACTGATCACCACGGAAGTGGTTACGGAGATCGTCACGGCAATCGTCCTCGGTGCCGACCTGGACTTGTGAAAAGACCAGCACTCCGTCTCCCTTGCCTTCCTGCTTGGCTTTGGCCAGCTGCGTCTCGATGTCCGCGATGCGTTCGGCGCACGCGGCACTGACGGACTTCTCGGGCTGCGGGTCTGGTGCCGAGGAGGTGTTCAGTTTGGCGGTGGCGGCGAGGCAAGCCGCGCACAGCACCGCCCACGCGGCACCCCACGCGCGGCGGCTCATCCGTATCGGCTTAGGCATCCAGGCATCCTACGAGCGCCGCGGCGGGCTGTCTCCGAATCACGGCTTCCTCGTCGACGAGACCGCCGACGGAGCCAGCTGGCATCGCCGAGGAGGGGTGTCCGACCGATCGCGTGTCAGAGGAAATCCTGAGCCGCGGCGACGGCCGTAGGGCCGAGCCGGCGTGGTGGCCTGCCACGGCACTGCCGTCCTTTCTCTTCGACATTCACGAGCCAGCTGATCGACAACTGACTCCGGAACCGGTCGACAATCGCTGTTCCTTGAGATGCACGAAGCCACTCGTCGGCCAGGGCGACGACACTGCCGAGTGCGTCGGTCAGGTAGTAGTAGTTCTTCCCCCCGCGGGTCATGGAGTTCAGGGTGCCCCCGGGTTCCCGGTTGAATCCCGTGTCCACTCCGGCGGTCGACGTGCCGGCCAGGCCGATCGGGCCGTTGTGGAAGAACGTGTCACCGAGCTTGATCCGCTCGGACTGGTCGGTGGAGCCGTACTGCCCGGCGTATGTCTTCCCGGCGACGGTGACCGAGGTCATCTGGGAGTAGTCGGACCACTTCTCTCCGGTCCTGGTGCCCGCGGGGGTCGAGGCGCCGGCGGTCTCGTTGCCGATCTTGTCGTAGGACCAGTTCGCCGTCGAGCCGTTCTTCGCGGTGACCTGCTGGGCGTCGTTGATCGTGTACGTGGTGCCGCGCGGGCAGCCGGGGTCTACGAGGCGCCGCCCTCGATGAAGGAACTGGCAGGCCGGCTGTACTGCAACGCGCCCAACCTCAGCTTCGTCATGAATCAGCTCACCGGCCGGGGACTCGTCGAACGTTCCGCCGACCCCGCCGACCGCCGTTCACGCGTTGCAGCGCTGACGGAGGACGGCCGATGGGTACGCTCTGCGCTGATCGAGGCAAATCAACGCGGCCAAGTACCGATCAAAGTCTCACCTGACGCGCGCCGCATTCCCGTTCTGGAGGGCTCAGGCCTGCGCTTCCTGGACAGGGACGGGAGCGTGCGCCTCCTCCAATACGCTGCTTGCCACGGGTGTCACGCTGGTTCCCCACGACGCTTGGCCTGCACCCTGAGCCACGGATTCTCCGCTCTGGACTGCGCGCGGTCCAGGTACTCCCGCTTCACGACCGCCGAGCCCGGCTTCCACCGGCCCTGCTTCGTCGGGTCCCCACCGGCCTCCGCGATGGCTTGTGCCCCGCCGCGGCGTAGCCCGTGGGCGGTGATTTGCTGCCAGTTCCTCGCGCCGGCTTTGTGGGCACGGCCGCGGACCCAGTCGTTGATGGCGTCCCCGGTGACGTAGTCCCCGCGTTCCTTCGCGACGGCCCGGTTCTGGAGGGTGCCGCGGGAGGTGAGGGCCCGGAAGAACGCGCCTTCGCGGACTCCGAGGTGGTGGAGGGCGGTGAGCCAGTCCCGTACGGCCGCCACGGGGTCGAGGAGGGGGTCGTCGTCGGCAGGGATGTCGGTGTGCTCGCCCTTGGCTTCCTGGTCGGTCTTGGAGGATCGGATGTGCAGGGTGACGAAGTCGTCGTCGACCGCGACGTCGGCGATGGACAGGTCGGCGAGCTCGATCCTGCGGTTGAGGGCGCCTCGGCCGAGGAGGAGCATGCACCGGTCGCGGCGCCCGGCGATGGTCCGCAGGTCGCACGTGGCGACCATGGCTCGCAGCAGTTCGTCCGTGATCGGGGGCGCCTTACGAACCGCGGTGCGCTTGGCCCATGTCTTCTTGTACTCGTTTAGCATGCCCCGGGCCTGTTTGGTGCCGGGCTTCTGGTCCTCGGGCATCCAGGTGCGGATTGCGGACATGGCGGCGTTGATGGCGTTCGGGGAGCGCCCCAGCTCGATGAGGTGGGCGACGTACTCGACGTAGGTGGCGCTGGTGCACGGCCGGGCGACACGGCTCTCGTCGGCGCACCAGGCGGCGAACTTGTTGCGCTGGGAGAAGTAGTTGGCGCTGGTGTTCTTCGGTGCGGACTGGTTCTCCAGCCGCTCGGCGGTCTGCTCGGAGACGTACAGGTCCCGCTCGGTGTACGTCGGCTGGTCGGACTCGGTGGGGAGCCCCTGGCCCGGGTAGAGAATGGTGTGCCGGTCGACCACCGGGCTGGCCAGCGGCCGCGGCTGGATGGCGGCGGGGAGGTGGCCGTCGTCCACCAGCTCCGCGTCCACCACCTCCATGTCGGCCTCGTGCTCCATCACGCCGCCTGTTCCAGCTCTGCTGCCCACTCGGACAGTGCGCGGAAGTCCTCCGACAGGAGGCCCAGACGGGGGCTCACCCAGTGCAGAAGCGCCGGAGCGTCGTGATTCCTCTGGACCCACTCACGGCCCTCCGGGCCCAGCTCGTCGTCCACCCATGCGAACGGGCGGCCCTCGGCGTATGCGGCCAACGCCCGTGTCTTCCAGTGCAGTCGGGCATTGCTATGCGGGGTCATGGAAGGCCAGTCGACGAAGGGAAGGGTGGGCAGACCGAGGTGCCCTCCGATCCAGTCGTTCGCCTCGTTCTTCCGCCCGGTCGGGCGCATGCGGTGCGTGCTGTAGCCGGCCGGCCGCTTGTGCGGTGGGGCGGCGTACGGATTCAGAGGGCCGTCCACATTGAGCAGGAGCAGTGGACGTCCATCCCCCACTTTCCTCATGATCCCTCCCAGCGAAGCAGCCACGTACAAGGGAAATTATAGGTGGGTGTTAACGAGACAGTCGCCGGACACTGTGCCAGAGGCAGCTTCCGTAAGTGGAATCATGGAACGTGGTCAGCTGTTCGAAGCTGCTCTGTGCGCGATCTTAAGTGGTCGGCTCTCGAAGTCCTTCGGGGGTTGACGTTGAGGGAGCTCCCGTGCCAGGTGGTGGCGTGGAACCCGGCCGAAGGGCGAGTTGACCTTCAAGTTGGATGAACGTCGACAATCGGGGCCATGGACGGCACCACGGAACTACTGAGCATCAGCGCCTTCGCGCGGCGGGTCGGGATCGCTCCGAGCGCCCTGCGTTTCTACGACGACTGCCGAGTTCTGCGGCCGGCGTGGGTTGACGGGGCGACGGGATACCGCTTCTACAGTCCTGCTCAGGAGGCCCGTGCCGCTCTCCTGCGCAGTCTGCGGGAAGCGGGACTGCCGCTGGCTGAGGTCACCGTGGTGCTCGACGGGCCCGAGCACGAGGGCTGCGAGGTGCTGGAGCGGCATTTGGAGAGGATGCGGGACCAGACGCAGACGGCCGAGGACGCCATCGCCGTGGTTCTACGTTCCCTCTCGGCTGCCGGCAGTGCGACGGAAGTGCGAATCGGCGGCGTGGAGTTGGCCAGTGCAGTACGCCAGGTGGTGTCGGCCGCCGCCTCCGACGTGGAACTCTCCGCGCTGGGCTGCGTCCTCATCGAGATCGATGACGGCGAGGTTCGTCTGGTGGCTACCGATCGCTATCGCCTGTCGGTGCGTGTCCTGAGGCCGGCGGCGCTCGATGGAGGGCCCTGCCGCCTGCTGGTGCACGCGGCTGACTTGATCGAGTTCGGGCAATGGGCGGCGCGAGTCCACGAGGTCACCATGCAGGTCGGACCGGACGGCGTCCGAGTACGCAGTCCGTCAGAGTCCCGTTCCCTGGTGATGACCGATGGCCTGTTCCCTGCCTACCGCGAGATGCTCTCGGCTCTGGCCCCGCCCGAATGCCGCGTGATCGTGGATCGCCTGGCCCTTCGCGACGCGGTCAACAGCCACGGCGACGGTGCCCGCATCGCTCTGAGCTTCGCAGGCGACGCGATGACCATCTCTCTTGCCGATCACTCAGACGCCGCCATCCTGCCTGCGGTCTGCCATGAAGACCTGCCCCAGCGGATCGGTTTCGATCCCGCAGTCCTGGCTTCCGCTCTGGAGGCCAGTGTCGGGCCCGACGTTCTGCTGGAGATCTCCGCCGTGGATCGGCCTGTCGTGGTGCGTTCCGCGGACCAGGGCAGCTTCACCACGCTGATCATGCCCGTCGCCCTCAGCACCTCCAGCTGATTCTTCCCCAACACCGCATCCCCATCAGTTCAGGAGAACCGTGACCGACCCCGGGAACATCGTCGTGCAGCTGTGCGCGCAGGGTATGCAGGCCGAGGCCGAAGGACGAGATGCCCGGGCACGGGACCTGTTCCTTCAAGCGTGGGAAGGGGCCTGAGGAACATCCGTGTCAGATCGTGCGCTTAGCGTTCGTCGGCCCTGGTGGGCGGCTGACGGGGCGTCGGTCGTGGGACCGATCGGAAGTTGTTCCACGGATAACGCTCTATTATCTGCGGGAGCCTGATTCGTCACCTGCGGTGACGTCTGCCGGGCCGTACGTGAAGCGGCCCTGTTATCCGTGGCAAGGGGGAAGCGGTGCCCACCGTCGTGCAACTGCCGGCCGGGAAGACGTTGACCGTCCGCGCGGCCGCCGACGCCTTCCTCGACTCGCTCCGCAACCCGAACACCGTCCGCAGCTACTCGACCGGGGTCGGCAAGACCGCCGAGCGGATCGGGGAGGCCCGCCCGCTGGGGTCGGTCGCGGACGGCGAGATCGGCGAGGCCCTGGAACTGCTGTGGGGCACCGCGGCGGTCAACACCTGGAACGCCCGCCGGGCCGCGGTGCTCTCGTGGCTGGGCTGGTGCGCGGAGTACGGCTACGACAGTCCGTCCGTTCCGGCCTGGACGAAGCGGCTGGCGGTGCCGGACTCCGAGACCCCGGCCCGCTCGAAGATGGCCGTGGACCGGCTCATCGCCCGCCGCGAGGTCCACCTGCGGGAAAAGACGCTGTGGCGGATGCTCTACGAGACCTGCGCCCGCGCGGAGGAGATCCTGGGCGTCAACATCGAGGACCTGGACCTCGCCGCCCGCCGCTGCCCAGTGAAGGCCAAGGGCGCCCGGAGCAAGGCTCGCCGGCGGGGGCAGGCCCGGGAGGACTTCGTGCTGGAGACGGTCTACTGGGACGCGGGCACCGCCCGGCTTCTGCCCCGCCTGCTCAAGGGCCGCACCCGGGGCCCGGTCTTCGTCACCCACCGCCAACCCGGCCCGGGGAAAGTCGTCAGCCCGCGCGACGTGTGCCCGGACACCGGCCTGGCCCGCCTCTCCTACGGCCAGGCCCGCGCCCTCCTCGATGAGCACACAGCCGTCCATGGGCCGGGGACCGGCTGGGACCTGCACGAGTACCGCCACTCCGGGCTGACCGAACTCGGCGTACAGGGCGCCTCCCTGCTGATGCTGATGGCGAAGTCCCGGCACAAGAAGCCGGAGAACGTCCGCCGCTACTTCAAGCCGTCCCCCGAGGCGATCTCCGAGCTGACCAGCCTGCTCGCACCCAGCAGCACGCGCCGCTGACCAACAGCACAGCCCCGGGAGGACCCGAAAGAGCCCACCCACCGACGACTGGGCCAAGAAGTGCCGGTCTGTCGGCTGATCATGGCCAACACGCTCCGGAAAATCACTTGCAGCACCTACTTAGAGTGCGGACATGCCAATATCACTGCACCTGCAAGAGATCACTCCTGACAACTTCGAGAGCGCTATCGACCTGAGAGTCCGCCCCGACCAGGAACACCTAGTGGCACCCGTGGTGAAGTCACTCGCCGAGGCATACGTCCACCCCGGCATCGCATGGCCCCGGCTCATCTGCGACGGCGACGAAGTCGTCGGGTTCCTCATGGCCTTCTTCGACATCGACTGGACAGGCAAGGGCACTGACTTCCGCTCCGGACTCTGGCGTCTCAACATCGCTGACGGAAAGCAGGGCCGAGGCTTCGGACGCTTCGCGGTGCAGTCCGTTGCCAACGAGATCCGGCGCCGAGGAGGCACGCGGCTGACGACCACCTGGCATCCCGGAGCGGATGGCCCAGCGGGTTTCTATCTGGCACTCGGCTTGCGCCCAACGGGAGAGACCAGCGGAGACCAAACGGTGGGCGTGCTGGAACTGAACTGAACCCGCATTTCTGCCGCACGGGCACATCACGCACGACGGTCTCCCTGCCGCTGGAGATCCTGCTGATGGCTCCACCAGCAGCACTGGACCCGGCCGCAGCCTCGCGGGTGCCGTCCGCCGGCGCGAAGGGCCCGGGCAGCCGGACCGCGCAGAGCGGCCTCGACGCCCACGCCCACTTCGCCGTGGTGAGGGTCTCGCGCGCCGAGGGAGAGTGATCCCCGCCCCGGTGCCGGGGCGGGGGCTGTTACTCGTCGTCGGTGGCGTGCTTGTCGCGCAGGGGCCTCAGCCCGCCGGGGAGGTCGGGGAGCTGGAAGGAGTACCGGCCCAGCACGTTGATGTGGTGGCGTACGAACGGGGAGAGGCGGGCGACGTCCTCGTCGCGGACGTCGAAGCCGTCGGCGCGCAGTTGGTTCACGGCGGCGTCCATGTACCGCGTGGTGAACAAGACCATCGCGTTGAGGACCAGGCCGAGCGCGCCGATCTGGTCCTCCATGCCCTCCTGATAGCGCTGGTAGAGCTGCCCGGCCCGCCCGTGGAAGATCTTCCGCGCGAGAGCGTGGCGGCCTTCCTGGAGGTTGGCCTGCACCTTGATCTGCCGCCGGTAGCCGGGCTCGTCGGCCAGACGCAGGATGTGCAGGGTCTTCGCAATCCGCCCGTAGTGCGCGATCGCATCGCCCAGCGGAGTGGGCCGTCCGTCCCGGGAGAGCATCCGGATGACGTCGTAGGCGCGGACGGCTCCGGTGTGGATGGAGCCGATGATCCGCAGGCTGTCCTCCCAGTGCCGCTCGATGCGGGCCAGGTCGACCCGGCCGCGGGCAGCGTCCTGGAAGGCCCCGTAGTCGGCCGTCCGGTCGATGCGCCACATCTTCTGGTCCGGCAGGTCCGCGAGCTGCGGAGCGTAGGCGAACCCTGCCAGGGTCAGCAGCCCGAACACGATGTCGCTGTAAGAGGCGGTGTCGGTGACGATCATCTCCGGACGCTTGCCGCCGTCGCGGTCGTAGAGGACGTCCAACACGTACAGCGAGTCGCGCGGGGTGCCGGCCACGACCTTCCCGCCCAGCCCGGCCGCCTGGTCGTTGATCATGTTCAGCCACGTGGCGCCGCCCCGGCGGCCGAAGTACTTCGGGTTCGGCCGCGCATACACGCTGGGTACGGGGACGACGAACCGCATCCCGTCCACCGAGGCCACCAGGCCCCCGCCCCACGCCTGGGCCAGCGGGATGGACGCCTGGTACTCGATGAGCGCCGCGTTCGCCGCCCGGTAGGTCGCCAGCCGCAGGTACGTCTGGTCCACGTGGGACAACCTGCCGTACTTCAGCGCGTCCGCGCCGCCCATCACCGGGGTGTAGCCGACGTTGCAGCCGTGGGCGACCAGCAGCCCGGCGATCGTGACGTTCAGGTCCTTCAGCCGGGCCTCGCCGCCGGTGACCGAGGTGAACGCCTGGTCGGCGCCGGTCCAGGACATCACCTCCAGCAGCACCTCCGGCAGGTCCACACGCGGCAGCATCGCGTTCACCGCCGCGCGCAGGTCGAGCAGGGAGGCCGGTTCGGGCTCCGGCTCCAGAGCGGCGAAGTGCAGACGGCCGTCGTCGTCGAAGACAATCTGCGCGTTGTCCGGGACGCGGGCGGCGACCTCCCGGTAGGTGCCGTCCAGCAGCGCGGCCCTCGCCGCCAGGTGGGCACCGGCCTCGCCGGGCAGGTTCAGCGAGGCGAGCACGGTGGGCCGGGCCTGCTGCCACGCCTCACCGGCCAGCAGCTTCGCCCGCGGGTCACCCCACTTCGAGGAGTTCTTCGCGAAGACCTGCTTGCTGCGCAGCATCCGGTGCAGCTGCTCCAGCACGCAGAACGTGTACGCCTTCCAGTCCACCGTCCCGGGCTCCAGGTGCGGGGCGGACAGGACCAAACGCCGCCAGGAGCCGGTGAGCAGGCCGGTGTCGATCTCAGCCGGGCCGACCTTCTTGCGGCCCATCAGCTCCGGCAGCGACAACAAAGCCGACAGCACCGGCTCGCCCTCCGGAGTGGCGTCGAAGTCCACCACCGTGATCAGCAGCTTCAGGAACGGCCGCACGGTGCCGAACCGGCCCACCAGCATGGCCCGCCACGCCTCATCCGCGTCGGAGTCCAGCGGCGGGGTCAGCTCGAACAGCGCGGCGATCGCCGCAGCCAGCTCGTGACGGGGCACCACCTGCTCGATCGCCGCCCACATCGCGTCCAGGCTCTCCACCTTCGGCCGAGTGATCTCCCCGGTGTCGGTGTCGACCTGCTCCGAGGTGGTGTCGAACACGACCTGGAACGCGGTCGCCAACTTCGCCGACGCCCGCTCCACACGCGGCAGCGTCTTCAGCTTCTCCTTCGCGCTCTCCCGCTCCGCCCTCGCCAGCAGCTTCGTCGCGATCAGCACCTCCAGCAGGTCCAGCGCGTCGTCCACCGCCCGCGAGGTCAGATACACGGTGGTGGCCAGCAGCGTCGCCAGCCGCCGGGCATCGGAGTGACGGCGCAGCAGCGACGCCTTCCCGTCCACCCCGTACCGCGACAGCTCCGCCAGGCGCCGGGGCGGTACCCCCGACACGTCCACGGCGCCCATCCCCAGCGCGGCGATCTCCTCCGCCCGCTCCAGCGCCCGCTTCATCTGCGGGCCTGAGACCCGCACCGGACCCCGGCGCAGCCGGTCCAGCTCCGAGACCCGCTCACCCGCAGGCACCGTCAGCAGCGAGTCCAGCACCGCCCGCTGCCCCACCCCGAGCATCCCGTACAGCGTGTCCCACAACCGCTGGTTCGCCGCCTCCCGCACCGAGCCCACCAGCCGGGCGAGACGACTCGCCCCCGGCAGCAGCACCCGGCCCTCGCGGAGCCATCCCGCCGCCGCGTCGAACAACGCCTTCGGCCCGTCCCCCGTCGTCCACGCCCGCGCGTCCAGCCACCCCGCCAGCTCCTCGCGGACCTCGGCGAAGTCCCGCCAGCCCCCGGCCTCCTGGATCTCCCCGGCGTGCGTACGGGCCGTACCGTCCCGCTCGCCGTACAGCTTCAGGCACGAGGCGTCCTCGATCTCCAACTGCCCCGCCAGGTACTCCGCCACCTCTGCCGGCACCTGCCGCGGGTCCGGCATGAACCGGCCCAGGAACCGCACGCTCGTGAGCTGGACCGCGTACCCGAGCCGGTTGTGCGACCGCCGCTTGGCCTGCACCGCCTCCTGGTCCGCATCGTCCAGGAAGAAGTACCGTTCCAGCTCCGCCCGCGAGGGCGCCTCATGGAACGACCCGTACCGGGCCGCCTGCTCATCCGTCAGGAACTCGACCGCCACAACAACTCTCCGAAGATCGAAAACAACGACCCGCGAAGGCTCTGACGCTCAATCACCCCAGGTCAAAGCACCAAACAGCCCGGCGAACCCTTAGCGCACGATCTGACACGGATGTTCCTCAGGCCCCGGGAAGCGGCCGAGGACGACTACGACGCCTGCATCGCCGCGCACTACCTCGCCCGGCACCAGCCGACCCCGCAGGAGACTCTGCGCTGGAACCAGGAGTGCCTGAACCGGGCCGACAAGGTCGGCGACGAGCGTGTCCGCGGCTTCTATGCCTCACTTCACGGCAACATGGCCCGGGCCCACCGGGACCTGGGCCAGATCGAGCAGGCCCGCGAACACTTCGAGTCCGCCGCCAAGCACATCGACGACGTCCCGGCCGGCCCCCACCAGCAATGGCTCCGCTACCGCATCGCCGCAGGACTGCGTGCCACCGCCCGGCCCGCACCGCAGCACCACGAAGTCCCGGTCGGTGAACTCCTCACCACGCTCTGCGCACGCGCGGACCTCGAAGCCCTGAGCCTGCTGCTGCCCCCGTACATGGGCAGCCTCGGCACAGCCGAGGACGAGGAACGCATCACCACCGCTCTGCGCATGCTCCATGCCGAGCGTCGCCTTCCCGACGACGAGCAGGCCGCCCTCAGCCACGCGATCAAGGTCCGGACCGCCGCGTGAGCGCCCCCGAAGCGGTGACACACGAGACACGCGCGTAGCCCACCGGCCGCCTTCCTGGGAGCCGACGAACCTTCAACGATCACGACGGCCCGCCGACCTGACGGTCGGCGGGCCGTCAACATGCCGGTCACTACCGCTCTTCCTGCCTCCTGAAGATCCAACGATGTGGAAGGAAGAGCGGGGGACAGTCGAAATCATTCAGGCTGATCAGCCTGCCGCAGGATCCGGGGGGCAGGTACGTGGCCATACGCGCTGCCGTGGCGGTGGTGCTGACCGCCGCCGAGCGCCACCGGCTGAAGAAGATGGCCTACGGGCACAAGACTCCGTACCAAGCCCGGCAGCGTGCCGCAGTCGTCCTCCTTGCGGCACGTGGCCGGGGTAATGCCAGGATCGCAGCCGAGACCCACCTGCACGTGGACACGGTCCGGACCTGGCGCGGCCGGTTCGCCCACGGCGGGCTGCCGGCGCTGTCCGACGGCAGGCGCTCCGGGCGCCCCGCCCGTTTCACCCCCGTTCAGGTCGCCGAGGCCAAGGCACTGGCCTGCCAGCTGCCCGCCGAGACGGGCGTGTCGCTGTCGCGCTGGTCCTGCCCGGAGCTGGCCGCCGAGCTGACCGCGCGCGGGATCACCGATACCGTCTCCGCGTCCACGGTGCGCCGCTGGCTGCGCGAGGACGCGCTCAAGCCCTGGCAGTACCGGTCCTGGATCTTCATCCGCGACCCGGGCTTCCGCACCAAGGCCCAACGTGTCCTGGACCTTTACGCCCGCACGTTCGAGGGTGTCCCGCTGGGCGAGGATGAGTACGTCCTCTCCAGCGACGAGAAGACCTCCGTCCAGGCCCGCTGCCGCTGCCATCCGACCCTGGCCCCGGGCCGGGCCCGGGCGATGCGCGTCAACCACGAGTACGGCCGCGGCGGTGCGCTGGCCTACCTAGTGATCTGGTTGTGAGTTGCTCTGGCACCACGTGAGTCGTTTTCCGCACCAGTTCACGGGTTTGGGTGCCGCGAGCCGGCTGGCTGCGGTG
>NZ_JBIWKH010000022.1:0-137222 GCF_044765585.1 Streptomyces sp. NPDC102441
GTTTCACCGGGGCCCTCCGGGCGCTTCCCTTCGTTCTTGCGTTTCCGACTCTATCAGACTCTTTCGCGTCCGATTCCCGGCCGAAGCGGGATCCTGCTAGGCAGTTGAATCACTACCGCGCTTTCCAGTTCTTCGCTTTCGCGTTTCCCTTTCGGCGTGGTCACTACATTAGCCGATTTCCTCGGCGACTCATAATCGAGTCGATGGGCGAATTCCGGCATGCCGAAATTGCACCCGCCAGGGGTGAATCGTAGGTAGTGGTTGGCCCTCTCACGATGCTTCGGCCCGGTCCGATGGACCGTGCCAAGAACAACTGCATCCGTTCAAGCGGCTCGGACTACATTAGGGAAACGGCAGGGGCGAGTCAAGTTGACCGGCGGCGCGGCGCATGGGCGCGGTACGGGCTGACTGTGGGGTCGCCGTCGATCCAGAAGCGCCAGGGCTGGTGGGAGCCGTCGCCGCCCACCCCCGTGCGGGGACCGCTACGCACCTGGTCGGGAGGCGGGGGTGAGCCTCGCAGTACGGACAGAGGACGCCCCGGGCCGGCCACCACATCGGCACCGTTCAGCGCCCGGTCGACGTCGAGGGCTGTGGCCAGACGTGCCGGGCCTTTGGCCAGTTCTCTGTCGTGCCGGGCCGAGAATCGACGTTTGCGGGCCATCTCCGCTCCCGTGCCGATCTCCCCGGCCCGGAGCAGGACACCACTCGCCCTGCCCTCGGGGCCGCACACGAGATTGAGGCAGTGCCACATGCCGTACGTGAAGTAGACGTACGAGTGACCCGGCGGCCCGAACATCGCGCTGTTGCGAGCCGTCCGGCCACGGAAGGCGTGGGAGCCCGGATCGATCTCGCCCGCGTACGCCTCCACTTCCGTCAGCCGCAGCTCGATGAGGCCCTCGTCGGCGCTCCGGACGAGTACACGGCCAAGGAGGTCGGGTGCCACCTCCAGGACCGGCCTGTCGAAGAAGTCGCGCGTCAGCGGCGTACGGTCCATGCCCTCGTTCATGGCGTCCGAGGGTACTGGGAATCGTGCGACGGGAACCGGCTACGGTCGTGGCGCGTATGTAGGGGACAGGACCAAGGAGGAAAATATGGGCTTCAAGCGGCTGCTCGCGAGCATGGGTGCCGGCGGTGCTTCGGTCGAGACCGAACTCACCGAACTCAACGTCGTCCCTGGCGGGGTCGTCCAGGGTGAGGTGCGGATCCAGGGCGGATCCGTGGACCAGCAGATCGAGGGTCTCTCGGTCGGTCTGCAGGCGCGGGTGGAGGTCGAGGGCACGGACCAGGAGACCAAGCAGGACATCGAGTTCACCAAGCTCCGTCTCGGCGGTGCCTTCGGGGTGCAGGCGGGCGGGGTTCACGTCGTGCCGTTCGGGCTGGAGATCCCCTGGGAGACGCCCATCACCATGTTCGCCGGGCAGCAGCTGCGCGGCATGAACATCGGGGTGACGACGGAGCTGGAGATCGCCCGCGCCCTGGACTCCGGTGACCTGGACCCGATCAACGTGCACCCGCTGCCCGCGCAGCAGGCCATCCTGGACGCCTTCGGGCAGCTGGGCTTCGGGTTCCGCAGTGCCGACATGGAGCGTGGCCACATCCGGGGCACCCGCCAGCGTCTGCCGTTCTACCAGGAGATCGAGTTCGTCCCCCCGCAGCAGTACCGGGGTCTCAACCAGGTGGAGCTGACGTTCGTCGCGGACGACCGCGAGATGGACGTCATCCTGGAGATGGACAAGAAGCCGGGGCTCTTCAGCGAGGGCAGCGACTCCTACCGCGCCTTCCAGGTGGGTCTCAACGACTTCCAGGGCACGGACTGGGCCGCGTACCTCAACCAGTGGCTCGCGCAGGTCGGCGGCCAGCGCAACTGGCTCTGACGCACCCTCTAGGGTCGGTGGGAAGAACGCACAGCCGATCAGGAGAGGTGCTGACGTGACCGAGCAGAAGAAGGCGCCGCTGCCGCACGACTTCCATCCCGAGGTCCCTCCGTTCACAGTGGTGAGCAAGGACCTCGCGCCGGGAGCCGTCCTCGCGGACGCACAGGTGTTCGCGGCGGGGAACACCTCGCCGCAGCTGCGGTGGGAGGGCTTCCCCGCGGAGACGAAGAGCTTCGCCGTGACGTGCTTCGACCCGGATGCCCCGACGGGCAGCGGGTTCTGGCACTGGGTGGTGTTCGACATCCCCGCCTCGGTCACCGAGCTGCCGGCCGGCGCGGGGAGCGGGGCGTTCGAGGGGCTTCCCGAGGGCGCCGTCCAGGCCCGCAACGACTACGGGACGAAGGAGTTCGGCGGTGCCGCGCCTCCTGCCGGTGAGAACCACCGCTACGTCTTCACGGTGTACGCGGTGGACGCCGAGAAGCTCGGGCCCGACAGCGACACCCCGCCCGCCGCGGTCGGATTCAACCTGCGGTTCCACACACTGGGCCGCGCCCAGCTGATCGGGGAGTACGCCGCCCCCGAAAGCTGAAGGTTCGCCTCCTGTTTGCCCTGCCCTGGTCTTGGAGAGATCAGGGCAGGGCACTTTTTATTGCGTTGTCCATCACGGCTCGCCCGGACAGAGTTGATCCGGGCCCGCCGGCAGACGGGCGGCACACGGGAGGTGGGCAGGATGCGGGAAACACTTGTACTCAACGCGAGCTTCGAGCCACTGTCGACGGTGACTCTCAACCGTGCGGTGGTTCTGATCCTGCAGGACAAGGCCGTCGTCGAGCAGTCGCATCCCGGGCTCCGTATGCGTGGTGCCGCCGTGGACATTCCGGTGCCCCGGGTGATCAGGCTCTGCCGGTACGTACGGGTGCCGTTCCGAAGACACGCTCCGTGGTCCAGAAGGGGTGTGCTCATACGGGACCAGCACCGGTGCGCGTACTGCGGGCGGCGGGCGAGCACCGTGGACCACGTGGTCCCGCGGGCCCAGGGGGGCCAGGACACCTGGCTGAACACCGTTGCCTCGTGCGCGGAGGACAACCACCGCAAGGCGGCGCGGACGCCGGAGCAGGCGAACATGCCGCTGCTCCGTCAGCCGTTCGTGCCCTCACCGGCCGACGCGATGCTGCTCGCGCTGGGTGTCGGCAGCAGGTCGGCGCTGCCGGAGTGGCTGGCACAGTCGGCGGCGTGAGCGCCTCGTCCGCCGCCGTATGAACGTATGAGCCCGTCCCCCGTGCCTGGGGGGACGGGCTCCGTCCGTCAGCGCAGCAGCAGCTGGACGATCGCCGCTGTGCCGACGACGACGATCAGGGCGCGCAGGAAGCCCGGGCTGAGCCGGCGGCCGACCCTTGCGCCTATCTGGCCGCCGATCGCGGAGCCCACCGCGATGAGCACGACGGCCGTCCAGTCGAAGTCCGCGACGAAGAGGAAGAAGACCGCGGCGACACTGTTGACGACGGCGGCGAGGACGTTCTTGACGGCGTTGAGGCGCTGCATCGTGTCGTCGAGCAGCATGCCCATCAGGGAGAGGTAGATGATGCCCTGGGCCGCCGTGAAGTAGCCGCCGTAGACGCTGGCGAGCATGATGCCGGTGAACAGGAGGGGCCCGCCGTCGGCGCGGGCGACGGCGCCTGTGCGGTCGCGGCGGCGCTGGACGGCCTTGCTGATGCGGGGCTGCAGGATGACCAGTACCAGTGCGAGGGTCACCAGGACGGGGACGATCGTCTCGAACGCGGTGGAGGGCAGGGCCAGCAGGAGGGTGGCCCCGGTGAGTCCGCCGATCAGTGCGCCGACGCTGAGCTTCAGTATGCGGCGGCGCTGGCCGGTGAGTTCCTCGCGGTAGCCGATGGCGCCGCTGATGGAGCCGGGGATCAGGCCGAGCGCGTTGGACACGGTCGCGGTGACCGGCGGCAGCCCGGTGGCGAGCAGGACCGGGAACGTGATCAGCGTTCCCGATCCGACGATGGTGTTGATCGTGCCGGCGCCGAGCCCGGCCGCGAAGACCGCGAGAATTTCCCAGATGGACAAGGCCATCCCCTTCGATGGTCAGTGATGCCTCCCCGCCATCAAGGTCGAGGGGCCTCACCGATCATGCACGAAGGTGTTCTCCGGTCATTCGACCGGGGGCTGCTCCCGGCGTTCCGGACCGGTGCTGAAGCCGGGGGCGCCGCTGCCGAGGTTACCGAAGGCACCGCTGAGTCCCTTGAGCGCGTCGCCGATCTCGCTGGGCACGATCCAGAGCTTGTTGGCGTCGCCCTCGGCGATCTTCGGGAGCATCTGGAGGTACTGGTAGGAGAGCAGCTTCTGGTCCGGATCTCCCGCGTGGATGGCCTCGAAGACCGTGCGAATGGCCTGGGACTCGCCTTCGGCGCGCAGCGCGGATGCCTTGGCCTCACCTTCGGCGCGCAGGATCGCGGACTGCTTCTCGCCCTCCGCGGTGAGGATCGCGGACTGCCTGATGCCTTCGGCGGTGAGGATCGCGGCACGCTTGTCACGGTCGGCGCGCATCTGCTTCTCCATCGAGTCCTGGATGGAGGTGGGCGGCTCGATGGCCTTCAGCTCGACCCGGTTGACGCGGATGCCCCACTTGCCGGTGGCCTCGTCGAGGACTCCGCGCAGTGCCGCGTTGATCTCCTCGCGGGAGGTCAGGGTCCGCTCGAGGTCCATGCCGCCGATGATGTTCCTCAGCGTGGTGACGGTGAGCTGCTCGATCGCCTGGATGTAGCTGGCGACTTCGTACGTCGCGGCACGGGCGTCGGTCACCTGGTAGTAGATGACGGTGTCGATGTTGACGACGAGGTTGTCCTGGGTGATCACCGGCTGGGGCGGGAAGGGAACGACCTGCTCGCGCAGGTCGATCCTGTTGCGGATCGAGTCGATGAACGGGACGACGATGTTCAGCCCGGCGTTGAGGGTGCGGGTGTAGCGGCCGAAGCGCTCCACGATGGCGGCACTGGCCTGCGGGATGACCTGGATCGTCTTGATCAGGGCGATGAAGACGAGCACCACCAGAATGATCAGGACGATGATGATCGGTTGCATCGTGTGCCTCGTGCCCTTCGGTTGCCGACGGATCGCGGTGATCGAGGTCGAGCGGTCAAGACGGTTTCGTTCTCATGATGATCGACTTCGAGTTTGGCAGACTGCGGCCTGCCGTGTGACCAGTTCGCTCACATGACGACGGCCGTCGCGCCGTCGATGTCCACGACATCGACCTGCCTGCCGGGTTCGAAGACCTGGTCGTCGTCGAGCGAGCGCGCGGACCAGACCTCGCCGGCGAGCTTGATGCGCCCGCCGCTGCCGTCCACCCGTTCCAGGACGACGGCCTGACGGCCTTTCAGGGCGTCGATGCCGGTGGCGTGCGCGGGCCGGCTCGCACGGTGTCTGGCCGCGATCGGGCGGACGACCGCGATCAGGGCCACCGAGACCACGACGAAGACCAGGACTTGGGCGACGATGCCACCGCCGAGGGCTGCCACGACCGCCGCAGCCACCGCTCCGACGGCGAACATCCCGAATTCGGGCATCGCGGTCAGAACGAGGGGGATGCCCAGTCCCACCGCGCCGATCAGCCACCACACCCACGCGTTGATGTCCACATGGTCATCGTAGGACCGCGAGTGCCTTCCCCGACAGGGCGCAGAGAAGGTTGGCTGTGGTGCGACTACTGGCCGAGGGGCAGTCCGTGGGCGGTGTAACGGTCGCCGCGGTGCTCGACGACGAGCGGCAGGCCGAAGCAGAGGGAGAGGTTCCGGGAGCTGAGCTCGGTCTCCATGGGGCCGGCGGCCAGCACCTTGCCCTGGCGGATCATCAGGACGTGGGTGAAGCCGGGCGCGATCTCCTCGACATGGTGCGTGACCATGACCATGGAGGGGGCGTACGGGTCACGGGCCAGCCTGCCGAGGCGGCGGACCAGGTCCTCGCGACCGCCGAGGTCGAGTCCGGCGGCCGGCTCGTCGAGGAGGAGCAGCTCGGGGTCGGTCATCATCGCGCGGGCGATGAGGGTGCGCTTGCGCTCGCCCTCGGAGAGCGTGCCGAACCTGCGCTCCAGGAAGTCGGTCATGCCGAGGCGGTCGAGGAAGGCGCGGGCGCGCTCCTCGTCGACGGCTTCGTAGTCCTCGTGCCAGGTGGCGGTCATGCCGTAAGCGGCGGTGAGCACCGTCTGCAGCACGGTCTGTCGCTTGGGGAGCTTTTCGGCCATGGCCACGCCCGCGATGCCGATGCGGGGGCGGAGCTCGAAGACGTCGGTGCCGACCCCGCCGAGCCGCTCCCCGAGGATCTTGGCCGTGCCGGTGCTGGGGAAGAGGTAGCTGGAGGCGATGTTGAGGAGGGTGGTCTTGCCGGCACCGTTCGGTCCGAGGATGACCCAGCGCTCCCCCTCCTTGACCGACCAGGAGACGTCGTCCACCAGAGCGCGTCCGTCGCGGACCACGGATACGTCCACCAGCTCCAGTACATCGCTCATGGCGCGTTGTCTCCCCATACAGTGTCGAGATCGTCGCGTGCCAGTGGGCACAGCTCCCAGGGAAAACCTACGCCACCCGAGGAGTGCTCAGGCCCGTGGGCTGTTCCCTAGGCTGTTCCCATGCTTTCGGAACCACGCTCAGGGCGGCTTGCCGCATGGGGAAACGCGCTTTTGGCCGGACTTGTGTCACCGGACGACGCGGCGCTCGCGATCGTCGGCGAGGACGCGGTGCACCGCGTCGAGGGTCTGCCGGGCGAGGCGGGGCCCGTCGGGCTCACGCTGGCGCTCGGCCGGCTGAGGGGGCTCGGTGCGACCGGTTTCCGTGTCGCGCTGCCTGTGCCCGGGCATCCGCTGGGGCTCAGCGGGCCGCCGGACTTCAACGCCCGTGCGCTGGACGCGGAGGAGGCGGTGGTGACCTCCGGGGCGCCGCACGGGCTTGTGCCGGAGGTGAGCGAGGCGGGGCCGGCCGGGGATGTGCATGTCGAGGTGGTGTGGCACTGCCTGCCGGTCCGGGAGGCAGTGCCTGCCGATGTGCCGTCGCTGAGCGAGGCGGAAAGAGAGCTCGCCGAGGCGCTGCGGGACGCGACAGCGGTGTTGTCGAGGCTGGACGTCGCTGGATCCGGCCCGGTCGCGGAGGCCGCCGTGGATGCCTACCGGGCGCGGGCGGAGCGGGGGCGGGAGGTGCTGGCTCCGGGCTACCCGCCGCGGGCGGTCCGGGTGCTGGAGCTGGCTCAGCGTGTGGGGCTGCTGGTGGCGGTGGCCCATGAGAACGGACACGGCGGGGCGGTGAGCGCGTCCGAGATCGCGGCCCGGGGCGAGGCGCTGCGGCCGGTGGAGCGGGTGGCCCGGCGGGCGCAGGTCGCGGCGTACAACGCGTACGTGGAGGAGCGCGGACAGTAGCAAGCGGGGACGGCGGCCGCCGGGACCCGTCCGCCGGGCAGGCTCGGTGAGCCTGCCCGGCGGTGGGTGCGAGGCGTCGGTCAGCCGTTCAGGCCGAGGTTGCCGAAGGCCGGGTTGAGCAGGCCCACCACGGTGACCGTGTTGCCGACCACGTTCACCGGGACGTGCACGGGGACCTGGATGACGTTGCCCGAGCCGACGCCCGGGGAGCCGACGGCCGTGCCGTGGGCACCCGCGCCGCCATGGCCCGTGGCGGAGGCGGCTCCGGCACCGGCGGCGATGATTCCGCCCGCGATCATGGTGACGGCTGCGGCCTTCTTCAGGTTCTTCACTTCAGGATCCTCCTCGCGTCGCTGCGGCCGACCGCCGCAGCACGCATGGAGAACGCCGTCCCGCGGCGAAGGATGCGCCGTACGGGTGACATACACCCGACAGTATGAATCTCGGACTGGAGTGGAACCGTCCGCTTGTCCGACGAACGTGCCGACGAACACGCCCGGCAAAAAGGCGTCCTCGTCAGCCGGCCGCTCCGTGCCGGACCGCCCACAGCGCGGCCTGGGTCCTGTCCGAGAGATCGAGCTTCATCAGGATGTTCGAGACGTGCGTCTTCACGGTCTTCTCCGACAGGACCAGCGCACGGGCGATCTCCCGGTTGGAGCGGCCGTCGGCGATCAGCCCGAGCACCTCGCGCTCCCGCTCGGTCAGGGTGCTCCCCCGCCCTGTGCCGTTGCCGGTGTCGTCCTGGGCCAGGAGCGCCCCGGCGACCTCGGGCTGGAGCAGGACGTGTCCCGCGTGGACCGAGCGGATGGCGCCGGCCAGTGCGTCCGGGTCCACGTCCTTGTACACGTAACCCGATGCTCCCGCCCGCAGGGCGGGCACGACCGTGCGCTGCTCGGTGAAGCTGGTGACGATCAGCACCTTCGCGGGGTTCTCCAGCTCTCTGAGCCTGCGGAGCGCCTCTATGCCGTCCGTACCCGGCATCTTGATGTCCATCAGGACCACGTCGGGCCGCAGCTCCTCGGTCCTGGCGACGCCCTCGTCCCCGTCCGACGCCTCCCCGACGACCTCTATGTCGTCCTGGATCTCCAGGAACGTACGCAGTCCCCGGCGGACCACCTGGTGGTCGTCGACCAGCAGCACCTTGATGATCTTGTCAGCCACAGGGGACCTCCATCTGGATCGTGGTGCCCTTGCCAGGCTCCGAGTCGACGGTGAGCCGGCCGCCGACGCTGCCGGCCCGGTGCCGCATCGAGACGAGGCCCAGATGCCGTCCGGCGCGCCGGACGACGTGGGGGTCGAAGCCGCGGCCGTCGTCGGTGATCCGCAGCACCGTCGCCGAGGTGTGCCGGCCGAGGGTGACGGTGACCTGTCCGGCGCCCGAGTGGCGCAGGGCGTTGTGCAAGGCTTCCTGGGTGACCCTGAGCATCGCCTCCTCCTGGGCGGAGGGCAGGGCCCGCACCCCGGCGCTCTCGAAGGTGACCCGGGCGGTGTGGGCGCGGTCCAGGACCTGGATCTGGGTACGGAGCGTGGCGACCAGGCCGTCCTCGTCCAGGGCGGCGGGGCGCAGCTCGACGACGGCCGCGCGCAGCTCGTCCACGGCCTCCCCGGCCAGGGCGGCGACCTGCTGGAGCTCACCCTTCGCGCGTGCCGGGTCACGGTCGACGAGGGCCGCGGCGGCCTGGGCGGTGAGCCGGAGCGAGAAGAGCTTCTGGCTGACGGCGTCGTGCAGCTCGTGGGCGAGCCGTGAGCGCTCCTCGGCGATCGTGAGCTCACGGCTGCGCTCGTAGAGCCGGGCGTTGGTGAGGGCGATCGCCGCGTGCTGGGCGAGGATCCCGAGGAGCTCCTCGTCCTCCTCGGTGAAGTTGCAGCCGCCCGTCGGGCCGGCGCAGCGCTTGTTGGCGAGGAAGAGGGCCCCGATCGTCTCGTCGCCGTCCTGGATGGGCAGGCCGAGGAAGTCGGACATGTCGGGGTGGGCGTCCGGCCACCCCTCGAACCGGGGGTCCTCGCGGACGTCGTCGAGCCGCTGGGGCTTCGCCTCCTGGAGCATCGCCGCCAGGATGCCGTGCTGGCGGGGCAGCGGTCCGATGGCCTTCCACTGCTCGTCGCTGACCCCGTCGACGACGAACTGGGCGAAGCCGCCGTGGTCGTCCGGCACGCCGAGGGCGGCGTACTCGGCGTCCAGCAGTTCTCGGGCCGAGGCGACGATCGTCTTGAGGACGTCCCTCATCTCCAGGTGCCGGCTCATGGCGAGCAGCGCGGCGCTGACCGCGGCGAGGCCGGACGGTGGGCGATGGCTCATGGGCTCACCGTACCGGCGGGGGTGCCGTCGCCGTATCGGGCTGTGGGCCCCCGTAGGACAGGGCTCGGGTCCTAGGCCGAAGTGCTGTGGGCGGCTGCGTCCGACGGTCGAGGCGGCGGGCCGTGCCGGGTTCCTACGTTGATGGCGTCGGAACTCCACGAGGTTCTCCACGAGATTCAAGGAGATGGCTGTCATGCCGGTCGCGATGGTCACGGGCGGATCCAAGGGGCTGGGGCGCGCTCTCGGCGCGGCTCTGGCGGGACGGGGGTGGGACCTGGTGCTGGACGCCAGGTCGGCGGAGGTGCTCGGCAGGACGGCGGCGGAGCTGCGCGGCCGGTACGGGACCAGGGTGGTGGCGGTGGCCGGCGACGTCACGGATCCGGCGCACCGCCAGGCCCTGGTGGCCGCCGCCGGGGAGCTGGGCGGTCTCGACGTACTGGTGAGCAATGCGAGCGCGCTGGGTGCCGAGCCGCTGGTGCGGCTGGAGACGCTGCCGACGGCTGGGCTGCGGCAGGCGCTGGAGACCAATGTGGTCGCGGCGCTCGGGCTCGTACAGGAGGCGCTGCCACTGCTGCGGGCCTCGGCGGCCGGTGCGGTGGTCACGGTGAGCTCGGACGCGGCCACCGAGGCGTACGGGACGTGGGGCGGTTACGGGGCGTCGAAGGCGGCCCTCGACCAGCTGGCCGCGGTGCTCGGCGAGGAGGAGCCGGGACTGCGGGTGTGGGCGGTGGACCCCGGTGACATGGGGACGGACCTCTATACGGCGGCGGTGCCCGACGACGCCGGGCCCCGGCCGCGTCCGGAGAGCGTGGCGCCGGCCTTCGTCCGGCTGCTGGAGCTGCGCCCGGCCAGTGGCAGGTACACGGCCTCGGCGCTGCTGGACCCGTACCGGCGGGCGGAGCGGTGACCGCGCTGGACCCCCTGCGGGTGCCTGAGGAGCTGTCGGCGCGGGTGCCGGCCGAGCAGCGGGGCACGGGGCGCGACGATGTGCGGCTGCTGGTCTCCCGGGGCGGTGCGGTCACGCACCGGAGGTTCAGGGAGCTGCCCGGGGAGCTGCGAGCCGGTGACGTCCTGGTGGTCAACACGTCGATGACGCTGGCGGCCGCGGTGAACGGGCGTCTGGGCGGTGAGCGGGTCGTCGTGCACTTCTCGGTCCGGGGTGAGGACGGGCGGTGGGCGGTGGAGCTGCGCCGGCCGGACGGTGACGGCACCACCCGGCCGAGGCCCGGCGGCCCGGCGGGAGCGGTGGTACGGCTGCCGGGCGGCGACGTGCTGGTCCTGGACGAGCCGCTCGGGCCGCGCGAGGGGTCCAGGCTCTGGTGGGCGCGGGTGCCGCGGGACGTGCCGGGTCTGCTGCGCGGGTACGGGCGGCCGATCCGGTACGCGTACACGGAGCGGGACCAGCCGTTGTCGGCGTACCGGACGGTGTTCGCCTTGCCGTCGCCCGACGGGAGCGGTTCGGCGGAGATGCCGAGTGCGGCGAGGCCCTTCACGGCGGGGCTGGTGGCGGCGCTGGTGAGCCGCGGGGTGCAGTTCGCACCACTGACGCTGCATACGGGGGTGGCATCGGCCGAGGTGCACGAGCCGCCCTACCCGGAGCGGTTCGAGGTGCCGCGCACGACGGCGTGGCTGGTCAACGCGGCCCGCGCGGGCGGGGGCCGGGTGATCGCCGTCGGCACGACTGCGGTGCGGGCCCTGGAGTCGGCGGCGGGTGAGGACGCGGTGGTACGGGCCGCGGCGGGCTGGACGGATCTGGTGGTGACGCCGCAGCGGGGCGTGCGGGTGGTGGACGGGCTGCTGACCGGGCTGCACGAGCCGGAGGCCTCTCACCTGCTGATGCTGGAGGCGGTCGCGGGGCGGGAGGCGCTGCGGCGGGGATACGCGCAGGCGCTGGGCCACCGGTATCTCTGGCACGAGTTCGGGGATGCCCATCTCCTCCTGCCCCCTGCCCGATAAGTCACTTACGCTCCGCATTACTGGAGCAACTATTCGTGAGCACAGAGGGCCCCCTGTGTGAGCCCAGGCATAGGACCCACGTCACTTACGAAGACGGATAGTTGCCCCAAAACGGGCAACTTACCAGGGTTCAAACCGGACAAGGAGGTATTAACGAGACCTCGATCAACTACGCGGCTTCGTACGTCACACCTTTGCCAGGCCATTTTGCTGGCGCTAAGAATTGCATCTGTCCCCGACGGAGATGCCCCCGGCTCTTCCGTCTGCGTCCTCGCCGAGGACCCCCTGCAATTCGAAGAGGTACGACTGTATGTCCGTGTCCCGCATCTCCAGCCGTAGCCGTCGCCTGAACAAGGCGCAGAAGCTCTCCGTCGCGGGGGTCTCCACCCTGGCCGCCGCCGCTGTCTCCTTCTCCCTCGTCCCCCACGACGCCTCGGCCACGACCGAGCCGCAGGCCGCCTCGGCTGCCGCACCGGTCGCCTACACCGGCTCGCAGACGAAGAGCGTCCAGGCCGCCTCCATCGAGAAGAACTCGACGGCCGAGCAGCTGGTGAAGGCCGCCGACGCGGCCAAGAGCAAGGACGCCGCCGAGAAGAAGAAGGCGGCCGAGAAGGCCGAGGCGAAGGCGAAGGCCGTCGCCAAGGCCGACGCGAAGAAGCGTTCCGCCAAGAAGGCCAGCCGTGCGGCCGACCGCAAGCCGGTCTTCGCCAACAACCTGGACGGCTGGATCCGCGAGTCCCTGTCGATCATGAAGGAAAAGAAGATCCCCGGTTCGTACGAGGGCCTGCACCGCAACATCATCCGCGAGTCCAGCGGTAACCCGCGTGCCATCAACAACTGGGACATCAACGCGATCAACGGCATCCCGTCGAAGGGCCTGCTGCAGGTCATCAAGCCGACCTTCGACTTCTACCACGTCAAGGGCACCAAGAAGGACCAGTACGACCCGGTCGCCAACATCACCGCGGCCGCCAACTACGCCGCGGACAAGTACGGCTCGATCGACAACGTCGACAGCGCGTACTGAGCCACGCACCGAGCAAGGCCTGGCAGAGCCGGCCCGCCGGTCCGCAGCGTCGCGTGACCGGCCGGCACATGCCGAAGGGCGGCACCCCACGGGGTGCCGCCCTCGGGCGTTTCCGGGTCCTGTGCGGGCGCGGCGACGTTACTTGCGCATCACCTCGGGCTCGTGGCGCCGCAGCATCCGCGAGACCGCGACGAAGAGGACGGCGCTCATGACGAGCATCACCGTGATGTTGATCCCCCACTGGCCCGCCGAGTGCTCCCAGAGCGGGTCCAGGTCGGTCGGGTGTTCCGGTTCCCACGGCGGCATGAGGTGGGCGAGGTCCAGCGTGGTCCCCGCCGCGGCCACCGCCCAGCGCGACGGCATCAGCCAGGCGAACTGCTCCAGGCCCGGGGATGCGTAGACCTGGAAGAGCACGCCGGTGAAGACGACCTGGACGATGGCGAACATGACGAGCAGCGGCATGGTCTTCTCGGCGGTCTTCACCAGCGCGGAGATCAGCAGGCCGACCATCATCGAGGTGAACCCGAGCACGGTGATCGACAGGCACATCTCCACGGCGGGCGGCATGAACAGGCCCTCCTCCGGCAGCTGGCGGGTGGAGAAGCCGATCCCGCAGAGGATCACGCCCTGGAAGGCCGTGATCACGCCGAGGACGATCACCTTGGACAGCAGGTAGGCGGAACGAGAGAGACCGGTGGCCCGTTCCCGCTCGTAGATCACCCGCTCCTTGATCAGTTCTCGTACGGAGTTGGCCGCGGCGGCGAAGCACATGCCGACCGCGAGGATCAGCATGATGGTCCCGGCCTTGGCGTTGAACTGCTTGTTGGGCACGTCGGGCTCTACCAGGCCGAACTCCGCGGGAATGACCACGCTGACGGTGCCGAGCACCGCCGGAAGGATCACCATCAGAGCGAGGAAGCCCCTGTCGGACACGATCACCGAGATGTAGCGGCGCATCAGCGTCCACAGCTGGGCCGTCCAGCCCGACGGCTTCGGGGGGCGGATCTGCTGCGGCGGCGGCATGTGCACCGGCTGCGCGGCGACGGCGTCGATGTCCGCGGCGTACATCTGGTAGTGCTGCGAGCCGCGCCAGCGCCCCGCCCAGTCGTAGTCGCGGTAGTTCTCGAACGCGGAGAAGACGTCGGCCCAGCTGGTGTAGCCGAAGAAGTTCAGCGCCTCCTCGGGAGGACCGAAGTAGGCGACGGACCCGCCGGGCGCCATCACCAGGAGCTTGTCGCAGATGGCCAGCTCGGCCACGGAGTGCGTGACCACGAGGACCGTACGGCCGTCGTCGGCGAGGCCTCGGAGCAGCTGCATGACGTCACGGTCCATGCCCGGGTCCAGGCCGGAGGTCGGCTCGTCCAGGAAGATCAGCGACGGCTTGGTCAGCAGCTCCAGGGCGACCGACACGCGCTTGCGCTGGCCCCCGGAGAGCGAGGTGATCTTCTTGTCCTTGTGGATGTCGAGCTTGAGCTCAGCGAGGACCTCGTGGATCCGGGCGGTGCGCTCGGCCTCGGTGGTGTCCGCGGGGAAGCGGAGCTTGGCCGCGTACCGCAGGGCTCTGGTGACCGTGAGTTCCTTGTGCAGGATGTCGTCCTGCGGGACCAGGCCGATGCGCTGCCTCAGCTCGGCGAACTGCTTGTACAGGTTCCGGTTGTCGTAGAGGACGTCGCCCTGGTTTGCGGGCCGGTAGCCGGTGAGCGCCTTGAGCAGGGTGGACTTTCCGGAGCCCGACGGGCCGATGACGGCGATGAGCGACTTCTCCGGGACGCCGAACGAGACGTCCTTGAGGATGTCCTTGCCGCCGTCGACCGTGACCGTGAGGTGGCGGGCCGAGAAGGAGACCTCACCGGTGTCGACGAATTCTTCCAGCCGGTCCCCGACCAGCCGGAAGGTCGAGTGACCGACACCGACGATGTCGTTCGCGCCGATGAGCGCGGAGCCGGCCTTGCTGAGCGGCTGACCGTTGACGTACGTGCCGTTGTGGGATCCGAGGTCCCGGATCTCGAAACGGCCGTCGGGCGTCGCCCGGAATTCGGCGTGCAGACGCGAGACCTGCAGGTCCGAGACGACCAGTTCGTTCTCCAGCGCACGGCCGATACGCATGACCCGGCCGAGGTCCAGCTGGTGGAACGTGGTCGGGCTGCGGTCGCCGTAGACCGGCGGCACCCCGGCGGCGCCACCGTGCCCGCCCGCCCCGGGCGGGCCGGCGTGGCCCTGCTGGTGCGGGACCGGGGGCTGCTGCTGCATCTGCGGTGCCTGCGGCCAGGCCCCCTGCTGCTGCGCCGGACCGCCGGGCCAGCCGGCGGCGCCCTGCTGCTGCGGCTGCTGCTGGGGCTGCTGCTGCTGGGGCTGCTTCACCGGAGCCGGAGCCTGGTGCGCCTGCTGCGCCTGGTACGCCTGCTGCGCCTGCTGCGCCGGAGGTACAGGAGCCTGCTGCGCTCCCGCCGCCTGCCCGCCGTGGGCTCCCGCGCCCGCCGCGGCGGTGAGGGTCACGCGCGGGCCGTCGGTGGCGTTGCCCAGGTGGACCGAGGTCCCAGGGGCGATCTCCGCCTGCTGGATGCGCCGGCCCTGTACGTAGGTTCCGTTGGTGCTGCCGTGGTCCTCGATGGACCAGCCGCGGCCGTTCCAGCTGACCGTGGCATGCCGCCACGACACTCTGGCGTCGTCGATCATCAGGTCACCCTGCGGATCGCGTCCGAGGGTGTACGTCCTGGACGGATCGAGCGCCCAGGTCCTTCCATTCAATTCCAGTACGAGTTCCGGCACTCCGCGCCCCACTAGTTGTCCCCCGTGTCGCCCCCGATCGCAGGGAGCCTAGGGATGCTGAACATCGTGGCGAACTATTCCAGGAGCGGTCCCCTAACGGAAAGCCGGGCGGCGTGAAGAGGGCGCGGAGGCCCGGCATCCCCTTCGGCGACTCGGGAGGAATGGGTCCGGAGCACCCCATCCGAGGCGCCCGCCGGGTGGGCCCGCCGGCCCGCCCGGGTCCGGCCGGCCGGCTGTCCGCCACTCGGGACGGCTTCGGAGCCCGCCCCGCCGCCCTATACGGTGGGACCACCATGAGCGCACCTCAGCCACCTCAGCCACCTCGGTCACCCCGGACTCCTGAGCCCTCCGAGTCCCCTCGGGGCACGGACGCCCCCACGATTCTCGTCAAGATCTTCGGGAAGGACCGGCCGGGTATCACCGCCGGGCTCTTCGACACCCTGGCCGCCTACGCCGTCGACGTCGTGGACATCGAGCAGGTCGTCACCCGTGGCCGCATCGTCCTGTGCGCCCTCGTGACGTCACCGGACCCCGGCGGCACGGCCGAGGGCGATCTCCGGGCGACCGTGCACAGCTGGGCGGAGTCACTGAAGCTGCAGGCCGAGATCATCTCGGGCACGGGTGACAACCGCCCCCGCGGCTACGGCCGTTCCCATGTGACCGTGCTGGGGCACCCGCTGACCGCGGAGTCCACCGCGTCGATAGCGGCCAGGATCACCTCCACCGGCGGCAACATCGACCGCATCTTCCGCCTGGCGAAGTACCCCGTCACCGCCGTCGAGTTCGCGGTGTCCGGCACCGGGACCGAGGAGCTGCGGACGGCGCTGGCGCCGGAGGCCGCGGACATCGGCGTCGACATCGCCGTCATGTCGGCCGGGCTGAGCCGCCGGGCCCAGCGGCTGGTCGTCATGGACGTGGACTCGACGCTCATCCAGGACGAGGTCATCGAACTCTTCGCGGCCCATGCCGGCTGCGAGGCCGAGGTCGCCGCGGTGACCGAGCAGGCGATGCGCGGGGAGCTCGACTTCGAGCAGTCCCTGCACGCGCGCGTGGCGCTGCTCGCCGGGCTCGACGTGTCGGTGGTGGAGAAGGTGCGGGCGGAGGTCCGGCTGACTCCCGGTGCCCGCACCCTGATCCGGACGCTGAAGCGGCTCGGCTATCAAGTGGGCGTGGTCTCGGGGGGCTTCACCCAGGTCACGGACGACCTCAAGGAGCGTCTCGGGCTCGACTTCGCCTCCGCCAACACGCTGGAGGTCGTCGACGACAAGCTCACCGGCCGGGTCGTGGGCGACATCGTGGACCGGGCGGGCAAGGCCCGGCTGCTGCGCAGCTTCGCGGAGCAGGCGGGGGTGCCGCTGGCGCAGACGGTGGCGATCGGTGACGGCGCGAACGACCTGGACATGCTGAACACGGCCGGCCTGGGTGTCGCCTTCAACGCCAAGCCGGTCGTCCGCCAGGCCGCCCACACGGCGGTGAACGTCCCGTTCCTGGACACCGTGCTGTATCTGCTCGGGATCACCCGCGAAGAGGTCGAGACGGCCGACGGCATCGTGGACTGACGGGCCGGGGCCCGCAGGGGGCAAGCGGTACGGGGAAGGGGTGCCGGCACACATGGTGTGCCGGCACCCCTTCCGTACGTCGTGGTCAGTCGTTCGGCGTCCAGTATTCGACGAGCTTGCCCACGCCGTGCTCCAGGCTCTTCCACGAGCCGGGGAACTCGACGACGGCATAGGCGGCGGTCGGGAAGCCGTCCCTGGTCATGCGGGCGAGCGTATCGCCGTCGGCCTCGCCGGAGAGCGCGTCCGCGGCACCGTGCATGCCGGGATTGTGGCCGATGACCAGCAGATTCCGTACGTCGTCGGGGGTCTCGGAGAACAGTGCGATCAGTTCGCCGAGGGAGGCCTCGTACAGCCTCTCCTCGTACACGGTCCTGGGGCGCTGTTCGAATTCATGGACCGCGAGCTTCCAGGTCTCGCGGGTCCTGGTGGCGGTCGAGCACAGAGCCAGGTCGAAGACGGTTCCTGAATCGGCCAGCTTGCGGCCGGCGACGGGGGCGTCCTTCCTGCCTCGTTCCGCCAGTGGCCGCTCATGGTCGGACTGCTGCGACCATTCCGCCTTTGCATGCCTGAGAAGGACGATCCTGCGAGGTGTATCGGCGCTCATACATCTCAGCTTCGCACGAATTGTGCCTTCAGGCGCAGGGTGTTGACGTGCTCGCCCGCTGGGGGTGAACGACGGGCGGCGGGGTGTGTACGGGGCCGCTCAGGCGGGCAGCAGCTCCAGGACGCGCCCGAGGAGCCGGCCGATCGCGGGGTCGCCGGTCGCCGCCTGGGCCTGGCCGGGCTCCACGATCAGCAGCAGGAGCGCGGCGAAGGCGAGTGCGGGCAGCACGACGGCCCACCACGGCAGCCGGACGTCGGCGGTGTCCGTGGCGGCGGGGCGGTGGGTCCGGGTGTGTGTACGGGCCGACATGTCCGCCTCCGTGGGTCCTCGGCTGTGTTACCCAGAACCTACGGGCCAACCGGCGGCGGTCCCATCCGGTGACCCACCCACTCGACCCTGAACCTGACCCCCTAGGGGACAGGGGGGCCGGCCCCACCACGGCCGGGCCCGCCCCTGGGTCAGGGGGAGGCGATCGTGGCGATCACACCGATGACCACGGAGATGAGAACCATCGTCCCGAAGACGAGGAGGAGCTTCTTCTGACCGTTCTGGGGATTCGGATCAAGCACTGGCATGCGCACAGTCTCGCATCTCAGCACTCGTCCTCGATCGTCCGGTCCCGCCCCGCGAGGACTCCCGCGATCGTCTGGGGGACGAGAAGGGCCGCCATGAGGGCGAGCGGCAGGCCCCAGCCGCCGCTGTGCTGGTAGAGCACGCCCACCAGCAACGGACCGGGGATCGAGAGCAGGTAGCCGGTGGACTGGGCGAACGCGGAGAGCCTGACCACCCCCGCGCCGGTCCGCGAACGCATCCCGATCATGGTGAGGGCGAGCGGGAAGGCGCAGTTGGCGATGCCCAGCAGCAGCGCCCAGAACCAGGCGCCGCCGGCCGGGGCCAGGTAGAGACCGGCGTAGCCGAGGAGACCGCACCCGCTGAGGACGAGGACGATCGGGCCCTGCGTCCGCAGCCGGGTGGCGACCCGGGGGATGACGAAGGCAAGGGGTACACCCATGGCCATGATCACCGCGAGCAGGACCCCCGCGGTGCCGGCCGAGATCCCCGCGTCACGGAAGATCTGCGGGATCCAGCCCATCGTGATGTACGCGGCAGTCGCCTGGAGCCCGAAGAAGCAGGCGAGCGCCCAGGAGGTACGGCTGCGGGTGATCCTGAGGGCGGGGGCCTGCCCCCCGTCCCGTCCGGCAGTCCGTCCGGCGCCGGTGCCGCGGTCCCGTACGAGCGCGATCCAGGGCAGGATCGCGACCGCCGCCAGCCCCGCCCAGACGGCCAGACCGGTCTTCCAGCTGCCACCCAGCGCGTCCGTCAGGGGCACGGTGAGGGCGGCCGCGAGGGCGGTGCCAAGGGCCAGGGCCATCGAGTAGAGGCCGGTCACGGTGCCGACCCGGTCGGGGAACCAGTTCTTGACGACGACGGGCATCAGGACGTTGCTGAGCGCGATGCCCATGAGGGCGAGGGCGCTGGCGGCGAGGAACCCCGCGGTGCCGCCCACGAAGGGGCGCAGCAGCAGGCCGGCGGTGATGGCGGCCATGCCCGCACAGACGACGGCGCCGGTACCGAACCGGCGGGCCAGCCGTGGGGCCATGAAGCCGAACAGCGCGAAGCAGAGCGGCGGCACGGAGGTGAGGACGCCGGCGACGCTGCCGCTCATGTGCAGGGAGTCCCGGACCTCTTCGAGGAGGGGGCCGAGGCTGGTGATGGCGGGCCGGAGGTTGAGCGCGGCGAGGACCAGGCCGACCGTGACGATCCGCAGCATCCAGGGGGAGGGCCCGGGGCTTCCGGGCACCGTGGGGCCGGGGGCAGCGGGAGTACTCAGGGTCGGGGTCTCTTCGTGACGCATGAGACCCATCATAGAATCATGGGATGATTGACTGTCCACTGGCGTTCTCTCTCTGAGACACGAGCCCTGAGACACGAGCAAGGAGCACCATGGCGCTGACGTCCACGCGGCGTTCGGCTCTCGCCGACCAGGTGATTGCCCAGCTGAGGAACCAGATCACGTCGGGTGAGTGGCCCGTGGGCTCACGGATCCCCACCGAGCCCGAGCTGGTCGAGCAGCTAGGGGTCGCCCGCAACACGGTGCGCGAAGCGGTACGAGCCCTGGCGCACAACGGACTGCTGGACATCCGCCAGGGCTCCGGCACCTATGTGGTGGCGACCAGTGAGCTGGCCGGGGTGATGCACCGCCGGTTCGCGGACGCCGACCCCCGCCATGTCGCCGAGCTGCGCTCCACACTGGAGTCCTCGGCTGCCCGGCTGGCCGCCCTGCGGCGCACGGACCGGGATCTGCGGCAGCTGGACGCTCTGATGGCACGGCGCGAGGAGACCTGGGCCTCCGGGGACGCGGAGGCGTTCGTGGCCGCCGACGCGACCCTGCACCTCGCTGTGGTCGCCGCCTCGCACAACGACGTACTGACCGAGCTCTACGCCGACCTCAACGATCTGCTCCGTGACTACCTGCGCGACGACGTGGGCTCGAAGCTCGGGCCTCAGGAGCTCATGGACCACGCGCGGCTCGTCGAGGCGATCCGGGCGGGCGACGCCGAGACGGCCGCCGCCGAGGCGGCAGCCCACGCGCTGGACTGCCTGCGGGAGAGGGTCTGAGCGCACTTCCCGGGTGTCTCAGGACACCGAGTGGCTGATCCAGGCCGAGCCGACCTCTTTCCAGCAGCGGTCCTCCAGCTTGACCGTCCGGCCGGGCTGTACGGCGACGGCGCCGCCGTCGGCGTCGACGTCCCACCAGCGCGTGCACTCGGTGTGGAGCCGGACGAGATCGGTACTGGGGTACGGATTGTGGCAGAAGGCGACCACCCGGGATCCCTCGACCGACGTACGGCATTCGGCGCCCGAGGGCTCCGGTTCCGGCACGAGGGGCGCCGCGGTCCCGCTCTCCGCCCGGTTGGCCGCGCTGACGGCCACCGGAGCCAGGAGTCCCGCGACGACGGTGGCAGCTGCCAGCAGGGCCCAGGTTCGGCGACGTGTGGAGCGCACAGCGATCTCCTCCCCACAGCCTGACCAAATGTCCGGTTCCACCACATTCTGCGGTGGGACGGCCATCTTTTCGACTTGAGCGCCGGGGAGGCCTCAGGACACGCGCGACGGCCGCGTACCCCGGGAAGGGGTACGCGGCCGTCGGTGAGCCGTGGGCGGGTCAGGCGCCCATCATGTGCACGCCACTGTCGACGTGAATGATCTCGCCCGTCGTCCTCGGGAAGAAGTCCGAGAGCAGGGCGACGATGCTACGGCCGGCCGGCTCCGGGTCGTTCATGTCCCAGGCCAGCGGGGCCCGGGTGTTCCAGACGTCGGCCAGCTCCTCGAAGCCCGGGATGGACTTGGCGGCCATGGAGCGGAGCGGTCCAGCGGAGATCAGGTTGCAGCGCAGCCCGTCCTTGCCCAGGTCCCGGGCGAGGTAGCGGGAGGTGGCCTCCAGCGCGGCCTTGGCCGGGCCCATCCAGTCGTACTGCGGCCAGGCGTACTGGGCGTCGAAGGTGAGGCCGACGATCGAGCCGCCCTCGCTCATCAGCGGCTTGCACGCCATGGCGAGCGACTTCAGCGAGAACGCCGAGACGTGCATCGCGGTGGCGACCGACTCGAAGGGTGTGTTCAGGAAGTTGCCGCCGAGCGCGTCCTGCGGCGCGAAGCCGATGGAGTGCACGACGCCGTCCAGCGAACCGAGCTCGTCCTTGACCAGACCGGCGAGCCGCTCCAGGTGCTCGTCGTTGGTGACGTCGAGCTCCAGGACCTTGACGGGCTTCGGGAGCTTCTTGGCGATCCGCTCGGTCAGCGTCGGCCGGGGGAAGGCCGTCAGGATGACCTCGGCGCCCTGCTCCTGGGCCACCTTCGCGGCGTGGAAAGCGATGGACGACTCCATCAGCACACCCGTGATGAGGATGCGCTTGCCGTCGAGAATTCCGCTCATGGTGATCAGTGACCCATGCCCAATCCGCCGTCAACGGGGATGACGGCTCCAGTGATGTACGACGCGTCGTCGGACGCGAGGAAGCGCACCGCGGCGGCGATCTCGGCAGGCTGCGCGTAGCGGCCGAGCGGCACCTGCGACACGATGCCCTTGCGCTGCTCGTCGGTGAGCACCTGGGTCATGTCGGTGTCGACGAACCCGGGTGCGACGACGTTGAACGTGATGTTCCGTGAACCGAGCTCGCGGGCCAGCGACCGGGCGAAGCCGACCAGGCCCGCCTTGGACGCCGCGTAGTTGGCCTGTCCCGCCGAGCCGAGGAGGCCGACGACGGAGGAGATCAGGACGACACGGCCCTTCTTGGCGCGCAGCATCGCGCGGTTGGCGCGCTTGACGACGCGGAAGGTGCCGGTGAGGTTGGTCTCGACCACGGACGTGAAGTCGTCCTCGGACATCCGCATCAGCAACTGGTCCTTGGTGATACCGGCGTTGGCGACCAGCACCTCCACGGGACCGTGCTTCTCCTCGATCTCCTTGTAGGCCTGCTCCACCTGCTCGGTGTCGGTGATGTCGCACCGGACCGCGAGAACGCCCGCCTCGGTGAGCGCCTGCGGCGGCTCTCCCGAGCGGTAGGTGATGGCGACCTTGTCGCCGTTGTCGGCGAAGGCGCGGGCGATGGCGAGGCCGATGCCCCGGTTTCCTCCGGTGACGAGAACCGAGCGGCTCATCGGATCACCCTTTCCTTGGCGGTCTGGTACATCGAAAACCTATCGGTACCACCCCTCATCCAAGGAATCGGCCTCTGACAGCGCCGCCGGGCCGCGACTGTCGGGTTCCCACAGTCGCGGCGGCCGTCTCGGTCCGCCATGCCGGACGCCGAATGCGACCGGTCCCGTGGCCAGGTCCCCCGGGCCGTCGTTGCCGGACCGTGCACGGCCGTGGTGGCGCCGTCGCCAGGTGAGCCCCGAGGGTGTGATCGCGCCCACCCGATGGTGGTGCCGCGAGTACAGCTTGAACCGTTCAGGAGCGCGGGACGTATGAGAGGAGTTACCGATCAACGAAGGGAATTGAATGAGTTATCCGAATCAGAGCGGGCCGGGCTTCGAGATCTATGCCGGGCCACCGGCTCCGTCGACTGCTCGTGAACTGGTTGCGGACCTGGGCCCCGAGGCCGTCCGGGACGCCCTGCCCCACAGGGAGCAGCGAGCTTTCGACCAGGCGAACCCGTATCGCCGCATCGAAAGAGCCAACGAGCGTCTCAGCGCCGGGATGGAGGAACTGAACGCCTTTCAGCAGGATCTGCAGCAGCACATCACCGCTCAAGAGTACTCACCTGAGCAGGCTCAGTTCGTGATCGCCCAGACGGCGGACGTGCGGCAGCCGCTGGAGGACGAGGTGCGCGAATCCCGGCGGAGGGCGGACGAAGCCCTCAGCACCTACCAGCAGCGTCTCATCACTCACATCGACAGCCGCCGGCTGGTGCAGACAGTCGCGGACCGGACAGGGCGGTACAGCACGCCGGAGCGGGCCACTGCGGCGGCCGCCGCACTTGCGCCGCCGGGCAGCGACCGCCGCGGTCGAGGCGGCGACGGGCGCGACCAAGGCGGTGGCCTTCCCCCCCTTCAGCAGTCTCGCGGCGACCGACGACAAGGGCCCCGGAGATGACCGAGAGCCGGCAGAGGGTGAGTCGCGCCCTGCGGCATCAACAGATCCAGCCGGACCCACTGGCCGTTCATCGGACCACGTCCCACGACGCATGATCATTCATGCGAAGCTCCACTTCTTTCCCAACAGACCACACCTGGGCACCGGTTCTCGGATCTCCTGACCCGAGGGGTACTGGGGGCTTGGGCCGGTGTGCAGTGGCAGGACCAGCCGGAGCGGCCCGGGCCGCAGATGGCGCCGGCTCACATCCATGCGGCTGAGAACGCCGCCCGGCGGTGGACGGGCCGGCGCCGCGACTCGAAGAGCCTGGAACTCATGCGCCTGGGACTCACCGCTTCGGAGCGGGCAGCGTCCCGAACAGGCATGGCCCACAGCGACGGCCGCCCTCCCGGGCACCCCGGGCGGGCGGCCGTCGTCTCAGGGAGGCGCGGGGAAGCGCCACTCCACGCGCCTGAAGACATCGAGCTGGACGTCGACGGCCGCAGAAGACGGTCACAAAAGCGGTGGCCGCCCGGTGGCCGTCCGCCCCATGATTCACTGCCAGAACTGTCAAAGGAGGGGAGCCCTTCGTGGCCCACGAGGTAGATCAGTCGTTCCTGGCCCTGCCGCTGCGTGCCCTCGCCGACGCGGCCCTCGCCCGCGCCCGTGCGCTCGGCGCCGTACACGCGGATTTCCGGTTCGAGCGGGTGCGCGGCGCCTCCTGGCGGCTGCGGGACGCCCGGCCGTCCGGGACGTCGGACACCACCGACACCGGGTACGCGGTCCGGGTGGTTCACGGCGGGGCCTGGGGGTTCGCGTCCGGGGTGGACCTGACGATGGACGCGGCGGCGAAGGTGGCCTCGCAGGCCGTCGCCATGGCCAAGCTGTCGGCGAAGGTGATCGCGGCGGCCGGTTCCGACGAGCGCGTCGAGCTGGCGGACGAGCCGGTGCACGGCGAGCGGACCTGGGTGTCGGCGTACGACGTCGACCCGTTCTCCGTGCCGGGCGAGGAGAAGGCCGGGCTGCTCTCGGAGTGGAGTGCGCGGCTGCTGGCGGCCGACGGCGTCGCGCATGTGGACGCCTCCCTGATGACGGTCCACGAGAACAAGTTCTACGCGGACACCGCCGGCACCGTCACCACCCAGCAGCGGGTGCGGGTGCATCCGCAGCTGACCGCCGTGGCCGTGGACGGCACGACCGGCGAGTTCGACTCGATGCGGACGATCGCCCCACCGGCAGGCCGGGGCTGGGAGTACCTCACGGGCACCGGCTGGGACTGGGACAGCGAGCTGGAGCGCATCCCGGGGCTGCTGGCCGAGAAGATGCGGGCGCCGAGCGTCGAGGCGGGGACGTACGACCTGGTGGTCGACCCGTCCAACCTCTGGCTGACGATCCATGAGTCGATCGGCCACGCCACCGAGCTGGACCGGGCGCTGGGTTACGAGGCGGCGTACGCGGGCACCTCGTTCGCCACCTTCGACCAGCTCGGCAAGCTGGCGTACGGCTCCCCCGTGATGAACGTGACCGGTGACCGCACCGCCGAGCACGGGCTCGCGACGGTCGGCTACGACGACGAGGGCGTCGAGGCCCAGTCCTGGGACCTGGTCAAGGACGGCACGCTGGTGGGCTACCAGACGGACCGGCGGATCGCGAAGCTGACGGGTCAGGGCCGGTCCAACGGGTGCGCGTACGCCGACTCGCCGGAGCACGTCCCGGTGCAGCGCATGGCGAACGTGTCGCTGCGGCCGGATCCGGGCGGGCTCTCCACCGAGGACCTGATCGGCGGGGTGGAGCGCGGGATCTACGTGGTCGGCGACCGGTCGTGGTCGATCGACATGCAGAGGTACAACTTTCAATTTACCGGGCAGCGGTTCTTCAGGATCGAGAACGGCAGGCTGGCGGGCCAGTTGCGGGACGTGGCCTACCAGGCGACGACGACGGACTTCTGGGGCTCGATGGAGAAGGTCGGCGGCCCGCAGACCTATGTGCTGGGCGGCGCGTTCAACTGCGGCAAGGCTCAGCCGGGTCAGGTCGCGGCCGTCTCGCACGGCTGCCCCTCCGCCCTCTTCCGAGGCGTGAACATCCTCAACACGACGCAGGAGGGCGGGCGATGAGCCGCGTCAGCAAGCCGTACGAGATCGTCGAGCGCGCACTGGAGCTGTCCACCACCGACGGCTGCGTGGTCATCGCGGAGGAGAACTCCTCCGCCAATCTGCGCTGGGCGGGCAACGCGCTCACCACGAACGGGGTGACACGGGGACGGACCCTGACCGTGATCGCGACCGTGGACGGCGCGGAGGGAACGGCATCCGGTGTGGTGTGCCGTTCGGCCGTCACCGCCGACGACCTGGAGCCACTGGTGCGGGCCGCCGAGGCCGCCGCGCGTGGTGCCGGTCCGGCCGAGGACGCGCAGCCGCTGGTCTCCGGGGTCCCGGTGTCCGCCGACTTCACAGAACCGCCGGCCGAGACCGGCTCCGACGTGTTCGCCGCCTTCGCCCCGGCGCTCGGCGACGCCTTCGCGCGGGCCCGCTCGGGCGGCCGTGAGCTGTACGGCTTCGCCCACCACCAGCTGAGCTCGACCTACCTGGGTACGTCGACGGGCCTGAGGCTGCGCCACGACCAGCCGAACGGGACGCTGGAGCTGAACGCCAAGTCCCCCGACCGGACCCGTTCCGCCTGGGCGGGCAGGGCCACCCGTGACTTCAAGGACGTCGATCCGGCGGCCCTCGACGCCGAGCTGGCGCAGCGCCTCGGCTGGGCGGAGCGCAGGATCGAGCTGCCGGCCGGGCGCTACGAGACGCTGCTGCCGCCGACCGCGGTGGCCGACCTGCTGATCTACCAGTACTGGTCGGCGGGCGCCCGGGACGCCGCGGAGGGCCGGACGGTCTTCTCCCGGCCCGGTGGCGGTACGCGGATCGGCGAGACGCTCTCGGAGCTGCCGCTGACGCTGCGCAGCGATCCGCACGCGCCGGGGCTCGAGGCGGCGCCCTTCGTGATCGCGCACGCGTCGGGCGACGGTTCCTCCGTCTTCGACAACGGGCTGCCGCTGGCTCCGACGGACTGGATCAAGGACGGCCGGCTGGAGCGGCTGACCACGACCCGGCACTCCGCGGGGCTGACGGATCTTCCGGTCGCCCCGTCGATGGACAACCTCGTCCTGGACGGCCGCGGTGAGCGGTCCCTGGAGGAGATGGTGGCCGCGACGAGCGGCCGGGCCCTGCTGCTGACCTGCCTCTGGTACATCCGGGAGGTGGATCCGGCCAGCCTGCTGCTGACCGGCCTGACCCGGGACGGGGTCTATCTGGTGGAGGACGGCGAGGTCCTCGGCGAGGTGAACAACTTCCGGTTCAACGAGTCGCCGGTCGGGCTGCTGTCCCGGGCGTCGGAGGCGGGCCGTACGGAGAAGACGCTGCCGCGCGAGTGGGGCGACTACTTCACGCGGGCCGCGATGCCCGCACTGCGCATCCCCGACTTCCACATGAGCTCGGTCAGCCGGGGCGTATGACCCCCATAGACTGACCGGACAACCAATCGGATCCTGCAAGGAGAAAACGACCGTGACGGACATCGTCGACGAGCTGAAGTGGCGCGGGCTGTTCGCCCAGTCCACCGACGAGGACGCACTGCGCAAGGCGCTCGCGGACGGCCCGGTCACCTTCTATTGCGGCTTCGATCCGACCGCGGCGAGTCTGCACGTGGGCCACCTGGTGCAGGTGCTCACCATGCGCCGGCTCCAGCTCGCCGGGCTGAAGCCCCTCGCCCTGGTCGGTGGGGCCACAGGCCAGATCGGTGACCCGCGGCCGACCGCGGAGCGCACGCTGAACGACCCGGAGACCATCGCCGCGTGGGTCCAGCGGCTGCGCGGGCAGATCGAGCCCTTCCTCACCTTCGAGGGCCCGAACGCCGCCACGATGGTGAACAACCTGGACTGGACCGCGGGCCTGTCCGCGATCGAGTTCCTCCGGGACATCGGCAAGCACTTCCGGGTCAACAAGATGCTCACCAAGGACTCCGTGGCCCGCCGGCTGGAGTCGCAGGAGGGCATCAGCTACACGGAGTTCAGCTACCAGCTCCTCCAGGGCATGGACTTCCTGGAGCTGTACCGGCGCTACGGCTGCACCCTCCAGCAGGGCGGCAGCGACCAGTGGGGCAACCTCACGGCGGGGATCGACCTGATCCACCGCCTGGAGCCGGGTGCCGCCGTGCACGCGCTGGCGACGCCGCTGATGGTCAAGGCCGACGGCACCAAGTTCGGCAAGTCCGAGAGCGGTGCCGTCTGGCTCGACCCGGAGATGACGACGCCGTACGCGTTCTACCAGTTCTGGCTGAATGTGGATGACCGGGACATCTCGACGTACATGCGCATCCTCAGCTTCAAGAGCCGTGAGGAGCTCGACGAGCTGGAGAAACTCACCGAGGAGCGTCCGCAGGCGCGGTCCGCGCAGCGGTCGCTGGCCGAGGAGCTGACGACGCTGGTGCACGGCGGCGCGCAGTGCGCGGCGGTCATCGCGGCATCGAAGGCACTGTTCGGTCAGGGTGAGCTCGGCGAGCTGGACGAGGCGACGCTGGACGCCGCCCTGTCCGAGGTGCCGCACGCCCGGGTCGCCGAGCTGGGTCCGGTGGTGGATCTCCTGGTCGAGGTCGGGCTCTCCGCCAGCAAGTCGGCCGCCCGCCGCACGGTCAAGGAGGGCGGGGCCTACGTGAACAACGCGAAGGTCACGGACGGCGAGGCCGCCCCGGCAGCCGAGGAGCTGCTGCACGGACGCTGGCTTGTTCTGCGCCGGGGCAAGAAGAACCTGGCCGCCGTCGAGGTCACCGCCGGCTGACGCCGACGCGCACAGCACCGCGGCCGGTCACGCATGACGCGTGGCCGGCCGCGGTGCTGTGTCGTACCGGGGGTCAGGTTCGCTGCCTGTTGCCCCGTTTACCTCGGATCGACTGCCAGACCATGTCGCCGACGCCTACGACGACCACGGCACCGATCAGCTGCAGTACATGGCGGATCCAGTCGATCCCCTTGGTGTCGTTGACCCCGATCCATGTCGCAACGGCGTTGCCGAGGATGCTGCCGAGGATGCCGAACACCACCGTCAACCAGAGGGGAATGTCCTGCTTCCCCGGCAGGATCGCCCGGGCGATCACACCCAGCACCAGTCCTACGATGATTGCCCACAACCAGCTCATATCGCCTCCTCGTGCGGCGCGGTAGTGCGCACGTTCGCCAGTCTCGGCCCGCCGGACGTACGCCGCATGCCGGACAGGGCCGTACGTGAGAGTGCGGCCGGGCCCGGGCTCACGGAACTCGCCCCGGTCTCGAATGAGGCGGACGCCGGGCGTACCGTAGGAGCGCACCGTCCGGGGAAGTCCGGCACAGAGAACTGGTGGTGGAATCACGATGCGGAAGCAGAGCAGCGCGGAGGTCTTCCGGATCACGGGTGCCCGCCAGGGGCTCGCCGACGATGTGCGTGGCAGGCAGCGGCGCTACATCATCTCGATGTCCGTGCGCACCGTCTCGGTGGTGCTGGCCACGACCTTGTGGAATGTCGAGAGGCATGTGGCCGTGGTGGCGCTCGCATTGGGCGTTCTGCTTCCTTATGTGGCGGTGGTCATCGCCAACGCCGGTCGTGAGAACGCCCCTTCGCTGCCCACGACGTTCGTGCCGGCACCGATACGGCCCGCTCTCGGTGCGGCTCCTTCGGGCGGCGGTGCGGAACCCGCTCCCGAGCCCGTCACGGAGCCCGGTCCCGCCGGCCGCGCAGGCGATCCGCACCCTGCGGACTGAGCGGGAGCGCCCCGCGAAGCTCAAGAAAAGCTCAGATCAATCATGTCGTTCCGGTGCACCGGACCCCGACCCCCGTGGCATACTTCGGGAGCGCTCCGCATCCCCCGTCGGAGCGACGGACCGACGCCGGGCAGCTCCCCCCGTGGCTGCTCGGCGTCGCCGTTCTCCGGCGGGGATGCGTCGCGGAGCTGCCGGGCGGGAGCGCTTAGGGTTGAGGCCGTGAACTTCCCCGATTCATCCGCCGAGAGTGCCACCGGCGCACCGGTCTGCTCCGCCAAGGGCTGCCGTGCCGACGCCGTATGGGTGCTCGCCTGGAACAACCCCAAGCTGCACACGCCTGAGCGCCGCAAGACCTGGCTGGCCTGTGACGAGCACCGGGAGCATCTCTCCTCGTTCCTCGGGGTGCGCGGCTTCCTCAAGGATGTCGTGCCGCTCGCGGAGTGGGAGTCCTCAGAGACTTCCGGGTGACCTCTCAGCCGCCGATCGCTGACATCGGGCGGTCGGGCTGCAGGAAGGTGGGGTCGTCGAGGCCGGAGCCCGCCTTCTTGCCCCACATCGCGATCTTCCAGATCCTGGCGATCTCGTCGTCGGACGTGTCGGAACGCAGGGCGCCGCGCAGGTCCGTCTCCTCGCGGGCGAAGAGACAGGTGCGGACCTGTCCGTCGGCGGTGAGCCGGGTGCGGTCGCAGGCCCCGCAGAAGGGCCTGGTCACGGAGGCGATGACGCCGACGCGGTGCGGTCCGCCGTCCACGGTCCAGCGCTCCGCGGGGGCGGATCCTCGCTCCTCGTCGCCTTCGGCGGTGAGGGTGAAGCGCGTGCGCAGCGAGGCGAGGATGTCACCTGCTGTGATCATGCCGTCGCGCTTCCAGCCGTGCTGGGCGTCGAGCGGCATCTGTTCGATGAAGCGGAGCTCGTAGGCGTTGTCCACGGCCCAGGCGAGCAGGTCGGGGGCCTCGTCCTCGTTGAGCCCGGGCATGAGGACGGAGTTGACCTTGACGGGGGTGAGTCCCGCTTCGTGGGCGGCCTGGAGTCCTTCCAGGACGTCCTTGTGCCGGTCGCGGCGGGTGAGCGTCTTGAAGACGTCCGGGCGCAGGGTGTCCAGGGATACGTTGACCCGGTCCAGGCCTGCCGCCTTCAGGGCGGTGGCGGTGCGCTTGAGCCCGATGCCGTTGGTGGTGAGCGACATCCGGGGCCGTGGCTCCAGGGCGGCGCACTGCTCGACGATGGAGACCAGCCCGGGACGCAGCAGCGGCTCGCCGCCGGTGAAGCGGACCTCCGTGATGCCGAGCTCGGTGACGGCGATCCGGACGAGCCGGACGATCTCGTCGTCGCTGAGCAGGTCCGGCTTGGAGAGCCACTGCAGGCCTTCTTCCGGCATGCAGTAGGTACAGCGGAGATTGCACTTGTCGGTCAGTGAGACGCGCAGGTCGGTGGCGACCCGGCCGTAGGTGTCGATGAGCACTGTCGGCCCCCTCCCCCGGTTATGTCCTCGGTTGCGCTTCTGACATCTCCGAGAGTACGCGAGGCCTGTGACATCGAGGGGGCTCGGTTGACACGAGGTGCGGCGGGGCCCCGTCGTAGATCTCTACGACGGGGCCCCGCCAGAGGCACGGCAGGCAGGTCAGTGGGCTCCGGTGCCGGTGAGGGACTTGACCTCGAGTTCGGCGTACTTGCCCTTGTCCGGCTCCTCCTTGGAGAGGATCGAGCCGACCCAGCCGAGCAGGAAGCCCAGCGGGATGGAGATGAGGCCGGGGTTCTCCAGGGGGAACCAGGCGAAGTCGACGTCCGGGAACATCGAGCTGGCCTTCCCCGAGACGACCGGGGAGAACAGCACCAGCAGGACGGACGAGGCGAGACCGCCGTAGATGGACCAGAGAGCGCCCTGGGTGGTGAAGCGCTTCCAGAAGAGGCTGTAGAGGATGGTCGGCAGGTTGGCCGACGCGGCGACGGCGAAGGCCAGGGCGACGAGTCCCGCGACGTTCAGGTCGCGGGCCATCGCGCCGAGGCCGATGGAGACGACGCCGATGGCGACGGTGGCCCAGCGGGCCGCCCTCATCTCCTCCTTCTCGGTGGCCTTCCCCCTGCGGATGACGTTGGCGTAGATGTCATGGGCGAAGGAGGACGAGGAGGCGAGGGTGAGGCCCGCGACGACGGCGAGGATCGTGGCGAAGGCGACGGCGGAGATGACGGCGAGCATGACGGCGCCCCCCGTCGTGCCGAGTCCGCCGAGGTACTCGGCGAGCTGGGGTGCCGCCGCGTTGCCCGCCGGGTTCTTCGCCTTGATCTCCTCGGGTCCGATGAGTGCCGCGGCGCCGAAGCCGAGGGCGATCGTCATCAGGTAGAAGGCGCCGATGATGCCGATGGCCCAGTTGACGGACTTACGGGCGGCCTTGGCGGTCGGGACGGTGTAGAAGCGGATCAGGATGTGCGGCAGTCCGGCGGTGCCGAGGACGAGCGCGATACCGAGTGAGATGAAGTCCAGCTTCGACACGTCGGTGACGCCGTACTTGAGGCCGGGCTCCAGGAACGCGGAGCCTTGGCCGCTCTTCTCCGCGGCGGTGCCGAGCAGGTCGGAGATGTTGAAGTCGAACTTCCACAGCACCATCAAGGTCATCAGCAGGGCGCCCGCGATGAGCAGCACGGCCTTGACCATCTGCACCCAGGTGGTCCCCTTCATGCCGCCGATGGTGACGTAGACGATCATGAGAACGCCGACCAGCGCCACGATGAGGATCTTGCCCGCGTCGCCGGTGATACCGAGCAGCAGGGCGACGAGGACACCGGCGCCGGCCATCTGTGCCAGCAGGTAGAAGATCGACACGATGATGGTGGAGATGCCCGCGGCGGTACGCACCGGCCGCTGCCGCATCCGGTAGGCGAGGACGTCGCCCATGGTGTAACGGCCCGAGTTCCGCAGCGGTTCGGCGACGAGCAGCAGGGCGACGAGCCAGGCGACGAGGAAGCCGATGGAGTAGAGGAAGCCGTCGTAGCCGAAGAGCGCGATGGCGCCGGCGATGCCGAGGAAGGACGCCGCCGACATGTAGTCGCCGGAGACGGCGAGGCCGTTCTGGAAGGCGGTGAACTGCCGCCCGCCCGCGTAGAAGTCCGACGCGCTCTTGGTCTGCCGGCCGGCCCAGACGGTGATGCCCAGGGTCGCCGCGACGAAGACCGCGAAGAGGGTGATGATCAGCGGCCGGTGCTCGCTCGTCGACGACGTCGACGCGGCGAGCTGGGTCACGGCGTGCGAGGTGTACACGGCGCTCATGCGTCGGCCTCCAGACGGGACTTGATGGCCGCCGCCTGCGGGTCGAGCTTGTTCGTGGCGTGGCGCGAGTAGAACCAGGCGATGAGGAACGTGGTGGCGAACTGGGCGAGGCCGAACACGAAGGCGACGTTGAAGTTCGCGAAGACGATCTTGCTCATGAAGGCGCCGGCATAGCTGGACAGCAGCACGTACAGCAGATACCAGGCAATGAAGCCGATGGTGAGGGGAAAGGCGAAGGAGCGGTGCGAACGGCGCAGTTCGGCGAACTCCGGGCTGTTCTGCGCCTCGAGGAACGCCTCGGTCGTGGGCTGGACGGGACTGCCGTCCTCAGGGCTCTGGGGCGGCGGTGCTTCGGTGGCCACGGATTCTCCTCGCGACGCGGGTGCGGTGGTGGGAACGGTGGATTTCAAGGGGAGTCCTCTGCGCTGTGGGGGTAGCGGGGGCTGAACGCACGACTCCCTGTGCAACGGCACGGAGAGCGCGGCGAAGCGGTTCACCGCAGGTTCGGTCTTCTCGGGCCGGCACCCGCGGACGCGACTCCCAGAGGTCACACCTCGAACTCACTTGCCCGTATTCATTGATGCGCCGGGAAGATCAGCGATAACTTCACTGGTCATGTACCGGACGGACACACCGGTGTCCGGCCCACGGCACGGATGATGTGGAGAACCCATGGCTCATCTGGCATCCAGACGGACTCGCGTACTCACGCTGCCCGTCGGACTCGCGCTCACGGCCTCGCTCGGCTTCCTTCCGACGGGGACCGCCGCCGCGGCACCCTCGGACGAGCCGGCGGCGGTGGCTCCCGCGGACGGCCCCGAGCTGTCCTACGTCGTGAACACGGCGCGGACGGGCCACGGCACCGTCAAGCAGGTACGGAAGGCGATATCCGCGGCCGGCGGGACGGTCGTGACGTCGTACGACAAGATAGGCGTCATCGTCGTCCACTCGCAGAACCCGGACTTCGGCACGACGATCCGCAAGGCCAGGGGCGTCCGGTCGGCGGGCGCCACCCGCACCGCCCCGATCGTTCCGCAGGCGACGAAGGACATCGGGGTGGAGCAGCCCCTCACCGCCGCGGAGGCCCGGGCGGCGTCGAAGGGCGCGGTGGCGGGCCAGGACCCGCTGGAGCCCCTGCAGTGGGACCTGCCGGCCATCAAGGCGGACAAGGCTCACGAGAAGTCGCTCGGCAGCAGCAAGGTCACGGTCGGCGTCATCGACACGGGTGTGGACGACACGCACCCTGACCTGGCCCCGAACTTCGACCGCGCGGCGTCGGTGAACTGTGTGTCCGGCGCCCCGGACACCACGGACGGCGCCTGGCGGCCCGCGGCCGGCGAGAGCGACCACGGCACGCATGTCGCGGGCACCATAGCCGCGGCGAAGAACGGCACCGGGGTCACCGGCGTCGCGCCCGGTGTGAAGGTCTCCGGCATCAAGGTGTCCACGCCTGCCGGGTTCTTCTACACCGAGGCCGTCGTCTGCGGCTTCGTCTGGGCCGCCGAGCACGGCGTCGATGTGACGAACAGCAGCTATTACACCGACCCGTGGCTGTTCAACTGCAAGAACGACCCCGACCAGGGCGCCCTCGTCGACGCGGTCACCCGGGCCACCCGTTACGCGGAGGGCAAGGGCGTCGTCAACGTCGCCGCGGCCGGTAACTCCGACCAGGACCTGGCCCTCGACGCCATCGAGGACACCACGAGCCCGAACGACTCGACGACGGTCACCCGCACGGTCGATCCGAGCGCCTGCCCCGACATCCCGACCATGCTGCCGGGTGTGGTGACGGTCTCCGCGACCGGCGCGAAGAACCTCAAGTCCTCCTACTCGAACTACGGTCTCGGGGTCATCGACGTGGCGGCCCCCGGCGGTGACTCGACGCGCTACCAGGCGCCCGAGGCACCGGCGGACAACGGTCTGATCCTGTCCACGCTGCCCGGCGGCGGATTCGGCTACAAGGCCGGTACGTCGATGGCATCGCCGCACGTCGCGGGCGTCGCGGCCCTGATCAGGTCGACCCACCCGCACGCCTCGGCGGCCGGCGTGAAGGCGCTGCTGACGCACCAGGCCGACGCCACGGCGTGCGGAGCGCCGTACGACATCGACGCTGACGGCACCGTCGACGCGGTCTGCGAGGGCGGCAAGCAGCACAACGGCTTCTACGGGGCCGGTGTCGTGGACGCGCTGGACGCGGTCCGCAGGTAAGGCATGAGGGAGGGCCGGGGACAGTTGCCCCGGCCCTTTCCGCGTGCGGCTCGGCTACGGCGTGATGAGGACCTTGAGCGCCGTGCGCTCGTCCATCGCCGTGCAGCCCCGGGGGTTCCGCCGGTGGAATCCGTTGTTCCGCCGAGCGCCCCCTCGGTGAGCAGGTACTGGGCGGCCAGGTAGGTCAGCATGATCCAGAAATCGTGGGCGGGAAGCTGCGGCCGGTCGGCGACGCCGGTGGCGATGAGCGCGTCGGAGAGCAGGAAGAGCGCGCCGCCGAGCGCGGCGTACCGTCCGAGGGCGCCCGCCCGCCAGGCCATGGCCGCGAGCAGCAGGCTGTATCCGGTCAGCGGGACGCGCAGCCCGTCCGGCAGTCCGGGCCACAGGTACGCGAGGAAGGCCATGAGCACGGCGGCGTACACGAGTCCCGCGGCCGGCCGGAGACGGAGACGGCCGAAGAGCACGAGATAACAGACATGGCCTGCGGCGAAGCAGCCCATGCCGGCGAGGAACGCGGCCTCCGAACCGGGTATCAGCAGCACGTCCCCGGCCCAGCCGCACAGCAGCGCGGCGATGAGCGGCCGGGGACCGCCGCGCGCCGCGGCGCAGGCGGCGAGCAGCGGCATCAGCAGCGGCTTGGCGACGAGGTGCGCGGTCTGCATCCCGGCCAGGAGCCCGGCCAGGTCGACGGCTGCCACCGCCAGGAAGGCGACGAGCAGCGGGCGTACGAGCCGGGGCGCGCCCGCGCGGGGCGTCATCCGGTGCGCTCGGTGGCGGCGCGTGGCCGCACGGGCGCGGTCGCCGCCGCGAGGCGCGACGGCTGCCAGCCCGGTCCGCGGAAGATCCGTCCGGCCCGCTCGCCCCAGGTGGTGGCCGCCCGTACGTCGCGGGCGATGGCGGCGTATTCGTGGGTGGCGACGCGGAGCGGGTTGTGGGTTCCGATGTTCTTGGTGAGTCCGTAGACGGGCCGCTCGGTCTCGGCGGTGAAGGAGCCGAAGAGCCGGTCCCAGAGGATGAGGATCCCGCCGAAGTTCCGGTCGAGGTAGCCGCCTTGGGAGGCGTGGTGGACCCGGTGGTGGGAGGGGGTGTTGAGGACGAACTCGAAGGGCCGGGGCAGCTTGCCGATCCGCTCGGTGTGCACCCAGAACTGATAGACGAGGTTCGCCGAGGAGCAGAAGGCCAGCGCGGCGGGGTGGACCCCGCAGGCGATGAGCGGTACGTAGAACGGCCAGACGGTCAGCGAGGTCCATGGCTGGCGCAGCGCGGTCGTGAGGTTGAACTTCCGGCTGGAGTGGTGGACCACATGGCAGGCCCAGAGGACCCTGATGACGTGGTGGCCCCGGTGGGACCAGTAGTAGAAGAAGTCCTGGGCGAGCAGCATCAGCGGGACCGTCCACCACAGGACGGGGACGCGCAGCGGGGTCAGCTCGTAGACGGCCGCGTAGACGGCGACGATGGGTATCTTCCACAGCAGGTCGAAGACCAGGCTGCCGATTCCCATGGTGACGCTGGTGGCAGCGTCCTTGGCGTCGTACCCGGCGGCCTCGTCGTCCGGATGAAGCCGGTGGGACACCATTTCGAGGACGGTGAGCAGGACGAAGGCGGGGATCGACCACAGCACGACATCGGGCAGGTTCGGCTCCATGCGAGCACCGTAGAGCCCTTCCAGGTACCGGGGATAGATGTTGTTACTGACAAGTATGTGAGACGCGACGTCATCAGTGTTTGGTGGGTTCTGCCAACTGCCCCGTCGTGCGATTCCCCCTCACACCCGCCGTCGAGGCGGCGGAACCGGGGCCGTCCTCACACCCCCGCCGCCCCCAGCAGCGCCCCCGCCGCGTACGTCACCGCCATGGCCACCGCTCCCCCGGCCATGTTCCGCAGCACCGCGCGTCTCGCGGGCGCCTCGCCCAGCCGGGCGCTCCACCAGCCCGTGAGGGCCAGCGCCGCGAGCACGGACAGCACGGTGACGGGCAGCCGGACCGAGGGAGGCGGCAGCACGATCGCGAGGAGCGGCAGCAGGGCGCCCACGGTGAACGCCAGGAAGCTCGCGCCCGCCGCGTGCCACGGGTTGGTGAGCTCGTCAGGGTCGATGCCCAACTCCACCTCGGCGTGGGCGCGCAGCGCGTCGCGCTGGGTGAGCTGGACGGCGGCCTCCCGGGCGAGGCGGCCGCTCAGCCCCTTCTCCTCCAGCAGTCCGGCGAGTTCGGCGAGCTCGGCCTCCGGTGTCTCCTCGAGCTCACGCCTCTCCGTCGCCAGCGCCGCCTTCTCCGAATCGCGCTGGGTGGACACCGAGACGTATTCGCCCGCTGCCATCGACATGGACCCCGCGAGCAGCCCGGCCAGGCCGGCCGTCAGCAGGGTGGAGCGGTCCCCGGTCGCCCCGGCCACTCCCACGACGAGGCCGGCGGTGGAGACCACCCCGTCGTTGGCCCCGAGCACCGCCGCCCGCAGCCAGTTGAGCCGGGTACCGAGCCCGCCCCGGTGGGGCTCGTCGTGTGTCTGCGTCTCTGCGTCCGTCACCCCGGGAGCGTCTCACCGCGCCCTCCTCCGGCGCATCCCGACCCGCGTTTCCGGCACCACGGCCAACTGCCCGGCGCCGTCTCCGGGTTCACGGCGGAGGCCGCCCGGATAGGTCGCTGTCGGTCCGGGCCCGTATTCTCTGTGACCATGCTCGACGACCGTCAGACCGCAGCGCCGTGGCCGGCCGCGTATCCCCAGGGGTACGCGGTCGTCGACGTGGAGACCACCGGACTCGCCCGCGACGACCGGATAGTGTCCGCTGCCGTGTACCGCCTGGACGCGAGAGGTGAGGTCGAGGACCACTGGTACACCCTGGTGAACCCCGAGCGGGATCCCGGCCCCGTCTGGATCCACGGGCTGACCAGCGATGTCCTGGAAGGCGCGCCACTCTTCCCGGAGGTCGCCGCACAGCTGTCCGAGCGGCTCTCCGGACGCGTGCTCGTCGCGCACAACGCCGCATTCGACTGGTCGATGATCGCCAGGGAGTACGCGCGTGCGGCGGTCACCGCGCCCGTCGAGCAGCGGCTGTGCACCATCGCGCTCGCCAAGGAGCTCCGGCTCCCCCTGCCCAACCACAAGCTGGAGTCGCTGGCCGCGCACTTCGGGGTGGTGCAGGAGCGCGCGCACCACGCGCTGGACGACGCGCGGGTACTGGCCGAGGCCTTCCGGCCGAGTCTGCACGCCGCGGCCAGGGACGGGGTGCGGCTGCCGCTGCTGGAGTGCCGCCCGCTGACGGAGTGGTACGACTCCCCGGTCACCCCGCGCACCGGCTACCGCCCCTCGCAGGGTCAGGGCAGCTGGCGCCCCTCGCGCAAGCGACCCGCGTGCCCGTATCCGAATCCCGGACGCTACGAGTCGGACAAACCTCTCATGCAGGGCATGCGGGTCGCCTTCTCGGGGGACACCTCCATCGACCGGGAGCTCCTGGAGGACCGTGCCGTGGAGGCCGGCCTGCACGTGGCGACCAGCGTGTCGCGGCTGACGAGCCTGCTCGTCACCAACGACCCGGACTCGGCGACGTCGAAGACGGTGAAGGCGAAGTCGTTCGGCACCCCGGTCCTGGAGGAGAGCGCCTTCACCCACCTGCTGAGGGACGTGGCACCGGCCAGGGCCGTCGCCGTACCGAAGCCGTCACCGTCATCGGAGTGAACCGGGGGCGACTCGCCCCGAGTCGGCTCGCCCGCCGCCGCCCGGCATCCCACCCTGTGGCGCATGGCACGTTGTGAGGTTTGCGGAAACGACTACGGGATGTCCTTCGAGGTGCACGCGCAGGGTGCGGTGCATGTCTTCGACTGCTTCTCCTGCGCCATTCACCGCATGGCGCCCATCTGTGAGCACTGCCGGGTACAGGTCATCGGCCAGGGCGTCGAGGCCGACGGCCACTGGTACTGCGGCGGCCACTGCGCCCGCGCCGAGGGAAAGGCGGGCATCGTGGACAAAGCATGACGGGCTGTCCCGTCCGCACGGGGGCACCCTCCGTGCCGCACCCCATGACCCCGGTTGTACCGTCATGGGGTGTACCGCTTCCTGTTGACCCGGCAGTGGGTGATTCTCACCCTCCTCGTCCTCGCCATGATTCCCACGATGGTGGAGCTGGGCTTCTGGCAGCTGCACCGGCACGAACACCGGGTCGAGCAGAACGCGCTGATCACCAAGAACCTCGAGGCGGCCCCGGTCTCCGTCACCCGCCTCACCTCCCCCGGGCACACGGTCCCCCGATCCGACTACTGGCGCGCCGTGAAGGCCACCGGCACGTTCGACACCGAGCACGAGGTGGTCGTACGCCGGCGGACCTCGCAGGACGAGCGCATCGGCGTACTGGTCCTCACCCCCTTGAATCTCAAGGGCGGCGGCACCGTCCTGGTCAACCGCGGCTGGGTCGAGGCTGCGGCCGACCAGCAGGCCTACCCCGAGGTCCCCGCCCCGCCGCGCGGTGAGGTCACCGTCAGGGGACGGCTCAAGGCGGACGAGACGACGAGTGCCAGTGGCATCAAGGACCTCCAGGGGCTGCCGGACCGCCAGGTGATGCTGATCAACAGCTCCCAGCAGTCGCAGCTGCTCGGCCGGCCCGTGCTGGGCGGCTACGTCGAGCTCACCGCCCCCCAGCCCGCCGACGGCAGCCCGGAGACGATCGCCGCCCCCGACGACAGCTCCATCGGCCCGCACATGGCGTATGCCGTCCAGTGGTGGCTCTTCGCCGCCGGGGTGCCCGTCGGCTGGGTCATTCTCGTACGCCGTGAGAAGCGCGACCGTGCGGAGGCCGCCGCGGCCAAGGACGACGACGCCGAGGCGCAGCCCGAGCCGGCGACCGCGTAGGGCCCTGATCACACCGGTCCGTTCGTACGGCTTTCGCTGCTTAGCGGGGCTCAGGTTCGGGAAGACGGCAGAGCGTGACCCCACGCATCGAGGACTACGCCATCATCGGCGATCTCCAGACCGCCGCCCTGGTCGGCAGGAACGGTTCTGTCGACTGGCTCTGTCTGCCCCGCTTCGACTCCGGCGCCTGCTTCGCGGCCCTGCTCGGCGACGAGGACAACGGCCACTGGCGCATCGCCCCCCAGGGCACGGACAGCACGGACACCTGCACCCGGCGCGCCTACGTGGGCGACTCCCTGGTCCTGGAGACCTACTGGGAGACGAGGACCGGGACCGTCAAGGTCATCGACTTCATGCCGCAGCGCGACAAGGCGCCCGACGTCATGCGGATCGTCGAGGGCGTCAGCGGCAGCGTCGACATGAGCTCCGTCCTGCGGCTGCGGTTCGACTTCGGATCCGTGGTCCCGTGGATGCGCCGCTCGCACGGCCACCGGGTGGCCGTGGCGGGCCCCGACTCCGTCTGGCTGCGCAGCGAGCCGTCGGTGAAGACATGGGGCCAGCAGTTCAGCACCTGCTCGTCCTTCACGGTCACCGAGGGCGAGAGCGTGGCGTTCGTCCTCACCTGGCACCCCTCGCACTCCCCCCGCCCCAAGCTGATCGACCCTCACAAGGCGCTGAAGCACACCCTCACCGACTGGGCGAAGTGGGCGGCACGGTGCACCTACCACGGCAGGCACCGTGAGGCGGTGCTCCGCTCCCTGATCACCCTGAAGGCGCTCACCTACGCCCCCACCGGCGGAATCGTGGCGGCCCTCACGACCTCGCTCCCCGAGGAGATCGGGGGCGTGAGGAACTGGGACTACCGCTACTGCTGGCTGCGGGACTCCACCCTCACGCTGGCCGCCATGATCTCGGTCGGCTACATGGAGGAGGCAGCCGCCTGGCGGGACTGGCTGCTGCGGGCCGTGGCCGGCGACCCGGCCGACCTCCAGATCATGTACGGGCTCGCGGGCGAGCGCAGACTTCCCGAGACGGAGCTGCCATGGCTGGCCGGCTACGAGAACTCGCTGCCGGTCCGCATCGGCAACGCCGCCGTCCGGCAACAGCAGCTCGATGTGTACGGCGAGGTCATCGACTCGCTCAGGCTGGCCCGCCACGCCGGGCTCCACGACAAGCCGCACGCCTGGAACCTGCAGCTCAGTCTGCTCGGCTTCCTGGAATCCACCTGGCGCGAGCCGGACGAGGGCCTGTGGGAGATCCGCGGGCAGCGCCGCCACTTCGTGCACTCCAAGGTGATGGCCTGGGTCGCGGCCGACCGCGCGGTGCGCACCCTGGAGGAGAACCCCGGCCTGCCCGGCGACGCCGACCGGTGGCGGGCGATGCGGGACGCCGTGCACGCGGAGGTCTGCGAGAAGGGCTACGACCCCGTACGCAACACCTTCACCCAGTACTACGGATCCCGGGAGCTGGACGCCTCGACGCTGCTCATCGTGCGCACCGGCTTCCTGCCGCCCGACGACCCGCGGGTGACCGGCACCGTCGACGCGGTGCGCAGCGAGCTCGCCCACGACGGCCTGATCCGCCGTTACAGCACCGAGGGCGGGTCGGTGGACGGCCTCCCCGGCGACGAGGGGGCCTTCATCGCCTGCTCGTTCTGGCTGGTGGACGCCCTGACCCGGACGGGCCGCAGGGACGAGGCCGAGACGCTCTTCGACCGGCTGCTGGAGCTGCGCAACGACGTGGGGCTGCTGGCCGAGGAGTACGACCCGGTGGCCCGGCGCCAGCTCGGCAACTACCCGCAGGCGTTCAGCCACATCGGCCTGGTGAACAGCGCGGTCGACCTCAGCGGTGGGGACTTGGCAGGATAGGGCCCATGGATCTTGGACTGAAGGACCGTGTGTACATCGTCACCGGGGCGACCCGGGGGCTGGGCAACGCCACCGCGCGCGCCCTCGCAGCCGACGGAGCGAAGGTGATCGTCTCCGGCCGTGACGAGAAGACCGCCGCCGAGGCCGCCGCGGAGCTGGGCTCCGCAGCGGTCGGGATCGGTGTGGACAACGCCGACCCGCTGGCCGCCCGGCGGCTGGTGGACGCCGCGAAGGAGCACTTCGGCCGGCTGGACGGCATTCTCATCAGCGTCGGAGGCCCCGCACCGGGCTTCGTCGCCGACAACACCGACGATCAGTGGCAGTCGGCCTTCGAGTCGGTCTTCCTCGGCGCCGTACGCCTGGCCCGTACGGCGGCCGAGACGCTCGGCGAGGGCGGGGTCATCGGGTTCGTCCTGTCCGGATCCGTGCACGAGCCGATCCCCGGCCTGACCATCTCCAACGGCCTGCGCCCGGGCCTCGCCGGCTTCGCCAAGTCCCTCGCGGACGAGCTGGGCCCGCGTGGTATCCGTGTCGTCGGGGTGCTGCCGGCCCGGATCGACACGGACCGGGTGCGCGAGCTCGACGCCCTGTCCGGCGACGCGGATGCGTCCCGTACGGCCAACGAGGCGAGCATCCCGCTGCGCCGCTACGGCACCCCGGAGGAGTTCGGGAAGACAGCGGCCTTCCTGCTCTCCCCGGCCGCCTCCTATCTGACCGGCATCATGGTGCCGGTCGACGGCGGTGCCCGGCACGGTTTCTGACGGGCCCCTCCGGAGCGGCCCGTCAGGTCACCCGCTCCGCACGGTGCTTGACCGCCTTCAGACGGACCTCGGCGGGCAGCTCGTCCAGCCCCGCCGAGGTCCGCGCGTGGGTCAGCGCCCCCTCGGAGAGACCGCGCAGCACCAGCCCGGGGGCCGCGTGCGACTCCATCAGCAGCCGGACCCGGGCTCGCGGGGCGCTCCGCCGGCCGGTCAGCGTGGCCTTGGCGCCCGACACCCCGTCCAGGGCCCCCGCCTCGTCGGCGAGGACGCCCTCCAGTGCCTTTCCGCGCAGCAGCGCGCCCTCGCCGTCCCCGCTGTCGACCAGCACCTCGGCCAGGCGCCCGCGGCGCAGCTGGGCCAGGAGCCACCACAGCGCGAGGACCACCAGGACGGCGAGGACCGCGATGACGGTGGGCCACCACCAGCCCTCGTCCCGCCACCTGGTCCGGTCGGCCTTGCTGAGCAGCACGTCGTCCGTGCCGTCGAAGGGCCACCAGGAGGGTACGGACATGCCGAGCCCCGTCGCGAGGACGGCGCCGCCGAGGACGAGAAGGATCAGCCCTGCCAGGCCGAGCAGGACCCTGTTGACGGTTCTGATCACGAGGTCACCCCTTCTTCGCCGGTCGGCGTACGTGTACGGAGAGGCCGGGCGGCCGCGCCAGGCCCAGTTCACCGATGGCCCGGGACAGGACGGTGTCCAGGTCGGTCCTGACGTCGTCGAGTTCACGGAAGTGCGAGAGGGCGCGCACGGTCGCCTTGCGCCGGCTCGTCTTCACCCGGACGGACTGCACACCGGCCACCTCAACCGCCCGGTCGCGCAGGACGAGGGCGGCGGCGGTCCGGTCGAGTCCCGCCCGTACACCGGTGTGCCGGCGGCTCATGGGAAGCAGGGCGCGCAGTCCGGGGGTGAGGGCCAGGAGGAGCAGCCAGAGGCCCAGTGCGGCCGCCAGCGCTGATCCCGCGAGCACCCATACGTCGTCGAGGTGACGGCTCGCCAGGTCGGCGGCGGCGGAGCGCCGCCACTGCATGGCCGGGTGGTCGGCGCGCACCGCCGCGATGTCGTAGAGCAGAAGCCCGGTGCCGCCGAGCACGATCAGGGCGACCAGGGCCGCCGGGATCCTGCGCCCGGACCAGAAGCGGCCGGCCCTGCCGCCGGGCTGCTGCTCCGGCGCGGAGACGGGTTCGTAGGTGGAGCCCGACGCGGACTGGTCCATCTCCAGCACGCCGCCGGGAGGCGCCGGCTCGACGGTGGGCAGGCGCCGTGTGCTCTCCGGATCCTGGGGCTCGGTCATCGGATGCTCCCCTCCGGTGCGGTGCCCTGGTGCAGGCGCTCGACCTGCACCGCCACTTCGGGCACCTCCATCCCCGCAAGTGCTCTTACCCGCTCGGCCACACGACGACGCACCGCGCCGCACTGCCGGCCGATGTCGCAGGGGTAGGCCAGGTCGAGGCTGACCCGGACCCGGGCGGTGTCACGGTGCACGGTGACGGTGGCGCGCGGAGCCGCACCGTCCTGGGGCCGTTCGTCGACGGCTTCCTTCGCCGCCTGCGCGGCGATCTTCGCGACGACCCGGTCGGCGATCCGGGTCTGCCCTCGCCCGGCGGCGTCGACCCGGTCTGTCACCCCCGTCATCGTCGCCGGTCGCCGCGCTCGCGACTCCGGAAGAAGTCGCCGGGTTCGAGGTCGCCGTCCAGGAAACGGCCGGCGATGAAGCCGACCGCGCCCAGCGCGGCCACCAGCAGAAAGGCTCCGAATCCGCCGAAGTATCCAGCGAAACCGAGCGCCATGCCGGCCACCAGGCCGACCACAGCCATGCTCATCGTGTGCTCCTCAACTGCCGGGCGGGGGAGGACTACTGAACGCGTGACTCGGACTCGTCCTCGTCGTCGTCCTCGTCGGGCAGCTTGACGTCGCTGACGGCGATGTTGACCTCGACGACTTCCAGGCCGGTCATCCGCTCGACCGCCGCGATGACGTTCTCGCGTACATCGCGCGCCACCTCGGCGATCGCCACGCCGTACTCGACGACGATCTCCAGGTCGAGGGCGGCCTGCGATTCGCCGACCTCCGCCTTGACGCCGCGGGACACGGACTTGCCGCCGCCGGGAACACGGTCGCGTACCGCGCCGAACGTCCGGGAGATCCCGCTGCCCATCGCGTGGACCCCAGCGACGTCCCGTGCCGCCATTCCGGCGATCTTCTCGACCACGCCGTCGGCGATGGTGGTGCGGCCGCGCGTCGCCGGGGCTCCCCCGCCGCGCTTGGTGAGCTGGTTCTGCCTGCCGTCGTCCGGCACGCTGCCGGGGCTGTCGGGCCGGTTCCGCTGTGGGCTCTCGGTCATCGCCGCTCTTCCCTTCGGGGCGGGTTGAACTTCCGTGGCCCACAGTAAGTGTGCTTGCCCGGTCTCGCGCCGTGGATGGGGCAGGGTGGAGCAATGACAACGGCTGACAGCCCGCACGGGGCCGATGGATGGACGTCTGCGGTACGCCAACGGATCGGCCTGGGCAGACTGCTCCCTCTGGGCGGCCCCGCCGATGGTTCCTGGATCGCGGAAAGAGCGGCGGCCGCAGTACTGCGGAACGCCGCGGCCGGGTCGGGGGCCGTGCTGGGGACGCTCAGAATCGCCCTGGCCGACGAGGACGGCGCCCCGGATCCGGTGGTGCCCGGGCCTCCCAGCGCGCTGCCTCCCGGACCGCTGCGGATCGAGGCCGGCTTCTCGGCGACGGCGCGGCGGCCGCTGCCCGCCACCGCTGACGCCCTGCGCGCAGCCCTGCTGGCTGCGGCGGCCCAGCGGCTCGGCCTGGTGGCCGACGAGGTGGACCTCCGGGTGACGGAGTTGCTGGAGGAGGAGCCCCGCCCCGCCACGGAGCCGTCCGCCGTCGTTCACCCGGCGGAACCCGACGGACCCGCCGGGATGGCGGCGGCCGGGGTCCCGGGCGTCGTCTCGCTCACGCGGGTGCTGGGCAGCGCCGTGCAGCAGACGGAGGGTCACGTCCGGGTGGAGCTCGCCACGGCCGGGGACCACCGGACGCTCGATGTGGCGCAGGCGGTGCGCGCGGCGGTGGCCGAGGCTGTGGAGGGTCGTCCGACGGTCGCCGTGCTGGTCACAGCCGTCGTGGACCGGGACTGACACTGCCCCTGGCCTTCCGGCGAGGGGCGGTGCGCGCCAGGGCTGCGGCTGTTCAGTCGGCGAGACCCGCGAGGTCGCGCAGACGGCGGCCCTGGGCGGCCCGCTCGGCAGTGCGCTGCTCCTCGTACGTACGCGAGAGGGCGCCGCTCAGCAGCGCCTTGGTCTCGACGACGGCGTCGCGCGGGGCGGCGAGCAGGGCCCCGGCCAGGTCGAGTCCCGCCGCGTCGAGCTGGTCGGCGGGGACGACGAGGTTGGCGAGACCGGTGCGCTCGGCCTCCTCGGCGTGCACGAAGCGGCCGGTGGCACAGATCTCGAGCGCGCGGGCGTACCCCACGAGGTTGACCAGGGGGTGGGTGCCCGTGAGGTCGGGAACGAGACCGAGGCTGGTCTCGCGCATGGCGAACTGCACGTCCTCGGCGACGATCCGCAGATCGCAGGCGAGGGCGAGCTGGAAGCCGGCACCGATCGCGTGCCCCTGGACGGCCGCTATCGACACGATGTCGTTGCGGCGCCACCAGGTGAACGCCTCCTGGTACCCGGCGATGGTCGCGTCGAGCTCGGTCTCCGGGCCGCGCGCCATGTCGAGGAAGGACGGCTCGCCGTCGAAGCCCTCAGGGGCGAACGCCTGCCGGTCGAGGCCTGCGGAGAAGGACTTGCCCTCGCCACGCAGCACCACGACCCGCACGCTGCCGGGGAGCGCTCGTCCGGCCTCTGTCAACGCCCGCCACAGAGCGGGAGACTGAGCGTTGCGCTTGGCCGGGTTGGTGAGCGTCACCGTGGCAACCGCGTCATCGACGGTGAGCCGTACGCCGTCCTTGTCGAGCACAGAGTCGAGCGAGGTCATGGAGCGCCTCCGGATCGGGTGCAGTCAGCACTTACTGGCAAGTAACTGAACAGTAACCACCCGGACGATCTGGCGATCGGCCGGGTGGCCACCCGGTGTTCCGGTGAGCCCCAGGAGCGGACGTACGCCCGCTCCGAACCCGCTGCCCGCCGTCAGGCCGCAGCGGCCTTCTTGCCTCGAGTCGCTCCGCCGCGTCCCCGCAGCGTGACTCCGGACTCACTGAGCATCCGGTGGACGAATCCGTAGGAGCGGCCCGTTTCCTCGGCCAGCGCCCGGATGCTCGCACCGGAGTCGTACTTCTTCTTCAGGTCTGCCGCGAGCTTGTCGCGCGCGGCGCCGGTCACCCGGCTGCCCTTCTTCAGAGTCTCGGCCACCCGTGCCTCCTCAAGGAAGTGCGCTCTGGACTCTCATGATCACCCCTCCTGGGCTTCCTGGCCACCCATTCGGCAAGGTCCGTACGACCGGATTCCTCCTCCGGAAGCGGTCGGACACAAGCGGAATCAGGCCTTCCAAGGGGTCTCGGAGCCCTGCGGGACGGAACGCGGGAAAAACGGGCAGGTCAGGGCCGTACGGGGTGGAGTGGCCGGATATGGGTGCACCCGACAGCTATCTGCCGGGCGGCGCGCCGGGGGTATGAGACCCGCTCACCCAGATGATGGATCACCGATGGGCCGAAAGATCCAGACGCGTTGGATCACCGTGCTCCGTGCCGGGTCCAGGAGCCCTGCCGGGTCAGGCGAGGGCGACCAGGTCCCGGTAGTCCGCACCCCAGAGGTCCTCGACCCCGTCGGGCAGCAGGATGATCCGCTCCGGCTGGAGAGCCTCGACCGCGCCCTCGTCGTGGGTGACGAGGACGACGGCGCCCTTGTAGGTGCGCAGAGCCCCGAGGATCTCCTCGCGGCTCGCCGGGTCGAGGTTGTTCGTCGGCTCGTCGAGCAGCAGCACGTTGGCGGAGGAGACGACGAGCGTCGCCAGGGCGAGCCGGGTCTTCTCACCGCCGGAGAGCACTCCGGCGGGCTTGTCCACGTCGTCACCGGAGAAGAGGAAGGAGCCGAGCGTCTTGCGGACCTCGACGAGGCCGAGGTCGGGCGCCGCGCTGCGCATGTTCTCCAGGACGGTGCGCTCCGGGTCCAGGGTCTCGTGCTCCTGGGCGTAGTAACCGAGCTTGAGGCCGTGGCCCTCGATGATCCGGCCGGTGTCGGCCTTCTCCGCGCCGCCGAGGAGCCGAAGCAGCGTGGTCTTGCCCGCGCCGTTGAGGCCGAGGATGACGACGCGTGAGCCCTTGTCGATGGCGAGGTCCACGTCGGTGAAGATCTCCAGCGAACCGTAGGACTTGGAGAGGCCCTCGGCCATCAGCGGGGTCCTGCCGCACGGGGACGGCTCGGGGAAGCGCAGCTTGGCCACCTTGTCGGAGACCCGCACGGCCTCCAGGCCGGAGAGCAGCCGGTCGGCGCGCTTGGCCATGTTCTGCGCGGCCACGGTCTTGGTGGCCTTGGCGCGCATCTTGTCGGCCTGGGCGTTGAGGGTGGCGGCCTTCTTCTCGGCGTTCTGGCGCTCGCGCTTGCGACGCCTCTCGTCGGCCTCGCGCTGCTGCTGGTAGAGCTTCCAGCCCATGTTGTAGACGTCGATCTGCGCGCGGTTGGCGTCGAGGTAGAAGACCTTGTTGACGACGGTCTCGACCAGCTCTTCATCGTGGGAGATCACGACGAAGCCGCCGCGGTAGCTCCTGAGGTAGTCGCGCAGCCAGACGATGGAGTCGGCGTCGAGGTGGTTGGTGGGCTCGTCGAGCAGCAGGGTGTCGGCGTCCGAGAACAGGATGCGGGCCAGCTCGACACGGCGGCGCTGACCGCCGGAGAGGGTGTGCAGGGGCTGGCCGAGTACCCGGTCGGGCAGGCTCAGCGCGGCGGCGATGGTGGCGGCCTCGGCCTCGGCGGCGTATCCGCCCTTGGTGAGGAACTCCGTCTCCAGGCGCTCGTAGCGCTTCATGGCCTTCTCGCGGGTGGCGCCCTTGCCGTTCGCCATCCGCTCCTCGTTCTCCCGCATCTTGCGCAGGATCTCGTCGAGCCCGCGGGCCGAGAGGACGCGGTCGCGCGCCAGGACGTCGAGGTCCCCGGTGCGCGGGTCCTGCGGGAGGTAGCCGACCTCGCCGCTGTTGGTGATGGTGCCGCCGGCCGGCGTCCCCTCGCCCGCCAGGCACTTGGTGAGGGTGGTCTTGCCCGCGCCGTTGCGGCCGACCAGGCCGATACGGTCGCCCTTGGTGATACGGAAGGACGCGGACTCGATGAGGATGCGGGCGCCGGCGCGCAGCTCGATGCCGGAAGCGGTGATCACGGAAAAACTCCAGGGCGGTATGGACGGCGGAGGGACAGCGGGCTCACGACTCGACGCCGTCTAATGCACAAGGAGAATTGCCATGGGACTCAGTCTACTGGCGGTGTCCACCTGCTTTTCCGCATGCTCCCCGCTCGTCACCGCGGCACCGCGGCACGTCACATACGTCCGGATCCAGGAGGACGGGATTCCGCACCGGGGACCCGAGCCGCCGCAACACCTTCGGCTGACGTTGTCAGTGGCCGGTGGAAGACTGAGACGGAGATCACACCGAATGGTGCGGGCGAGAAGAAGAAGGTGAGCGAGATGGCAGGCAGGGACGGCGTCCCCACGGTCTTTCCGACGCTTCTGTACGACGACGCGAAGGCCGCGATCAGAGTGCTGACCCAGGCCCTGGGGTTCACCGAGGAAGCGGTGCACGAGGGCGAGGACGGCAGCGTGCTCCATGCCGAGCTGTCCTGCGGCAACGGCCGGGTGATGCTCGGCTCCAAGGGGCGCGAGGGCGTCTTCGCCAAGGCGATGGCCGGCGCGGGGCCCGCCGGGGTGTACGTGGTCGTGGCCGACGTCGACGCCCACCACGCGCGGGCCGTGGAGCACGGCGTGGAGATCCTGATGCCTCCCACCGACCAGGACTACGGCTCACGCGACTACATGGCGCGGGACGCCGAGGGCAACGTCTGGAGCTTCGGGACGTACGCCCCGGGGGCCTCCGGCTGACCTGGCCGCCCCCGGGGGACTACGCGAGCGCGGTCAGACCCCGCCGGTGTGCACCTGGAAGGCGGCGCGGCGTACGGCTTTGGCGAGGGCCGGGTCCGGGTGTGCGGCAGCCAGGGCGACCAGCACCTGGACGGTCCGCGGGTGGCCCACGGCCCGTACCTCCTCCAGGAGCGCGGGCACCGTGCCCTGCACGGCGGAGTCGAGATGGCGGACCAGCAGCCCGGTCTCGCCGTGGTCGGCCACGGCCGCGGCCGTGTCGACCCAGAGCCAGGTGGCCTCCTCGCGGCTGAGGACGTCCTGGGCGTCGTCCGGGTCGGTGCCCTCGTACTCGGCGAGCCAGAGCAGTGCGTACGGCCGCAGCGGCGCCTCCGCGACGACGGAGCGGACGACGGGCTCCGCGGGGGCGCCGACGACGCGCAGCGCCTCGAAGGCGAGGCCGCGCAGCAGGGCGTCCTCGCCTCGGGCGACGGCCAGCAGCTCGGCCACGGCACTGCCCACGGGCCGTGCGGCGAGCCAGGCCCGGTATTCGGCGCGGGCCGGGCCCGGAGTGAGCCGGGCGCAGCCGAGCAGCATGTCGGCCGCGGGCTGTTCGATGTTGCCTGCCGGGCTCTGGGCGGCGACGCAGATCTGCTCCAGCTTGACCCAGACCGCCCAGTTGCCCAGCGGGGTGAGGGTGGCGTGGCCGGCGCCGAGCGTGAGGGCGCCGACGGAGGCGAGGCCCTCGAGGGCCCAGTCGAGCAGCAGCGCGTTCAGTTCGGCGGACCGCCCGCCCACGGACACGGGCTGCTCCTGCGGTCCGTACGGCACCTCGCACCGCTCCTCGTGGAGTTCCGCGACGCGCTGTCCCAGCAGGTCGAGGAGCGCGGGCACGGTGACGGCGCCCGCCGAGAGCTGGAGGAGGGAGAGCACCTGGGGCACCGCCTCGACGGCTTCCGCCACCGCGGTGGCCTCGATGCCGTCGGGCGAGGCGTGGACCAGCGACCAGGCGTCGAAGAGCGCCACCCAGCCGCGGAGCACGGCGGAGTCGTCGCGGTCCCAGGCGCGCAGCCGCCAGCCGGGGCGTGCGGTGTCGCCGTGCAGCTCGATGAGCCCGGCCAGCCTGGCCCGGTCCCAGCCGACCCGCACCTGGGCCGGGGACAGCTCCAGCGCGGCGCAGGCTCGCTCCAGGGCCTGGGCGGCGAGCGGGGCGGTGGCGCCCTTGCCGGTGCCGTCGGCGGCCCAGTGGGCGATCCGTACGGCGTCGGCCAGTACGGCCCTGGCCTGGCGTGCCAGTTCCGCCGGGGGCGGTGTGCCTTCGGGTGGACGGGGGGCCGGCCTGGTGCGCCGGGTCGTCACGGCCTTGCGGGCGGTCGCCTGGGGTCGCGGGCGGACAAGTCGCAGCCTGGAGTCGCGCGGGGTACGGGACGTCACGAGAGCAGTCTTGCCTCTGACGGGCCGAAAGCCCAAACGGAAGCCGTGTCACCGGGGTTCGGAGGGCTTACGCGCGGGGGCGCCAACCGGGCGGTTCCGGCCCATCAGCTCACATCAGGGGCGTGAGGAAGCGCCTGAGCGTCTCTTCGTAACCGGCAGGGTCGGCATTCCACATCGCCGCATGCGGAGCCTGCGCCACGGAGTGCAGGGTGACCAGATCGGGGCGGCGTGCGGCGAGTTCCCGGGACGGCTGCCAGGGAGCCAGGGTGTCGTCGGGGCCGTGGACGACGAGCGTGGGGGCGTGCAGGGCCGTCGGCACCGAGGTGTCCATGAGCGGGGCACCGTGCAGCCCGGTCTGGCCCTGGGCGGCCCGGACGGCGAGAGGCAGCAGCGCGGAGGGGACACCCCGGGCCGAGGCGAGGGCGCGCAGGGTGGTCCTCCAGTCCAGGACCGGGGAGTCGAGGACGAGGCCGCTGATCCGGTCGTGGAGGGCGGAGTTGACGGCCGCGTGCAGGGCCATCGAGGCGCCGGACGACCAGCCGTACAGGATGACCTTCTCGGCCCCGTAGCGCACGGCGTACCGGATGGCCGCGTCGAGGTCGCGCCATTCGGACTCGCCGAGGTGGGCGAGTCCGTCCGGGGAGCGCGGGGCGCCCGCGTCGCCGCGGTAGGCCAGGTCGAGCACCGGGAACTGCTGGGCGTTGAGGAACCCCATCACGTTCATGGGGTGGTCCCTCGTGGTGCCGAGGCCGTGCACCGCGATCACCCAGGTGTCGCGTGCGGCGGGTACGAACCAGGCGGGCAGGGCGCCGAGTTCGCCGGGGACCTCGACCTCCTTGTACGCGACGCCGAGGGCGGCCAGCGGGTCGCCCCGGTGGATCTCCGGGGTGAGGCGGACCCGGGCGCCCGGCTTGAGGCTGCCGAGGGTCACGCGCTCCAGCCGCCGGACGACGGTGTCGGGAGAGATCACGGAATGGCCGCCCGGCACCTGTTCGGTCACGGGGCCGACCACCGCGTGGACGCCTCGGCCGGCCAGTCCGTACGTACCGGGGCGCAGCGCGGGAAAGGAGCGGGTCAGAGTGATCTGCCCGGCCGCGGTGGCGTGCACGGTAAGACGGCGGTCGGCCGGGAAGGGCCGTGGCGAGGACGCCCCCAGGGCGGCGTCGCTGGCGTAGCGGCCGGCGGCGACCGCTGCCGCGCCGACGCCGAGGATCGAGGTTGCGGCCACTGCCGCCGCTGTTGCCGGGCGCACGGCTCCAGTGTCCTGGGCGCGGGCGCCATTTGCCAGTGGGCAGGGGCCGTACGGTGCGGCTCCGGGCTCAGCCGGGCTGGCCGTACCCCTTCAGGGCGTCCTGAACGTCGCGTAGCTGGGCCGGGGTGAGAAGGCTCGGCCGGTGGCCGGGTACGGAGCTCGCGGTGAGCCAGAGCCTGCACATCCATTCGAGCTGGGCGGTGCGGTCGTAGGCCTCGTCGAGGGTGTCCCCGTAGGTGACGGTGCCGTGGTTACGGAGCAGGCAGCCGGTGCGGTCGCGCAGGGCGTCCAGCATGGCGTCGGCGAGCTCCTGGGTCCCGTAGCGCGCGTAGGCGGCGGTGCGGACGGGGCCGCCGAGCAGGGCGGCGGCGTAGTGGATGAGCGGCACTTCGGGGACGAGGGTGGAGACGGCCGTCGCGTGCACGGCGTGGGTGTGGACGACGGCGGCCGCGTCGCCGGCACGGTAGACGGCCAGATGGAGCGGGAGTTCGCTGGTCGGGGCCAGTTCGCCCAGGACCTGGCGCCCTTCGAGGTCGACTCCGACAGCGTCCCCGGGGCCGAGCCGGTCGTACGGCACCCCGCTGGGGGTGACCAGGACGACTCCGCCGATCCGGGCCGACACATTGCCCGAGGTGCCGACGACCAGGCCTTCCGCGGCCGTCCTGCGGGCCGTCTCGACGACACCGTTCCACGCCTGCTCGATCGCGTTCCTGTCCACGTCACTCATGCGGGGATCCTAGAGTCACGTGACCGATGTCTCCCCAACGGGGCAAATCGGTCGCCGCCGGATGCCCCGGCCGCGACCGGCGCCGTGCCCCGCACCGGCGGCGACGGTCCGGCCCACCCCTCGCGCACACAAGCGGAATCGGTGCACGCGGTTGGGGTCACCGTGCCGCCCTGCCGAGTTCATCTTCCGTTCACCCTGGTTGCTTACGTTCCACGTGCCAATGACGTCGAACGATTGCCTGGGTAAATGGAACACATCACGCTGCTGCTCGCGATCGTGATCGTGACAGCTCTCGTGTTCGATTTCACGAACGGTTTCCACGACACCGCCAACGCGATGGCCACCACCATCTCCACCGGCGCACTCAAGCCCAAGACAGCGGTGGCGATGTCCGCCGTTCTCAACCTCGTCGGCGCGTTCCTGTCGGTGGAGGTCGCCAAGACGATCTCCGGCGGGATCATCAACGAGAACGGCCTCAGAACCGAGGTCATCTTCGCGGCGCTCGTCGGCGCGATCCTGTGGAATCTGCTGACCTGGCTGGTCGGCCTGCCCTCCAGTTCCTCCCACGCACTCTTCGGCGGCCTCATCGGTGCCGCGGTCATGTCCGCCGGCTGGTCCTCGATCAACGGCGGAACCGTCGTCACGAAGGTCCTGCTGCCCGCGATCGCCGCGCCCGTCGTGGCCGGTCTCGCCGCGCTGCTGGCCACGAAGCTGACGTACCGCCTCAACCGGAAGATCACCGACGAGGCCCAGCTGAAGTCGACCGCGAAGGGGTACCGCGCCGGCCAGATCGCCTCGGCCGGTCTCGTCTCGCTCGCCCACGGCACCAACGACGCACAGAAGACCATGGGCATCATCACCCTGGCCCTGGTCACCGGGGGCGTCCTCTCCCCCGGCTCCAACCCGCCGGTCTGGGTCATCGCCTCAGCCGGTATCGCCATCGCGATGGGCACCTACCTCGGCGGCTGGCGCATCATCCGCACGATGGGCAGCGGCCTCACCGACCTGCGCCCGCAGCAGGGCTTCGCGGCCCAGACGAGCGCGGCCACGGTCATCCTGGCCTCCTCGCACCTCGGCTTCTCCCTCTCCACCACGCAGTCCTGCTCGGGCGCCGTCATGGGCGCGGGTCTCGGACGCAAGGGAGGCACGGTCCGCTGGTCCACCGCCACCCGGATGTTCGTGGCCTGGGGCCTGACCCTGCCCGCCGCCGGTCTGATGGGCGCGGGCGCCGAGTTCCTGACCAAGCAGGGCCCCTGGGGCGTCACGGCCGTCGCCGTCCTGCTCATCGCGGGCTCCAGCGCCATCTGGCTGCTGTCGCGCCGCAAGCCGGTCGACCACAACGACGTGGCCCCGGGCGCCGAGGCCGCGGGCGTCGTCACCACCGCAGTCGCGGCGGTCAGCCCGCCGCCCGCCGGTACCGTCGCACCGGAGTTCAAGACCACCATCCCGGCCCCGGCTCCGACGGCCGGAACCCCGGCCGACCCGGCCACGGTGTAAGGACAGATCCGCATGAACATCGACTGGGCAGCTCTCGCCTCCGTCTTCGGCGTCAGCCTCGTGGTCACCGTCGCACTGGTCGGCCTCTTCACCCTCGGCGTCACGGGTCTCGCCAGGCAGACGTCGACGGCGCAGAGCGGCGGTGGCGGCGGCGCCCTGGCGCGCACCGGCGCGTACGCCTGCTTCGCACTGTGCCTGGCGGCCGTCGCGTACGGGATCTATCTGATCGTCGCCTGAGAGGCCGTCAGGCAGCACACCGGGCCGGACACACGTGGTGTGTCCGGCCCGGTGTGCGTATCGGCACAGCCTCGCAGGTCAACGGCAGGTTGACGGGCGTTCGCGGGGCATGGTGGACTGCCGGAGCCATTCAGGCCGACCGGTGCCGGTCGGCCTGACGGCGACAGGAGAGGAAGCCGGTGCGAATCCGGCGCGGTCCCGCCACTGTCACCGGGGAGCAGCCTCCATACGGAAGTCACGGTCCGCCACCGCGGACTGGAAGGCCGGAGGAACTGCGGATCCGGAAGCCAGGAGACTCTCGTCGCCGGTCACGTCGAACCAGGGCGCGGACCCTGAGTGAGGACACACGCCATGCCCGGCTGCCCTGCGTCGCCCGCCGCACCACCTGCCACCGAGGTCCTTCGAGGCGCGACGGCCGGCTGAGCGGTGCGAGCCGACCGCATCTTCGCGTACGGCGCCGCCGCAGGGCTGATCGGCGACCTGCTGCTCGGTGATCCCCGGCGGGGCCACCCCGTCGCCGCCTTCGGGCGTGGTGCGGCGGGCGCCGAGAGCCGGCTGTGGCGCGACCACCGCGGCTGGGGCGCCCTGCACACGCTCGTCTGCGCCGGTGGTGCCACGGGCGCCGCCGCGCTGGCCGCCCGTGCCGTACGGAACCGTCCCGCCGCAGCCGTGGCGCTGACCGCCGCCGCCACCTGGTCCGTCGTCGGGGGCACCTCGCTGGGCCGCGAGGCCCGGGCCATCGGCGGGGCGCTGGCCGCCGGGGACATCGAGCTCGCCCGGGAGCGGCTGCCGCATCTGTGCGGCCGCGATCCGCAGGCGCTGGACGGGCAGCAGATCGCCCGCGCGGTGGTGGAGTCCGTCGCCGAGAACACCTCCGACGCCGTCGTGGGAGCCCTCGTGTGGGGCGCGCTGGGCGGGGTGCCGGGACTGGTCGCCTTCCGGGCGGTCAACACGCTCGACGCCATGGTCGGGCACAAGTCGCCCCGCTACCGGCGCTACGGCTGGGCGTCGGCCCGGCTCGACGACGTCGCCGGCTGGCCCGGGGCCCGGCTCACCGCCCTGCTCGCCGTGGCCGCCGGGGGGCGCCCGCGCGAGGCGGCCCGGGCCTGGCGGGCCGACGCGGGGAGGCATCCCAGTCCCAACGCGGGCCCGGTGGAGGCCTCGTTCGCGGGTGCGCTCGGCGTACGGCTGGGCGGGACCCTCGCGTACGGCGGGCGGGTCGAGCACCGGCCGGTGCTCAACGGCGAGGCCGGCCGGGACGTGCGGGTCACGGACATCGAACGCGCGGTGCGGCTGTCGCGCCGGGTGAGTGTGCTGGCCCTCGCCGTGTGTGCGGCGGGGCGGTCGGCCATGGGACGGAGAGTCGGATGAGCGGCGGGCTGCTGGTCGCGGGAACCACTTCGGACGCGGGCAAGAGCGTCGTCACGGCCGGGATCTGCCGGTGGCTCGTGCGCCGGGGTGTGAAGGTCGCGCCGTTCAAGGCGCAGAACATGTCGCTGAACTCGTTCGTCACCCGCGAGGGTGCGGAGATCGGCCGCGCCCAGGCGATGCAGGCGCAGGCGGCCCGGGTGGAGCCCTCGGCGCTGATGAACCCGGTGCTGCTCAAACCGGGCGGCGACCGGTCGAGCCAGGTCGTCCTGATGGGGAAGCCGGTCGGCGAGATGAGTGCGCGCGGCTACCACGGCGGGCGCCAGGAGGCGCTGCTGGGGACGGTCGTGGACTGTCTGGAGCAGCTGCGGAGCACGTACGACGCCGTGATCTGCGAGGGGGCGGGCAGCCCGGCCGAGATCAACCTACGGCGCACGGACATCGTGAACATGGGGATCGCGCGGGCCGCGCGCTTTCCCGTGCTGGTGGTCGGCGACATCGACCGGGGCGGCGTGTTCGCCTCGTTCTTCGGCACGACGGCGCTGCTGAGCCCGGAGGACCAGTCGCTGGTCGCCGGGTACCTCGTCAACAAGTTCCGCGGTGACGTGTCGCTGCTGGAGCCGGGGCTCGACATGCTGCTCGGGCTCACGGGGAGGCGGACGTACGGGGTGCTGCCCTACGCCCACGGTCTGGGCATCGACGAGGAGGACGGGCTGCGCGTGTCGATGCGCGGCACCGTACGGGAGTCGGCCGTGGCGCCGCCGCACGGCGAGGACGTGCTGCGGGTCGCGGTGTGCGCCGTACCCCTGATGTCGAACTTCACCGATGTGGACGCGCTGGCGGCCGAGCCGGGTGTGGTGGTGCGGTTCGTGGACCGGGCGGAGGAGCTCGCCGACGCGGACCTCGTGATCGTGCCCGGTACGCGGGGCACCGTGAAGGCCCTGGCGTGGCTGCGCGAGCGGGGACTCGCCGACGCGCTGCGGCGGCGGGCAGCCGAGGGGCGCCCGGTGCTGGGGATCTGCGGCGGGTTCCAGGTCCTCGGCGAGCGCGTCGAGGACGACGTGGAGTCGCGGGCCGGGGTGGTCGAGGGGCTCGGACTGCTGCCGGTGCGGGTCCGCTTCGGCCGGGAGAAGGTCCTGGGGCGTCCCGTCGGGTCGGCGCTCGGGGAGCCGGTGGAGGGGTACGAGATCCATCACGGCGTCGCCGAGGTGAACGGCGGCGAGCCCTTCCTGGACGGGTGCCGGGTGGGCTCGGTCTGGGGGACGCACTGGCACGGGTCGCTGGAGAGCGACGCGTTCCGGCGGGCGTTCCTGGGCGAGGTCGCGCGGGCCGCCGGACGGCGGTTCACCGCGGCGCCGGACACGAGCTTCGGCGCGTTGCGGGAGGAGCAGCTGGACCGGCTGGGGGACCTGATCGAGGAACACGCCGACACGGACGCCCTGTGGCGGCTGATCGAGACCGGCGCGCCGGAGGGCCTGCCGTTCATCCCGCCGGGTGCGCCGTCCGCGCCCGGTCATGCAGTTGTGGTTGCGACAGAGGAGGCCCTGTGAGTACGCCCTATCCCTTCACCGCCATCGTCGGGCAGGACGACCTGCGGCTGGGACTCCTGCTCAACGCGGTCAGCCCCGCCGTCGGCGGGGTCCTGGTCCGGGGTGAGAAGGGCACCGCGAAGTCCACCGCCGTACGCGCGCTCGCCGCGCTCATGCCCGAGGTCGAGGTCGTGGCGGGGTGCCGCTTCTCGTGCGCCCCGGGCGCGCCCGATCCGGCGTGTCCCGACGGCCCCCATGAGGCGGGTACGGGCGTGTCGCGTCCGGCGCGGACCGTGGAGCTTCCGGTCGGCGCGTCCGAGGACCGGCTCGTCGGGGCGCTCGATATCGAACGGGCTCTCTCCGAGGGTGTGAAGGCCTTCGAGCCGGGGCTCCTCGCCGACGCCCATCGCGGGATCCTGTACGTCGACGAGGTCAATCTCCTCCACGACCATCTGGTGGACCTGCTGCTCGACGCGGCGGCCATGGGTGCCTCGTACGTCGAGCGCGAAGGTGTCTCCGTGCGGCATGCCGCACGCTTCCTCCTTGTCGGGACCATGAATCCCGAGGAAGGCGAACTGCGCCCCCAGCTGCTGGACCGCTTCGGGCTGACCGTCGAGGTGGCGGCCTCGCGTGACACGGACCTGCGCGTCGAGGTCGTACGGCGCAGGCTCGCCTACGACGACGATCCGGCCGGGTTCGCCGCGCGGTGGGCCGACGAGGAGAACGCGTTGCGCGAGCGGATCGTCGCCGCGCGCGCCCTGCTCCCCCGTGTGGTGCTCGGCGACGGCGTGTTGCGGCAGATCGCCGCGACGTGCGCCGCGTTCGAGGTCGACGGGATGCGCGCCGACATCGTCATGGCCCGCACGGCGACGGCGCTGGCCGCGTGGGCGGGACGTGAGGAGGTCGTCGCGGACGACGTGCGGCAGGCCGCGCTCCTGGCACTCCCCCACCGGCGCCGGCGCAATCCGTTCGACGCGCCCGGGCTGGACGAGGACAAGCTGGACGAGGCGCTCCAGGACGCGGCGGACGGGGAAGGCGGGGGCGACGACGATCCGGACCCCGACGGGCCCGGCGGAGGCGGGGTGCCGCCGCAGGGCGACGGCCCCGACGACGGCGGCACGGACACGGGTGGCCCCGACGACGGCGGTACCGACGCGCCCGGCCAGGAGGAGACCGGGAGCGGCGACGCGCCCACGCCGGGCGGTGGCGCCGGGGAGCAGCAGCCCGTCCGGGCCGGCGAGCCGTTCCGTACGAAGATGCTCAGCGTGCCCGGTCTCGGCGAGGGCGCGGCCGGGAGGCGGTCCAGGGCGCGTACCGAGCACGGCCGGACCACCGGGTCGCGGCGGCCCGAGGGGGCGCTGACGAAGCTTCACCTGGCGGCGACCGTGCAGGCGGCTGCGCCGCACCAGCGGGCGCGCGGGCGTTCGGGGCGCGGTCTCATCGTGCGGCGGGACGATCTGCGGCAGGCGACGCGGGAGGGGCGCGAGGGCAATCTCGTGCTGTTCGTCGTGGACGCCTCCGGGTCGATGGCGGCCCGGCAGCGGATGAGCGCCGTGAAGGGGGCAGTGATGTCGCTGCTGCTGGACGCGTACCAGCGCCGGGACAAGGTCGGCCTGGTCACCTTCCGGGGCAAGGACGCCGAGGTGGCGCTGCCGCCCACGTCGTCGGTGGACGCGGCCGCCGCGCGGCTGGAGACGCTGCCGACCGGCGGTCGCACCCCGCTGGCCGCCGGCCTGCTCAAGGCGCACGACGTGCTGCGGGTGGAGCGGCTGCGGGATCCGTCACGCCGGGCGCTCCTCGTCGTGGTGACGGACGGCCGGGCGACCGGGGGCGTCGATCCGGTGGCGCTGGCGGCGCGGGCCGGGCGGCTGCACGCCTCCGAGGGCACCGCGTCCGTCGTCGTGGACTGCGAGTCGGGGATCGTGCGCCTCGGCCTCGCCGCACAGCTCGCCCGGGATCTGGAGGGCAGCGCGGTCACGCTCGACGAGCTGCGTGCCGACTCGATCGCCGGGCTGGTCAAGGACATCACTGCTATGGGAAGGGCCGCTTGATGCCACAGGGACAGCCGGTATCGGTACCGGACGACGGACTGACGACACGTCAGCGACGTAACCGTCCGCTGCTGTTCGTCCACACGGGCATCGGCAAGGGCAAGTCGACGGCCGCCTTCGGGCTGGCGCTGCGCGCCTGGAACCAGGGCTGGCCGATCGGGGTGTTCCAGTTCGTGAAGTCGGCGAAGTGGAAGGTGGGCGAGGAGAACGCGCTGAAGGTGCTGGGTGCGAGCGGTGAGGGTGGCAGCGTCGACTGGCACAAGATGGGCGAGGGCTGGTCGTGGGTCCAGCGCGACAATCAGCTGGACAACGAGGAGAAGGCCCGCGAGGGCTGGGAACAGGTCAAGCGTGACCTGGCCGCCGAGACGTACAAGCTGTACGTGCTCGACGAGTTCGCCTATCCGATGCACTGGGGCTGGATCGACACCGACGAGGTCGTCGAGGTGATGCGGGACCGTCCGGGCACCCAGCATGTGGTGATCACGGGGCGGAACGCGCCGCAGAAGCTGATCGAGGCCGCCGATCTGGTGACCGACATGTCGAAGGTCAAGCACCCGATGGACGCCGGCCAGAAGGGCCAGAGAGGCATCGAGTGGTGAGTGTTCCTCGTCTGGTCATCGCCGCACCCGCCTCGGGCAGCGGCAAGACCACGGTCGCCACGGGCCTGATGGCGGCGTTCGCGGGCCGTGGTCTCGCGGTGTCCCCGCACAAGGTGGGACCCGACTACATCGACCCGGGGTACCACGCGTTGGCCACCGGCCGCCCGGGGCGCAACCTCGACGCGTACATGTGCGGTCCCGATCTGATCGCCCCGCTGTTCACGCACGGGGCGAGCGGCTGCGACCTGGCCGTCGTCGAAGGGGTGATGGGGCTGTACGACGGGGCGTCGGGGCAGGGTGAACTCGCCTCGACCGCCCAGGTGTCCAAGCTGCTGCGGGCACCGGTCGTGCTGGTCGTCGACGCGTCCTCGCAGTCGCGTTCGGTCGCGGCGCTCGTGCACGGTTTCGCCTCCTGGGACCCGGAGGTGCGGATCGGCGGGGTGATCCTGAACAAGGTGGCCTCCGACCGCCATGAGGCGCTGCTCCGTGAGGCGCTCGACGAGTCCGGGCTGCCGGTGCTCGGGGTTCTGCGGAGGGCGCCGCAGGTGGCGACCCCTTCGCGCCATCTGGGCCTGGTGCCGGTGGCCGAGCGGCAGACCGACGCCCTCGACGCCGTACGGGCGATGGGTGAACGCGTACGTGAGGGCTGCGACCTGGACGCGCTGATGGCGCTGGCCCGTTCGGCGCCCGCCCTGCCCGAGGAGGCGTGGGAGCCGGAGCACCACCCCGAGCCGGGGACCCGGCCGGTGGTGGCCGTGGCGGGCGGCGCGGCGTTCACCTTCGCCTACGCGGAGCACGCCGAGCTGCTGACGGCGGCGGGCGCGGAGGTGGCCGTCTTCGACCCGCTGCACGACGAGAAGCTGCCCACGGGCACGGCGGGCCTGGTCATCGGCGGCGGCTTCCCCGAGGTGTACGGGCCGGAGCTGTCGGCGAACGAGCCGCTGCGCCGGGCGGTGACGGACCTGGCCCTGTCGGGCGCCCCGGTGGCGGCGGAGTGCGCGGGGCTGCTGTATCTGGCCCGTGAGCTGGACGGGCGGCCGATGTGCGGGGTGCTGGACGCCTCGGCCCGGATGTCCGAGCGGCTGACGCTCGGCTACCGGCAGGCGGTGGCGGTGTCCGACAGCGTGCTGGCCGTGGCCGGGACCCGGCTGCGCGGGCACGAGTTCCACCGGACGGTGCTGGAGCCAGGGGCGGGTGCGACGCCCGCCTGGGGTCTGCTTCAGCCGGAGCGGCGGGTGGAGGGCTTCGTGCGGCGGGGCGTGCACGCGAGCTATCTGCACACGCACTGGGCGGCGGCGCCCTCGGTGGCCCGGCGTTTCGTGGAGCGGTGCCAGGGGTGACGTCGTCCCGCCTCCGTGGATCGATGCCGGGAGTGGCGTCATTCCGCGATACCGACCACCAGCCAGATGAAGCCCACTCCCGCGACCGTGCACAGCAGCGTGGAACGGGCCGGGTGGTCGTGGTGGGCCTCGGGAAGGATCTCGGCAGCGGCGAGATAGAGGAGCGCCCCGCCGAAGAATCCGAGATAACAGCCGAGCAGTTCCTCCGGAAGGGTGAACAGCAGCGTCGTCGCCGCTCCCACGATCGGCGCCACCGCGTCCGCGTAGAGCATCAGGAGCGCCTTGCGGCGGGCGTTTCCGTACAGGCTGGTGATCGTGTAGGTGTTGAACCCGTCGGCGAAGTCGTGGGTGATGACGGCGAGCGCGACGGCGGCTCCCATGCCGCCGCCGATCTGGAAGGCGGCGCCGAGCGCGATGCCGTCCATCAGGCTGTGGCCGACCATCGCGGCCGCCGCCGTCAGCCCGACCTGAGGCACCCGTTCCTCGCCCGCCCCGTGTGCCGCCTGGCGTACGGCCAGCGAACGCTCGACGAGATGTGCCGTCAGGAAGCCGCCCACGAACAGCAGCAGGGCGGCGGGTACGCCGAAGACCACGCCGCCCGCGGCCTCCACCGCCTCGGGCAGCAGGTCGAGACCGACGACGCCCAGCATCAGTCCGCCGGCGAAGCCGAGCACGAGGTGCCGGCGGTCGCTGACGCGCTGCGCGACCCAGCCGCCCGCCAGGGTCATCAGGAACGCGCCGAGCGCGACGAATACCGCCATGGGCCCTTGCTAGCGGATTGACCCCGCGTTCCGCACCTCAGGCCGCCCTTACCCGTGTCTCCAGCCCCCGTTCCCGGAAGGATCTCCTGCCATGACCCGAGCAGCGCTCGTCGTCGGTGTCGGTGCCCGTCGCGGCGTCGGCACGGAGGAGGTGCTCGGGCTGATCCGGAGCACGCTGCGGGAGGCCGGACTGGCGGCCGGTGACGTGATCGAGCTGGCCACCCTCGACACCAGGGCGGCCGAGCCGGGGATCACCGGCGCGGCGGCGCGCCTGGGGGTGCCCGTGCGGGCGTACACGGCCGGAGCGCTGGCGGAGGTCCCCGTGCCCAACCCGTCGGCGGCACCTCGCGAGGCTGTGGCCACCAGGTCGGTCGCGGAGGCCGCGGCGCTCGTGGACGCCGGTGAACTGCTGGTTCCCAAGCAGAAGTCGGCGTCGGCGACCTGTGCTGTGGCGCGCCGGAGCGCACCGGCCTGTGCCTCGGCATCGACGAATGGCGCCGAGCCGTTCAACATTGCTGCCATGCTGCCCCCCACTGAGCACATCGAGAGCGCCGGGCCCGATCTGCGGCACCACGGCGACGAGGAAGTACGCGGCCTGGACCTGACCGACCTCGCCGTCAACGTACGGACCGACACACCCCCGGACTGGCTGCGGCAGCGGATAGCGGCGTCGCTGGTGTCGCTAGCCGCCTATCCGGACGGGCGGGCGGCACGGACCGCGGTCGCGGAACGGCACGGTCTGCCCGAGGAGAGGGTCCTGCTCACGGCGGGCGCGGCCGAGGCGTTCGTACTGATCGCACGGGCGCTGCCCGCCCGGCTGCCGGTCGTCGTGCATCCGCAGTTCACGGAGCCGGAGGCGGCCCTGCGGGCTGCCGGGCACGAGGTCGGACGGGTGCTGCTCCGCCCGGAGGACGGCTTCCGGCTGGATCCGGCGGCGGTGCCGGAGGACGCGGACCTGGTGGTGGTCGGCAACCCGACCAACCCGACGTCCGTGCTGCATCCGGCGGAAGTGCTGGAGCAACTGGCGCGGCCCGGGCGGACACTGGTGGTCGACGAGGCGTTCATGGACGCCGTACCGGGTGAGCGTGAGGCGCTGTGCGGGCGTACCGACGTCCCGGGGCTGGTGGTGCTTCGGAGCCTGACGAAGACCTGGGGGCTGGCGGGCCTGCGGATCGGCTATGTGGTGGCCGAACCGGCGACGGCCGCTCTGCTGCAGGAGGCGCAGCCGCTGTGGCCGGTGTCCTCCCCGGCGCTGGCGGCGGCCGAGGCGTGCATGGAGCCGCGTGCGCTGGTGGAGGCGGCGGACGCGGCGGACCGGATCGTGGTGGACCGGGCCCATCTGCTGGCCGGGCTCGCGGAGTTCAGCGAGGTGCGGGTGGTGGAGCCGGCCGCCGGGCCGTTCGTGCTGCTGCGGCTGGAACGGGCGGACGAGGTACGGAATCTGCTGCGCTCGCGCGGATTCGCGGCGCGGCGCGGGGACACGTTTCCCGGTCTTGGCAGTGAGTACCTGCGGCTCGCCGTGCGCGACCGTGTGACGACCAACAGGTTTCTGCAGGCTCTCGACCTGGCGCTGCAGGGGCTGCCCCGAAGAGCCGTCGACTGACGGCTCTCCGGGACGGAGAGCGGTGCTCCGCCGTGCGGACACCGCTCTCCTGGAAGGTGATCAGCCCCGGGCGCGCTTGCGTGCGATGACCGTGGCGCCGGCGCCGGCCACCAGCAGGACTGCGGCTCCACCCGCGAGGTACGGGGTCGAGGAGCTGGATCCCGTCTCGGCGAGGTCGCCGGATCCGGAGGCCTGGACCGGGTCGGATCCGGTCTGGGGCTTCACGTCGACGGGCTTCTCCTTGCCGCCCGTGTCACCGGAGCCGGAGCCGCCGTCGCCGCCCGTCGCTCCGCCGTCGCCGGAGTTGCCGCCGTCCTCCGGACCGCCGGTGCCCGAGCCTCCGTTCCCGGAATCGCCGTCGTCCGAGCCGCCGCCCTTGGGCGTCTCGCACGTCGCTTCGGCCAGCGTGATCTCGCCCTCCACCTCGGCGACGTTCAGCTTCAGCGGGTTCACGGAGACCCGCAGCTGGAGCGCCGTCGCGGCAGCCGTCCGCGAGGTCGTCACGGTCTTCGAGAGGTCGAGCGTCACATCACCCACGCCCGGCACCTCGACCTTCGTCGTGCCGCCCGACGTGAGCTTGATCCTCTTGCCGAGCACCGTCACATGACCCAGCACGTTCGACTCCGCGACCGGCTTGTGTCCCACCTCGCACACGGCCTTGGACGTGACCTCCTGGACCTCGATCAGCGAGAGAGCGGGCAGCCCCGGCACATGCACCCGGGCCTTGGCGAGGTTGGTGTAGCCCTCCGCCCTGTGGTCCTCGACCGTGGCGTTCGCCGTGGCCACGTCGGCCTTCAGCATGTGGATGGGACGGCCCTTGTCGACGCCGTCGAGTTCCACGGTGAGCGCGGTCTTCTCCGCACTCGCGGGCGCGTGGACCTCGTTGAGCGTGGTCCTGAGCGGCACCTGCACCGACTTGTTCAGGAGGGAGACGTCGAGCCCGGCGCGGAGCACGATCGCACTCGCCTTTCCGTGGCCGTCGGCCGGAGTGGCCGGGGCCGTCGCGGTGGCTGCGTGCGCGGGGACGGCGACGAGCAGTGCGACGGGAGCGGCGGCGATCGCCAGGGCAGCCGAACGGAAGGTGTTGCTGTTCAAGATGGTGGAACCCCCACAAGAGACATGGAGCCACCGGAGCCGTCCAATGGGGGACATCGCGGGCACCGGTGGCCTCGACTCCGTGAATCTTTACGCACAGAGGGTGAACTGACAGATACCTTCCGCTAGTTCACTCCAAAGAGGGGTTTCCGTGTGCACATTCGAATCCACAGGCACAGGAGTTCCTCGGAATCACCCGTTTCACTCAGCCCGGGCCACTTCTGCCGGATGTCACGGCCCGGGCACCGAGGTGATTCAACGAGTGGCGGAGCCCGGGGTCACCGCCGGTCAACACGACGCCCCTTCCGAGGCCGGCCGGCGGTCAGCCCATCACCCGTCCGTTGAGCACGACCGCGCGGGGGGACGCCAGCACCCGTACGTCCGCCCTCGGGTCCTCGTCGTACATGACCAGGTCCGCCGGTGCCCCCTCCTCCAGCACCGGCCGGCCGAGCCACCGGCGTGCGCCCCAGGCCGTCGCCGAGAGGGCGTCGAGGGGCGGGATGCCTGCCTTCACCAGTTCGGCCACCTCGTCCGCGATCAGGCCGTGGGCGAGCGATCCGCCCGCGTCCGTCCCGGTGAAGACGGGGATCCCGGCGTCGTAGGCGGCGCGCACGGTGTCGTACCGGTCTTCGTGGAGCTGCCGCATATGAGCGGACCAGCGGGGGTACCTGGCCTCGCCCCCTGCCGCGAGGGCGGGGAAGGTGGCGATGTTGACCAGGGTCGGGACGATCGCCACGCCGCGCTCCGCGAAGAGCGGAACGGTGTCCTCGGTCAGCCCCGTCGCGTGCTCGATGCAGTCGATCCCGGCCTCCACCAAATCCCGCAGCGCGTCCTCGGCGAAGCAGTGGGCGGTGACCCTGGCCCCGAGCCGGTGCGCCTCGGCGATCGCGGCCTCGACCTCGCCGCGCGGCCAGCAGGCGGTCAGGTCCCCGGCGTCCCGGTCGATCCAGTCGCCCACCAGCTTCACCCAGCCGTCGCCTCGCCGGGCCTCCTGTGCGACGTAGGCGACGAGGTCGCCGGGCTCGATCTCATGGGCGAAGTTGCGGATGTAACGACGCGTCCTCGCGATGTGCCGCCCCGCCCTGATGATCTTCGGCAGATCCTCGCGGTCGTCCACCCACCGGGTGTCGGAGGGTGATCCCGCGTCCCGGATGAGCAGCGTGCCGGCCTCCCGGTCGGCGAGCGCCTGCTTCTCGCTGGTCGCCGCGTCGACCGGTCCCTGGTGGCCGAGCCCCACATGGCAGTGCGCGTCGACGAGGCCTGGCAGCACCCATCCGGTGAGCGTCACGGCGTCGTCCGCGCCCGGCGGCCTCTCGTAGGTGATCCGCCCGTCGACCGCCCAGAGTCCGTCCCTCACCTCGTCGGGTCCGACGAGCACCCGCCCCTTGATCCGCAGCACCGGCGCCACCTCGTGATCACTCATGGGACAGCACTGTACGAGGCGGCCGGACAGGGCGCGGAGGGGCGCTCGGTACCCTCGACGCAGGCGCTGACCGCGCACCGGCCGACCCGAAGAGAGCAGCACCGTGACACACCCGTTCCTCGACCTCGCCCCGCTCACCGCCGCGCGTTTCGCAGCGATCGAGCGGCGGGTGGCGGACCTCCTCGCCACCGAGCAGGACGTCGTCATCATGCAGGGTGAAGCGCTGCTGCCCCTCGAGGGCTGCATCCGGGGCGGCGCCCGGCCCGGCTCGACCGCGCTGAACGTCGTCACGGGCCCGTACGGCCAGACCTTCGGCAACTGGCTGCGCGACTGCGGCGGCGAGGTCGTCGACCTCGTGGTGCCGTTCCACACCGCTGTCACCGCCGAGCAGGTCGGGCGGGCTCTGGCCGAGCACCCCGAGATCGACTTCGTCTCCCTCGTGCACGCCGAGGCGGCGACCGGCAACACCAACCCGGTCGCGGAGATCGGCGAGGTCGTCCGGGCGCACGGCGCGCTGTTCATGGTGGACGCCGTCGCGTCGGTGGGAGCGGAACCGCTGCTGGTCGACGCCTGGGGCGTGGACCTGTGCGTCATCGGCGCGCAGAAGGCCATGGGCGGCCCGGCCGGGGTGTCCGCGGTGTCGGTGAGCGCCCGGGCGTGGGAGAGGATCGCCGCCAACCCGCGGGCCCCGCGTCAGTCGTATCTGTCGCTGCTGGACTGGAAGGCCCGCTGGATCGACGGAGGCCGCAGGGCGCTGCCGCACGCGCCCGCCCAGCTGGAGATGCTGGCGCTCGACGCGTGTCTGGAGCGGATCGAGGCGGACGGCCCGGACACCGTGATGGCGCGGCACGCCTCGGCGGCCGCCGCGACCCGGGCGGGTGCCACGGCGCTCGGCGGCGGGCTGGAGCCGTATGTCCACGACGCCCGTGACGCGGCTCCGGTCGCCACGACACTGCGCGTGCCGGCGGATCTCGACGCCTCGGCCCTGGTCGGCCGGGCGCTGGCGACCGACCCTTCGCTGCCGCTGATCGCGGGCGGCGGGGCGCTGTCCAAGGAGATGATCCGGGTCAACCACTACGGCGTGGACGCGACACGGGAAGCGGTGCTGTCCTCACTGGCCGCCCTGGGCACCGCGCTGGACGGCGCGGGCCTGACGACCGACATCGACGCTGCCCGCGAAGCCGTCGCGGAAACCTGGCAGAACATCTGAATTTAATTGAAGTGCGCAACCGCCGATTTAATCGGCTCGAAAGGGGGGCTGCTTTATCGGGAGCAGCTCCCCGCATTCTTCTTCCCCCGTTCTCCGAGGCTAAACGCCACAGTTTTCACCCGATCGGCCCATGCCGTCCGAACGGATGTCAGCGGAGTTACAACAATGTGACCGACCCCACATCGAGTCCGTTATGACCGGTAAATTCGGGACAAAGCTGGGGAAAACGCCCCCCGATCGGGCCGGACCCGCGCCTGCGTGATAACACAACGGACCCGTTCACCCAACCCCCTGCGGCGATGCAATTTCGATTTTTGCTGGGTAAATTCAATTCCCATGACCGCCGCACCAGCAGATTTTGCAAGTGCCCGAAGCGAATTCCTCAGAATCGACACCCCGCGAGTGGAGGACGGAGCCGCGATCTGGCGCATCGCCCGCGACTCCGAGGTCCTGGACCTCAACTCCTCGTACAGCTACCTGCTGTGGTGTCGTGACTTCGCGGCGACCTCCGTGGTCGCCCGCGACGAGAACGGCGACCCGATCGCCTTCGTGACCGGATACATCCGCCCCGACCGCCCCGAGACGCTCGTCGTCTGGCAGGTGGCCGTCGACCAGGCCCACCGCGGCAAGGGACTGGCGGCCGAGCTGCTGGACGCACTGACCGCCCGTGTCGCCTCCGACCAGGGTCTGGCATCGTTGGAGACGACCGTCACCCCGGACAACACCGCCTCCGACCGGCTGTTCACATCCTTCGCGCAGCGGCACGACGTGCCCCTGGAGCGCGAGGTGCTCTTCGAGGGGGCGCTGTTCCCCGAGGGGACGCACCTGCCGGAGGTGCTCTACCGCATCGGTCCGTTCTAGGGCCTCTCAGCGCCCCTCCGCGCCCCGCCCGGGCGCGGCTTCCCCGGGCATGCCTGACCCGCCGCCCGTCACACCCCCCTCGAGCAGGAGATCAGCTGTGACCATCACCCCGCCCGCCCTGAGTGTCTTCGAGACCCTGGAGTCGGAAGTACGGAGCTACTGCCGCGGTTGGCCCGCAGTCTTCGACCGCGCGCAGGGCGCCCGGCTCACCGACGAGGACGGACACTCGTACCTCGACTTCTTCGCCGGTGCCGGCTCTCTCAACTACGGACACAACAACCCGGTGCTGAAACGCGCGCTGATCGACTACATCGAGCGCGACGGCATCACCCACGGCCTGGACATGGCCACGACGGCCAAACGGGCGTTCCTCGAGACCTTCGAGAACGTGATCCTGCGCCCCCGTGACCTGCCCTACAAGGTGATGTTCCCCGGCCCGACCGGCACCAACGCCGTCGAGGCGGCGCTGAAGCTCGCCCGCAAGGTCAAGGGCCGCGAGTCCGTCGTCTCGTTCACCAACGCCTTCCACGGCATGTCGCTCGGTTCGCTCGCCGTGACCGGCAACGCCTTCAAGCGCGCCGGCGCCGGCATCCCGCTGGTGCACGGCACCCCGATGCCGTTCGACAACTACTTCGACGGCACGGTTCCCGACTTCCTCTGGTTCGAGCGGCTCCTGGAGGACCAGGGTTCCGGGCTCAACAAGCCCGCCGCAGTGATCGTGGAGACCGTGCAGGGCGAGGGCGGCATCAACGTCGCACGCGCCGAGTGGCTCCGCGCGCTCCAGTCCCTGTGCCACCGCCAGGACATGCTGCTGATCGTCGACGACATCCAGATGGGCTGCGGGCGTACCGGCGGCTTCTTCTCCTTCGAGGAGGCCGGCATCGTCCCGGACATCGTCACGCTGTCGAAGTCCATCAGCGGTTACGGCATGCCGATGTCGCTCTGCCTCTTCAAGGGCGAGCTGGACATCTGGGAGCCGGGCGAGCACAACGGCACGTTCCGTGGCAACAACCCGGCCTTCGTCACCGCCGCCGCCTCGCTCGACGCCTACTGGGCCGACGGGCAGATGGAGAAGCAGACGCTGGCCCGCGGCGAGCAGGTGGAGCAGACGATGCTCGCGATCTGCGGCGAGGAGCCGACCGCGCAGTTCCGCGGCCGCGGCCTGGTCTGGGGTCTGGAGTTCACCGACCCCGAGCGCGCCTCCGCGGTCTGCGCCAGGGCCTTCGAGCTGGGCCTGCTGCTGGAGACCTCCGGCCCGCAGTCCGAGGTCGTGAAGCTGCTCCCGCCGCTGACCATCACCCCCGAAGAGCTGGACGAGGGCCTGCGCACCCTGGCCCGTTGCGTCCGCGAGACCGCCTGAGCCGGGGGACACCCCCGCGCAGGCAACACAGAGCAGGACAGAAGAGAAAGGCACCATCTCACCGTGATCGTCCGATCTTTCAGTGACATCGAGAACACCGACCGGCACCTGAAGTCCGCTTCAGGCACCTGGGAGACCAAGCGCATCGTGCTCGCCAAGGAAAAGGTGGGCTTCTCGCTGCACGAGACCGTGCTGTACGCGGGCACGGAGACGTCGATGTGGTATGCCAACCACATCGAGGCCGTTCTGTGCACCGAGGGCGAGGCCGAGCTCACCAACGACGAGACCGGCGAGAAGCACTGGATCTCCCCCGGGACGATGTACCTGCTGAACGGGCACGAGCACCACACACTGAGGCCGAAGACCGACTTCCGCTGCGTGTGCGTCTTCAATCCTCCCGTCACCGGACGGGAGGACCATGACGAGAACGGTGCATACCCGCTGCTGACAGAGGAGGGCTGAACCATGACCACCGATGTACGCGCCGACCTGTACCCCTCGCGCGGCGCCGCCGAGATGACCACTCCCCGCCAGGACCCGGTCATCTGGTCCGCGCCGGGCGCGCCGGGTCCGATCGCCGCGAAGGACCTCCAGTCCTTCGAGCACGACGGCTTCCTCGCCATCGACCAGCTCGTCACGCCGGACGAGGTGGCCGTCTACGGTGCGGAGCTCGACCGGCTGATCGCCGATCCGGAGGTCCGCGCCGACGAGCGCTCGATCATCGAGCCGAAGTCGCAGAGCGTGCGGTCCGTCTTCGAGGTCCACAAGCTCAGCGAGGTCTTCGCGAACCTGGCCCGGGACGAGCGTGTGGTGGGCCGGGCCCGCCAGATCCTCGGCTCCGACGTGTACGTCCACCAGTCGCGGATCAACGTCAAGCCGGGCTTCGGCGCCTCGGGCTTCTACTGGCACTCGGACTTCGAGACCTGGCACGCCGAGGACGGTCTGGCGAACATGCGGACCGTGTCCGTCTCGATCGCGCTGACCGAGAACTACGACACCAACGGCGGGCTGATGATCATGCCCGGCTCGCACAAGTCGTTCCTCGGCTGCGCGGGCAAGACGCCGAAGGACAACTACAAGAGGTCCCTGCAGATGCAGGACGCGGGCATCCCGTCCGACGAGGCGCTGACGAAGATGGCCGACCGGCACGGCATCAAGCTCTTCACCGGCAAGGCCGGTTCGGCGACCTGGTTCGACTGCAACGCGATGCACGGCTCGGGCGACAACATCACCCCGTACGCACGCAGCAACGTCTTCATCGTGTTCAACAGCGTGGAGAACACGGCGCAGGAGCCCTTCGCGGCTCCGATCCGCCGTCCCGACTTCATCGGGGCGCGTGACTTCACGCCGGTGAAGTAGGCGCGTACGACGGTCAGGAGGGGCGGGACGCATCGCGCGTCCCGCCCCTCCTGCGTCCGGTGTGCCGGGTATCGGAAGGGACACCGTGTACAGCATCCAGGTGCGTGCGGAGCCTGACCCGCTCGTCCGTCGCCCCCGGACAGGACGGCCTGTTTGCAGGCCAGTTTCTCGGCGTGACGAGACGGTCGCACTCGGGGCACCCGGGCACGGGCTCCGGAGCCCTCAAGGGAAACGAGGCGAACGGGTCACCGTCCTGGCAGCTCACAGGAAACGCCCTTCGCTCCGGGCGTTGCAGCGCGCGTTCTCCGCACGAAGGCGCTCCATGGGCGTCGCGAGCCGCACGTACACCGGATCCACCTCCCGTTCGACCCCGCCCCGGACGGGGGGATGGTGCTGACAACAGGACCGTCCACCACCCCCGAGGAAGCAGAGGATCAGAGCTGCCGGAAGTAAACCGATACGGGGATCTGGACGCATCCGAGGCTCTCGTACAGGGCTCGGGCCGGGGCGTGGAAAGGATCTCCGCCGGTACCGATCTCGACCACCTCTGCGCCCAGCTTCCGCATCTCGCCGAATGCGTGCTCACACAAGGCTGTGCCCGCGCCGTCTCGACGGTGCGCGGCCGTGACAGCCAGAATCTCGACACTGCTGCTTCTCCGCGCCGGGTCTACGCTCCAGGCCGCATACCCGGCGATGACACCGCTGACCTCTGCGACCGCTACGTACCTGTGCCGGCCGGGATCATGAAGTTCAGCGACCTGCTTCTGATAGTCGTCCCGCCAGCTGCCGTGCCGGTTGGCGAAGATCGCTTCGCCGGTCGAAGGGCGGAAAACTCCCTCGTAGAAGGGCTGGAACGTCTCGATGGTCAGCTCGATGAGCCGAGCCAGGTCCCGCTGGGCAAACGAACGGATGAGCATGGAGTGAGCCTCTCGATCTGAGAGAAGCGGGCATGGCTGACCCGCTCTCGGCCTGTTGCGTTTATGGGCCGAACCTCAGTGCCGGGTGCGCCCGGCAGCGAAACACTCCATGTGCGCCATGCTATCCAGCTGTTTCCCGCTCTGCCTCGACGCCGGCGAGCCGGCCCGAGGCGGGACGGACTCCCGGTCAGGCGCTCGGCCGGAGTGTCGGGGCGGGGGCTCGGGTGCGCATCGACAGTGCCATGACCAGGGCCACGAACCAGAACAGGCCCGTGACCGCGCCGATCAGGCTGACCACGACGACCAGGCCCTGGCGCTCAACTCCTCTGCGGTGGGCGATGAACCACGGCACGCAGAGGAGCAGGAGCGCCAACGGCACCAGGACCAACAGTTCTATCGGGCTGACGGTCGAGATCATCAGGCAACTCTAGTGAGTTGGGCCCGCACCCTCACCACTATCGTGTGAACCTCAGAACGCATGAGCCAATTCGAGGCACGGGCGCAGGGCGAAACGGGCGCTGAATGAGGAGCACGAAGTGTTGGACGGCACGGGGGCCGACGAAACCGGACGGTTGGTGGCGGGGCGATACCGCCTCCTGGAGCGGATAGGCCGCGGCGGCATGGGGACCGTCTGGCAGGCCGAGGACGAGGTGCTCGGCCGTTACGTCGCGGTCAAGAAGCTGCATCTGCCGCCGCACCTGGAGGACTCCGAGCGTGCCAGGCTCTTCGAACGCACCCGCCGTGAGGCACGCAGCGCCGCGCGGATCGCTCACCCCAACGTCGTGGTGGTGCACGACGTGGTGGACGACGAGGGCCTGCCCTGCATCGTCATGGAGCACGTCCCCGCGCCCGCACTCGATGAGATCCTGAAGGAGAACGGGCCGCTGACCGCCCCCGAGGCAGTCGACGTCGGCGTAGGGATGGTCGCGGCGCTGCGGGCGGCGCACAACGCCGGAGTGCTCCATCGCGATGTGAAACCCGGCAACGTCCTCCTCGGCGCCGACGGGCGCGTGGTCCTGACCGACTTCGGTATCGCCGTCGTCGCCGACACCTCCACGCTCACCCGCACCGGCGAACTGGTCGGTTCCATGGACTTCCTCTCCCCGGAACGCCTCAGGGGCCTGGACCCGTCCCCCGCATCGGACCTGTGGGCCCTGGGAGCGACCCTCTACCAGGCCGTGCAAGGGCAACCGCCGTTCCGCCGGAACACCCCGTACGAGACCGCGTACGCGATCGCCTTCGACAGCCTCGAACCACCGGCCGGGGCGGAGGCGCTGGCCCCGCTCATCGGGGAACTGCTCGCCAAGGAACCGGCCGATCGGCCCTCGGCGCCGGAAGTGGAGGACCGGCTGCGGGAGTTGACGCACACCACCCGCGTCCAGCACGTACCCCGCATCCGCCCCGCCCCCACGGGCACGTCGCCGACGGCACCCCTGACGAACGGGGCGGGCCTTCCCGCGCCCGGTGCACCCGGGGCCGGGCGTGGCCGGGGGCGGCGTGTGGCCCTGTGGGCGGCCGTCGCGACCGTGACGGCGGCACTGGCAGTGGGCGGCACGTACCTCGCGCTGCCCGACAAGGACAAGGACCCCCGCTCGGCCCCCCAGGGCGGCGCCGGGTCCGCGAGCGCCACGCTCTCCCCCACGCCCCCGCCGCCCGCCGTGCCGCAGGGCTACCACCTGGTGAACGAGAAAAAGTACGGCGTCTCCTTCCCCGTGCCCGACGGCTGGACCCGCAAGGAGCTCGCGGACGACAACGAGGGCATCGCCTACATCGACCCGGCCGGACTGGTCAGCCTGCGCGTCTCCGCCCTCGGCTCCACGAGCACCGGCCCTCTGCAGCGCTGGAAGAACGACGAGGCCAGCTCGGTCCAGAACAGGAAGCTGCCCGGATACCATCAGATACGGATGCAGGGCATGGCCTACAGGGACATGCCGGCCGCCGTCTGGGAGTTCACCTGGCAGGGCCGCAGCCGCGTGTTCCGCGCCACGGACCTCGGGTTCGGTAAGCCGGGCGGGACGGAATACGCGATCTATCTCTCGGCACCGAGCGCGGACTGGGAACACCGGAAGACGATATTCGCCCAGGTGCGCAAGGGGTTCCAGATCGACAGGGACGCGCCCTAGCCAGGCGGCGTCGGGAAGTTGCGGACACCCGAAACGGCCATACCGACCCGCTTTCCGTCCTCAACTTCCCAACGGCCCATAACGTTCAACTCGCTGGACCTCGGCGCGGGTCAGCGGAGACAGTGGCCCCATGACTTCGCTCGTACAGCACATCACCATCGACTGCGCCGACGCCTACAAGCTGGCCGGGTTCTGGGCAGAGGTGCTCAGCTCGTCCGTCTCCGACGACGACGCCCCCGGCGATCCCGAGGCGCTCGTGGAGGCGCCGGGGGCGGCGCTGCTCTTCGTCACGGTGCCGGAGGCCAAGGGCGTCAAGAACCGGATCCATCTCGACATCCGTCCCGAGGACCGCACCCGGGACGAGGAGGTCGAGCGGCTGCTCGCTCTCGGCGCCACGCTGGTCGCCGACCACCGCAAGCCGAACGGGCGCGGCTGGGCGACCCTGGCGGATCCGGAGGGCAACGAGTTCTGCGTGGAGTGCGGTGCGGCGGAGCGCGCCGCGCTGACCGGCACACGGCTGCCGGTCACGGCCGACGACGTGACGCTGGCGGTGCGGCTCGCGGTCGACACCCTCGCGACGTCCCCGGCGGACGACTGGCGTATCCCGGCGGGGTCGTTGACGTGGGACTGCTGGGAGACCGTGGAGCACCTGAGCGACGACCTCTTCGCGTACGCCGTCCAGCTCGGCCCGCGCAAACCCTCGCTGGAGACCGAGGTTCCCTACCGCTGGGCCCCGGACCGTGAGGGCGGCCCGTGGAACTCGATCTTCGCGAACCCGGAGGCGGGAACCGCAGGGCTGCTCCAGACGCTTGAGGCGAGCGGCGCGCTGCTGGCAGCGATGGTGCGGACCGCCTCGCCCGGTCTCCGTTCCTACCACTCCTACGGCGTCTCCGACCCGGAGGGCTTCGCCGCGATGGGCGTCGTGGAGACCCTCGCGCACACCTACGACGTCGCCGCCGGCCTGTCGCTCTCCTGGGCCCCGCCCCGGGAACTCTGCGACCGGGTGCTGGCCCGGCTCTTCCCCGACGCCCCGGACGACGACGACCGGTGGACCGTACTGCTGTGGTCCACCGGCCGCGCGGATCTGCCGGGCCTCGACCGTGTCACCTCGTGGAAGTGGCACGGTGCGCCGCTGGACCGGTGAGCCGTACGCGGCCCCGGGGCTTCCCGGGCAGGGATACGCCGGTAGCGTCGCGGCCATGGAACAGCCGACCAGCACCGCCCTCACCGACCAGGCGCCGGCAGACCCGGCGGCCACCGACGACGCACTGGCCACCCAGCCCATCGGGTACTGGAGCGGCCTGGCCCACACGGCCGTCACCCGCCATCTGCGGGACGCCATGGCCAGGGTCGACGTCACGCAGCCGCAGTACTGGGTGCTCAACCGGGTACACGGTGGCCCCGCCGCGCCGACCCGCGAGGAGGTCGTCGCCCAGCTCACGTCCCTCGCCGAGGGGCCGGACGACATCGCCCGCGTCGTCGACCAGCTGCTGCACCGCGGCTGGCTCGACGCCGACGACGGGCAGCGGCTGCGTCTCACCGACGACGGAGAGGCCGCCCGGGTGCGGCTGCGTGAGCTGGTGACCGGGCTTCGCGCCGAGGTGCACCGTGGCATCAGCGACGAGGAGTATGTCGCCGCGCTGAAGGTACTCCGCGCGATGGTGGCCAACGTCGGGGGTCCGGGCGCCGTCTGACAGCCGTCCTCGCGCGGGCCGACCCGAACGAGAGACCCCTACCGCTCGGAGAACCACTCCGCCGCCGGGAGCAGCTTCCCGTCGTGGTCGAACACCGCCTGGTTCTCCCACGCGTTGCCCGGCGCGGGGTCGGCCGGGTCCCAGCCGCTGCCGGTGACCGCCGTCCAGGCCGGCTCCCAGTACACGGCGGCGTGACGTGCAGCAGGTCCAGGAGGCGGTCGAAAGAAGCAGGGCTTCGGAGTCTCGGAGTGACACGTACACCCCGCAGGAAGGCGTACGGGGTCAAGAGCGCCCCGTACGCCTTCCTGGTCCCCGCCACCGTCCTCTTCCCGCTCTTCTTCGCCCTGCCCATCGCCTACGCCGTCTACCTCAGCTTCCGCAGGACCGAGGTCAAGGGGCTCGGCCTCGGCAAGAACGCCCGCGACGAGATCTGGGCCGGCGTCTCCAACTACACCGACGCGCTCTCCGACTCGGAACTGCTGCACGGCGCGCTGCGCATCCTCGGCTACGGCGCGATCGTCGTCCCGGTGATGCTCGGCCTCGCGCTCCTCTTCGCCCTGCTGCTGGACACCGACGGGCTCCGGCTGCGCGGCTTCACCAGGCTGGCGATCTTCCTGCCGTACGCGATCCCGGGCGTCATCGCCGCGCTGATGTGGGGCTTCCTGTATCTGCCCGATGTCAGCCCCTTCCTGTACGTGCTCGACGCGGTGGGGCTGCCGCAGCCCGATCTGCTGGACGGCGGGCCGCTGTACCTCTCGCTGGCCAACATCGCGGTGTGGGGCGGCACCGGCTTCAACATGATCGTGATCTACACGTCGCTGCGGGCGATCCCCGCCGAGATCTTCGAGGCCGCCCGGCTCGACGGCTGCTCGCAGCTCCAGATCGCGCTCCGGATCAAGATCCCCATGGTGGCGCCCTCGCTGATCCTGACCTTCTTCTTCTCGATCATCGCGACGCTCCAGGTGTTCAGCGAGCCCACCACGCTGAAGCCGCTCACCAACTCGCTCTCCACCACCTGGAGTCCGCTGATGAAGGTCTACCAGGACGCCTTCGTCAACAACGACGTCCACGCGGCGGCAGCCCAGGCGGTCATCATCGCCCTCGCCACCCTCGTCCTGTCCTTCGGCTTCCTCAAGGCCGCCAACTCCCGTACGAAGCAGGGAGACTCCCGATGAGCAACCGGTCCCTCGCCGCCCCCGGCCGCCGGCGCTTCCCGCTCGTCCCCACGGCCGCGCTGCTCCTCGGCGCCGTGTACTGCCTGCTGCCCGTCGCCTGGGTCCTGGTCGCCTCGACGAAGTCCGGCAGCGAGCTGTTCTCCACCTTCTCCTTCCTGCCGGGCTCCGGGTTCACCGACAACGTCGCCGATCTCACGGCGTACCGCGAAGGGGTGTACTGGAAGTGGATGGCCAACTCGGCCTTCTACGCCGGGGTGGGCGCCCTGCTGTCCACGGCGGTGTCCGCGGTCTCGGGGTACGCCCTGGCGGTGTACCGCTTCCGCGGCAAGGAGACGGTCTTCAACATCCTGCTCGCCGGGGTGCTGATGCCCCCGGTGATCCTGGCCGTGCCGCAGTACCTGCTGCTGGCCGAGGCCGATCTGACCGACTCGTACCTCTCGGTGCTGCTGCCGCTGGTCCTCTCCCCGTACGGCGTCTACCTCGCCCGGATCTACGCGGCCGCCGCCGTGCCGGCCGATGTGATCGAGGCCGGACGGATGGACGGCGGCAGCGAGTGGCGGATCTTCAGGACCATCGCGCTGCCGATGATGCTGCCGGGTCTGGTGACGGTGTTCCTGTTCCAGTTCGTGGCGGTCTGGAACAACTTCCTGCTGCCCTACATCATGCTCGGCGACGACGAGAAGTTCCCGGTGACCCTGGGGCTCTACACGCTGCTCCAGCAGGGTTCGACCACCCCGGCGCTCTACACGCTGGTCATCACCGGCGCGCTGCTGGCGATCACCCCGCTGATCGCTCTGTTCCTGGTGATCCAGCGGTTCTGGAGCCTCGACCTGCTCTCCGGCGCCGTAAAGTCCTGACAGCTCCTCAACAGGGCACCTCTTCACGAAAGATCAGCACCATGAGCCGCACAGAACAGAACGGCGCGGGACGCCCCCGGCCGCCGACGATCCACGACGTCGCCAGGGAGGCCGGGGTCTCCCGGGGCACGGTCTCGCGGGTGCTCAACGGCGGTCACAACGTCAGCCCGGCCGCACTCGACGCGGTTCAGTCCGCCATCCGGCGGACCGGCTACACCGTGAACCGGCATGCCAGGTCCCTGATCACCGGACGCTCCGACTCGGTGGCGTTCCTGCTGACCGAGCCCCAGGAACGCTTCTTCGAGGACCCGAACTTCAACGTGCTGCTGCGGGGCTGCACCACCGCGCTCGCCGCGCACGACATCCCGCTGCTGCTGATGATCGCGGGCACGGAGGCGGAGCGGCGCCGCAACATGCGCTACATCGCCGGGCACGTGGACGGGGTCCTGCTGGTCTCCAACCACTCCGGTGACCCGGTCGCCGCGCAGCTGCACGAGGCCGGGGTGCCGCTGGTGGCCTGCGGGAAGCCGCTCGGGCAGGGGTCGCGGGTCAGCTATGTCGCGGCGGACGACCGCAACGGCGCCCGGGACATGGTGCGCTTCCTCCACGAGTCGGGGCGCCGCCGGATCGCCACGGTCACCGGGCCGCTGGACACCCCGGGCGGTGTGGACCGGCTGGCGGGTTACCGGGAGACGCTCGCCGAGTGCGGGCTGCCGGTCGACGAGGCCCTGATCGTGCCGGGCGACTACAGCCGGGCGGGCGGTGAGGCGGCGGCCGCGCTGCTGCTGGAGCGGGCACCCGACGTGGACGCGGTGTTCGTCGCGTCGGACCTGATGGCCCAGGGCGTACTGAGCACGCTGGAGCGGGCGGGCCGGCGTGTGCCGCAGGACATCGCGGTCGGCGGTTTCGACGACTCGCCCGCGGCGCTCGCGGCACGCCCGGAGCTGACGACGGTCCGCCAGCCGTGGGACCGGATCAGCGCCGAGATGGTGCGGGTGCTGCTGGCGCAGATCGGCGGGGAGGACCCGGCCGCGGTCATCCTCCCCACCGAGTTGGTGCGCCGGGATTCGGCGTAGGGGCGTGCCGCTCGCTCAGGCGTCCAGCGCCGGACAGTCGGTGTACCCCTTCGCGTCGCCGCCGAAGAAGGTCGACGGGTCCGGGGTGTTGAAGGGCCCGCCGGCCTTCAGCCGGGCCGGCCGGTCCGGGTCGGCAGGTCCGGGTCGGCGAGGAACAGGGCGCCGTAGGCGATGATGTCGGCGATCCCGTCGTCGATGACAGCGCCTGGCGGGGCCTGGAGGAGCACACCCTCGCGGGGCTGGAACGGCCGAGCGCGCGGAGCCGGCCCGGCTGCTCGCCAAGGTGGAGGAGAACCGCTGCACCCAGGCCGGGGACTGCCGCACGCAGTAGATCAGCCGGCCAGCACGTCCAGGGCACGGTGGACGTCGGCCTCGGTGTTGTAGAGGTGGAAGGCGGCCCTCAGGTTCCCCGCGCGGGCCGAGACCATCACCCCGGCCGCCGCCAGATCGGGCTCCCGGCCGCCGAGGCCGGGCACGGCGACGATCGCGGAGGTGCCGGGCACCGCCTCGTGCCCGATCGACGCCAGGCCCTCCCGGAAGCGGGCCGCGAGCCCGGTGGCGTGCGCGTACACGCGGCCTACCCCGACCCCGGCCAGCAGGTCCAGCGACTGCTCGGCTCCGTGATAGGAGAGGAACGAGACCGGTTCGTCGAAGCGCCGGGCGTCGACGGCGAGCTTCTCGACCGGCCCGTAGGTGCTGTTCCACGGGTCCTCGGCCGCGACCCAGCCCGCGTAGGGCGTCGGCAGGGTCTCCTGCGCCGCCTCGGTCACGGTCAGGAAGGACGTGCCCCGGGGGCACATCAGGAACTTGTACCCGCCGGTGACGGTGTAGTCGTACGCCCCGGCGTCCAGCGGCAGCCATCCGGCCGACTGGCTGGCGTCGAGCATCGTACGGGCCCCGTGCGCGGCCGCTGCGGCACGGACCGCGTCCAGGTCGGCGACCCGGCCGTCGGAGGACTGGGCGGCCGAGAAGGCGACGACCGCGGTACCGGGCCGCACCGCCTCGGCCAGCCCGGTCAGCGGGACGTAGCGCATCTTCAGATCACCCCGTACGGCGAAGGGGCTGACGACCGAGCTGAACTCCCCCTCCGGGGCGAGGACTTCGGAGCCCGCCGGCAGGGAGGCCGCGACGATCCCCACATGCGCGGCGACGGAGCCGCCGACGGCCACCCGCGCCGGTGTGACACCGGCGATCCTGGCGAAGCCGGCGCGGGCCGCCTCCACCGACTCGGAGCTGCCCACACCACCCCGGACGCCCGCCGCGCTGACGTCGGCCAGCGCCTTGACGGCCTCGACGGCGCGACGGGGCAGCAGACCGCAGGTGGAGGTGTTGAGGTAGGTGGTCCCGTACGCGAACTGGGTCGCCCTGGCCTGGTCGATCGCAGAAGTCTCCATGCGGGACAGCCTGACGGCCGCTCAACCTCGCGTCAATTACGCGAGTTCGAGCGGCGTGCCCAAGAAATCCTTATACGCGCTGGTCGGAAGGGGCCACCTGGGGCACTTCGCAGGCCCCGTCCGCGTCGCAGGCCTCGGCGTCCCCTCCGACCGGGGTGAGACCGGGGACCTCACGGTCCTTCCACGCCTGCTCCAGGGCCTGGGCGAAGACCTCCGCGGGCTGCCCGCCGGAGATGCCGTAGCGACGGTCGAGCACGAAGAACGGCACGGCACTGGCCCCCAGCTTCGCCGCCTCGCGCTCATCGGCCCGTACGTCGTCGGCGTACGCCTCGGGGTCGGCCAGCACCGCGCGAGCCTCGTCGGCGTCGAGCCCCGCCTCGACTGCCAGACCGGCCAGCACCGTGTCGTCGAAGACCGAGCGCTCCTCGGCGAAGTTCGCCCGGTAGACGAGCGTCAGCAGCTCGTCCTGGCGCCCTCGGGCCTTGGCGAGGTGGAGCAGCCGGTGGATGTCGAAGGTGTTGCCGTGGTCACGCCCCTCGGTGCGGTAGCCGAGCCCCTCGGCCTGCGCGTTCGCCGCGACGTTGCCCTCCATGGCACGGGCTTCCTCCGGGCTGCGCCCGTACTTCTGGGCCAGCATGTCGATCACCAGCTCGGTGTCACCCTTGGCCCGTCCGGGGTCGAGCTCGAAGGAGCGGTGGACCACCTCGACCTCGTCACGGTGGGCGAACCCGGCCAGCCCCTTCTCGAAGCGTGCCTTTCCGACGTAGCACCACGGGCACCCATGGACCAACGGAGCCACACCGCTCTGACCAGGGGTTTTACCGATTCTCTCGGGTTTTCGCTTAACGAGCACGCTCGTGAACACCGGAGACGCACGGCCAACCCCTACGCCGGAGCGGCCCAACTTCGGCGAACGGAAGACCATGGAACGGGATGACCTCCCCGCGCTGCGCGCACTCGGGTTCGATGACAACGAACTCAGAGAGCTTGGGCTCTGGATTCCGGCGGTGGGCGCACCCGCCGACTTGGCGGAAATGTATGTTCGCCGGTCGAAGGAAAGGCACACTGCCGACTCGTTCAACGCGCTGCGCGAACAGGTTCGCCGCATGTGTGCTCACGCACAGAGCGAGGAGAAAAAGGTACGCCACGTTTGGTTTGAGCAGCGCTCAGCCTCCAAGGCGTACGTCCGCCGCGAGGAATTTGAGAACGCCACAGCGGCAATTACCGATCTACATCTCTCAAAGACCCTGTACGTATTCAAAACCTCTCGACTCTCCCGCCGGGGAATGGGACAGGTCGGCCTACTACTCGACACGTTCGCAGCAAGGGGCGCGCGGTTCTACGTCGTGTCCGAGAACATCGACTCTGCTACGCGTTCCCGAGTGACGCTTGCGGCAATGAGCGAGATAGCACGGGAACAGGCTGCCGATATTTCGCAGTTCACCAAGCTGGGTATCGACGCCAACAAGGCAGCGGGTAAGTGGACCGGTGGCGTTACGCCGTTCGGTCTGCACTCCGCTGGCGGGAAGCTGGAACACGACCCCAAGGAATATCCGCTCGCTCGACGCATTGCCGAGTACCTGCTAGACCGTAAGACGCCCAACTGGATTGCTGACAAGCTCAACAAGGAGAGAAAGGTCAGCCGAACCGGCAAACGATGGACCGGCCCCGGAATCATCAGCCTCGCCCACGCTGTCACTTGGGCCGGTCTAGTCGCACAGCGAGATCGCATTCTCGATGAACACGACCAGTGGACCGGCAAGTATCACCGGGGCGGTTCCCCCCTTATGGACAAGAACGGGCACCCTATCGCCTGCGGGGAGGGCGTGATCACATTCGCGGAACACGTCAAGATCAAGTCCATTCTTGCCAGCCGGTCACAGAAGGGAACCAGCATCGGAGACCGAACCCGAGGAAAGCGGGAAATCGTCGCCCTTCTTTCCGCCTCACTGCGCTGCGGATTGTGTGCCGGACCGATGGCTAACGGCGGGGTCAACTACCGCTGTTACGCACGGCAGACCGAGGGGGAATCGTCATGCAAGGGTGTCGCCACCGAACGCACCCGCATTGATTCAGCGGTTGAGACACTGTGGATTAACCACGTACTCAGCCTCTCCCCCGAGTCGGACACGTTGCACGCGATCGCCAAAGAGTGGCTGTCGTACAAGGACCCATCGAAAGAGGCGCGCAAGGCGCAAGTACTGGCCGCTCTCGAATCGGCGGTCGGCCGACAGATGGGGCTCAACAAAGAACGATGGGTGATCGGCCGGATGAGCGAGGCGGATTACGAGTATCTGATGAGCGAGCTGAGCGCGCAGATCGACGCGCACAAGACAGAGCTGGCCACGCTGTCCGTAGAGGCGGACCTTTCCCCACTCATGGACCCCGAGGCGCTTACGGCTCTCTGGAACGGTGCGGGTATCGGCGGACAGCGCGCGCTACTGAAAGCCACGTTGACGGAAAAGGGAATCGTTCTGGCAGCGCCGAGGTGCCGGGGTGACCGAACCCCGATCCTTGACCGGCTGACGGTCCACTGGCGGGACGAGAGCGACCCGTCCGCGCTGGCCGCTGTGGATGCGGGCATGGACTTGGTGGAGCGGACACGCCAGCGCCGCAAGGCAGCAGAGAACGTCTAGCCAAACCATCGGGGCCCCGTTCGGAGAGAGATCCGGGCGGGGCCCTCTGCTATGCCCCCAGGAAGCCACAGGCGGGGCCCTAAGCGCCTCTCCCTCACTCGCTGCCCACGGATGCCGACCCGGTCCCGGCAGACCCGCAGGGAACCGTATACGTAACCGTAACGAAAGCATTACTCTCCGTGATTACCGCCTCTTTACTCACACACTCTCCGTTTCCCGACGGACTTAACCGGCTCCCCTATTGGGTGTCGAGAGGCCAACAAGCCACCGAGAGGGAACAACATGTTTAGCAACCCCGAAGAAGCCGCGCTGTACGTCCTGGACGAAATGCTTCCGATGCTTCGCGGGATAGTCGCCAAGCTCGCAGTCAGCGACCCCGGGGTGATGGCCAGCCTTGACGGCTACGCCGACATCATCGAGGACGTCATGGCATTCGACGTTCTGGGTTTCCAAGAGATCGAACTTTCCTCGATCTGATTAAGCGGACATTCGTGTAATCGCCCACGCCTTTCGTGGAACCACGCGGACTTGCGACGGACATTCGCGGAATCGGCTAACCCTTTAGCGGACTTGAGAGGAATCAAGCCATGAACGAACCGACTTACGACGGACTTGCGCAGAACCGACCGCCTCGAAAGTCGAGTTACGACGTAATACGCGTAGCTCTACAACGCGCCGAGTCGGCAGCGTGGGCCGCTATCCCATCTGGCCACCCGACAGCGGAAGCGGTTCACGAAGCTATGCGTGAAGCCCTGGAAATGGTTAACGCCGTGCTGTTTCCCGCCGGTGGCTGCGCTGGCCCCGAGTGCACAAACCCCGTGCCAGACAAGGGAGTCGGCCGACCGGCCCTTTACTGCGGGCGCCGCTGTAAGGACCGTGCCGCCTACCAGCGGAAGGGCGAACGGCGACAGCGGGAAGGGAAATAGATTTCTCTCTCTTTTTCTGTCTTTGTGTTGAGTGTCGATTCTCTACATAGAACTAGGTCGCCCCGTAAGAACCCCAAGGGGAACCAAAACTCTCCCCGAGAACGGCACTCGACACACCCTGACCACCCCTAAACGTCAAGGTGTGGTCCCTTCCCCTAGCGGCTCCTCGACTTTCAAATTCCCACCCCCCAGGCCGGCTCAGATGTGGGGGTTTTCTCTTGGAGGCTTACGAAATGACCTTCCTTGGTGCGCCCGATTGGGCGTCCGCCGCTTCCCTGCTAGGTATCGAGTTCAACCCCTCGGCTACGTCTGCTCGCGGTGCAATTGAAGAGGCTGGTTTCATCACCCGCGACATACCGGCCGAGGCTGAGTCGGAATCACACCGACTACTAGGCCGACGCGCCGATATCCCACAGCCATACCCAGAAGTCGCCACGCGCGCCATAGCGGCCCGTTCGCTGCGTGATGCACTGGACGACCCATGGCGGCCCCTTTGGGAGCTGGACAGCGCCGCAGAGCGCCTTACCCGGATCGCTGTCCGGCGTCAGTCGCAGACCCTTTCGGTAGTCAAGTCTTGGGCGACGGCCGCCGGGTGGGTGGACATGAGCCACGGACAGAAGCGGTTCACCGGCACATGCCGCGAGTGCGCCCATGAATTCACCGTGACCCGCCCCGCTGTGTCGTCTCGCCGCTGGCCGCAGATATGCGACGGATGCAAGTTGGAGCGTGAGCGTTCCCGTAAACGTGAATGGGCACGACGCAACCGCGCCAAGGCCGCGTAGACGGTTACTTATGACTATGGGCCGGTGATCGTAAGCCGGTCCACTCCATTAGAAATAGCGGTTGATTTGGTATCGCCCCCGGTGGTCATAGCGACTGCCGGGGGCGTCCTTGTTTTGATTGGAAATACGCATGTCCCCAGACCTCCAGGCTGACGCCAAGTTCGCCTTTAACCAGTACAGCGCGGGCGTTGTTGCCGACCCGTACACCGTTCTGGACTCGCACCGCCTATTCGCCGTCGAGCTGCTTTGCGATGGCGTCGTGACGGGCGACGACGTACGCGAGTCCGTGAACGGCCTTATCGCTGATCTCAACATCGGGACCGCGCACCGCAAGGCAAAGCGTGCCGGGCTAACGAGCGTCGATTTCAAACGCCTTTCCGAGGAGGTCTAACCCATGGCTAACATCTTCGCCGTAAGCAACGCAGTCGCCAAGAACGCCGCATCGCTGCTCAAGGCCGAGCTAGTTCTAGGCCGTCTCGTGTTCCGTGACGCCGAGTCCGATTTCATGGGCGGCCGGGGTGACACGGTCCGCGTCCGTATCCCGCGCATTCTCCAGGCATCCAAGTTCACCGGCTCCACCTCGGCTATCAGTACGCCGCTAAATGAGCAGACGGTTTCCGTCACGCTGAACACTCACGCGATGCAGCCTCTAGAGCTGAACGCTATGGATATGACCCTAGGGATTGAGAGCTTTAGCGCACAGGTTCTCATGCCGCAGGTTGCCGGTGTGGCCGAGATGATCGAGGAGGAGATTGCCACCGTTATGCAGCCAGCCATTTCCGGTGCCACGCTGACGATCGATCCGGCCAATCCGCGTGACGCGATTACCGAGGCTGGCGAGATCCTGGACACGCGCAAGGTCGGCGCAAAGTCGCGCGTCCTGGTCGTGAGCCCAAACGTTAAGCGCGCGCTGCTCATGGACCCCAACCTTTCGAACGTCGATTCCGCCGGTTCGCCGTCCGCACTCCGTGACGCAATCGTGGGCCGCCTGCATGGATTCGACGTTTACATGTCGCCATTCATCGAGGATGGCGCTGTTGCAATGACCCGTGAGGCTTTTGCCGCTGCTATCAAGGCACCGGCAAAGCCGGAGTCGGTTTCCGGCGCGTCGGCAACGGATGACGACGGCCAGGGTTACGCAATGACCTGGTTCGTGTCCTTCAATGGCGAGACCCGTACGGAGATGAGCGTCGTTGAGGCGTTCGTGGGCGCAACGGTCCTGGATGCACAGCGCGCTGTCGGCCTCAAGTTCACGCCTGCCGCGTAAGGAGTGGTGATTGTGGCTGACATCGAGAACACCCCGGAGACGCCACAGGAGCCCGCTGTAAGCCTCATTGAGGCACCGGAGGTGGAATCGGTCCCCGAGATCGGTTCCACCCCGGAGACGGGCACTGAGCCGTCCCTAGATGGTCTGCGGGCCGAGCTAGAGATGACGGCTAACGCGCTCCGCACATCCGAGGATCTGCGCCAGCAGTTCCACGCCCAGGTGGACGACGCCGAATCGCGCGTAAAGGCCGCCGAGATGGCGCTAGAGCGTGAGCGTGTCGCGCGCCGTCACGGGCTCTCTGACGAGCTGGTCCCGTTCCTGCGCGGTGTATCCGCCGAGGAGCTAGAGGCCGAGGCGCAGACACTGTCCAAGCACCTGAGCGCCGGTTCCTCCGGATTTGGTGTGGGCGGCCTTGATCCGACCGATACGAATTCCGGCGGAGTCGTAAGCCGCATTGTTCGTGCGCAGCGTGAGTTCTAGTGAGTCGGCAGTCGGAATTCGACGCTGCCTCGCAGGCTTACTACCAAGCCCAAGTAGATATCTCTGCCTCGCTGTTGGAGCGGGTCGCGTCCTGGTGGCGTGGCTTGTCTCCGCAGCGAGCGGCCGAGGGATCACCGGCTGTTGTCCGGGAGTTTCAGGCTCTCGTTAATGCCTCCTGCAGCCGCTCGTACGCCGAGGGTATGAAGTACCACCAGGCGGCCCGCAAGGCGGCTACCGGCGACGCTGGCGACGACGACCTATGGGAAAGCCGAGACATTGCGGCGGAGGCCGGTAAGGCCAAGGTGAGTTACTACGTCCACACGGCCCCACTCCGCGAGGAAGTCAAGCGCGGCCGGTTGGACGATCCGGAATTCCTCAAGTCCCTTGACGACGCAATGGAAAGCGCCGGTCGAAACCTCGCCCTAGATGCTGGCCGACTTGCCGAATCGGGCGGGCGTGATGCGCTGGCCGAGGCTCGGGAGAATGACGCCGACGTGATCGGCTGGTATCGCAAGACCGACGCCGACCCGTGCGGTTTCTGCGCAATGCTCGCTAGCCGAGGCGCTGCCTATTCCAAGTTCATGGAGCCGGACCAGTTCCACAAGGGTTGCCACTGTCAGACCCTTCCGCTGTTCCGGGGTCTCGAAATTCCGACCGAGGATGCCTCCAAGCGGGATGAGTACCTGGCCCGGTTCAAGGCGACGCCCGGTTCTGGACGCGATCAGGTGCGGGCCTTTCAGGACGCGTTTAATGCAGAGCGAAAGGAGCGGCGCGATGAGCAATGATCGGCCCATCCACTGCGGGTACTGCGGAGCCGAGGAAGTGAAACCCCGGTGCCCCCTTCGCGGATTGCGGCAGGGTGCCTGTCGCCTGGTTACGACCATGCCAATGCATGAGTTCGAGCAGTTGCAGCGTGAGCGTAAGCAGGAGCGGCGCGCTACGTGAGCAGCCTTGCATTTAATGGTGACAATTTGTGACCGAGAGGGTGGGGGGGTAGCCGAAAACCGGACCTTTGGGGACCGCAAGGTCTTGGCACCTCTGTCCGTGTACGGGTTTCGGGGTCGCCCAAACGCTCACCGGTCACCAACCGTGGCGAACTCCTCGCCCAGCGCCTTTGATCGAAAGGGGCAACTTCTGCCGGCCTCGGCCCATTGAGGGCCTATTCCCCAACCACCCCTGGCGAAAACTTCACCTGCAATTTGTAGGAGATCAACCCCTGAACCGCCGCCGCGACCCATCATCATCCAACGCGTTCTGGGCCGCTTCCACGAACAGCGAAAAGTGTAGAAGCATTTGCTTCCGTGCCTCTACCACCAATTCCCTAGGGCTGTCGAAATTGGTTTCCGCTCTTTCTCGCACAGCCTTCCGAAATTCCGCACATGCATACATTAGATGGTCCGCAGGGCCTGCCACTCTTTTGGGCCCGGCGAAAAGAACCTCTGTCCATCTCCGCCGTACGTCAAGCAATATCGGTTTCAGCTCGCCGTCCTGATTTGGTTCGTCGTCATAATATTCCCAGTCCAACAGGACGGCCACGGCGTCGGCATAGCCTTTATATGTGACCTCTCGCGGCTCGCGCCGGGACTTCCGATGCTCTGCGCGTGCGGCAATTTCGGCACCCGCCCTTTGCGCACGCCCAGAGGCGAAGGCGGCACCAATTGTGCCCAGCGAGCCCGCCAATGCGCCGCACACTGCGGCTAGTCCTGCATCCATCCTTTATCGCCTTCCTAGGCGGCCCAGTCCAGTACGGCCCGCACCTCGGGTACGTCGGCGTACTCAGCGAGCCGCGCCAGGATCACCCGCACGCGCTCCGCCGTCCGCTCGCTGGCCACATCTGCCGACAACGAGATGACCCGTTCCGCCGTCGCCGCCGCCTCCTCGGGTTCGTTCGCGTCGGCGTAGGCAACGGCAAGCCACGACAGATAGAGCGCGAGTTCCCGCGTGTGTGTGGCGTCATAGCGGCCGAGGACATCACGGAGCAACGGCACCGCGCGGAGCGGTCGGCGCAGTTCTGTGTAGACGCGCGATTCCATGACTTGCAATTCCCCGGCGTCCACCCAATACAGATACGCCGGTGACTCGGTTCCCTCGCTGTCCGTGCTTAGCGCTTCGCTTGCTTCCCCGAGAGTCCGCATTGCCTGCTGTGTATTCTCGGTTCCCCCGGATTTCGTATGTGCCCATGCCACCCGATCGAGGTACAGCGCACGGGCCTTTGGGGGAGCGTCGGAACCGGCCCCATCCAGAGCGGCGCGGGCGAGGTGTAGCCCTTCCAACTCCCGCCCCGTGTTGCTGAGTTGGTAGGCCAGCGAACCGGCCAGGTTTCCGGCTAGCGTCCGGTCCTCGGCCTGCGTCGCCGCGCTGAGTCCTAGCCGGTAGATGCGCTCAGCCTCCGCGTGCTGGCCAGCGTCCGACGCGATCCACCCGGCGATCTGTGCCAACTCCCCGATTTGCACGAGGAGTTGACGGCCCACGGTTTCGGTATACAAGTGTTCACGGAACGTTCGAACAGCCGTTCTAAGTTCCCGCAGTGCTGGCCGCATCAGATCCCCACCGGCCAGAAAGTCATCAGCGAGCCGTAGGCCGTGCACCCGCTGTTGCAGGTCGTCCACCTGACCCATGCCGACCCGGACGCCTGTACGGGCGCTCAGCGGCTCTAGCGGGTCCTCGGCGGGGAGGAAGTCCGCAAGTGTCGGTAGAGGCGGCACGGCGGGCGCGAGTGGCGTTGTGAGCGCATCCACGGGAACGGCCAGCGCCGCAGCGAGGAAGGGCAGCCATTCGCGCGGCGTGCGCTTCCCGGTTTCCCACCGGCTGACTTCCTGACGGCCGACCGGATCACCGACCACACCAGCGGCCCGGCAGACTTCCCGCGCTAAGCGCGCCTGACTCCACCCGAGCCGTTCGCGCTGTTGTCTGATGTTGGTCCCGACGCTGTTCCCCATGTGTCCAGTCTGGCCGACAGTTGGCCTACACGGGGCCGCTAGTTGTTGATCCATTCCGGCCCGACGCTGTTCCGCATGACCGAGCCGACGAGGTACAGCATAGGGACCGTTGAACTCCCGCTGCGGTTAGGCGAACTAGAGCCGACGCCCGTAGAGGGATGCGCCGGTTGCGCGGAGCTATCGAATGTTCGTGAGCGGGCGCGGGTGGTCAACGACCGAACGACGATCACGGACGTAAACGTGTTGATGCGGCGGCACCCCGAGGGCCACTAATGACGACCGCTCCCGAGAGACCGCGTACCAAAGCACCGGCCAAACAGCGGCGAAAACGTAAGGCGATACCGGCCCCGGTTCTAGTCCAGGACGACCGGCCCAAGTCCTACTGCGGAACGTGCGCCGGGCACGCGCGCATTTGGTGCGACGGCTGCTGTGGGTTCACCGGTTGCGAGTTGTGCGACTTCACCTTCAAGCGCCCCTGCCCCGCGTGCGTCGGCGGAGATGCCGGGCGCATCGCGTGGTGAGCCGGTATGCCTGGCGTCTCGCCGGTCTCTCGCTGTGGGCATTCCTCGGGTACGTCCTCGGGGCTGCCCGCTAGGTTCCCGCCCCTCCCGTGATCGCGTCGGCGCGGTGCGGTAGGAGCGGGTGTTACGGCCCCGTCCGTGTGCTGCCCCCGTGGCGCATGGGCGGGGTCTTTCTGCGTTCATCTGCGCAGGTCAGACAGGGTGCGCTAACCTATGGGTCTGTTGGTTCACGGGCAGGCGATGTCGCTCCAGATCTCGACGCGCATGACTCTTCTGTTCTCCAGTTCTGCGGATACCGGTGCGGAGGGAGCCTCCGCCGCCCGTTCAACGTGGGGACGCGGCGGCTGATTCCCGGCGCCTGCCTCCGTGGCCGCATGAGGAGACTTTCTGCAGAAGATGAACCTTGAACGGCTTTCGGATGGGCGTCGGCCGTATCCGGCACGGCCACTCACCGGAGGGCGCTGCCCTACTTCATCGGTGTGGCAAGAACCGCGACGGGCAGGGACGCGACGGCGACCGGGCCGGACAGTCGGCTGAAGGACGCGCGGTAGGCACTCGGGGTGAGCCCGAGTCGCCGCTGGATGTGCTGGCGCAACGAGTCCGCCGTGCCGAGGCCGCTGGCCCTGGCGACCTGGTCCATGGGAAGGGCCGTGGTCTCCAGGAGTTCGCGGGCGCGCTCGATGCGCTGGTGCAGCAGCCACTGGAGCGGGCTGAGCCCCGTCTCGGCATGGAAGCGGCGCGAGAGCGTCCGGATCGACACACCGGCGTTCCGCGCGAGATCGGTGAGCGTCAGCGGCTCGTCGAGGTGCTGCATCGCCCAGGCACGGGTGCAGGCGAAGGAGACCCCGCGCTCGGGCGGCAGCGGAGTGTCGGTGAACTGGGTCTGCCCGCCCTGGCGTACGGGTGCGACCAGGGCGAGACGTGCGACGTGGTTCGCGACGGCGGCGCCGTAGTCGTGGCGGATGATGTGCAGGCAGAGGTCGATCCCGGCGGCGTATCCGGACGAGGTCAGGACCTGGCCGTCCTGGACGAAGAGGACGTCCTTCTGGAGGTCGATCGCCGGGTAGCGGTCACCGAGTTCGCCGGTGTACGCCCAGTACGTCGTGGCGGCACGGCCGTCGAGCAGACCCGCCTCGGCGAGGGCGAACGCACCTGTGCAGATCGACGCGATCCGCTTGCCGGACGCCGCGGCCTCCCGCAGGGCGACCAGAGTGCGCGGGTCCGACTCCTCGCGGGATCCCGCACCGGCGATGATCACCGTGTCGGCGGTCCTGACGACGTCCAGCCCGCCCACGATGTGCACGTCCAGCCCGTTGCTGGTGCGCACCGGCCCCGGGTCCGCGGTGCAGAACACCGTCTCGTATCCCGGATGTCCCTCGATCAGGACCTTGCCGAACAGCATCTCCGGGATCGCGATGTTGAACATCGACACGGGCGGTGTCGCCACGACGGCGACGCGGTGCACGGGCGGCATGGCCAGAACCTCCGGAGGTATGGCATTCAGGCCACTACTGTAAGCCGGACCTGATCGCCAGGCTGAGGGAATGACAGAACAACAGACCCTCCCGGTCCCCGCCGCCACCGAGTCCCCCGCCCGTGGGCAGGGGACGGAGCCGCGCCCCTCCCCGACTCTCACGCTCGTCGCATCGCTGCTCGGCTTCGCCCTGATCCTGCTGGACGCCTCCGTGGTGAACGTGGCGCTCCCGTCCATGGGTTCGGACCTCGGCGGCGGAATGTCCGGTCTGCAGTGGGTGGTCGACGCGTACACCGTCACCTTCGCCGCACTGCTCCTGTCGACCGGCGCCTTCTCCGACCGGATCGGCGCGAGCCGGGCTTACGCCATCGGGATCACCCTGTTCACCCTGGCGTCCGTCGCCTGCGCCCTGGCGCCGGGCCTCGGGACGCTCATCGGATTCCGCGTGGTGCAGGGGATCGCCGCAGCCGTCGTTCTGCCAACCACCCTCGCCCTGGTCCGCCAGGCCTACGCCGATCCCGCACAACGCCGGCGCGCGGTGTCGCTGTGGGCGGCGGGCGGCACGACCGCGTCGGCACTGGGCCCGGTCGTGGGCGGGGCACTGATCACGGCGTGGGACTGGCGTGCGATCTTCCTCATCAATCTGCCGCTGGGCCTGCTCGCCCTCGCGTTCGTCTCCCGGTCCCCCCACTCGGCGCGCCGCGCCGCACCGCTGGATCTGCCCGGCCAGCTGACGGCCGTTGTGGCCCTGGCCGGCCTGGCGTTCGCGGTGATCGAGGAGGGGACGCTCGCCCTGGTGGCACTCGGTGTGGCGGTGGCTGCCCTGGCCGCGTTCCTCCGGATCGAGTCACGGCATCCGCATCCGGTGGTACCGCTGGGCCTGTTCCGCGACCGGACCGTCGCGGTGGCGGTCGGCGCGGGCTCCGCGATCAGCGTCGCCTTCTACGGCATGCTCTTCGTCTTCAGCCTCTTCTTCCAGCAGGTACGCGACCAGTCGGCTCTCACCGCCGGCCTGATGTTCCTGCCCATGACCGCCACGGTTGTGGGAGCGAACGTACTGTCGGGCCGTCTCGCCAACCGTTACGGGCCGAGACCGCCGATGCTGGCGGGTCAGCTGATCTCCCTGGCGGGCCTGCTGCTCCTGCTGTTCGTCGACAAGGACACCCCGCTGCTGCTGACCGCGGCTCTGCTCGTCCCTCTGTCCGCAGGCGCGGGTCTCGCGCTGCCGCCGCTGACCGCGGCCATGATGGACGCCGTACCGGCCGAGCGGGCGGGCGTCGCCGCGGGCGTGCTCAACGCCGCGCGGCAGGTGTCCGGCGGAATGGGAGTGGCGGTGTTCGGAGCCCTGGTCGCGGACGGCTTCGGGTCCGGGCTGCGGACGAGTCTGGCGATCAGCGCGGCCCTGCTGGCCGTGACCGCACTGGCGACGGCCCGGCTGGGGAAGGGGCAACATCGTCCGCGCGGTGGAGCTGAAGCGGCATAGCCTCCAGAACATCGGGATCTCTGATCCGCCACTGAGGCCGCCCCGGGACGATCTCGGCCCAGACGGTCTTCCCTGACGGTGCGTAGGGCCGTACGCCCCAGTCCGAGGCGAGTGCTTCCACGAGGGCCAGCCCGAAACCGCCCGCACGCCGGGCGGGGAGGCGCTCCCCGCGCGGGTCGGTGACCTCGACCCTGAGCGCCCCGCACGGCAGCCGCACGAGCGTGATCCGGAAACTCCGCCCCTCCAGCCGCCCGTGCCGGACGGCGTTGGAGGCCAGCTCGGCCACGACGAGGGCGGCGGCATGGGCGGTCTCGCCGTCACGGGGCCACCCCCACACGACGAGCTGCTCCACCGTCAGCAACCGCGCGAGCCTGGCCCCTCGCCGGGTGGCGCTGAACAACTGGGTGAACTGCTGCGCGCCCATGGGGATCTGTACGGATTTACTCTTCACAGCACTCAGCGTGGCCGCGTAACCGTACGCTTACCAGGAGTGATGGCGGTACGTGACGAGCATGTACCGGTACGCACGGCGACGGGTACCGGAGGTACCGGTGGGTCAGGAAGACACGATCGGCGGCGACGACGGTTCGGAGGGCGCGGCAGACCTGTTCCGGGTCATCGGCCGCCAGCTCCGGCTGCTCAGGGAACGCGCGGGCCTCACCCAGCGGGAGCTCGGTGAACGACTCGGCTACAGCGAGGAACTGATCCGCTCCCTGGAGGGGGGCCGCCGCACGGCGCAGCCGGAATTCCTGGACGCCGCGGACGAGTTGCTCGGAGCGGGCGGGCTGCTGCGGGCCGCGAAGGACGACGTGACCAGGGCGAAGGCACGGGCGCGGGTGAAGCATCCGGCGTGGTTCCAGGACTACGCGCGGCTGGAGGCGGATGCGGTGGAGATCAATTTCTTCAGCACACTGACGTTTCCGGGCCTCCTGCAGACCGAGAGCTATGCGCGCACCACCTTCATGTCGCGACAGCCGTTGCTGGACGAGGCAACGATCGAGCAGCGTGTCAGCGCACGGCTGGCGCGCCAGGAGACACTCAGCAGGTGGCCGTCACCGATGGTCAGCGCCGTCATCGACGAGTCCGTGCTGCGCAGAGCAGTGGGCGGACACGAGGTGCGCATCGGTCAGCTCAAGCACATTCAGCACCTCGCCCAGCTGCGCAGCACCACGATCCAGGTGCTCCCCATGGCCTGCGAGGACCACTCCGCACTGGAGGGCCCGTTCATCCTGCTCACGCCGAGAGGCAGGCACCAACTCGCCTATCTCGAAGTGCAGAGCACGAACCGGCTGGTCACCGACGCCGAAGAGGTACGTATTCTGGCCGCACGGTACGGAAGCATCCGCGGTCAGGCTCTCAGTCCCCACGAGTCCCTGGCGCTGATCGAGGAGTTGCTGGGAGAGCAATGATCACCCACCACAAGGCGGCCACCGAACTCAATTGGTTCAAGAGCAGCTACAGCGCCGGTGACGGCGGAGAATGCATCGAGGTCGCCGCCACGGGACACGCTGTGCTCGTTCGCGACTCGAAAGACGTCACCCGCCCCCACCTGGCCGTCTCCGACCCCTGCTGGGCGCACTTCGTGCGGTACGCCGCCGGTTCCTGAACGGTGAGCGCCCGGGCCTACCCGCACGACGCGTGACGCGGGTCCAGGAGTCCCAAGTCCAGACGGAGCAGCAGATGCGTTCCCGTGCGCATGGGGCCCCTTCCGGTACGACGAAGTGCGGGTGCACTCATGGGTCGGCGCTTCGGTGTGTGACCAGGTCAGGAGGTGCCGGCCGGGAGCAGCAGCCGGAAGGTGCAGCCTTCGCCGGGGCCGGTGTCGAGTTCCAGGCGGCCTCCGTGGGCTTCGGCGATCGTCGAGGCGATGGCGAGGCCGAGGCCGGAGCCGCTGTCACGGGGGGCGCCCGAGACCGGTGGGGCACGGTAGAAGCGGTCGAAGACCTGTCCGGCCTCCTGAGGTGTCAGGCCCGGGCCGTCGTCGGCGACCTCGATGACGTGGGCCGGGGCGCCGGAGGGCAGGGGCGGATTGACGCTCGTACGGCCGGGGCGGTCGGTGCCTCCGGCACGGGGGCCGGCGCGCAGGCTGCCGACGCGCACCTGGAGCCGGGTGCCGGGCGGGGTGTGGGTGCAGGCGTTGTCCAGGAGGTTGGACAGCACCTGGGCGAGCTGATGGGGATCGCCGGAGCCTTCCACGACGTCCAGCTCCCCCGGGCTTCCGCTGTCCCCCGCCCCGAGCGGGGCGAGGGCGATGCGCCGCCCCGGGTGGCGTACGGCGGAGGCGGAGATGCCGTCGGCGGCCAGTGAGAGCAGGTCGACGGGCCCGTGCTCGGTGGTGGGGGCGTCGCCGAGCTTGGCCAGCAGGAAGAGGCTGTCGACCAGGCGGCTCATCCGGTCGGCGTTCTGTGCGATGAGCTCGTGGGCCTCACGTCGACGGTCCGGAGACATGTGCGGGTCGTGCAGCAGGAGTTCGGCGAAACCTTGGAGAGAGGTCAGCGGGGTACGCAGTTCGTGTCCGGCGTCCGCCATGAAGCGGCGCAGCCGGCGCTCGGTCCTGTCCTTGCGGTGCAGGGCCGCGCGCAGCTGGTCCAGCATGGTGTTGAGGGCGATGCCGAGGCGGCCGACCTCCGTGTCCGGGCTGGTGTCGGTGACGTTCTGTTCGAGCTCACCGCTGGTGATGCTCCGGGCGGTGTGTTCGACGCGGGTGAGCGGCCGGAGTCCGAGGCGCACGGCGGCGCCGCCCAGCAGCATGACACCGACGGCGGTGGCCGCCCCGATGACCAGGCTGAACCAGAGCAGCCTGGACGTCGCGTCCTGCACGGTGTCCAGCGGGAGGGCGACGACGGCGCGCATGCCGTCGGGCCCGGAGTCGGCGACCACGCGCCACTCCCCGTCGCCGTCCTGGGCGGGCACGGTGGCGGGGCGTCCGTCGGTGGGTTCTTGCGCGGTGACGGTCTCGGGCAGGCGTGGTTCGCTCCGGCCGCTGCCGAGCGAGTCGGGCAGGAGGCGGCCCCCGGCGTCGTAGAAGTAGACGCGGAAGTCCGAAGGCAGAGTCTCGTGCGGGGGCGGCCGGTGGGCGGGGACGGTGCCGTCGGCGATGTCCCGGTAGACGGGCGGGGGCGGACGGAAGTCGGTGAGCCGTTCGTCGACCTGCCCGATGAGCCAGGAGCGCATGAGGGTCAGCCCGGTGGCCTGGCACACCAGGACCGCCGCGGTGGCGAGGACCGTGGCGATCAGCACCAGCCGGGTGCGCAGGGAGCGGGGGTGCAGGCGCCTCGGTACCGCTCTCATGCCGTTCGGTCCCGGGGCAGGCGCAGGCAGTACCCGACGCCTCGCACGGTGTGGATGAGCAGCGGTTCGGTGCGGTCGATCTTGCGGCGCAGGTTCTTGATGTAGGTGTCGACGATGCGGGTGTCGCCGGCGAAGTCGTAGTGCCAGACCTTCTGCAGGATCTGCTGCTTCTCGAGCACCTTCTCGGGCTGCGCGATGAGGCAGGCCAGCAGCCGGAACTCCGTCGGTGACAGCGGCACCCGCTGCCCGGCACGGCGCACCTCGTGTGCCCCTTCGTCGAGGGTGAGGTCGGCGTAGCGCAGCGGTGGGCGCTCGGCGGGCGGTGCTGTGCCCGGCCCGGCGCTGCGGCGGAGGATGGCGCGGATCCGCAGCAGGACTTCCTGGACGTGGAAGGGCTTGGTGACGTAGTCGTCGCCGCCCGAGCTGAGGCCGATGATGCGGTCCTCGACCTCGGTGCGTGCGGTGAGGAAGAGGACCGGGGTGTAGATGCCCCGGGCGCGCAGTTCGCGCGTCATGGTGAAGCCGTCGGTGTCGGGGAGCATCACGTCGAGCACGATCAGGTCCGGCCCGCTGCGGCCCGTCTCGGACAGGGCGTCCTGCCCGGTCCCCGCGGAGGCGACGGCGTAACCGGCGGCGTGCAGGGCGGAGGTGAGCAGGGTGCGGATGCTCGGGTCGTCCTCGACGACCAGAACGGTGTGCCGGGCTGATGAGGCCATCACTGGTGGGGGTCACCTCGGGTGGTACGGGTTCATGCGTCGGCAGGGGAAGCGCGGCGCGGCCTCCACCGTACGGAACATACGGGTGCCGGCGCCCCGGACCGGATCGGGGGAATCCGGTCCGGGGCGCCGGTGGTCAGCCGGTCACCTCCGTGTCCTTCGCCAGTGCCTCGGTGCGCGCGGTGACGGTGGTGCGCAGTGTGGCCACGGCCTTCTTCAGGTCCGCCGCGTCGACGCCGGCCCTCTCGGCCTGGCCGGAGATGTCGTCCAGCGCCTTGAGTGCCGCACCGGAGCTGAAGATTTTCTCGTACAGCTTCTTGTAGGCCTTCTTGTACGCCGGGTCCAGGGCGTCGAGCTCCAGGAACCGCTCCTTCAGCGCGTGTCCCGACATCATGCCGCCACCGGCGCCGCCCTTGGCCTTGTCACCGTCGGCGTCGGCGTCTCCGCCCGGGGCTTCTCCGCCGGCACCGCCGGGGAAGCCACCCTGCGGGCCGCCGCCTTCGCCGGTGCCGCCCGGCACCCCCTCCGGTGCCCCCTCGGGGGCCGCGGGCATGCCGTCCTGGCCCTGGGCGGCTCCGCCCTGCCCCTGCGCGGCTCCGTCCTGGGCTGCCGCGTTGCCGCCCTCCGCGCCTGTGGCCGCGCCGCCGGGGCGGCCGCCGCCCATGCTCGTCGAGTCGTCCGGCCCGGCCGCGGTGTCTCCGCTGAAGGTCATGTTGTAGTCCCAGCCGAGGACGGAGAACTTCTTCGTCTCCAGGTCGTACCAGAGCAGGTAGTTCTTGCCGGGGCCCGCCATGTCGTCGAAGTTCATCATCAGGTTCTGCGCGGCGACGTACTCCGAGAAGGACTCGATGTCGACGTGCTTGCCGAGGTCGGCGGCGAACTCCTTGTCCGACGCCTCGTCCACCCATTTGACGAGCTTCATGACGGGTTCGAGGTCCTGGCTTCCGACCTTGTTCAGCTGCCGGAAGGACGTCTCGTAGTCGGAGGGGTCGTCGCCTCGGTAGTCGAAGCTTCCGTCGGCCCTCGCCTTGTACAGGATCCCGTTGCCGTCGATGGCCTCGGCGTAGTCGGTGTCGGGGTTCTCGACCATGAGCCGGGTGACCGTCGGACCGTTGTTGACAGCCACCGTGGTGAAGCCGTACCGCTCGGCCGTCGCCCCGCTCCCGTCCGTCATCGACAGCGCCAGGGCCTCGTTGAGCGGCACCTGTGCGTCGGCTCCGGGGCGCAGCGAGATCTCCCGCTCGCCCTGGTAGGCGCGGCCTTCGACGTATTCGTCGATCTTGATGAGCAGGGGGAGCTCCTCCGGCTTCTCGGCGGAGAGGTCGTACTGCGTCATCCCTCCCCCTCCCCCGCCGGCACGAGCCGCACCGCCCGCGGCGTCCCCGGTGTCCGCGGCGTCCCCGGTGCCCGCACCCGCGGCGCCAGGACCGCCGCCGTTCGCGGCCTGGCCGCGGTCCTGGCCCCCGCCGCCCTGTTGCTGCTGCGGGGCGCCCTGCCCGGCTCCGCCGGGCATCCGGCCGCGGCCGCCGGCTCCGCCCTGGTTGCCGCGCAGGGACATCAGGGTGGAGTTCCCCTTCAGCCGGATCCCCACGTCCTGGAGGTAGACCCCGTCGATGGTGAGGTCGGCCTCGATGGGGTCCTTGGTCCCGTCGTCCTTGAACTCCTTCATCATCTTGTCGAAGTCGGTCTGTTCGTACGACAGTTGGATCGAGTGCTTGACCGTGGTGTCGTAGAGGCCGACCGTGCCCCTGACGTCGTCGGTGATCGTGTTGGCCTCCACCTGCGACGCCGAGGTGACGTACGGCGAGATGCGGGCGTCCCCGAAGGCGTACACGAGCAGGGCGAGCCCCACGCACAGCGCTCCGGCCGGCTTCCAGTGGTGCCGCAGCCGTACCGGGACACGGTCCTTCAGCCGCCTCCGGCGCACCGGCGTCGTACCGCCGCTCATCACAGGTCGGTCGTGTCGTAACCGGTCAGCACCGTCACCCGCTGCCCGGAGGTGCGCTCCTGCAGGGCCGTGACGAGGTCCCCGGGTTCGGTGCCCTTCTTCATCCGCACGGTGTAGAACACCTCGTTCAGGGCTCCGCCGCGAATCGTCTCCGTGCTCACCAGCTCGAACTCGCTGGTGTACTTGATCAGCACGTCACGGATGGCGGGCGTGTAGTCCTCGCCCGCGGGGACCTGGACCTTGACGACCTGGCGCTGGACGTTCAGGGCGAACCAGTTGAACTTGAACATCACGAGGATCACGACGCAGATCACGACGGCGCCGACGGCGGCCAGCGTGTAGAAGCGGGCACCGCAGGCCATGCCGATGGCCATCGCCAGGAAGATGAAGCCGACGTCCCTCGTCTCCTTCACCGCGTTCCTGAACCGGACGACGGACAACGCGCCGACCAGTGAGAACGCCCGTGCCAGGTTCGAGCCGACGACCAGCATGATCAGGGCGACGATCATGCCGACGATGACCAGTGTCTGGACGTAGGACTGGCTGTACGAGACGTTGCGGTGCGTGTACCGGTAGGTGTAACCGATCACCGTGCTCAGGATGAACGACAGCGCCATGGCGGCGACCACGTCGGCGACGCTGAACGTCCCGCTGAGTTCCTGCAGATCGAAGTTCACTGTGCTCCTGCTTTCACCGGCGCGTGCGGCGCCGCCGGCTGCCCCAGTGGCAGCCGGGTGTGGGGGGTGACGGGAGACGGACAGTCCGTCTCGTTGATGTGGAAGATCGACCTGGGTGCCAGGCCGAACGCCTCGATGGACTGCACGTACTTGCTGATCCGCACGAGGCTCAGGTTCCGGCGCGCGGCCAGGTCGGTGATCCAGTGCGGTGTGCGCTCGTTGACCTTGATCTCCATCACCGTCATGTGGGGCGGGATGGTGAACCGGTTCTCCGGAGTGGCGGTCCCGAAGTGGAAGTCGCGGTCGCGGCCCCGGATCCGCCGGTCGAAGGTGACCCGCAGTCCCGTGTCGGAACCGCGGCCGACCAGCGCCTCGCGCTGGTATCCGGTGATCGCGGTCGGCCGGAGGTTCAGCCGGATGATGATGTCCAGCACCTCCTGTACGAAGGCGCTCTCGCCGGGCGAGTGCTCCACCATCTCCCGCTCGTCGCACAGCCTCCGGGCGGTGGCGTACGGCAGGGTGATGCGCCGCTTCTGTGTCACACGGTTCACCCGCTGCTTGATCTCCACGCACACCGGTGACTCGTCGGTGACACCGTCGAGGTCGCCGTAGTGCCGGATCCGCAGCTTGCGCCGGAACTTCAGGCCTTCGATCTTCTCCCAGTAGAACCGCAGCTCGGGGCTGTCGTAGTACAGGCTCCAGACCCCGTAACCGCCCACCGGGCTGTTCAGGTCCCGGTCCATCCGCTCGCCGAGCTCCTCCCGGATCTCGGCGGCCTGCTCGACGGGCACGAGGTACTTCAGCTCGAACCGGTTGAACGCGTGCAGCCTGCTCGCCACGTGCAGCGGCTGGTCACCCTCGGGGGCCGGGGCGTCGCCGTCCCGGGGCCCGCTGGATGCAGCCATGTCGGGTCGCGACACCATGCGCCTCCTTGCGTCTACGTGCCGGAGGGGGCCGGCACGGACACGCAATCAAGGCCGCATGAGGAAGCCGTGAGAAACACGGGTTGATTGCAGGAGGATTCCGGGTGACGCGAAGATGAACACCGGGAGCACACGGAGGCCCGGGGCACACGGACGCAGGGCCCGGAATCCTGTCGGATCCGGGCCCTGGGCGGGTGTGCGTGTGGTCCGTCAGCTGCCGTCGCGCAGGCCGCCCGGGACGGTGGGCCTGAAGGCGATCCGGTCGAACGACACCGCGCAGCCCTCACCGGTGGGTGACTGGACGAGGAAGCCGATACGGGTGGCCGCCCGCTCCTCCTCGGTGCCCAGCGTGAACAGCCGGACGAAGGTCCACCGTTCACCGTCCGCCGAGGCGTGGAAGGCGAAGGCGCTGCCGATGCGGCTGAGCCGCAGCCAGCAGCTGTCCCCCTCCACGACGGCGGAGTTCACGTCGTCGGAGTGGCCCCGGGTGACGACGGTGCAGATCGTCGGCCGCTCGGGGGAGAGCTCCAGGCAGAGCTTCGCCCACTCCCGCTCCCCGACGTGGAGGTAGAGCACCCCCGCGTCGAAGGCTGCGGCGAAGCCGACGCTCACCCGGGCGATCAGCTGGAAATCGCCCTCCGGCGCCGGGCCCAGGAGGCGCGGCGCGTCGGTGGCGGGCTCCAGGGCGTCGCCGCCGGGCGGGACGAAGCGGTCCTGCTTCGCCCCGGCCGAGCCGGTCAGCACGGCGTCCTCGTACGCCCATCCGCCCTCGGGCCCGGAGGGCTCCAGGGCGAAGGGGAGCTCGGGGATGCGTACGGCTGTCACGCGCGGCGCCCGTCGACCCGTCGCGGCAGGTTCTGCGGGTTGCCCTCGCGGAGCTCCGGCGGCAGCAGGGCCTCGGGGGTGGACTGGTAGCTGACCGGGCGCAGCCAGCGTTCGATCGCGGTGGCCCCGACCGAGGTGGAGGTGGAGGTGGTGGCCGGGTAGGGGCCGCCGTGGTGCTGGGCGGGAGCGACGGCGACACCGGTCGGCCAGCCGTTGACCAGGACACGTCCGGCCACCGGGGTGAGCTCGGCCAGCAGTCCGGCGGCGCTGCCGTCGGCCTCCTCCGTGGCGATCTGGAGGGTGGCGGTGAGGTTTCCCGGGAGGCGGGACAGCACGGCGGTGATCTCGTCCGCGGAGTCGTAGCGTGCGACGACGGTGACCGGGCCGAAGCACTCCTCCAGGAGCGCGTCGTGCGGTCCCTCCTGGGCCAGCCGCTGGGCCGGCACGGTGAAGAAGCCCGCGGAGACCGTGTGTTCGCCGCCCGCGCCCGGGGTGACCGGGGTGTCCACGTCCGGGAGCGCGGCCCGCTCGGCCACGCCTTGGACGAAGGCGTCGCGCATCCGGTGGTCGAGCATGACCCCGGCGCCCGTACCGCTCACCGTCTCGGTCAGTGACTTCAGCAGCTGGTCGCCCGCCTCTCCGGACGGGGCGAACACGAAGCCCGGCTTGGTGCAGAACTGTCCGGCACCCATGGTCATCGAGCCGCCGAGCCCGGCACCGATCTGCTCACCGCGCTCGGCGGCGGCCGCCTCGGTGACGACGACGGGGTTGAGCGAACCGAGCTCACCGTGGAAGGGGATCGGGGTGGGCCGGGAGGCCGCGGCGTCGAACAGGGCGCGGCCGCCACGGATCGAGCCGGTGAACCCGGCGGCGGAGACCAGCGGGTGCTTCACCAGCTCGACACCCGCCTCGAAGCCGTGGACCACGGTCAGGACGTCCTCGGGCAGACCGTGCTCCGCCGCCGCCCTGCGCAGGAGCGAGGCGCAGAGCTCCGAGGTCGCGGGGTGGTCGGGGTGCGCCTTGACGACGACCGGGCAGCCTGCGGCGAGCGCGCTCGCGGTGTCCCCGCCGGGGACGGAGAAGGCGAGCGGGAAGTTGCTCGCGGCGTAGACGGCGACGACTCCCAGGGGAATCTTGTAGCGGCGCAGGTCCGGCCAGGGCGGGGTCCGGCTGCCGTCCTCGTGGTCGATATGGATGTCGAGGTAGGCGCCCTCGTCGACGACCTCCGCGAAGGCCCGCAGCTGGGCGGCCGTGCGGGCGAGCTCGCCGGTCAGCCGGGCCGGGCCGAGCGCGGTCTCCGCGTCGGCCGCCTCGATGACGTGTTCCTGGGCCTCGGCGAGGAGGTCGGCCGCTGTGCGGAGGAACGCGGCGCGCACGGCGCGGTCGGCCAGCGCCCCGCGAACGGCGTGCGCCGCCCGGACCGCACGGTCGACCTCCTCCGCTGTAGCCTCCACCGCGACCTGCTCACGCGGGTTCCCCGTTCGGGGGTCGACGCTCCAGACTGGTGCTGCTGCCACCGTATTTCCTTCCGTTCCACTGCCACACAGGAGAAGTTGTTCGGTATTCTGAACAGCGTTCCTGAACGTGAATACACAGGGACTCTATTTCCGGGCGTTCCGTGTTGGCAAGAAGTCACAGGGTCGTACAAGCAGGCTGGAAGGGACATAAGGCATGTCGGTTGGCGAGTCCGGTGGGGCACAGGTCAAGTCCGCTGTACGGACGGTGGAACTCCTCGAATACTTCGCAGGGCGCCCGGGGATGCACTCGCTGGCCGCGGTGCAGGAGGCCGTCGGCTACCCCAAGTCCAGCCTCTACATGCTGCTGCGCACGCTGGTGGAGCTCGGCTGGGTGGAGACCGACGCAACAGGCACGCGGTACGGGATCGGGGTGCGGGCGCTGCTCGTCGGCACCTCGTACATCGACGGTGACGAGGTCGTCGCGGCCGCCCGCCCCACCCTGGACCGGCTCTCCGACGACACGACGGAGACCATCCACCTGGCCCGGCTGGACGGGACGAACGTGGTGTACCTCGCCACCCGGCAGTCCCAGCACTATCTGCGCCCCTTCACCCGCGTCGGGCGCCGGCTGCCCGCGCACTCCACCTCGCTCGGCAAGGCGCTGCTGGCGACCCACAGCGACGAGCAGGTCCGCAAAATGCTGCCCGAGACGCTGCCGGCGCTGACGGAGCACACTCTCACCGACCGCGAGAAGCTGATCGAGGAGCTGCACCTCATCCGCGAGCAGGGGTACGCGGTCGACCGCGAGGAGAACACCCTGGGGCTTCGCTGCTTCGGTGTCGCCGTCCCGTACCGCACACCGTCGCGCGACGCGATCAGCTGCTCGGTGCCGGTCGCCCGGCTCACCCCGGCGCACGAGCAGATGGTCAAGGACGCCCTGTTCGACGCCCGCGACCGGCTCACCCTCGCGACCCGCAGGCTCTGAGCCACCGGGCGCCGCTCCGGGCGGCGCATGGGAGAAACCGGCATGTGAGAAACCGGTGAGAAGGAACACGAACGGGAACGACTCCGGCGCTCCCGTTCGTCCCTCCAGCGGGATGAACAAGACGATCAGGCGCGCTTCGGTCTTCTGTCTGCTCATGGTTCTCGCCCTGCTGGTGCGGGTGACGTGGGTGCAGGCGTACGAGGCCCGGGCGCTCGCAGACGACGAACACAACCGGCGGAACACCATCGCGCAGTACGCGCAGCCGCTCGGCGACATCATCGTGGCCGGATCCCCGGTCACCGGTTCGAAGGAGACGAACGGCGACGACCTCCGCTACAAACGCACCTACACCCAGGGCGAGCTGTACGCGGCGGTCACCGGCTACAGCTCGCAGGCCTACGGCGCCACCCAGCTGGAAGGCATCTACAGCGACGTCCTCGACGGCACGGACGACCGGCTCAAGAGTCCCACCGGCCTGCTCACCGGTGAGCAGACGTCGCCCGGCGACGTCCTGACGACCATCGACCCGGACGTGCAGAAGGCGGCCTTCGATGCGCTCGGGGACGACCGGGGCGCGGCGGTCGCGATGGACCCCGAGACCGGGCGGATCCTGGGCATGGTCTCCTCCCCCTCGTACGATCCCTCCGACATCAGCGGGACGAACGACGGCGACGCCTGGCAGAAGCTGCTCGACGACAAGACCAAGCCACTGGTCAACCGGGCGCTGCGGCAGCCCCTGCCGCCCGGTTCGACGTTCAAACTGGTGGTGGCATCGGCGGCCCTGGAGAACGGCCTGTACAGCTCGGTCGACGAGGCGACGGACAGCCCCGATCCGTACACCCTGCCGAACACGAGCACGGTCCTGTCCAACGAGAACCCCTCGGCGCCCTGCGAGAACGCCACGCTGCGCACCGCCCTCCAGTACTCCTGCAACAACGTCTTCGCGAAGGTGGCGGCCGATCTCGGCCAGGACAAGCTGAAGGCGATGGCGGACGCCTTCGGGTTCGACACGGAAAAGCTGGACGTGCCGGTGCGGGCGTCGCAGAGCGTGTACCCGGCCGGCATGGACAAGGCGCAGACCGCGCTGACCGGCATCGGCCAGTTCGAGGTGACCGCGACGCCGATGCAGATGGCCATGGTCTCGGCCGCCCTCTCCAACGGCGGTGAGCTGGCCTCGCCGCACATGGTCGCGAAGGTGACCGACGCCGACGGCTCCGTGCTCCAGGAGTATCCGGACGGTGACACCGAGCGGGTCGTGAAGGAGTCGACGGCCGAGCAGCTGCGCAGTGCGATGGTCACGGTCGTGGACAAGGGGACCGGCAGCAACGCGAAGATCGACGGTGCCGAGGTGGGCGGCAAGACGGGGACCGCGCAGAACGGCGTGGACAACAGCAACACCCCGTACGCCTGGTTCACCTCGTACGCGAAGGACGACTCCACCGGCAAGCAGGTCGCGGTCGCGGTGGTCGTCGAGGACTCCGGGGCGGCCCGCTCCGAGGTCAGCGGCAACGGTCTGGCGGCGCCGATCGCGCAGAAGATGATGAAGGCCGCCCTGAAGGGATGAGCCGTTCCGCCGCCGCCCGGGCGGGCGGTGGCGCCTGCCCGGCCGGTGGCGACGTGACCCGGTCACCGGTGGAGAGGAAGTGGACCAGGGGCTTCAGGTTTTCGCCGTGTTACGCCTTACTGGGAGGCGCACGCGTCGAAGCGCTTCCGGGGCACGCGTCGGTACGCTCTCGTCCCGCGAACGGAATTGGGAACGTACACAGCCCGTTCGGGCGCGCAGGATTCCAGGGCAGAGAAGAGGTACCCGTGGGCACAGTCATGGATGAAGCCGCTGCCGCCGAGTTCCACGCGTTCTTCGAGGCGCACTACGCCGAACTCGCCCGGCTCGCCCATCTGCTGACGGGCGAGGCCGACGCGGCGGACGACCTGGCAGCCGACGCGCTCATGGCGCTCTGGCACCGCTGGGACCGGGTCAGGGGCGCCGACCACCCGGCGGCGTACGCGAGGGGGGTCGTCGCCAACCTGGCCCGTACGCGCATCCGCAGCGCGGTGCGTGAGCGTCGGCGGATCGCCCTGTTCTGGGCGCCCAGCGGGGCCGGGGAGGGGTATGCGGCGGACGGCCCCGATGTGTCGGCCGTGGTGGACGTCCAAGGGGCCCTGCGCCGGCTTCCGTTCCGTAAGCGCGCGTGCGTGGTGCTTCGGCACGCCTTCGACCTGTCGGAACGTGACACCGCTCTGGTCCTCGGGGTCTCGGTGGGTACGGTGAAGAGCCAGACCTCGCGCGGTGTGGCGGAACTCCAGCGGCTGCTGGGGCCCGAGGCCCCGGCGGCACAGGTACAGGTGGCGGCCGCCGGACAGCCCGCCGGAGGAAGGCAGTGATGGACGAGGACCTGCGTGAGCGGCTGCGCACCGCCGCCGCTTCGCACCGCCCGGACCGGGCGCGGATGCTGGCCCGGATCGAGCGCGGCATGGCCGAGGAGCCGCCGGCCCGCCCCGTGCGAGCCCCTCGTGGGCCGATGCCGTGGCTGCGGGTCGCCGGCGCGACGGCGGCGGTGTGCGGGGTGCTGACGGCGGGAGCGTTCGCGGTGACGTCGGCCGGCCGGGAGGAGCCGGCGGGCGGACAGCGGGTGGCCGCCCCGCCCGTCTCGCCCGCCCCCGTGACGCCGTACCCGGGTGGGGGCGGCGCGCTGCCCGCCGGGAACGGCCCCCTGTGGTCGGACGGTTCGCTGAACCCGAACAGCAACAGCTACTGGGCGCAGAGCGAGGTGACGGTCAAGACGTCACGGCCGCTCTCCGCGCTCACCGTCGAGCTCCGGATCGCACTGAACGGCGGGGTGACCACCACCGGTTCCTGGCGCTCCCTGCCGGAGAAGGACTTCGTGGCGTCGGCGCGCGAGGAGGACGGCTTCCTGGTCTACCGCTGGACACTGAAGCCGGGACGGAGCGTGCCGACCGGTACGCACACCTTCGCGGGGCAGTACGACCACGCGGCGGGCGACCGCGACGCGGGGCGTGACGACTACACGGCGCGGGCGCGTGCGGCGGCCGGACCGGCGTCGGTGGGCGGGGACTTCAGCGTCACGCGGTGACCGCGCGACGGCGTCGCCGGGCGCGGGAAGAAACAAGTCCGAAACCCGGCAACCCTTCCGTGGGCGGTGGCGACCCAGGAGTGCAAGACGCTCCCCCCACCTTCCAGGAATCGGGATCAGCCAACATGAGTGAACGAGCGCACACGCACCGCCGCCGCGCCGGCAAGCGCCGCATGGCCGCAGCGCTGACCGCGGCCCTGAGCCTCACCGGCGCCGCCCTGGCCACGAACATGATGCTGCAGCCCGCCGGTGCCGCCCCCGCGGACACGACGGCGGCCGCGGTGGCCGAATGGCCCACCCCCACCGGCAGCGAGGCGGTCTCGGAGACCATCGAGGTCTCGGGCAGCTACGACGGCGGCCTCAAGGAGTTCCACGGCGAGGGCGACCTCGGCGGTGGCGGTCAGGAGGAGGGCCAGGACGCGCTCTTCGAACTGGCCGACGGGGCGACCCTCAGGAACGTCGTCCTCGGCTCCCCTGCCGCCGACGGCGTACACTGCTCCGGCAGCTGCACCCTCGAGAACGTCTGGTGGACGGATGTCGGCGAGGACGCCGCCTCCTTCAAGGGCAAGTCGTCGGGCTCCGTGTACAGGGTGAACGGCGGAGGCGCCAAGGGGGCCGACGACAAGGTCTTCCAGTTCAACGGCGCGGGCAAGCTGACCATCTCGGGCTTCCAGGTCGAGGACTTCGGCAAGCTCGTCCGGTCCTGCGGCAACTGCTCCACGATGTACAAGCGCGACATCGTCGTGAAGGACGTCGACATCACGGCGCCGGGCAAGTCCCTGGTCGGCATCAACAGCAACTACGGGGACACCGCCACGCTGAGCTCGATCCGGATCCACGGCGACAGCAGCAAGAAGATCGAGCCGTGCGTCCGCTACGAGGGCAACGACAGCGGTGACGAGCCGGAAGAGATCGGCAGCGGCCCCGACGGCGAGTTCTGCCTGTACTCCGAGTCGGACATCACCTACGACTAGGGTTCGGCCGGAATCTCCCGCGCGGTCCGCCCCCGCCCGCCGTACACCGGCGCCGGTGGGGGCGGGCCGTGCGCGGTCCGGCGCGCGGCACCGGCGATTGCGTCATGGTTTCGCCCGGTCGACACTGGGACGTAAGGATCCTGCTCGGGGAACCTACCGAGGATGTGCGCGCATGCCCAGCTCCGACAGCACCGGCCGCGAGGGCCGGGACCCGGACGCCGAGATCGTGGCCCCGGGGGACGGCGGACCCGACGAGGGGCCGTCGGACGTCTTCCTGGACGTACCCGCCCTGCATGTGGACAAGCTGGACCTGGAGGTCGACGACCTGGAGGCCCACGTCTCCCTGAAGGCCGAGGTGCTGGACCTTCTGAAGCTGAACGTCGGGGCGGATGTGCGGCTCGGGCGGGTCCAACTGGGTATCGAGGGTGTGGATGTCCAGGCCCAGCTCAAGGTGCGGCTCCACCACATCGCCGCCATCGTCACCCGGCTGCTGGCCACGGTGGACCGCAACCCGCAGATTCTCGAACAGCTGACCCGCGGCGTGGGTGCGGCGGTCGAGGACGTCGGGGCCGGCACCGGCCGGGCCGCGGGAGAGCTGGGCGAGGGTGCCGGCGCGGCGGTGAGCGAGGTCGGCCGGGGAGCGGGGAGCGCGGTCGAGTCCGTCGGTGCGGGCACAGGCACGGCGGTGGAAGACGTCGGCTCCGGAGCGGGCTCCGCCGTCGACGACGTGGGCCGCAGCGCCGCGGACGCCGTCGAGGAGGTCGGCGAGGAGGGGCTCGAAGGCGGGCAGGAGGAGAAGGCGGAGGAGGGCTCCGGCCGCCCGGCCGCCCGCCGTCGGCGCAGAGCTCCGGAGCGCTCCGCCGAGCCGGACAAGCCCCGCCGCAAGGCTCCCGCGAAGAAGGCGACCCGGGCTGCGGAGAGAAAGGCCGCCCCCGCCGAGAAGCCGACGGCCAAGAACCCGACGGCCAAGAAGGCCGTGGCGAAGAAGTCGTCTGCGGCGAAGACCGTCACCAAGAGAGCGGCGGGCCGCCCTCGGCACCGGACGTAGCCGGCAGCCCGGGCGCCGGCTCCCGGACCGGAGCGCCCAGCCATGTGTCCAGCCAGCCGAACACCTGGTCCTGCATGGCCGCCGTGAAGGCATGGCCGACGTCCGGCCACACGGTGGTGGTGAGCCGGTCGCCCGCTCCCTGCGACTCCCACACCGCGCGCAGTTTCGTGTACGCCGCTTCCACCCCCGCCGTCGTGAAGAGGTGGTCCCGTCCGCCCGCGTGGAACAGTGCGGGCTTGGGGGCGGCGAGGGACGCCACGCAGCTGGAGGAGGCTGGCGGCCAGCGCCTGCTGGTCCTCGTAGGCGAGCGGGCCGCGGTCGCCCCAGCCCAGGGTGTCCACGGCGAGCATGGCGTAGCCGCGTGCGGCCAGTTCGTCGCCGATGAACCGGCCGTCGTAGTACCGGTCCGCCCATGCGGTGGCCCGCGCGAGGCGGTCCGGGTCCGACCGGGGCCGTACGGCCTTCTCCCGGCCGATCGTGAACTCGGACCCGTGGTCGTGAAGGACCAGCACCGCGGGGAAGGGACCCGTCCCGTGGGGCACCAGCAGGGAGCCGCAGGTGAGTTCGTCCCTGAGCCGCTCGTAGAAGGCGGGCAGGACCCGTCCGGTGATCCCCAGGTTCACGCGTGGGGGCGCCAGTCGCCCAGGTATCCGGCGGCGGTGTGCGCGCGGGCCTCGGAGGCGGTCAGCTGCGGACGGTTGCCCGGGACGGTGATGCGGGCGCCGGGGCCGGTGTTGCGGTATTCGGCGAAGCGCTGGTCCTGCCACGGGAAGCCCGAGGACATCGTGCCGTACGGCGTGACCGCGTCGATGCCCGCGCCGAGGTGGCTGTCGCGGACGGTCAGCATCGGGTGGGCCGTGAGGTCCGAGGAGGGCACCCAGGGGCGCGCCAGCTTGTAGTACGCGTCGGGGGCGGTGGTGGTGACCCGGGAGCGCAGGACCAGGTAGCCGCGCGGGTTGGCTCCGGCGGTGCTGGGTGCGAAGACGAAGCCGTACGGGGCCGAGCCCAGGTCGGTGCGGGTCAGGGTGCGGAAGTGGCAGCGGTCGTAGACGGCGGTGGCACGGCCGAAGACGAAGTCGACGTCTCCCTCCATGTAGCAGTCGCGGTAGTACTGGCGGGCGAAGTCGGTCAGGGCGAGGGAGTCGGAGTACAGGGTGTCCTGGTGGCCGAGGAAGCGGCAGCCGTAGAACGCGGAGCGGTCGCCCTGCACCTTGACCGCGACGGCCTGGGTGCCGGTGTACTCCGGGTTGTCGGAGCGCAGCCAGTCGTTGGCGAAGGTCATGTCGCGGGCGGTGAAGCCGGCGGCCTGGACGGTGACGGTGGCCGATCCGCTCGTGCCGTAGGTGCCGGACCCGTCGGGCTTGGGCGTACCGGCCGCGTTGCCGTACACGATGACGGTGTCGCGGGGGTCGCCGCTCGCGCCGATCAGTGTGAGGTCCGCCCGGTCGGCGGTGACGAGGACCGTGGAGCGGTAGGTACCGGGGGCGAGCACCAGGGTGTGGCCGGTGCCGGACGCTGCGTCGACGGCGGACTGCACGTCGGTGTGGTCGCCCCTGCCGTGCCGGTCGACGTAGAGCGTGCGGGCGTCGAGGCGCCGCGACGGTGAACCGTAGCGGCCGAAGGGGCTGTGGTGCGCGGGCGTGGCCTGGGCGGCGGGTGTGCCGAGGGCGAGGGCGGCGCCCGCGCCCGCGAGCAGGGTCAGCGCACTGCGTCTGCTGGGCATGGCGGTACTCCTTGCGAAGAGAGGAGAGGTACGGCCGGAGCGGCGCCCTCCGGGGTGGTGGAAGGGTGCGGTGCCGCTCCGGCCGGGACCGGGGTGGGGCAGGGGTCAGCGGACCGACGGGTTGCCGGCGCCGGCCTTGAGGCCCACCAGCAGGGGGACGAGCAGGGGGTGGTCGACCTTCGTGCGGAGCTTCGGGGTCCAGCCGGCGCCCTCGGTGAGGTGCTCGGCGGGGACGCCCGCGTTGTGCACGGCGATCAGGTCGGTCTTCCGCCCGTTGACGTAGTTGTCCCCGGCGGTGAGGGAGGACTCGGACCACTTCTTGAGGACGGTGGCCTTGTCGAAGCCCTTGGCGACGGTGAACGCGTTGTGCTCGGCGACGAGTTGTGACTCGGCACCGATGCCGTAGGTGTAGCCGTACGCGGCGCCCCTGGAGGCGACGAAGTGGTTGTTGTACGAGTCGACCTGGCCGAAGCGGACGCGGGGCGCGCGCTCGTTGACGTCCTTGAAGAGGTTGTGGTGCAGGGTCACCCGGAGCTTGCCCCGGTCGTCGGCCCCGGCGCTGTCGCTGTTGCCGATGAGCATCGTCTTGTCGTGGTCCTTGAGGACGTTCCACGACACGGTGACGAGGTCGGCGCCACGGACGATGTCGAAGAGCCCGTCGTGCTGCTGGAACAGCTCGTTGAAGTAGCGGGGCTGGTCGGCGTCGGGGCGGTCACCGTCGCTGAAGGTGTTGTGGTCGACCCAGACATGGCGGGAGCCGTGGACGACCAGGTTGTCGTACTCGGAGTTCCAGTGGCCGGTGTCGCCGTCGGTCGGGTCCCACTGGGGGAAGCAGTCGTAGGTGTCCTCGAAGGAGATGTTGCGGACGATGACGTTCGAGACGTTCTTCACCTGGAGGCTGGCACCGACGACCGTGGCGTCCTTGCCGACGCCGACGAGCGTGGTGTTGGACGGGACGTTCACGTTGACCGCGGCCGCCTGCATCTTCGCGGACGCGACACGGGCGCCCTCCAGCGGCCCCGAGGGGACCTCCTCGGTGCCCCAGACGGCCGGGTCGTAGGCGGCGAGGTACTTCTCCAGGGTGTAGCCGTCCTGCTGGTAGGCCTCGCAGCCGATCGGGGTGCCGGCCGCGTCGGAGTTGCCGTGGACGGTGCCGGCGATCCTGACGATCTTCGGCGCGTCCCCGGCGTCCTCGAAGGCGGCGATGAGCTCGGCCCGGTTGGTCACGGTGTAGATGTGGTCGGGGGTGGCCTTCGCCCCGCCCGTGGTGGAGCCCTCGGCGGCGGCCCAGCCGTCGCCCGGGGCGAGTACGGAGCGCTCGATTCCCTTGCCGTGGTGGGAGGAGGCCTGGGCGGGGAGGCTCACCGCGAGGGCGAGCGAGGTGCAGCCCATCACCACCGCGATGGCGCGGACGTGTCTCATGCGTGCGGGCATGGCGGATCCCTAACTGTCGTACGCGTGAATGGAAGAGGAGAAGTGGGAGCGTGGATCAGGCCTGCGGCCAGGTGATCCATGTCCCGGGCACCGGCCCGTCGAGACGGCGCACGTCGCGCGGGGCGAGTACGCGCCGGTCCAGCAGGGCGCGGGTGGTCATCCTGGCCACCTCGACCGCGCCGTCGGGACGGAAGTGGGTGTTGTCCTGGTTGCCGTCCGGGTAGTTCGGCGACTCCCCGGGCTCGAGCCAGTTGAAGTACGCCTCGGTCCCGTCGGGGCCGAGTTCCTGCCAGCGCGCGAGGGAGAGCGCCTGCATGTCGAGGAGGGTCACGCCCTCCTCGGACGCCAGGGCGCGCATCGCGGCGGGGTACTCCCCGTGGGTGGGCTTCGCGGTGCCGTCCTCGGCGAAGCGGCGGCGCTCGACCGGGGTGATCAGCACGGGCTCCGCGCGACGGGCTCGGGCGCCCTTGGTGTACTGGCGCAGATACTCCTGGTAGGTGGTGTACGGGTCGGTGCCCCGGGCGGGGTCCTCGGTCTTCTCGTCGTTGTGCCCGAACTGGATGAGCACCAGGTCGCCCGGGCGGACGCCTTCCAGGAGGGTGGCGAGACGGCCCTCGTCGATGAAGCTCTTTGAACTCCGGCCGTTCACCGCGTGGTTGGCGACGGTGAGCGCACGGCCGAGGAAGAAGGGCAGGGCCATGCCCCAGCCGGTCTCGGGCGCGGCGTCGGCGTACTTCTGGGCCGCCGTGGAGTCTCCCGCGATGTGGAGTGTCCGGGTCCGGGGCCTGTCCCCGCCGCCGCCGTGCGCGAACGCGGGGCCGGCGGTGAGGGCGAGGGGCAGCGCGAGGAGCGCGGCTGCCGTCTGTCTACGGGTGAGTGACACAGGATGATCTGCCTCTCTCGGAGGACAAACGTGTGGTGGTGCGCTGGAAGAGGGACCGGCGGCGGGGTGCGACCCGGACCGCCGCCGGTCCCCCGGTCAATGGGGGCGGGGCTGGGGCGGTGCGGCCGGGATCAGCCGTTGCCCAGCTCCGTCCACTCCTTCTGGGAGGCGTTCAGCTCGCCGGCCATCTTGTCCAGGAAGGCCTTGGCCGTGACCTTGCCGAGGAGCAGCTTCTGGAACTCCGGCTCGTTGTCGGCCTTGCTGATGTTGTTCCAGTCGGGCAGGTAGTACGGCAGGTCGACGATCTTGGTGGAGCCGTCGGTGAGGGCCTTCGCGGCGAGCGCGGTCGGCTCGGTCTCATTGATCCACGGGTCCTTGGCCGCCTCGGTGTTGGCCGGGATGGCGCCTGCGGACTCGTTCCACTTGCTGTTGGACTCGTGCGAGGCCGCGAACTCGATGAACTTCCAGGCGGCGTTCTTGTTCTTGCTGGACCGGAAGAGGCCGAGACCGTCGACGGGGTTGGAGACCTGGACGCGCGTGCCGCCCTCCCCGATGGGGGCGGGTATGCCGGCGAACTTGCCCTCGCCCAGCGCCTTCAGGTGGTCCTGGTAGGAGCCGAGGTTGTGGCTGAGCATCCCGATGGTGCCGGTGTCCCACTGGGCGACCATCTTGGTGAAGTCGTTGTTGACGTCGGCGGACGGCGTCGTCTTCTTGAAGAGGGCGGCGTACTTCTCCAGTGCCGCGACGTTCTTCGGGTCGTTCAGGGTCGTCTTCTCGCCGTCCCAGAAGTCCGTGATTCCGGACTGGCCGTAGATCGCGTCCAGGGCCTGCGCGATGGAGCCGGCGCCGCCGCGGATGGTGTAGCCGAACTTGTTGTTCTTGGCGTCGGTGAGCTTGTCGGCCGCCTCGTAGAACTTGGGCCAGGTGGTGGGCGCCTCGAGCTTCGCCGCGTCGAACAGGTCGGTGCGGTACCAGAGCGCTCCGTTGTTGGCGGAGGTCGGCACGGTGTACATGTCGTCGCCCCGGCCGGCCGCGGCTCTCACGCTCTCGACCATGTTGTCGACGAGTTTGCCCTTCAGCTCCGACTTCTCCAGCCGGTCGCTGATCGGCTCCAGGGCCTCCTGGGACACGATGTTGGCCAGGTACGCGGTGCCGACGCCGCCCACGTCGGGCAGACCGCCGCCCGCGATGGCCGTGTCGTACTTGGACTGGACGTCGGCGATCGGGATCGGGACGTACTTGACCTTGATGTCCGGGTTCTCCTTCTCGAAATCCTTGATGATCTCGGTCCAGATGGCGGTCCTCGGGCCGCCGTTGTTGTCCCAGAAGGTGATCTCGCCCTTCCCGCTGCCCTCCGTGCCCGAGCTGCTGCCGTCGTCGCCACAGGCGGTGGCCCCGAGGGCCAGGACCGCCGTGAGGGACACCGCGGTCGCGGCACGTCCCCGGAGCGTCTTCGAGATGTTCATGTCTGCTCTTCTCTCTCGGATCTGTACGCGTACGTGGGGGGAGGTCAGTGGTGTGTGCGCCGCGGCGCGGCGCCGACGTGCTTCTGCGGGCCCGCGTTCCGGGTCACGAGCTTCGGTCGTGGTCCGCGTTGTCCATCCGGATCGCGTCGAAGCCGGTGGTGACGGTGACCACCTCGCCGGCGGGGCCGCCGCTGTGGTGCGCCGCGGGCTGCGTCCCGGTGGCGGCCGATGCCCCGTCCGGGACGGTGGGCAGGAGGAAGGCGGCGGCGAGGGCGATCGCCGTGACCAGTGTTCTCGCTCTGGTGCGCTCGGTACGGAGGTGCGTCATTGCGACTCTCCCAAAGCGGTGCGGGGTCAGGTTCCGGTTGGTGTTCCGGTGGTGCGGAATGCGGTGAAGCCGGCTGTTCCGGACGGCCCTGTCCCGGTCGGAGCGGTGGCGAAGAGGCCTAGGAGCGCTCCCACCCAGCGCCAGGGGGTGGCGGCGAAGACCTGGCCCGACGCCTGGAAGCCGGCCCCGTCGCCGGTGTCGGCGTAGAAGCGGCAGCGGGCGCCCCGGGTGACCTCGATACGGACGCGGAGGGAGGCCCCGGGCGCGGGGCGGGGGTGTGCGGCGTCCCGCTCGTGCTCGGCGACGGCTTCGGCGTACCGGTGCACGAGGGCGGCCGTCCCGTCGGCCCCGGCCTCCAGGCCGATCCAAGAGAACGCGTCGCCGAGCACGGCGAGACCGGCCTTGGCCCCCGGTTCACGGGAGTCCAGCGTGATCCCGGTCTCGACGGTGAACTCCTCGGCGGGCAGCCGCTGCACCAGGACGTTGGGCAGGGCGCGCAGATCGTGCCCGTACGCGGTCCGTACGCAGCTCAGGCGCAGCCCGTCGCCACCGTGGCCGACCGTCCAGCCGGGCCGCGGGTTGGCCGCCCACTGCCACTGACGGCCGTACCGGCCACCCGGGAAGTCGTCACTGGAGGCCGGAGCTTCGACGGTCTGCTCCGGGGCCTTCGGGCGGCGGTGCACGAGGACGGGTTCACCCTCGTCGCCGATGACCGGCCAGCCCCCCTCCCAGCGCATCGGCTGGAGGTGCACCACACGGCCGTACGCTCCGCGGGACTGGAAGTGCAGGAACCAGTCCTCACCGGCGGCGGTCCTGACCCAGCCGCCCTGGTGCGGACCGTTGACCTCGGTGGTGCCCTGCGCCAGGACGACCCGCTCCTCGTAGGGGCCGTCGAACGTCCGCGAGCGGAAGGCGCCCTGCCAGCCGGTCTCCACTCCCCCTGCCGGGGCGAAGATCCAGAACCAGCCGTCGTGGAGGTAGAGCTTGGGGCCCTCCAGGGTGAACCAGCCCGGGATCGTGTCGGCGTCGATCAGGGTGGTGCCCTCGTCGAGCAGTTCGCGTCCGTCGGGGGTCATCCGGTGGCCGGTGAGCCGGTTCTTGATGCCGGAACGGGACTTCGCCCAGGCGTGCACCAGGTAGGCCTCGCCGGTCTCCTCGTCCCACAGGGGGCACGCGTCGATGAGGCCCTTGCCGGACTTGACGAGGTGCGGGGCGCTCCAGGGGCCGCGGATGTCCTCGGCGTTGATCTGCTGGATGCCGTGGTCGGGGTCGCCCCAGAAGATCCAGAAGCGTCCCGCGTGGTGGCGCAGGGAGGGCGCCCAGACCCCGCAGTCGTGGCGGGGCACCGCGAAGTCGGCATCCGGTCCGAGCCGGTCGAGTGCGTGGCCGACCAGGGTCCAGTTGACGAGGTCGCGGGAGTGCAGCAGGGGCAGCCCGGGGACGCGGCCGAAGCTGGACGCGGTGAGGTAGTAGTCGTCGCCGACGCGTACGACGTCCGGGTCGGACCAGTCGGCGTTCAGGACCGGGTTGCGGTAGGTGCCGTCCCCGGGGTCGGCCGTCCAGGGCATCGTCATGCGGAGACCGCCTTACGGACGTGGGCCGCCGCGGCGTCCCGGTCGAGCCGGCCGTCGGCGACGACGGTGACGACCCGGCGCACGACGGTGGCCCCGGCCGCGACGGGCAGCCGGCGGTCCGCGGCGAGTGAGGAGCCGACCCCCGGGTATTCGGTGGTGCGTACGAACCACGGGTCGCGCCGGGTCTCGTCGGTCGCGCCGGCGAAGACGAGCGTCCAGCCGTCCCCGGCGAGGGCCAGCCAGTCGGCGGCCCTGCCGTGCACGGCTTCCTCGCCGTCGAGCGTTCCGCTGAACACGGCGGGCGGCTCGGCCGCCTTGGGGGCGCGCCAGAAGAAGCCGCCGTATCCGGCGCCGGGGCGTCCGTTGGTGGCGGGGCTGCCGATGGAGAGGTCCGTGCTGCCGCGGTTGGAGAGGGAGAAGGAGAAGTCCAGCGCCCAGGCGGTGTCGGAGAGTCCGGCCGCCGCGACGGTGCGGTGCTCGCGCAGCAGCTCGGTTCCGCCGGCCTCCCAGCTGAGCTCCTCCACGAAGCCGTCCGGGTCGCGGAGCTTCCAGCCGAGGTGGCGTTGCGTCCCGTGGTTGTCGAGCACGGTGGGGCCCTGGTCGCGGACGTAGGTGCGCCCGCCCCAGAAGTTGTGTCCGGCCACGTCGGGCACCGCGACGGACGCGCCGAGGTGGTGGACGTGGTCGGCCGGCCGCTCCTCGGTGACGGGGGTGCCGGCGAGCGTGGTGACGGGGTGCAGATAGGGGCGGCTGCCCGTCTCGGGCCCGTAGCCGTAGCGGCCGACGGGGCGTCCGGCGCAGCTGAGGAGTGCGGTGGTCATGGTGTGCTCACCTCGCTGGGTCGCGCCCAGGAGGCGCCTAGTTCGGAGAAGAGGGTGAGGGTGTCGGCCGCGGCGGCGACGGTGCCGTCGATGCCGCGCACGATGCGCCGTACGCCGTCGCCCTGGTCAGCGGGCCGGGTGTGCCACGCGGTGGCGGGCAGCGCGGTGGGCTCGGGTGCGGTGCGTACGGCCTCGAGGACCCGCATGAACGCGCCGGTGCGCTCCGGCGGCACGAGGAGCGCGGTGCCCTGCTCCAGGTGGTCGGCGAGGTTCTCCAGGAGGTCGGTCCTCCCGTGCACGGTCTCCTCGGGGCCGTGTCCGGCGCGCTGCACGAGGACCCGGTCCTGCTTGTACCAGAAGGTGATCCGGCCGCGGTCGCCGTGGACGATCACATACGGCTCGCCTGCCTCCTCCGCGCAGAGGGTGACCGCGATGGTCACCGGCATCCCGTCGGTGGTGGTGATCCGGACGCAGCTGGTGTCGTCGGACTCGATGTCGTGGGCCCGGAACAGCTCGGTCTCGATGGACGCCACGTCCTCGGCCGTTCCCCGGCCGGCGAGTTCCAGCGCCGTGGCGACGGCGTGCGCCAGCGGATTGGTGAGCACCCCGTCGACCACGTCGGTTTCGCCCATCCGGCGGCGCCCGGCCCACGGTGCCCGCCGGAAGTAGGCGTCGTCGCGGACCCAGGCTCCGGCGGCGCCGATGCCCCGGACGGTGCCGATCGACCCGGCGCGTACGAGCTCCTTGACGGCGGGCACGGCGTGCGAGCCGAGGGACTGGAAGCCGACCTGGCAGGCGATGCCCGCCTCGCGTACCCCGTCGGCCATGCGGGCGTAGTCGTCCCAGGTCGCGGCGGGCGGCTTCTCCAGGAGGAGGTGCACGCCACGGGCCGCGGCGGTCAGGGCCAGCGTGGTGTGTGTCGGGATGGGGGTGCAGATGACGGCGGCGCGGGCGCCGGTGGAGTCCAGGAGAGCCCCGAAGTCGGCGGACTGTTCGGGCATCTCCCCGGCGAACATGTCGAGTTCACCGTCGGTCAGCGGGTTCAGTTCGCAGATCCCGGCCAGCCTGACCAGGCCCTGGTGCTGGAGGCGGCGGATGTTGGCGAGGTGCCAGCGGCCGTGGCCGCGGGCTCCGGCCAGGACCAGGGGCAGTGGGGTGGTCGCACGCGTCGGGTGGTGCGTCCGGGTCATGTCCGTCATCCCTTCACGGCGCCGGCGCTGAAGCCGGTGATGAGCCACTTCTGGATGAAGGCGAAGACGATCACCACGGGCACGGCGGCGATGACACCGCCCGCGGCCAGCGCGCCCAGGTCGACGCTGTCGGCGCCGATCAGGGTGTTGAGGCCGACCGGGATCGTCTGCTTGTCCTGTTCGCTGAGGAACATCAGGGCGAAGAGGAAGTGGTTCCAGCTGTGGACGAAGGCGAACGACCCGACCGCGATCAGTCCGGGGCGCAGCAGCGGCAGGACGACGGCGCAGAACGCCTTGAAGCGCGAGCAGCCGTCCACCCAGGCGGCCTCTTCGAGGGAGACCGGCACGTTCTTGATGAAGCCGCTGATCAGGATGATCGAGAGGGGCAGCTGGAAGACGGTCTCCGCGATGACGACACTCCCCAGGGAGTTGATCATCTGGAGGTTCTTGAAGATCTCGAAGAGCGGCACGAGCATCAGGGCGCCCGGGATGAACTGCGAGCAGAGCAGCGCCAGCATGAAGGCGCCCTTGATCTTGAAGTTGAACCGGGCCAGGGCGTAGCCGCCGGCCAGCGCGACCAGGGTCGTGGCGATCAGCGTCGCGATGCCGACCATCATGCTGTTCTGGAAGAAGAGGGCGAAGCTGCGCTCGTTCCAGACCTTGGAGAAGTGGTCCCCCGTCATCGGCCAGGGCACCAGCGAGGTGGACCCCGCGGGCCGTACGGCGAAGAGGAGCATCCAGTAGAACGGGATGAGCGTGAAGAGCAGATAGATGCCGAGCGGCACGTAGATCTGCCAGCGCGGGACGTCGTCGAAGGCACGCTCGCGCTTGGAGCGGCGGTGCGAGGAGGGCGGCGGGAGGTCGTTGCCCCCGGACAGTCCCGGGGTGCGGGCGTCGTTCTTCTCCACGAGTGCGGCAGTCACTTGTTGTCGCCTCCGAACTTGCTCAGGCGCAGATAGACGATCGAGCAGAAGAGGAGGATCACGAAGGCGACGGTGGTGAGCGCGGAGGCGTATCCGAAGTCGTGGCCCTCGATGCCTGTGTTGGCGACGTAGAGGGGCAAGGTGGTGGTCTCGCCCGCGGGCCCGCCGCCGGTGAGGGTGTAGAGCAGGTCGACGTTGTTGAACTCCCAGACCCCGCGCAGCAGGGTGGCCAGGATGATCGCGTCGCGCAGGTGCGGGAGCGTGATGTGGAAGAACTGCCGCAGCCGGCCCGCTCCGTCCACCGACGCCGCCTCGTACAGCTCCTTGGAGACGGACTGGAGGTCGGCGAGGATGAGAATGGCGAAGAAGGGGACTCCGCGCCAGAGTTCGGAGATGGTCGCCGCCCAGAAGACGGTCCCGGTGTCGGAGAGGACCGAGGTGCCGTACTCACCGATGCCGGCGTCCGCGAGGTAGCGGCTGAAGCCGGTCGAGGAGTTGTAGAGCAGGATCCAGATGGTGCTGGTGAGTACCCCGGAGACCGCCCAGGGTGAGAAGACCATGGCGCGGGATATCCCGCGGCCGATGAAGCTCTGGTTGACGATCAGCGCGAGGGCGAGGCCGAGCGCGAGTTGCAGGGTCACCTGGGTGAAGACCCACTGGGCGCTGAAGCCGAGCGTCGGCCAGAACTGCTCGTCCTCGGTGAAGATCTTGATGAAGTTGTCGAAGCCCGCGAAGCCGTTCCGCCACGGCTTGGTGACGTTGTAGTTCTGGAGGCTGTAGTAGAAGACGCTGACCACCGGGTAGGCGATGAACCCCAGCATCAACAGGCCCGCCGGCGCGATCAGCAGGTACGGCAGGCGGCGGGGGGTGGCCGAGCGGCGCTTGGACGCCTTCCCCTTGGGGGGCGGTGTGGCCACGGCTGCGGATTGGGCCATGACGCGTCTCCGATCTCTGGAAAGTGCTGGATGTGCCGTGCTTTCGGTGCATGATGCAAGCGCTTACCGCATGCCGTTCGGTATCCCGGACGAGGCGGTGCGCGGAATTCTCTTCGCCCGGTTCAGCCCGCGTAGGGGTCGGGCACTTCTCCCTGCCTGGCCAGGAACGTGAAGTCGCAGCCGGTGTCCGCCTGGGTGATCTGGTCCTGGTAGAGCGCCCCGTAGCCGCGCCCGTAGCGGGCGGGCGGCTCGGTCCACCCGGACCTGCGGAGCTCCAGTTCCTCGTCGGTCACGTCGAGGTGGAGCAGCCGTGCCTCGACGTCGAGCGTGATCAGGTCACCGGTGCGCACCAGCGCGAGCGGTCCGCCGACGAAGGACTCGGGTGCGATGTGCAGGACGCAGGCCCCGTAACTGGTGCCGCTCATCCGGGCGTCGGAGAGGCGCACCATGTCCCGTACACCCTGCTTCAGCAGGTAGTCGGGGATCGGCAGCATGCCGTACTCGGGCATGCCGGGGCCGCCCTTGGGTCCGGCGTTGCGGAGCACCAGCACATGGTCCGGGGTGAGGGCCAGGGCCGGGTCGTTGATCGTGCGCTGCATCTCCTTGTAGTCGTCGAAGACGACCGCGGGGCCGGTGTGGCGCAGCAGGTGCGGCTCGGCGGCGATGTGCTTGATGACCGCGCCGTCGGGGCAGAGGTTGCCGCGCAGGACCGCCACACCGCCCTCCTCCGCCAGCGGGTTGTCACGCTCCCTGATGACGTCGGTGTTGTGGACGAGCGCCCCGTCGAGCTGTTCGCGCATCGTGGAGTGCGCGACGGTGGGCCGGTCCAGGTGGAGTACGTCGGTGAGCCGCGCCAGGAATCCGGGCAGCCCTCCGGCGAAGTGGAAGTCCTCCATCAGGTACTTTCCGCCGGGGCGGAGGTTGGCGAGGACGGGCACGGTGCGGGCGATGCGGTCGAAGTCGTCCAGGGTGAGCTTCACCCCGGAGCGGCCGGCCATCGCGATCAGGTGGATGACGGCGTTGGTGGAACCGCCGAGCGCGAGCACGGTGGCGACAGCGTCCTCGTAGGCCTCCGCCGTGAGGAGCTGCGACAACTTCAGCTGCTGCCACACCAGTTCCACGATGCGTAGCCCGGACTGTGCCGCCATCCGGTCGTGCCCGGAGTCCACGGCCGGGATGGACGAGGCACCCGGCACCGTGACGCCCAGCGCCTCGGCGGCGGCCGTCAGGGTCGAGGCGGTGCCCATCGTCATGCAGTGGCCCGGTGAGCGGGCGAGCCCGTTCTCCAGCTCGCCCATCTCGCAGTCGCCGATCAGACCGGCCCGCTTGTCGTCCCAGTACTTCCACATGTCCGTGCCGGAGCCCAGGACCTCGTCGCGCCAGTGGCCCGGCAGCATCGGCCCGGCGGGCACGAAGACCGTCGGCAGGTCGACGGACGCGGCACCCATCAGCAGTGCGGGCGTCGACTTGTCGCACCCGCCCAGCAGCACGGCGCCGTCGACGGGGTAGGAGCGCAGCAGCTCCTCCGTCTCCATCGCCAGCATGTTGCGGTAGAGCATCGGGGTGGGCTTCTGGAAGGTCTCCGAGAGCGTGGAGACCGGGAACTCGAGGGGGAAGCCGCCCGCCTGCCAGACGCCCCGCTTGACCGCCTGTGCACGTTCACGCAGGTGTACATGGCAGGGATTGATGTCGGACCAGGTGTTGAGGATCGCGATGACCGGCTTGCCCATGTGCTCCTCGGGGAGGTAGCCGAGCTGCCGGGTGCGGGCGCGGTGGCTGAACGAGCGGAGCCCGTCCGTGCCCCACCACTGGTGGCTGCGCAGCTCCTCGGGGGCGATGCGGCGGCCCACCGTGCCGGCGTCCGTCATATCGACCACCCGGCGACCAGGCCGGCGACCTCGGCGCGCTGCGCCTCGGGCAGTGCCCGGCTCGGAGCGCGTACGTCACGGCGGCAGAGCCCGAGCGAGGCCAGGGCCTCCTTGACGACCGTCACGTTGTTGGCGGACTGCCGGTCGGCGCGCAGGTCCTCGAAGCGTCGGATCTGCTCCCAGACCTTCATCGCCGCGACGTAGTCACCCGCCCGCAGCGCTTCCAGCATGGCGAACGAGACACCCGGGGCGACGTTGACGAGTCCGGAGGTGAAACCGGTGGCCCCCGTCGCGAAGTAGGAGGGGGCGTACAGCTCGGCGAGCCCGGCGACCCACACGAACCGCTCCAGCCCGGCGTCCCGGGCGAACGCGCCGAAGCGGGCGGCGTCCGGGACGGCGTACTTCACACCGATGACGTTGGGGCAGCTGTCGGCGAGCTCGGCGAGACGCTCGCCGGCGAGCAGCGGGTTGCGGACGTACGGGACGACCCCGAGACCGGGTACGGCCTCGGCGATGGCCCGGTTGTAGTCGATCCAGCCGTCCTGCGAGACGTAGGGGTGGACCGGCTGATGCACCATCACCATCTGGGCCCCGGCGTCCCTGGCGTGCTCCGCGGCGGCCACGGCGGTCGGCACGTCGTGACCGACGCCCACCAGGACGGTGGCGCGGCCGTCCGCCTCCTCGATGGTCAGCTCGGTGACGGTTCGCCGCTCGTCGGGGGTGAGCGCGTAGAACTCACCGGTGTTGCCGTTCGGGGTGACGATGCGGACACCGCCGTCGAGCAGCCGTCGCAGCAGGGCGCGGTGCGCCGGGACGTCGATGCTCCCGTCCTCGGCGAACGGGGTCACCGGGATCGCCACAACGTCTGCGAGGGCCGCCTTCAGCGGGGAGAGGTCCATGCGGACTGGCCTTTCGTCGAGGTGCTGGTGATATACGTCCAGCTGGTGGTTCACGCCGTGTCACCCCCGTCTTCGTCGTCGGGGAAGGCACGGCGTACGAACGATGCGATGTGGTCGTGCAGGGCCTGCACCGCGGCCGCCGCGTCGTCGGCGAGGGCGAGCCGCAGGATCTCGCGGTGCTCGGCCGCCTCACGTTCCCAGGACGGGTTCGCCGCCCAGGCCACGGTCGACACGAGTGCGGCCTGGTCGCGGATCTCGTCGAGCATCCGGGCGAGCAACGGGTTCCCGCATGGCACGTAGAGGGCACGGTGGAAGTCCCGGTTGGCGAGCGACCTGCCCGCCTGGTCGAGGGCCGAGTCGGCCCGCTCCAGGGCCTCCTGCGCCGCTTCCAGCGAGACCTTGCGGGTGATGGAGCGGCGCAGCGCCTCCGGCTCCAGGAGCAGGCGCACGTCGTACACCTCACGGGCCATGGCCGCGTCGACGAGCCGCACGGTGGCACCCTTGTACTGGCTCATGACCACGAGGCCGGTTCCCGCGAGCGTCTTCAGCGCCTCGCGTACGGGCGTCTTCGACACCCCGAACTGCGCGGCGAGTTCCGTCTCCACGAGGGCCTGCCCCGGTTGCAGTTGCGACGTCAGGATCGCGTGCTTGATCGCCTCCAGCACGTACTGGGTCCTGGACGGAATCGGGGCAGGCGCAAAGGTCATGGGTGAAGAGCTCTCGCATCTCGCGTATCGCGTCTCATATATGACGTACGAAGTACGACGCGATGAAGCTAGAGCGGTGGGAATGTTTCGTCAACGCTTCTGGCAAAAGAAGTTCGGCGAACATGGCGCGGGGCACTTCGGGGACGGGCCGGCGCGTCCCGGGGGGACATGGCGAAGGCCCCCGGCTGCACGCCGGGGACCTGGGCCTTCAGGAGCGGGGGACGCCTCCCGGGGTCAGCCGCCGCGGACGGCGGAGAGGGCGCCCGCCACGGCGCTCAGATCCGGCCCCGATGCCAGCCCCGCGTGGTAGAGGCGCAGTTCGTTCGCACCGAGCGAGGCCGCGTGCGCGGCGTCCCGCTCCAGCGTGCCGGGGCTGCCGCCCATGCCGCTCACCACGTTGAAGTTCGCCGCGAGCACCCCGGACAGCCCCGTGAACGGCCCGAGAACAGCCTCGCGTGCCGCTTCGCCGCCGGTGCAGGGCAGCACGACACCGTCGGCCGTGGAGAGGATGTGCGCGGGGTCCACCCCCACGTTGGCGCCGCTGCGGTAGGAGGCGGGATCGGCGTGCAGCAGGACCTGGAAGTCCGGCGCCGGCGCCGCGGCCCGTACGGCGGCGACAGCGGCCTCCTGGAGGCCTCGGGCGACCTGGACGCGCCATCGCAGGGTGGCGTCGGCGAGGTCGGCGCCGAGCAGTTCCTCCACACCGGACCAGCCCTGCTCACCGGAGCCCTGTCCCGCCCAGACCGGTTCCAGGGCGCGGCGCACCGCGCCGCGCAGTTCCTCGGCCTCGAGCCCGACGGAGGCGTAGCCGGCCCGGCAGTCGGGGCAGAAGCAGAGGGACATCAGATACTGCGCCGCGTCCCCGAGGGAGACACCCGAGGTCTTGTCGTGGGCGTGCAGATGGGCGAAGCCGTACCAGCCGCACGATTCCAGTTCGGTGCCCGCCGCCCCGGGGCGCACGGCCGCCTCCGCCGTGAGGTCCACCAGGTACGCGCGGACCGCGGGCCGCGCGATGCACGGTGCCCAGGGGTAGCGGTCGCCGTAGGCGTTGACCACGGAGGTCTCCGGATGCTCCGCGCCCATGCGCGAGTTGTGCGCGAGGACCACCCAGGAGTGCACCTGGAGGCCGGCGCCCGCGAGGGCCTCGGCCGCCTCGGCGTACGGGTCCTCCCCCGTCACCCAGGACTGCGCGTAGGGGCGCAGCTCTCGCCCCGTCCAGCGCGTGGCGTCCGGCGGGTAGAGCACCGCGGCGTGTTCGGCCGTCACGATCCGGCGGCCGGGGTGGCGCGGCGTCAGGGCCCGGGTGGAGTGGTAGGCGGAGGCGAGCGTCACCTGCTGGACGCCGAGACCGGCGAGGCGGGCGGGGGCGTCCGGATCCCCCACGACGTCCCAGGGGTACAGGAAGGCCGACGCCTTCACTTCGCCTCCCGTGCGCGGTACTTCTCCAGCAGTGTGCGGCCGTTCCCGATGATCGAGGTCAGCTCCTCGATGTGCGCGGCCGTGGGCTCGGTGAGCGGGGTGCGCACCGGCCCGACGTCCAGGCCCTCGAGCCGGACGGCCGCCTTCACGAGCGCCACCGCGTAACCGTGGCCCTTGGCCCGCAGTTCGACGAGCGGCCGGTAGAAGTGGTCGAGCAGCGCGTTGACCAGGTCGTCGTCACCGGAGTCCAGCGCCCGGTAGAAGGCCAGGGCGATGTCGGGCGCGAAGGCGAAGACGGCGGAGGAGTAGAGCGTGACGCCGATGCCGCGGTAGGCGAGCCCGGTGAGCTCGGCGGTCGGCAGCCCGTTGAAGTACAGGAAGTCCTCGCCGGGCAGCCCGGTGCGCACGGCACTGACGATGCGCTGCATCAGGTCGAGATCGCCGTGGCCGTCCTTGAGGCCGATGATCCCGGGGGTCCGGGCCAGTGCGACGACGGTCTCCGGGGTGAAGAGCGCGTTGTCCCGCTGGTAGACGACCGTCTCCAGGGAGGTGGCGGCGGCGAGGGCGGTGTAGTGGGCCAGCAGTCCTTCCTGGCCGGCGATGACGAGGTAGGGCGGCATGGCGAGGAGTCCGTCCGCGCCCGCCTCCTCGGCGAGCTTCGCGTACTGGATCGCGAGCGCCGTGCCGTAACCGGCGCCGGCGACGACGGGCACCTGTCCCGCGGTCTCCTCGACGGCCGCCCGGACGACGAGTTGGAACTCCTCCGGGGACAGGGCGTGGAACTCGCCGGTGCCGCAGCAGGCGAAGACGGCCGCGGCACCGGCGTCGACACCCGCGCGCACGTGCGCGCGGAAAACGTCGAGATCGACGGCGCCGTCCGGCCCGTAGGCGGTGACGGGGAAGAAGAGCGGCCCGGCGGCATCGGTGAGTCGGGCGGCAAGGGGGGCTGAGGTCACGGGCGCTCCCTGAGCAGGTTCAGGCGTGCACAATTATGATCGACGTCCATATTTCTGAACGCCGCCACGCTAAGGCAGCCGCGCGGCACCGGTCAAGACACGAACACTCAACCTCAAGACGAACCGACCGGCACCGGGCGACACTTGACGCGGCCCCCATGACTTCTTAGCGTGTCCACGCATGTGAATGCTGCCCATGGATTTACACACAGGGCGGTCGCGTGACGGCTGTGTGCCGCGCGCGCCTCGCCGTCCGCACGTCCGCCCCCGCGCAGCACCGCATCGCACCGTCCGCGCACGCCGCGCCCGCGCCGTCCCGCACCGAGGAGATCCCCGAATGCCAGCTCCGCGCACCGTCCTTCTCACCGGCGCCGCCGGCGGCCTCGGCACCCTCATGCGGGGTCTGCTCCCCGCCTACGGCTACGACCTCCGGCTCCTCGACCTCACCCCCATCGAGGGCGAACCCGACGCCATCACCGCCGACCTCGGCGACAAGGCCGCGCTGCGGGAAGCCGTCCGGGGCGTGGACGCCGTCATCCACCTCGCGGGCATCTCCCTGGAAGCCTCGTTCGACAAGATCCTGCACTCCAACATCGAGGGCACGTACAACCTCTACGAGGCCGCGCGCGAGGAGGGCGTCGGGCGCATCGTGTTCGCCTCCTCGAACCATGCCATCGGCTACACCCCGCGCCCGGCCGCCGGTGACCCGCTGATCCCGGTCGAGACGCCCCGCCGCCCCGACACCTTCTACGGCCTGTCGAAGTCCTTCGGCGAGGACCTCGCCCAGTTCTACTGGGACAAGCACGGCGTGGAGACCGTCTCCGTGCGGATCGGCTCCTGCTTCATGGAGCCGACGTCGGTGCGGATGCTGTCCGTCTGGATGAGCCCGGGCGACGGAGCCCGCCTCTTCGACGCGGCCCTCACCGCCGAGGACGTACGGCACACCGTGGTCTACGGCTCCTCCGGCAACACCCGGCTGTGGTGGGACCTGACGACGGCACGCTCCCTCGGCTACGAGCCGCAGGACGACTCCGAGCAGTACGCGGACAAGCTCGTCGCCGAACACGGGGAGCTCGACCCGGCCAACCCCGACCACGCCCACATCGGGGGCCACTTCGTCACGAACCCGCCGATCTGGCCCTACTAGAACCCGGCCGCTCCGGAACCCCGAGACCCTCCGGATTCCGGTACGAGCGACATGGCCACGCGAGCGTCACCCTCACGCACCACGGCCGCCCCGCGGGCACCCTGCGCGGCGGCCGGGCTGAGAAGTTCCTGGCCGAGGCGGAGTCCGGCGACGACCAGCTCGTCATGGCACGCTGGACGGGCGCGTACCGGCACGGCAACAAGCGGAACACCCCGCAACAGGGCCAGGGGCGGGCGCTGAGCCGTACGGAGCAAGTCCCCGAAGGTAAGGGAACGGCAAAGCCGGGTCGTTCGTTACCCCGTGCATGACCGCAATGACCCCCGGCTCGAACATCCCTCTCTCCGCCGCCCGCGTGGCGGTGGACGTCGCCGCCCCCGTGCGGCTCGACGTCTCGGGCCTGCTGCTCACCGCCGACGGCAAGGTGCGCTCCGACGACGACTTCATCTTCTACAACCAGCCCACGGGCACCGGCGTGACCTACCGCTCGGGCGGCGGGTCGGCGCCGGACGCGATCGTGGTGGACACCACGGCGGTCCCCCCGGGCATCGAGAAGATCGTGGTCACGGCGAGCCCCGACGCCGCGGGCCAGACCTTCCAGGGCGTCGAGCCCACCGCCACCGTGCGCAACGCGGACGACGGCAGCGCGCTCGCCACCTTCACCCCGCCGCAGCTGGGCAGCGAGACCGCGCTGGTGGTCATCGAGATCTATCTGCGCAACGGCGCCTGGAAGGCCCGCGCGGTCGGCCAGGGCTATGCGAACGGGCTGGCCGGCATCGCCACGGACTTCGGTGTCTCGGTGGAGGAGCCCGCCGCGGCGGCGCCGCCCGCCCCGGCCGCCGCACCCCTCGCACCGCCGGTCGCGCCGCCCGTCGCTCCCCCGGCGACCGCACCCGTCGATCCCCGGGTCGCCCCGCCGGCCCCTGCGGCACCGCCCGCGCCGCCGGCTCCCGCGGGCTCCGGCAAGATCAACCTCGACAAGGGCCGCGTCAGCCTCCAGAAGAACCAGACGGTGTCCCTGGTCAAGGGCGGCAAGCCGCTGCTCTCGCAGGTCAAGATGGGTCTCGGCTGGGAGCCCGCGTTCCGCGGCAAGGACATCGACCTCGACGCCTCGGTGATCGCCTTCGGCCCTGACCGCAAGCACCTGGACAGCTGCTACTTCGGCAAGCTCTCCATCCTGAACGGCGCGATCAAGCACTCCGGCGACAACCTCACCGGCGAGGGCGCGGGTGACGACGAGGTGATCGTCGTGGACCTCGGCCGGATCCCCGCCGACGCGACCGGCCTGGTCTTCACGGTCAACTCGTTCACCGGGCAGAAGTTCACCGAGGTCGCCAAGGCCTACTGCCGGCTGATCGACGCGGCCACCGGCGAGGAGCTGGTCCGCTTCGACCTGACCGGCGCGGAGCCGCAGACCGGCGTGATGATGGCCAAGCTGATCAAGCAGTTCTCCGGCGAGTGGGAGATGACCGGAATGGGCGAGTTCGTGAAGTCGCGGACCGTCCGCGGCATGGTCAAGCCCGCCGCGAAGGCCCTGTAGCGCCGACGTCCCCCGGAACGGCTTCCGGGGCACCCGCGGGTTCTCCCCCTCAGGTGCCCCGGATCCGGAGAGTCTCCGGTGGGACGCGGTGCGTGCTCGTTCGCTCTCTCAGAGCTTGGTCAGCTTGGAATACGGGCTCAGGATCCTCCCCTGTCGCCCCGAGAAGTCGATGAGCACTGCGTCGTTGTCGCCCTCGACAGCAAGGACTCGGCCGAGTCCGAACTGGTCGTGCGACACCCTGTCGCCCACATCGAAGCATTCGACCGGTGGGGCCGCCTGGGCCGGGCGGTTGAAGGGACTGGAAGGCAGGTGACGCCGGGAACCGGCTGACTGTTTCATTACGGTCGAGTATGCGCCCTGTAAGCGCCCGACGCCATGCCCGACCACTCCGGAGCGGGCAGTAGTGCCGCATTCGTAATCAGCGGTTCCAGGGCCGGTCCGCGCTCCTGCCCGCTTCCAGCAGGGGCACCATCCGGAACGCCACATCGGAAAAACCCCCGAAGGTGTGGCGGTTCTCGCTTCCCGGCGGCGCGTGCCCGACGCGGTGGCCGGCGAGCTTCCTGGTGTACACGGGAACGGTCGGCGGAATGCCCTCGGTGACGTCCCCGTGGTAGGTGAACGACGCCTGCTCGTCGGTGACGATCAGCACCCGGTCGTGCGCGCGGCACGGCGTCCTCGGGGTGGCGCCTGCGGTCCAGGGCCTACCGGAACAGATCCCCCTGCCAGGGCTTGGCCGGGCCGGGCGCGGCACGGCCGTACCGCGAGGTCCAGTATCCGAGCAGCTCGGCCGGGCTCGTCCGCACGGGCAGCAGCACGGAGCCCCGGCTCCAGGAGAACAAGCGCGCGACGCGCGAGGGCTTTTTCCCCCACGCGCCGCGCATACGGGCGTCAGCGCTTGTTCGGCTGGCGCTTCCACGGCCCGGTGATGGCGAGCATGATGCCGGGGTTCTGGATGTTGGCGAACAGCGTCCTGCCGTCCGGGGAGAAGGTGACTCCGGCGATCTCGCTGTAGGAGGGCTCTTCCTCCGTGCCGGCGTTGAGGTCGTTGCGCGCTATCGGGTAGGTGCGGCCGCTGTCGGTCGCCCCGAAGAGGTGCTGGATCCCGTTGCCGTCCTCGGAGATGACGATGCCGCCGTACGGGGACACGGTGATGTTGTCCGGACCGTCGAAGGCGCCGTCCACGGAGGGGTCCGCGTTGACACCGAGGAGGACCTTCAGCGTGATCGTGCGGCGCTTGGGGTCGTAGAACCAGACCTGGCCGTCGTGGGCCACGGGGCTCTCGTCCCGGGCGAACGAGGAGACGAAGTAGGCACCGCCGTCGCCCCACCACATGCCCTCCAGCTTGCGGGCGCGGGTGACCTCGCTGTCGGTGAACTGCTTGCGCACGGAGACCGTCTTCGCGTCGCGGTCGGGTACGTCGACCCAGTCCACGCCGTAGACGGTGCCGATCTCCGTGGCGCGGGACAGGTCGTCGACGAACGCGCCCCTCTTGTCGTAGCACTTGGTGGCCTGGAGGACACCGGCGTCGTCGGCGAGGGTGCGCAGCTTTCCGCGGCCGTGCTTGAAGCCGTGCGGCGGGACCCAGCGGTAGAGCAGGCCGTTGGGGCCGGAGGCGTCCTCGGTCAGGTAGGCGTGACCCCGCTTCGGGTCGATGACGACGGCCTCATGGGCGTACCGGCCGAACGCCTTGACGGGGCGCGGGTCGCGGTTGGCGCGCTTGTCGTACGGGTCGACCTCGAAGACGTAGCCGTGGTCCTTCAGGAGACCGTCCTTGCCGGCCTTGTCCTCGGTCTCCTCGCAGGTGAGCCAGGTGCCCCACTCGGTGCTGCCGCCCGCACAGTTGGTCGAGGTGCCCGCGATGCCGACCCACTCGGCGGTGCGGCCGTCGCGGCGGGTCTCCACGACGGTGCAGCCACCGGCCGCGACCGGGTCGTAGACGAGGCCCTCGGTGAGCGGGACGGGGTACTCCCAGCCGGCCCGGGTGCCGGCCAGCTCGTGGTTGTTGACCAGGAGGGTGACACCACGGGCGCCTTCGAAGGCGGCCGTGCCGTCGTGGTTGGAGGGGGTGAACTCGCCGCTCTCCAGCTTGGTGACACCGCTGTGCGTGATGACGCGGTACGAGAACCCGGCGGGCAGCGCGAGGATGCCCTTCGGGTCGTCGATCAGCGGGCCGTACCCCAGCTCCTTGCCGTGCCCGTGGCCCTTGTCGTCGTCGTGCCCGTGGCCGTGCCGCGTGTCCTCCGCGGCGAGGGCGCCCGGTGCCGTGGCAAGTGCGCCGACGGCACCGGTCAGGGCTATGCCCGCACCGGTGAGGGCGGACTGTCTGCTGAATTCCCTGCGTGTGATCGACATGACGGGCTCCTGGTGCTGCGGCGTGGCCGGGTGGGTTGGCGCGATCACGTTCTCTCCCCCGCACCAACTCCAGCTGAACACCACCCGGCGCACGGGGAACCTGTGTCCCAACCCGCTCCCCGTCCCAGGACAAACCCGTCCGAACGGGCGTCCGCAACCAGCCGTTGCTGGCTGGAAGACGCCGGTCCACCCGTCAGTCGCGGCCGAAGACCTTGCGGGCGGTCCCGAGGTCGAGGAGGACCGTCTCACCTGTGGAGTCGCTCAGGCCGTCGTTGTCGGTGACGGCGTAGACGCGGCCGTTGCCCGCCACGGTGAGACCTTCGAGCTTCTCCTGCGTCCAGCCCTTCGTGGCCCTCAGTGCGGGGAGCACGTCGTGGGCCAGGGTCTTCGGCAGGACGGTGAGCGCGCCCTCCGGGGCGGCGGTCCTCGGCAGGCCGACCGTGTAGATCCGCTTGATTCCGGCGGCCGGGCCGTTCAGCTTGTCGCGTTCGATGACGGCGAGCTTGTTCCCCACCACGGTGATCTCGGACAGGCCGATCCAGTCGCCGGCCGTGGTGGTGGTGGTGAGCCGGTAGCCGTACCAGCTCCAGGTGCCCGCCCTGACGTCGTACCGGCCGAGGCGGACCACGCCTGCCGGGTCGGTCCCGGCCTCGCGCTGGAGGGTCGCCCAGACGATCTCGCGGCCGTCGCGGTCCGTGGTGGCGGTGACCCCCTCGAAGCCCTGCGAGCCGAGGCCCGATGCGACGTCGGACGGGAGCGGTACGACCTGCTGGGTGACGCCGTGGCGGTCCAGGCGCACCAGCTGGTTGTCCGCGCCGGTCTTCCCCTCGACGGCCAGCCAGAAGCCGCCCTGGGGGCGGGCGTGGACACCTTCGGCGTCGTAACCGACAGGCTTGCCCGCAGCGTCCCTGACCGTCAGCTCCCGCTTGATGACGGCGGGTTCGCGGCGCGCGTCGATCGTGAGGATGCGGGTGGTGGAGTACGCGGCGTCGGTCACGGTGTACAGCTCGTCGGCGCGTCCCGGCACGGCCGACAGGGCTCCGAGGGCTCCCCAGCCGATGGGGGCGCCCTTGGCGCCCGGGGCCGAGACGAGCGAGGGGGAGGAGGGTGTGCCCCTGCCCAGGCGGAACAGGCTCACCGAGGCGCGCACACCGGCCTCGGCGTCGTCCTCCTCGCTGGAGACCGCGAGCAGTCCGCGTGAGGGGATCGGCAGCAGGCCCTCGGGGCCGTTGGTGGCCGGCAGCACCTGCTTGAAGACCGGCCGGGTGGGCTTGCTGATGTCGTAGACGGCGACGAAGTTGCTGCGCTCGGAGCCGACGAAGGCGTAGCGCACCCCGTCGTAGGTGGCGATCGCGAGCCCTTCGGGCTCGGTGCCCTTCTTCTCCGAGCGGTCCTCGTTGAGCAGTCCGTGACGCGCCGCTATGTGCTCGAAGCTGTTGCCGGCGTCCCAGGCCACCTTGCCGGTACGGCTGTCGAAGACGGTCCAGCCGCGGGTGCCGCCCTTCCAGTCGCCCTCGTTGGCGGTGGCCAGATAGCGGTCGTCGATCCAGCCGAGTGCGTCCGGTTCGCGCGGGACATCGGTGAGGGACCCCGTCTGGTCGACGACGCCGTCCTCGACGGTGTCGATGCCGTCGACGGAGGCCGTGCCGGCGCTGAACGCCTTGGTGAGGCGCCCCGACGCGAGGTCGATCATGACGACGCCGTTGTTCTCCTGGAGGGTCACGGCGAGCTGACCGCGGCTGTTGACGGAGACGTACTCCGGCTCCGGGTCGGTGGGTTCGGCGATTCCGGCGGCCGTCAGTGCGGGCAGCGCGGAGCCGTCCGCCCGGGTCAGCGACACCGCGCGGGTGGTCCACCGGGCGGGCGAGGAGCCCTCGAGATCGATGATCTGCACGAATCCGGCGGGCGCCTGCGGGAGGTCGCCCTCCTCGCCTCCGGCGGGGGCGGCTTCCTCGTCACGCTCGTTCTCGATGGCGACGGCGGCGTACCGCTTGTCCTTGCTGACCGCGATCGAGTCGGGCTGGCCGCCCAGGTCGTGGCTGGCCACCCGCTCGCGGGTGCGCAGCGAGATGACGTCGAGGCGGCCGGACGGCTCGGTGTAGCTCACGCTCGTGTTCACGACGACCAGCACGTACTCGCCGACCACCGATACCGAGGTCGGCTCGTCCTCGGCGTCGCCCAGTTCGGTCAGGGAGAGCGTGCCGAGACCCTTGGGCCGGGCGGCGTCGCTGATGTCGAGGAAGCCGATCCGCTTGGCGGCGGCGTCCGTGTGGACGAGTGTGCGGCCGTCCTCACTGGTCGCGGAGATCTCGGCGACGGTCTGTGCCGAGGCGTCCTCGCCGGCCGGCCGGTTCTGGAAGACGGGGTAGGTGGCGGTACGTTCGAAGGCCATTGACCTCGGTCCGCGGTCACCGCCGTGCGTCTGGCCCGCGTTCGCCACACCTGCGCCTGCCAGGGTGCCCGCGGTCACGGCCAGAACCGCGAGTGCGGCACAGGTTCTCTTCGGGAGCATCGTTCCTCCGGTTCGGTCAACTGAGGAACCGGATGCTCGCAGCCCTGGGCCATGACCGATGGGCGGCTCGGTGAACGGACGGCGAAGATCAGGAACACCGCCGGAGACCGAGGGGCCGACGAGGCCGACGAGGCTGTGGCAGCCTCTGTGCCCCCGCGGCCCCGTCGTCCCCGCGTCAGGCCTTCTGCCGCGACCGCGCCTTGTACGCCGCCTTACGCGCGGCCTTCGCCGCCCCGCGGTCGGGGTGCAGACGGCCCATCGCCTCCAGCACCTCGGCCGTCGCGGGGTGCTCGACCCGCCAGGCCTCGTCGAAGAAGCCGCTGTGCTGGCCGGAGAGCCCCTCGACCAGCTCCTGGAGCTCCTCCAGGTCGCCGTCGGCGTCCAGTTGAGCGGCGATCGTGTCCACGGCGAGCCAGAAGATCATCGACTCCGGCGGCGCGGGCACATCCGCCGCTCCGCGCTCCGCGAGCCAGACCCGCGCCAGCCCGCCGAGCTCAGGATCGTCGAGCACCGCGCGTACCGCGGGCTCCGCCTCCGGCCCGACCAGGGCGAGAGCCTGCTGGCAGTGGAGTCTGCGCAGCGGGGCCCGCCGGTCGGCGCCGCGCGCGGCGCCCAGGAGTTCCACCGCGGCGGCCTCGGCTCCTTCCGCCCCACGCCGGCCGAGCCACAGACCGACCTCGGTGCGCGCGGCCTCCTCGGGGTAGTAGGCGATGCCGTCGAGCAGGACGTCGGCCCCCTTGTCGGCGAGGTCACCGACGGCCGGCGCGTCCACACCGGCCTCCAGCATCCGCTCCCGGATGCCGTAGAGACCGAGCGGGGTCAGCCTCACCATGCCGTAGCGGGTGACGTCCTCGTCGTCGGCGGGCGGTGTCGCCTCCTCGCCCTCCTCGGACAGCAACGCCTCGTCCACCGGCCGGTATTCGACGATCCCGATGGGTTCGAGGACCCGGAACTGGTCGTCCAGCCGCATCATCGTCTCAGACACTCGCTCCAGGACTTCGTCGGTGGGCTCCCCCATGTCCTCGGGCACCACCACGGACGCGGCGAGGGCGGGCAGCGGCACGGGGCCCTCGGCGGGGCCTCCCTCGGAGAGAGTCAGCAGATAGAGGTTGCCGAGCACCCCGTCGAGGAAATCGGCCTCCTCCTCCGGGTCCCAGTCCAGGGCGTCGAAGTCGACGCTGCCGTCCTCACCGATGAGGTCCGCGAAGTCGTCGAAGGCCGGTGCGGTGGCGTCCGCGTGCACGGCCTCCAGGCCGTCGAGCCAGATCGCGAGCACGTCCTGCGGGGATCCGGAGGTCAGCAGGGCCAGGTTCTCGCCGGCGGTGACGGTGCCCTCCGCGTCCGTCCCCTCGGCCCCCTCCGTCTCCTCGGCCCCGTCGGTCCCGTCGGCGTCCTGCGGGTCCTCGAAGTCGACGAGCCCCGTGTCGACGGCGAGGCGCCACGCCTCGCTGGCGTACGCGATGCCGTCCTCGTCGTCGCCGAGCCCCAGATGCTGGGCGGCCGCCGGCAGCTGCGCTTCGACGAGCTCACCACCGGCGCCGACCCGGGTCGTGGGTCCCGCCCAGCGGGCGAGGCGGACGGCGCGGGCGAGCAGCGGAGCGGCCAGCGCGTCCCGCGCCAGCTCGGCCTCGGTGTGCAGCCGCACCGGCGGCAGGGAGGGGCGCTCTGCGGACATCTGGGGGGTCTCCTCGGGGCATGCGCGGGCTGTGTTCAAGGGGGGCCGGCCCGGTACGTACGGGCCTTGGCCGCCGCCCCAGCGTAGACGCATTTCGTCCCGTGCCGCCCGGTTCTACCGCACGCCCACCCTCATGCTGAGCGCATGCGTCCAGCGGCGCACGGTACTGCTCTTCAGACCGGGGTAGTTCTGGACCCGGTGCCACTGCGGGGTCAGCGATCCGACCCCGCCGCCGGGAGCCGCGAGCGCGTCGGCATGAGCCTGTGCGCTCACCCACTCAGCGTAGTTGAGCACCCGTGTCCCGTCCGCGCTGACGTGGAAGTGTGCCGAGATACCACCGGGCGCCAGGGCCGGGTCGGAGTCGAGTGCCTCGAACACGGCATCCACCCAGTCCCGTTGGCGAGCAGGGTCGGGTCCGTCGAACTCGATGTCGACGGTCACGACGCAACCCGGCTCCCGGACGTCGTCCTTGTTCACCCCTGAGCGGTACAGCTCGAACGCGCGCAGTCCGACCCGCTCGATGCCCGGCACCGCCGCGTCGATCTCGGCGACGCGCTCGTCACGCCCCGTGCGGGCGAAATCCCGGTGAGCGGCTTCGTCGGCCCACCGGGAGTAGTGGAGCAGGGCCTCCCCGTCGTCGCCGGCCAGGACGCTGTACGACAGCAGACCCGGGTGCGGCCACTCGCGGGCCTCCCATGCGGCGCGGATGGCCTCGACCGTCCGGCGCTGCCGTTCGGGGGTGCCGACCTTCCACGTACTGACCTTCACCACCCCCGCGCCGGCACGGGTCAGGTCGGGGCGGGAGTCGAACTGCACGGACACCATGGCGTGATCCTCTCCGGGCGCACCTCCGTGGTGCGCCTTCGATCACCACCCTCGTACGTCAAGCGCACTTGAGGTCAAGGCCGGTCATCCGGTCCGGTCGTCCTCACCCGCCAGGCCGTCGTGTTCAGCTCGTCCATCAGGCGTATGTCGTGGCCCTCCAGCGGAAAGACCCGCGCGCCCGTGTCCGGGGCGGCGGCGATCTCCAGGGCGTCCCCCTCGATGAGGTCGCCGCCCTCCTGGGTGGAGATCCAGGCCAGCGTCGAGGTGACGCTCGCGCCGGGCTTCAGCATGACCTCCTCGGGCCCCTCGTCGTTGCCGAACATCGATCCGCCCGCGTTCACGGGGACGGGGAGGCGCTCACCGTCGTCCCCCAGCGCGCGGACGGACGGGTAGCCGTGGACGCGGTAGGCCTGCTTCCCGCAGTTGGTGAGCGTGAGGGTGACGGCGCGGGCGAACATCGCCGTCTGGACAGGCCCCATGTCCACGACCACCCCGGAAGCGGGGCAGCCCTCTGCCGACGCTGCGGGGGTGGGCGCGAGCTGGGCGGGCACGTCCGTCGTGGCCCCGGTGTCCGGGGCGGGCGCGTCCGGGGCGGGCGCGGCGTCCGCCGGCCGCGTCGTGGCGGCGGGGCTCGGCGTCGGGCCCGGCTCCCCCTCGCCCGCAGGGACGAGGAAACCGGCACAGCCGGACAGCGTCAGCGTGGCCGCCGTGAGTGCGGCCGCCGAGATCGTTCTCCGTACGCGCATACCGTGCAATCCCACCCCTGGAACGGTCCGTCGCCACTGCGTTCGATCATGCCAGACCGCGTCTGCCACCGTTCAGCATCTCTTGCCCGTCACCCCAAGCAGAACTAAGTGGACCGGCACGCACCGGGCGCCGAGACTGCGGAGATGACATCCCACACGGCCAGGCCCTTCGGCCGCGCCCTCTGCGCCATGATCACTCCGTTCACCGCCACAGGTGACCTGGACCTGGACGCCGCCCGCCGTCACGCAGCCGCTCTTGTCGCGGCCGGCTGCGACGGCCTCGTGCTCAGCGGCACCACCGGAGAGTCACCGACGACGACGGACGAGGAGAAGACCGCGCTGCTGCGGGCCGTCCGGGAGGCCGTCGGCTCCACGGTCCCGCTCGTCGCGGGGGTGGGCAGTTCCGACACCCGGCACACGGTCCGGCTCGCACAGGAGGCCGAGGCGGCGGGCGCCGACGGGCTGCTGGTGGTGACCCCGTACTACAGCCGTCCCCCACAGGCCGCCGTGGAGGCGCACTTCCTCCGGGTCGCGGAGTCCACGGGCATCGGGCTGATGCTGTACGACATCCCGGGCCGCACCGGCACGAGGATCGAACCGGCGACACTGCTCCGTCTGGCCGGGCACCCACGTGTCGTGGCGGTCAAGGACTGTTCGTACGACCTGCTCGCAGCCGCCAAGGTGATGGCGCGGACCTCACTGGCGTACTACTCGGGATGCGAGGAGCTGAATCTCCCGCTGTACGCCCTCGGCGGCGCCGGCTATGTCAGCACGGTCGCCAACGCGGCCCCGCGTCAGATGCGGGCCGTGCTGGACGCGTTCGACGCCGGCGACACCGCGGAGGCGGCCCGCCTCAACGGTCTCACCGCCCCGCTGATCGAGGCCATGATGGCCGCCGGCCTGCCCGGCACCGTCACGGCGAAGGCGCTGCTCGACGCGGGCCCGGTCCGCGAACCACTGCAGCCCGCCGGCCGCGAGGCGACCGACGGGCTGCGTGGGGTGCATGAGGAACTCCTCGCCGCTACTGCCTAGTGACCTGGTTCGGAGATGCGTGAGCAGTAGCGGCAGATCCGGTCGAGGATCTGGTCGGCGGTCTTGGTCCACTTGAAGGGCCGGGCCTC
>NZ_JBIWKH010000023.1:0-123871 GCF_044765585.1 Streptomyces sp. NPDC102441
TCCGGATCCGCGTAGACGGCTACGCTCCCGATCCCGGCATCCCGGCAAGCCCGAGCAACACGAACAGCGATTTCACCACGGTTGGCGATGAGCACTTTACGCACGATGAACGTCTCCTGACTCGCTCGGAGTCACCAGACTGTTCGATCGCCGCCCATATGTGCAACGCGTGTGGATACAGGACTGGGTTCACATTCCCAGGAGTCGTCCAGCTGTGTCGAGAGACCTGTAAAGAATGGTCAGGCGCCCGTCAAAACTCTCCGGCGGCCTGGGGTTCTTCCGGAAAATGGCGGGTGCGGCAGCCGGCCTGGCTGCCGCACCCGGACAGGACGGTGACGCTTCAGGCCGCCTGGACCAGGCTTCCGTACCACTCCCGCGTCTCGGTGAAATCACTGTCGAATCCGGGGCCCGGGGCCTGGCCGAGATCGGCCCACAGCGGAGCACTGTCGAACCAGTGATCGGTGGCGAGCATGTCCAGTGCGTGCTGCGGCAGGCTCGCGTCGACGAGCCGCTCCCGTGCCTGCGACACCGTCATCTCGCGCCGCGACGCGGGGATTTCCATGCAGTCGGCGACGGCGCACAGCAGTTCCGCCGCGGTGACCGGCCGTGGATGCGCGGCATGGTAGACGGACGCGGTCAGGCTTCCCGCCGGCGCGGACCCCACCCCCAGCACGATCCGGGCCAGCTCGGGAGCGGCGACGGCCGACATACGGGCGTGCCATCCCGCCGAGGCACCGGACAGGGCCTGGAGCAAACGGGCCAGCGCCGGAACGACCCAGGTGTCCCCCACCCCGTACACAAGATGGGGCCGGAGCACGATCCCTCCCGCTCCACGGACGGCGTCCTCCGCGGCGGCCCGGGTCCTGGACGTCGCCGAGCCCGGACGCCGGTCGAGCCCCTCGGCACGGGCGCTCCGGAAGGTCCCTCGGCCGTACACGGAAGCGGTGCTGAGATACACGATGCGCCGTACTCCCGCCCGCTCCGCCTCCGCGACCAGGGCAGAGGTCCCCCGTGCGTTGACCGCCTCGTTGACATCGGCCGGGCCCCCGACCTGCGAGGCGCAGTGCAGCAGGACGTCCACGCCGTCGCAGACTCCCCGGAGGGACTCCGGGCGGGCGAGGTCGGCCACGACGGCCTGCGCGGGAAGGGCCCGGGGCCCGGCGTTCCCCGATGCGACCGCCCCGGCCGGGACCGGTGGACGGTGACGCGACATCAGCCGGAGCGGGACGCCCCTGCCGCGGGCCTCCTCGACGACATGGCGGCCGATGAACCCGGTCGCCCCGGTGATCATGGTGGTGTGCACGCGGCACTCTCCAGTCAGCTCGACGAGGGCGGGATTCAGCAGTCGCGGGGTCGGAGAACGAGCTCGGCGGAGTAGACGGCCTGGCCCTGCTGGGTGCCTTCCACCGTCACGCGGACGCCGCCGGAGGCGTCGGGACGGCTCGGGCTCGCCTCGATCAGGCAGGGTGCGTCGAGTTCGACGTAGCGCGTGAAGGTGCTGTCGAGCGCGACGACGAGCGCGTCGGGCATCCCGGTGGAGGCGTGCGCGGCCTGCCGGGCCGCCTCCAGCAGCACCATGCCGGGCACATGGTCGACCGGGTGGTCGAAGAAGATCGGGTGCGTGGTGTCGACGCGCAGGCCCCACCGGTGCGGTCCCGCACCCGTGCGGTCCTCGGCCAGGACCACGTGCCCGGCGTCGTTGCGTCCGACGCGGGCCGGGTCGATCGGGCGGCCCGGGAGATACCCGGTACTGGTGGGGCGGTCGCCGCGCAGACGCCGGTGGACGGCGGGGCTGGTGCAGCTGAAGCCGGCACGCCCGGTGGCCAGGGCCGCTCCGTCGACGACCGCGGTGACGTCGTAGCGCATGCTGCTGAGGGTTTTTCCCCTGCGGACCACGTCGCTGCAGACCGTGTGCAGCTCGACCTCGGTCGGCGCGGGGCCGGCCACGAGCATTTCCGCGGTGGTGGCGAAGGACATGCCCCACATCAGGAACTGGTGGCCGAACGGTGCCCCGAACTCGGCGTGGGACAGCAGCGATCCGATCTGGCGGACCGACTCGATCAGCAGCATCGGGTCCTGGTACCCGGCGACCTGCGAGAAGAGCGAGTGCCCGCGGGGCCACTCGGCCCGGACGACGAAGGATTCGGCTCCGCCGGCAACGCGGTCCGCGGCCGCCTCCCAGCCGGTGAGCAGCACCTCGGAGACGGAGGCGCGGTGTACGTACTGGCGCGGCACGGTCGTGGTGAGCTGCGGGCAGGGCGCGGCCGGGCGCGGCGTCAGGACGACGTTTCTGCTGGACTCGTACGGTGCTGAGGCAAGGGACGGCATGCGTGGCACTCCCGATCTATGACTCTGGACAGGGGTGAGCGAGCCGGACGTCGGCAGCCACCCCCGTGGCCGACGATTCGTGCTGGGTCCCAAGATACAGACAGGTCGGTTCGTAATATCAAGTAAAAACTTGGTCTGCACACGTCCGGAATTGGACGCTCCGGGCGCATGCCGGGCTCCGGCCAAGCGGAAGCACCTCACCCACTTTGGGCGAAAGTGGACTCCCGGTGACATACACAACATGCACGCCGGACATTCGGTGACTTCGAGCCCCTCGCCACCGAGGGGCAAAAAAACAGGCAGGTCAGCCTGAAAAGTCGCCTGAGCAGGCATCAAGCCACTCGCGAACCACATCGCCGACACGTCGCGAATCGCCGATCAATTCGCCATAAAATCAGCAGAGTTGCAGGTCAAATGGCCCGGATTCGACCGACGCCGCACACCTTGCTTTCCGTTGACAATCAGACAAGTCTGTTTGCTATCTTCGGTAGGCGTGAGCATTCAGCAGTCCTTGATGTCACGCCTGTGCCTCAGGAGGAGCAGATGAACCGGCAGGCCTCAGATCTACTCGAACCCCGGACCACTCAGCATCGCCCTTTGGTTTCCCAGCCGCACCGCATCGCAGCCCTGCCCCACCCACCCTCTGCCGGAGAACGTGACGTACTGCGCGTCCTGGTGGTCGAGAACGAGGAACGCGCCGCCGACACACTGGTCCAGGCACTGCTCCGGCAGGGCTACAACGCCGAGAGCGTGGCCACCGGCGGCAAGGCGTTACAGGGACACCACCACGCCGACCTGATCCTGCTCGACCTCGACCTTCCCGACCTGGACGGCCTGGAGGTGTGCCGCGGCATCAGAGCCGTCAGCGACACCCCGATCATCACCGTGACCGCGCGCGGCAGCGAACTCGACCGTGTGCTGGGACTCCAGGCCGGCTCGGACGACTACATGGTCAAGCCGTACGGTTTCCGCGAACTACTGGCCAGGATCGAGGCGGTGATGCGCCGGTCACGTCCCCGCCAGGAGATCGCCAGGACCGTCGACCACGGCCCGCTCCGCATCGACGCCACCACCCGCGAGGCCACCCTGGACGGGCGGCAGGTGGACCTCACCCGCAAGGAGTTCGACCTCCTGCACCTGCTCGCCTCGCAGCCGGGAGCGGTCATCTCCCGGCGCCAGCTGATGACCCAGGTCTGGGAGGACACCTGGTCGCAGCGCGGCCGCACGATCGACACCCATGTGAGCAGCCTGCGCGGGAAGTTGGGCTCGAGCAGTTGGATCATCACCGTCCGGGGGGTCGGCTTCCGTCTCGGGCACCCCTGAGGTGTCCCGACGGGGCCGGGGCACCGGGGAGCGGCACAGCCGCAGGCCCGGCGCCCTCGGCGCTCGCGGGACCAGCGCCTTCCCGGAAGGTCCGCTCCCGGGTGATGACGCCGCGCGGACTTCGTCATAGGATGCAGACAAGTCGGTTTGATATCCAGTGGCGAGCGCAAGGATCCGGGATGGGTAAGCAGGAACGCGGAACAAGGTCGCGACTCTCGATCCTGGAAGCCGCCGCCCGGGTGTTCGACGCCCGCGGCTTCGACGCCGCGAGCACCAACGAGATTCTGGCGAGCACCGGCCTGACCAGAGGCGCGCTGTACCACCACTTCCCGTCCAAGGAAGCCATCGCCGTCGCCCTGCTGGCCGCGCACGACGAGGCGCTCGTCATCCCGGACCGGCAGGTGAAGCTCCAGTCGGTCATCGACCTCACCTTCGAGTTCGGCTTCCGCCTCCAGCGCGATCCGGTGCTGCGGGCGAGCGTGCGCCTGGCCGTGGAGCAGACGTCCTTCCCCCGCCCCGTGACCACGCCGTACGAGCAGTCGGGCGCGGCCATCCTCGAACTGCTGAAGCAGGCACAGCAGCAGGGCGAGATCCTGCCGGGAGTGGACCTGGCGGAGGCGACCTCGGTCATCGTCGGCGCGTTCACCGGTATGCAGGTGATGTCGCAGATGTACACCGACCGGAGGGACCTGCCGGAACGCATCAGCACGCTGTGGCGGTTCCTGCTGCCGGGGCTGGCCAACCCCGGCATGATCAGTCATCTGCGGATCACCGCGCCCCCGGAGCGGTCCGACGAGCCCGCCCCTGAGGAGGAGCCCTCGGCCGTGGCTACCGCTCGGCCCTGACCCCGGATTCCTGGACGTCGGCGAAGAGCGGCCGCAGTATGCCCCAGACCCGCTCGGTCTGCCGGGGATCCCACCACCCGGAGTCGGTGTAGCCCAGCGACTCCAGCCCCGCGGTGACCACCACGGCCAGATCCGCCAGCGAGTCGGGGGCGGCGGCATCCCGGGCCTCTTCGAACATCCGGTCGCGGACCATGCCCAGCACTTCGTCACGAAGTCGCGGTGCGCTGTCCGTACCGTCGGCACCCAGGCCCATTCCGGCGCAGATGAGCTGGTCCTTGGCCATCGCGGCTCCGAGCGCGAGGCTGAACCGCGCCGGGGCATCCGCAGCCGGCCCGGCGAAGGCATCCTCGACGAGAGCGGTCGCCCGCTCGCGCGCCTGGGCGTACACCTCGGCCACGACCTCCGCGATGGACGCGAAGTGGTGGTAGAGCGCCCCCCGGCTCACCCCGGCCACTCTGCAGATGTTCACCAGCCCGGCATCGGCGAACCGCCCGGTGGCTATGAGCTCCGCCGCAGCACTGACGAGAGCCTCACGCGTCTGCTCGGACCGCTTGTACATGGGCCTGCGCCTGCCTCTTCCTCGATACGGCACCCAGCCAGGTCGGGGAAACCTACCGGCGCCTCTGCCTTAATCGGAATCATACAAGTCTGCCGGTATCCGGGACCACCCTCTCGCACAACTCCCTTCGCCACCTACCAGCTGAACCAGACAACTTGGCCCAAAGATCTATATTTGATCTGGATTAACCAAGAACGACCCCATGAGTAATGGAATTCAAAACAGACCAACCTGTCCGTTACTCGGTCGCCCTGGCCTTCCACAGCACCCCCTCCCCCCGGCTCACCCCCGGGCCGCCACGACCGCCGCCATACACCCCCGTCGCCGGCCGCACCCACCCGCTACACTGATCCCGGTGCAGGGCCACGGCCCCGCACCGCACGGCTCACTGGAACCGAGTGCCCGAGTCCGCCCGCTTCACCCGGACCCCGACACCCGCTCCCGGAGCCCCGCCTTCGTAGCTCAGGGGATAGAGCACCGCTCTCCTAAAGCGGGTGTCGCAGGTTCGAATCCTGCCGGGGGCACACAGGGAAAAGGCCCGGACCGATCAAGGTCCGGGCCTTTTTGACGGCATCATTTGACGGCAGTCGCGTCCCAGCGTCGAGCAGGCCGCGTCACCTCGCGGGCTTCATCACGTGCCCCAATGCGACAAGGCCAATGCCGATCACCAGCAGCGACGGGGATCCTTGGTTCCAGCTCACCACCATGAGCAGGGCCCCCGCTCCCCAGACTCTGGGCTGCCGTACTAGCCGGGGGAGCCAATGTCCAGGCATCCGGCCGAGAAGCAGCGCATGTACTCCGAGGACAGCCCACACGACGGCCAGGGCCATCACCAAAAACAGGGCACCCACTACGATCATCCCGAACATTCCCACCCCCTGGGCTCGCCGCGATTCCACCGACAGTCTCTCAGGCGCTTGACAGACGGTGCTTGAGCAGCCGGTCCATGTGACTGATCGCCTCCCGCTGGGTGTCGTGGACGACGTGGGTGCAGACGTCCATCGTGATGCCGATCTGGCTGTGGCCGACGATCTCCATGATGAATGCCCAGTCCCTCAGCCCCCTTTGAACGCTGAGCTGTTACAGGTTTCTCTACTTCGTCAAGACACCCGGCTGCGCTCCGCTCCGCCGGGCGCGCTTCCCGGCTCTGGCCGCTCCCGCGCTCCTGCCTTCGGCCCGCTCGGCGCTGCCGCCGCCGACGCACGCCCGCAGTGGATAGGCCCGGAGGGCATGAGACGAGAAACAAGCCCGCGGCTTCAAGAATGCCTCCGGAGGGGGCGCTACGGCACCGGGATGGCGATAGCGCCGTTCGCGAGTGCCGGCTGATTCGTGGTGAGCGTCGTGGGGCCCCCGTCCCGACCACCTTCGACCCAGGCAGAGCCGAGCAGTCGCGGCCCAGGGCGTCAAGTGGGCCGTGGTGGGCAAGGCCTGGAAGCGTTCGGCCGCTCACCGGCGCCCGAGCGCGTGCCCGCCCGGAACGGTGAAGGCTCCCCGACGAGAACGTCGGGGAGCCCGGAACGCCATGTGGCAGTCCGCGGCGGCTACTGGGCCGCGTCCGCGGGGCTTTTCGGGCGCATTCGCTCCCGGACCAGCGCGAACGCGATCACCAGAGCGGCCACGAGCAAGGAGAGCAACACCTGGCTCCGTCCGCCGCCCTCCTTGTCGTCGGTGAGCATGTAGACGAGCACGAAGGAGATCATCGCGATCGTCGCCCATGTCAGATACGGGAACAGCCACATCCGGATGACGAGCTTTTCCGGGTTCTCGCGCAGGATGATGCCCCGCATCCGCAGTTGCGAGACGGCGACGACCAGCCATACGAAGAGCGCGACCGCGCCCGAGGAGTTCAGCAGGAACCGGAACACCGTGTCCGGCCACAGGTAGTTGAAACCGACCGCCACGAAGCCAAAGGCTACGGAGGCCAGGATCGCGGGCTGCGGGACACCTCCCTTGTTCGTCCGTATGAAGGACCGCGGGGCGTCACCACGCTGCCCGAGAGAGAAGGCCATACGGGAGGCGGTGTAGAGGCCGGAGTTGAGACAGGACAGCACGGCGGTCAGCACGATGAAGTTCATGATCTCGCCGGCGTGCGGGATGCCGATCACATCCAGGGCCGCGACGTACGACCCCTTCTCCTCGATCGAGGGGTCGTTCCATGGCAGCAGGGAGACCACGACGAGGATCGAGCCGAGATAGAAGATGCCGACCCGCCAGATCACGCTTCTGGTGGCCTTCGCGACCGCCTGCTGTGCGTTCGGGGACTCAGCGGCGGCGAGGGTGACGATCTCGCTGCCCATGAAGGAGAAGACGACCAGCAGGATGCCGGTGAGGATCGTATCGGGCCCGTTCGGCAGGAAGCCCCCGTGTTCGGTGAGGTTGCCGAAGCCCGTCGCGGGTTTGTCGGAGCCGGGCAGCACACCGAAGATCGCCAGGATGCCGAGGAGGATGAAGGCCCCGATGGCGACGACCTTGATGCCTGCGAACCAGAACTCGAACTCGCCGAAGGAACCGACCGAGACCAGGTTCGTGGCGGTGAGGACCACCATCACGATCAGTGCCCAGGCCCACTGCGGTATGGACGGCACCCAGCCTTGCAGGATCACGGCACCCGCGGTCGCCTCCACGGCGAGCACGACGACCCAGAAGAACCAGTACAGCCAGCCGATCGAGAACCCGGCCCAGCGGCCCAGCGCCCGGTCCGCGTAAGCGGAGAAGGAGCCGGAGGTCGGGTTGGCCGCGGCCATCTCTCCGAGCATGCGCATCACGAGGACGACCAAGATCGAGACCAGCGCATACGACAGCAGGATGCCGGGCCCGGCGGTGGCGATACCGGAGGCGGAGCCCACGAAAAGGCCGGCGCCGATCACACCACCGATGGCGATCATGGAGAGATGGCGGCTCTTGAGACCGGTTTTCAGACCTGCCGGCTCCGGGGGCTGACCGCCGGGAGGTGGGGTGGCGGCCAGAACATCAGGGGGACGTGTAGTCATGTCGACATCCATCCGTTGAGTGGTTAGGGAGCCGTGGTGAGGAGTGGCTGCCGTGTTTACTGGGGCGCTTCTTCACCGAGCACCGGTTCGCAGATCACCGGATCACCTCGGCGGCGGGGACGAGCAGGCTGGTACGGCAGAGGGACAGCCACGGCCATGGCAATTCCCGAAAGCGTTCAGGGCGCGGGGGCGCGGTATCCGGATGCACTGGGAGTGATGGGGTCGCCACCACACGTCTGCGCTGCGCTCTGCCTCCTGATGAGAGGCGGTCCGTACTCACTTGCGAAAACTGGTTTGCGCAAGCGTATGGGGGGCAACGGGCGGTGGGCTTGTGCAGCACGATGAATTTTTCGCCCATAAGCTGTACGGCCCGCCAATGCGGAAGAGAAGCGGGATCAGGGGGCGGGCGGCAGCCGCAACTGGAGCATGGCAAGCAGACGCTGGTCAGGACGGCTCAGGTCGAGACCGGTCAGTTGTTCAGCCCGGCGAAGGCGGTAGCGCAGCGTGTTGGGGTGAACATGCAGCTGCGCAGCGGCAGCCCGTACGTCACCGTACGAATTCAGGTAGGTCAGAAGGGATTGCGCCAGACGGCTCTGGTGTCGGTTGTCGTGCGCGACGAGGGCGGTCAGCCGTGGATCCCGTATCTCGGGGTGGATGGAAAGCAGCGTCAGTACTTCGCTGACCAGCACTTCCGCCTGGATGTCCGGCAGCGCGGCGACCGCGGTGGGTACATCGGTCCCCAGCATGGCGTCGAGGATGCGGTCGGCCTCCCGGCGTGACTCCGGGACGTCGCCGAGCCCGGACACCACGCAACCGACCGAGCCACGCAGTGGCAGACCCAGGTGTCGGCGTGCGGCGTCGGTTATCTCCTGGCCCCAGCCGCGCAGCGTGTCTATGTCGATGCCGCGTGGCAGGTGGGGCAGGAGCACGTAAATGCGGGGATCGACCTGCGTGACCAGCGCGCTGCGATGCCGAGCGGCTATGTGCACGGCGACGAGGTTGGTGACTTCGGCATGGGTCAGCTCCGGTGCGGCGACGACGTCCGCGGTCCCGTACGAGAAACCCAGGACAGCGGCCGGTCGGGTCGCGTCGAATCCCAGGTGAGTGGCAAGCGGCTGCGGCCCGGTGCTCCCCTCCAGAAGTCCTGCCAGCAGGGTCCGAGTGAACGTCAGGTCCGCCGAGAGCTCCCGGCGGCGGCGCGCCAGATGGAGCGCGGCGACCCGGGCGGCACCCAGCATTGCCTGGCTCGAACGTTCGGACAGTGGTGTCGAGCCCTCCTGCACCCAGATGGTCCCCAAATGCCGGTCCCCGGACCGGATGGCCACCGCAAGCCGACGGCGGAACCCCAGTTCGGGGTGACCGTCGATACTGATCACCTCGTCGCTGGAGCGCAGGTGCTGGAACACACCCCACTCGCGCAGCTTCGCCAGATACGCCTCCGGCCCCTGCCAGCCGAGTATGGAGCGCCGCCGCAGGTCGTCGATCTCGTCGGAGTCGGTGGAGCGGGAGTACGCCAGCACCCGGTTGGCGACGTCCTCGATGCTGACGATGCCGCTGGTGAGGAGGGCGGTCGTCTGGGCGAGAGAGAACAGATCACCCTCCTCGGCTTCGCCGGGCTGGCCCGGCGGCGCGCTGTCCAGGGCGGCGCGGGCCAACGCGTTCACGTGTTCCCAGCGTGCTTCGCTGCGCAACGAGAGCAGGGCAACCCCGGCCTCGGCGGCGGTCTCGCTGAGGGCCGCGGCCTGGCCGGGACCATCCAGTTTGACCACGACGCCGGCGGCCCCGTCGCGTCCGGCGGCCCGCAGCGCGGGATAAGCGGCTCGGCCGCGGGCACCGATGACGAGAACCAGCTCGCCAGGCTTAGTGGTCGGCGGGTCCTCGGGATCGAGCAGGGCAACGCTGCGGATCTCGACGTCCAATCCGGCGGGAGCGGACTGCACTTCTACCAGCGAATCACCCAGAGCCATCAGTAACTCGCGCAGGCTGATGCTCGCGAGAGGCGGAGCTGTCTCGGCCGGATCCATGATCGTCGCCTTCTGCTGAGAACCACGCCGGAGCCCTGATGCTATCTGTCCGGCGACAGGCACCCGGGACGGCGGCGCGTGCGACGGCACGAACGTCCTTCGAGCTGGAGTGTGAACACGGGGCCCGCAGGGCTTGGCCAGGAGACGTCGGTCTTGCGGCCGGGCAGGTTCTTGACCTGCCGGGCGTTGACCGTCGACTCCCATGCCGACGGCCGGCACCCCCGTCAGCAGCGCGACAGCCCATCTCCCCGCCTGCCCGCCGGGCGGCGTCGTCCCCTGACCCGGTTCACTCCGTGGAGTGGAGTCGGCCGCCCACGGGGGGAACATCGGCCTCGCCATGCCTCGGTCTCGTCGTGGTGTGCCGAACGATGAGCGCATGTCACTGAACAGCCTGCGCTCGCTGGCCCGCCGCGTGGTTCCCACGCTGCTGGTCGCCCAAGCCGCCTTCCTCCCCCTTCAGCCCGCCTCTGCCGCCGAGCACATGGCGCAGCCGTGCCGGTCGTTCGCCGGTTGCGGTTCGGTCGTCGTCGCCCCTGTCTCCCAGGCGGCCCCGGACCACGGGGACTGCACCAGCCCGGAACCGGTCGTGTGCCTGATCCGGAGCGAGACTCCGGAGCAGCGCGAGGTCGCCCGCGATCAGCGGATGCGCTATCACCACCTCCTCGAGGACATGGAGCGCGAGGAGTGCGCCATGCGCGCCGAGGGGCGCTCGGAGGAGGACATCGCCCGCGCTCTGGTCCAGATGCGCAACGACGCCAAGGACGTCGTCCGCGCCGGCATGACCCGGGAACAGGTCGCGGAACTGGAGGCGCGCAACCAGAAGAAGTACGGCAATCCGCTCGGCCCGACAGCGGACCAGCTCTACGTGAAGTACGGCTCCTGGGGGAAGGTCGCCGAAGCCGCCACGCGTTCGAGCGCGGCCGTGGACCACGAACTCGGTCTGGAATTCCGCCACTGCCCCTGTGCAGTGCTCCAGGCGGCATGACGCGGTCTCACCCGCCCCCTCACGTACGCGATGCGGAGAGTCCAGGACGATCGTGGGACCGCTGTACCAGCGTCTGTCGCCTCGCGGGCGCGCGGTCACCCGCACCGTCCTGGCCGTCGAGGAGTCGGCCGGCAGCACGCCGTCCGCGGATGTCCCGCGTCACCTCCCGCGCCGCCTCGCGGGCCGCGCCGGCGAAAGTCCCCACCGCACCGATGTGGTCCCCGGCCCGCCACACCAGGCCGTATCCGACAGGTTCCGCATCGGCGAAGGGGAGGTACACGACGCCCGGCCGCGCGTAGTACGTCGTTGTGTGCGCGGCGGCGAGCAGTGCGCCTCTGCCGCCCGCGACCAGTATCAACGCCTCCTGCATATTGGTCACCGCCGGCCCGCGCGCGATCGGCTGCCCGCTCGGGGTGTGTGAGGGGACGTGCCGCTCCAGCCAGTAGTCCGGCAGCTCCCCCTCGATCATGAGCAGGGGTACGTCGGCGAGGTCCTCCAGGGACACCGAGTCCCGCGCGCAGAGCGGGTGCGCCGATGAGAGGGCGAGGACGCGCCCCTCCGAGATCAGCGCCGGTCCGCTGCCCAGGTCGTCCTCCCGTACGGGGAACTCCTGGAGCTGGACGTCGAAGTAGCCGCTTCTCAGCTGCCCGTACGGATCGGACAGCGGGACCTCGCATATCTCCACAGCGAGTCCGGGGTGGCTCGCCCGCAGTGCCTCCGCCGCTTTGAACACGATCTCGCCGGTCAGCGGGCTGGAGAATCCGACGTGCAGCACACTGTCGATGCCGCGCGCGGTGGCGACGGCACGGGCGAGGGCGGCATCCATCGCGCGGTGGTGTGGTTCCAGGTCCGCGCGCAGCTGCCTGCCCAGAGAGGTGAGGCCGACGCGGCGGCTGGTGCGTACGAACAACGGTGCGCCGACGCGCCGCTCCAGGCGCTGCACCAGCTGGCTCACCCGGGCCCGGGAGAGCCGCATCCGGTCGGCCGTGCGGCCGAAGTGAAGCTCCTGGGCGAGCAGCAGAAAGCACTCGACTTCGTCGCGTTCCATCGAATCCCCCGGCGGATCGGATCGGTAAGCCTGACTGAACGAACGTCGAGCTCTTCGCCGTTGTTCCGGTCATGCGCCCTGGCAGATGGTGAGTGAGCCGCCCACGAGAGTCCGGAGATCGTTCCGGCACCGCGGCGCCCCCTCTCACCACCCTCCATGACCCAGGAGTTGAACCGTCATGAGTGCGCAGAAGGCAGCGGTCGCCCAGCTCCCTGCCCGTGACTGGGCCGTGCTGCTCGTCCTGTGCGGCGCGATCTTCCTGGAAGGCGTCGATGTGGCCATGCTCAATGTGGCCCTGCCCTCCATCCGCGCCGATCTAGGCCTGTCCACCGGCTCGTTGCAATGGGTCATGAGCGCTTACGTCCTCGGATACGGCGGCTTCATGCTGGTCGGCGGACGCGCAGCCGATCTCTTCGGGCGACGCCAGATGTTCGTCCTCTGGCTCGCGGTCTTCCTGGTCTTCTCCGGATTCGGCGGGTTCGCCACCGAGGGCTGGATGCTGGTCACGGCCCGATTCGTCACAGGAGTCGCGGCCGCCTTCATGACCCCGGCAGGGCTGTCCATCATCACCACCGGCTTCGAGGAGGGGCCGCAGCGCAACAAGGCTCTGCTCTTCTACTCCGGCACCGCAGCGGGCGGATTCTCCGTCGGACTGGTCGTGGGCGGCCTGCTCGCTTCGTTCGACTGGCGCTGGGTGTTCTTCGCCCCGGTCGTGTTCTCGGCCCTGATCCTGCTCGCCGCGCTCGCCTTCGTCCCCAGGTCGCCACGGCCCGACCGTGCCGGCCAGAGCCTCGACCTCATCGGCGGCCTCACCATCACCGCCGCCGTTCTGCTCCTGGTCCTCGGCGTCGAACGCGCCGGCCACACGTCGCTCGCCTGGACCGTCGGCACGCTCGGGGCGGGCCTCGCCGCCCTCGCCGCGTTCATCGCCGTCGAACGTCGCTCGACAGCGCCCCTGGTCCGCCTCGGCATCTTCCGCAGCGGCGCTCTGGTGCGCGCCAACGCCGCCGGGCTGCTCTTCGCAGCGGCCTTCTTCGGCTTCCAGTTCCTGGTCGTCCTCTATCTCCAGGAGCTGCGCGGCTGGTCCGTCCTGGAGACCAGCTTCGCGTTGATCGTCGTCGGGGTCGACGCGATTCTCTCGCCGACCCTCGTGCCCGGGCTCGTCGCCCGCTTCGGCAACGCCAGGCTGATCCTCGCTGGGCTGCTGCTCGCTTCCTTGTCGTACGCCCTGTTCCTGCCCGTCGGCGCCGACTGGGCCTACTTGACCATGCTCCCGAGCCTGCTGCTGCTCGGCATCGCCTTCGCGCTGGCCTACGGTCCGCTCACCATCGTCGCGACCGAAGGTGTCAAGGACGATGAGCAGGGCCTGGCCGGCGCGCTGCTCTACACCTCGTTCCAATTCGGCGCGGCGCTGGGGCTCTCGGCAGCGGCAACCGTCAACGTCGCCGCAACCGCGTCGGAGTCACCCGCCGCGTTGCTCGACGGCTACCGGGCGGCACTGTGGGTCCCACTCGCCGCGGCCGTGCTCGCGACGCTCATCAGCGGCTTCGGAATACGCTCCCGCAGAATTGCCGGCAGCCAGGTGGCCGGCATGGAGGAGCGGCCGGCCGACGACCGCACGCCCGGACTTCCCACCGTCCACTGACGGTTCACGTCAGCAGCCCGACGAGCCGTTCACGGACGTCGTCCTTGCCCGCCCCGGGGTCCGGCACCAGCTTCTCCCGGTCGTCGAGGTCACGGGCAAGGACATGCAGCCGTCCGCCACTGCGGGCCAGCACCAGATCCCTGCTGCTGCCCGCGGTCTCGGCCGATCCCTGCGCCGTGTAGTCGGTGACGGTGACCAGCGCGGAGCGCTCCGAGGCGGCGAGCACGGCCTCGGTGTCCATCGCCTCATCGGGGTCCGCCGACGAGCCTCGCGGCAGCCACTCGGTGAGCGTGTCCAGGGCTTCCTCGATCTTGTACAGCCCCATCTGATGGACGCCGAGCGCGTCGATGCGGACCATGAGACAGATCCGCTCGGGCTGGGGAAGCAACAGGATCCGCCACGGCTCACCCGGACCCGACCCGGTCGTACGGGCGTCGAGCACCTTGCGGGCCCTCTGCTGGAACGCCACGGCGATGCCCAGGTCTCCCTGGACCCGGACCTCCTCGCCCGTGTCACCCGCCAGCAGCAGCTGCCGGGCCGCCAGCGAGCGGACGGCCTCGGCGATCACCTCGTTCGACGGCCTGGTCTCCAGGAAGTCCACGATCGCGTCCACGGCGGTGAGCTCCGCGACGGTGTACGCACCGAGCAGCACCGGTCCTGTGTCGACCAGGTTCACCACGGCCGACACCAGCCCCGGCGGAGCGGACGCCGCACCCGCGTCCGGCGGCTCCGCAGCGGGAACGTCGCGGCAGGCGTCGTCGCTCATGACGGCCCTCCCGGTTGCAGCAGTGGCACCGCAGGCGGTACGCGACTCTCACGGAGCACCGCGGCGGCGCTGCGTGAGAGGGTCTCGGTCACCCACACCTCGGAATTGCCGAACAGTCCACGGCCCGCCCTGCCGGACAGCGACTGTCCCAGCTCGCCGGCCAGGTCCTCCCGGTCCGGGGGCGGGAACCGGACCGCCAGGTCGGTGGAGACGGCGGTGACGTCGTCGCCCTCCTCGATCCGGCGCAGCGCCTGGGTCAGCACCCGCGCGACCGGAGGAGTCAGGGACGTCGGCACGGCGAGGAACGGCGCCAGGTACAGCGGCCGTCGTTCGGTCATCCGGGACAGCCCCCAGGGCCCGACGTTGCTGCGTGTGACCCGGTAGACGACATAGTCCATGAGGTGGCGGAGGTCGCTCACACTGGGCAGTTTCCGCGCGCCGAAAGCGGCCGGTGTCTTCTCCAACTGCACCCAGGTGCCCTGGGCGGTGCGCCCGTGCAGCTTCTCCCGCACCACGGCCCCGCGCATCCCGATGTCGGGATACAGCGCCTTGTCGATGTCACGGTGGTGGCTGGACAGACGCTCGTGACTCACCTCGGCGAACCGCCAGTCCTCGTACAGCCGCGGTTCGTCCACCAGCACATGGCCGCCGCACAGCACGTCGTGCAACTGGGGCACCTGCAGTCCGTGGCGCTCAAGATCCGAGAGGATCGCCGCTTCCTCCGGGCTGAGGCGGCGAGCGGCCGCGACCAGCCCTTTCCGGTAGGCCCCTGCCTGCGCCGTGATCTCGATCATGAGCCGGACCCGGGTGCGTACCTGCTCGGCCCGCCGGTCGATCACACTGTCCGAAGCCGCCTTGCCGGGCCGCCTCAGGTGGGTGACCGATGCCAGTGCGTGCTTTCGCTCCACGTCGCCAGTACAGCACGGCGGGCCCGTGCACGCACCAGCTCGGTGCCCCGGCCGGGGCTTGCACGGCACGATGGAATCCGGTGCGCGGGAGGCGGCTTCTCAGCCCTGGTCCGCGTCGTCAGCCGTGTGGGGAAGCAGGGGGAACAGCCGGGTGATGAGGGCCACCGGCCGGGCACCGTCCGGCCGGGCCAGGGGGCGTTGTTCGCGGGCCCGGTAGGGCGCGAGTACCTGTTGGATCGCGTCCGCGACCCGGGTCATCTCCTCAGGCGTCAGATAGGAGACCGCGCTGAAGGCTTCGTCGTGCCTCCACGCGGCCGGCGCCTCGTCCCGTCGGGTCAGCCATCGTTGCCAGCTCTCGTCCTCCAGCCCCCGGGCCAGGTCGCCGAACCGGTCTCCCCCGGCCCCCTCGGCCGTGGGGGTGTGCTGCCTCACCCTCCAGGGGCGGGCGCGGCCCCCGCTGCGGGGGGCTTCCTCGATGTATCCGTGGCGTGCGAGCTGCCGCAGGTGGAACGAGCAGAGACCGGAGCTGTAGCCCAGCCGGGAGGCGGCTTCGGTCGCCGTGACGGCACCGACTTCGGCGAGCAGGTCCAGCAGTCGTGTACGGACCTCGTGCTCGCGCAGCTCTTCGCCGGTGCCGCTCGTCCGGTCGTTCGGTGTGCTGACATCATCTTCGGTCACTTTGCAAATTCTGCTACTTTGCAAAGAGCTTGGCAACCAGTGCTTGTACGTGCACCTGAGGGGAGACAGCTATGTCTGTTCATCACGAACAGTCCCGTCCCGCCGACCGGCGCGTCCGTCTGCAAGGCCACCCGGTGGACTCGTATCCGGTTCTGCCGCCGGAGGCTGGACGGGGTTCGGTTCGCCGGATCACGGTGGTGGGTGAGCAGATCCTGAACCGTTCCTGCCAGGCGGTGACCGAGTTCGGCTCCCCCGAGCTGTCGGCGCTGATCGACGACATGTTCCTGACGATGTACGTTGCCGACGGCGCCGGCCTGGCCGCCAACCAGGTGGACGTCGACCTGCGGCTCTTCGTCTACGACTGCCCGGACGACCACGGGGTCCGGCATGTCGGCCACATCATCAACCCGGTCCTGGAGCTGCCCGGTCCGGGAAGCCGCCGGCTCGTCGACGACTTCGAAGGCTGCCTGTCCGTCCCCGGTGCGGGCATGGCCGTCCCCCGCACCGATCGCGCCGTCGCCCGCGGGCTCGACAAGGACGGCAACACCCTCGTCGTCGAAGGAACGGGCTACTTCGCCCGGTGCCTGCAACACGAGACCGATCACCTCTCCGGCCACACATATCTCGACCGGCTCTCCAGGCGGGACCGCAAGGACGCGCTGCGGCAGATGGAGGCCCACCGCGAGGACGTCCTCGCCCGACGCGCCGTCAAGGCCGCGAGCCTGAGCCGGTAAGAGCTCGGCAGGAGCTGTCGAACGAAATCCGGTGGGTTCCCGCCCTACTGGCGCAGTTCCTCGGGGCACGGCGTGCCCGGCTGGAACTGGTACGGCGCCGCCAGGCGGTAGACCCCGGGGCGGGGGGCGAGGAGCTCGGTCCACTCGTCGCCGTCCCCGTCCTCCTCGACCTTGATCAGGCAGCCGTGGTCGTTGGTGAAGTCCTTCGGAGCGTTCTCGTCCTTCTCCGCCCGCTCCTTGGACGCGTCCGTCTCCTGCGGCCGCTCCACGCTCTTGCCCTCGTCGTCGACGACGGCCAGCCACCGGGAGTACGGGATCCGGATCAGGACACGGCCCGCCGACTGCACGCGGATCGTCAGCTTGTCGTCGCCGGCCCGCTCCACCATCGCGGGCGGGTCGGCGAGGGGCACCGGGTCCAGGACCCGGAACAGCTTCCAGTTGGCGTCGCTCCAGACCGCCTTCAGATACGGCTGCCCCTTCTCGACGAGCCCCGCCTCCTGCTCGCCCCCGGAGTCCGGCTTCCCGTTCGGCAGCACCACATAGTGCACGGCCCAGCGGTCCAGCCACTCGCGGTAGTTCACGGCGTCGAGGGTGTCGTCGTAGAAGAGCGGGTTGCGCTTCATGTCGGCCTGCCGGTTCCAGCCGCGCGCCAGATTCACGTACGGCGCGAGCGCCGAGGCCTCACGGTGGCTGCTGGCGGGCACGACCTCGACCCGGCCGCGCTCGGCCCCGGCCTTCTGCAGCTGGTTGACCAGCGGGGCCAGTTCACGGTTCCAGGACGCGGTGGGCGCCGTACGGACGATGTCGTCGACGCCCTTGAAACCGATCCAGAAGTTCAGCCCCGCGAACACGATGAGCAGCGCGTACCAGCGCCGGGTGCGTGGCGCCGTGTACGGGAGCGCGGCGAGCAGGACGACACCGGCGAACAGCATCGCCATGCGTGACACGTTCGAGCCGATCTGCGAGTCGACCACATAGGTCAGCAGAGTCCCGGCGCCGTAGACCGCGGCGGCCGTCCGCACGGTGTGCCAGTCGCGGGGCACCAGGAAGAAGACGAAGACCGCGTACAGGAAGGGCAGCGACAGGGTGCCGAGGGCCATCGGCTGGGTGCCCGAGAACGGGAACAGCCACGCGGACAGGACCACGACCACGACGGGCGCCAGGCCCAGCGCGTACGCCCCGGGGCGCCGTTTGTTCAGGAACAGCGCCGCGGCGACCACACCGAGGAAGAGCCCGGCGACCGGGCTGCCCGCCGTCGCGAGCCCGGCCAGCGGCGCGGCGACGCCGGCCTTCGCCCACCGCTTGTAGCGCCAGCGGTGGGGCCAGCAGAAGACGGCGGCGACGGCACCGAGCGCGAACATCATGCCGAGCCCGAACGTCACCCGGCCCGACAGGGCGTTGCACAGGTACGCGAAGACCCCGGCGAGCGCACACGCGAGAGGGTTACGGACTGCGGGCACCCGCACCAGGATCAGGGCGGTGAGCGCCGAGGACACGGTGCCGGCGACCATCATCGTCGACCGGACGCCGAGCACCGACATCAGATAGGGCGACACCACGCTGTACGAGACCGGGTGCATGCCCCCGTACCAGGCGAGGTTGTACGCGGTACCGGGGTGGCGGCCGACGAACTCGGCCCAGGCGTCCTGAGCGGCGATGTCACCGCCGCTGTTCGCGAAGAAGAAGAACCAGAGAAGGTGTACGGCCGCGGCGACCGCGGTGGTCAGCAGGACGGGGTGGCGCCTGAGACGGCTCCGTATCGAGCCGTCCGTACCGTCGCCGCCCCCGGCGGCCTGCGCCGGGATCCGGACGGAGGCGGTCGCGTCGGGCGAGCCCGCGTCGGCGTCGGCCCGTGTCGGCTCAGCGGTCGTCACTGCGACTCTCCCCGTCCTTGCCCGGACCTGCCGAACCGTCGATGTACTGCACGGGTCTCATCCGTACCCGGAAAGACGCGTCCCGGCATCCGTCCGTTGCTTTTGGGACGCTAGCACGCGGCATTTTCACCGCGCTGCCCTTGTTCGCGGCCCCCTGCCCCCGCCGGGGCGGGGGCAGGGGGCCGGGCCCGTCAGGTGATGCGGGTCAGCTTGTCGCCGAAGCCCGGCTCCGTCATCTCGCTCTGCAGGGCGACCGGGGCGGAGACCTTGCCCGTGCCGGTCCCGACCGTCACCTCGCCGACGACGGTTCCCGGCTTCGCGGTCTGGGCGGGCACCTTGCCGCCGTCGGTCAGCTTGAGCTCGACCTCGAGCCCGCCCCAGCCGACGGCCTTCAGGTCCTTGGTCGCGACCACGGGGGTCCGGCTGCCGAAGCCGTTGTCGACGTAACCGACGACCTGCCCCTTCTTGACGACGGTCGTGGAGTCCACGCCGTCCTGAGCGGTCTGGATCAGCGCCAGGCTGCTCTGCAGGGCACGCTGCAGCTTGGCGTCCAGAATCCCGTCGGCATCGGCGCCCATCACAGCGCCGACGATCCGCCGGGTCTTGCCGTCGATGACCGTGTCGGCCGTCCAGATGAGGTTGCCGCCCGCGGGGGTCGACGAACCGGTCTTGATACCGCTGACGCCGGGTTCCAGCAGGATGTTGTTGTTGTTGTAGATCATCTTGTCGATGCCCGGGATCTGAGCCTGCGGCATGTTCACGATCTCGCGGAAGACGTCGTTCCGCAGGACCGCCTTCGCCAGCTTGAGCTGGTCGGCCGGAGTGGACCGGGTGGCGGGCTCGAGACCGCTCGGGTCCGTGTAGTCCGAGTTCGTCATCCCGAGGTCCTTCGCCGCCGCGTTCATCTTCTCGACGAACGCCTTCTCGGTGGTGGCGTCCCAGCGCGCCAGCAGCCGCGCCACGTTGTTGCCGGAGGGGATCATCAGGAGCTGGAGCATCTGACGCTCCGTGTACTTCTGACCCTCCTTGATGGGCGCCGTCGACTCGTCCAGCCGGTCCGCCTCCTCGCCGGCCTTCGCGTCGACCACGATCTGGTCGCCCGCCTCCTTGCCGGTGATCGGGTGGCCCTGGAGGATCACGTACGCCGTCATGATCTTCGCGACGCTCGCGATCGGCGCGGACTTCTCCTTGCCGTACGTCCCGATGGTGCCGACGCCCTCGACCTCCACGGCGCCCTGTCCGTCCTCCGGCCACGGCATGTCCAGCTTCTCGCCGCCGAAGGTGTACGTGGGGTCGACGGAGAGGGTCAGCGTGGGGTCGGGCAGCGGACGCACCGCCTGCGCGATCGCAAAGATGATCAGGACGAGGCCGAGGAGCGGCGTCCAGATCTTGACCCGCCGGACCGCGGTACGGACCGGGGTCTCCGCGGGTGGCGGGGTGTTCGTCAGCTCGGCGAGCAGGTCGAGCGGCGGCCTCGGCGGCATGGGCTGCTGCCTGGTCCGCTCGGCCTCGGCGAGACCCTCACCGGGGCTCGCGGGCGTGCCGGGTCCGGCCGCGACGTCCGGGGTGACCGTGGGACCGACCACGGGCGCGGGGCGTACGTCGTCCGAGCGCAGCGGCACGAACGTGCTGGTCCGCTCGGCGGGAGCCTCGGGGGTTCCGGAGGCTGCGGAGGGCCCGGGGGCTTCGGAGGGCTTGGCGGCCCAGGTGGCGGGCTTCCGCGCGGCCTCCTTCTCCTTCGGCGGGAGCTTCAGCGCGGTCGTCGGCCGGTCGATCTGTCCGGCCCGCGGCGCCTTGAAGACGGCGGTCGGATGATCGATTCCTCGCCCGTCGGGCGCGGGTTCCGCCTCCTCTGCCGTGGAGGCCTCCTCGCGGGACTTCGGGACGCGGGGAGCACCGTCGGAGGGGCCGGCGGCAGCTGCGTCACCGGCGGCCTCCGGGGCGTCGGCCTCGGACTCGGCGTCGGCGTCGGCGGACTTCGAGGTCTTGGCGTCCTCGGAGGTCCTGGCGTCCTTCGCGTCCTTCGCGGCCTTCGCGGCCTTCGCGGCCTCGGCGGCCGGAGCGTCGGCGCCGCTGTCCGTGTCCGAGCCGTCGGCGTCACGCTCGGCGTCACCCGGGGTCTCGCCGTCACCCGGGGTCTCGTCGGCGGCCGGCGCCTTGCCGTCGGCCGGGTCAGGACTGTCGCCGACACCGTCGGTCGTGTCCTCGGCACTCCGGGACGGCTTGTCGTCGCCCTCGACGGCACCGCTCTGATCTGCGGTTTCCTCGTCCGGCCCGGTCGTCACCCACGCCGCCACGGCGGCACGCAGCCGGGCGTCGGTCGGCGCCGGTCCGTCGTCGGAGGGCGGCTCGGAGCCGGCCTCGGGACGCCCGTCGGTCTCGGCATCCACATCCGTACCAGCGTCGACGTCGATTGCGGCCGGAGCCTCCGGAGCAGCTTCGGGAGTCTCCGCACGCTCGTCGCCGGACGCGGGCCCAGGCTCGTCTCCGGACGCGGGCTCGGGCTCAGCCTCGGCCTCGGCGTCCGGGTCGGCTTCGGCCTCCGCTTCCGGGCCGGCCTCTTCGGCGCCGCCCTCCGCATCGGCGTCCGGATCCGGCACCGTCACGCCCCGGGACGACGAGGAGGCCGTGTCCGCAGGCGCCGTCCTGGACTCTCCTGCCGCGCCCTCCGTCTCCCGCGACCCCTCGGACACCGCACGGGGCCCAGAGGCGCCCTCAGAGCCCTCCTGAGGGGCAGGGGCGTCCTCGGACGCGCCTGACTCCGCGGAGCGCGGCAGGCGGAAGACAGCCGTCTCGCTGTCCGTCGCGCTGCCTGTCGTCCCGCCCGCCGTACTCCCGCCCGCCGCAGCGACCGGTTCACGGAACACGGCGAGACGCGGATCGCGTTCCTCAGCCGTCCCCGAAGCCGTCCCCGACGACTTCCGCTGTTCCGACCTGTCGGGGGACTCGCCCGCCACCGATACCTCCTTGATGAGCCGCGGGGACATGCCCGCACTGTCCGAACCATCTACCAGTGTCCTGTGTGAACCCTTGTCCGAGCCGCTAGACGAGAACGACATACCTAACGGTTCCCTCACAAAGCACCCAGGCACCCTCGACAGACCAATGTGAGAGGGGTCACCCTGTCATTCATCCACGCGGGGAGGCATGGATGGGCAGGAGCCGCAGAACAATTCCGGAAGAGCTTCTGTTGCTCGCTCTGGACCCGACCACGGGTACCACAGCGCAGCCGCAGTCGCTCGACCTCGGCCTGGCCGGGGCTCAGCTAGTGGAGCTGGCTCTGGCAGGACGGATAGCCCCTGACGGGGATCGTATCGCCGTGGTGATGCCACGGCCGACAGGAGATCCGACTCTGGACTCCGCACTGGAACTGCTGCGCCGTCGTGGCAGTCCGGTTCGGGCGGTCCACTGGATCGGCGGACCCCGGCTGGGACTTCGCCAGATCTACCTCGCTCATCTGGAGCGGTGCGGCATGGTTCATGCCGTGGCGGGCCAGATGTGCGGAGTGCTGCCGACGACTCGCTACCAGGCGACGGACACGGCAATCAGCCGGGACATCAAGAACCGGCTGGACAACGCGATCCGCACCGGCGTACCGCCGGACCCGCGGACCGCGGCGCTCGCCGCGCTGGCCCATGCGGTCGGACTCGGCAAGCACCTGTACCCCGGGAACGAGGGGCGCTCATCGCGCTCCCGGCTCCGGGACCTGATCAGACACGACCCGATGGGCGGTCTCGTGGCGCATGCCGTGATGGACGTCCAGAACGGCGTGGCCGTCCAGCCGCGCCGTAATCAGCAGACGGCAGGCGTGCCGTTGCAGCCGCAAGCACAAGCGCGTCGCGGCGGCATGGCGCACACCTCCGTCCACTGACAGCACGACCGCGCGGACACTTGCGCGGAGCACCGAATACCGCCGCGCCGACGTCCCCAAGACCCGGTTCGGGAGCCGCACCAGGCGCGGGGCAGCCGGATCCACCAGCTGCCCCGCGCTCCTGCGTGCGGTCATTACGTGTGGCCATTTCCCAGCGCGGCCGGGCCCCCGGGTGGCAATCTGCTGAGCAAGCAGATACGCACAGCTACAAAAGCTGCATAGCCGGAGGTGCCGTTCCCGTGCCGACCAACGTCAATCCCACTGTCAGGCGACGCCGGCTGGGTCAGGAACTGCGCCGCCTCCGCGAGATCAAGGGCATGACGGCCGAGGAGGTGGCGGAGCGGCTGCTGGTCTCGCAGTCGAAGATCAGCCGCCTGGAGAACGGCCGCCGCTCGATCAGTCAGCGCGACGTACGCGATCTGTGCGGGGTGTACGAGGTCGAGGACCACCGCATCGTGGACTCGCTGATGCAGATGGCCAAGGACTCCCGCCAGCAGGGCTGGTGGCACGCCTTCGGCGACATCCCGTACAGCGTGTACATCGGGCTGGAAACCGATGCCGAGTCCCTCCGGGTGTACGAGCCCCAGGTGGTCCCCGGACTACTGCAGACCCGGGGCTACGCGGAGGCCCTGATCACCGGCGCCCTGCCCGAGGCGCCGCCGTCCGACATCGAGAAGCGGGTGAGCGTCCGGGCCCGCCGCCAGGACCGCGTCAACGCCCCGGAGCACCCCCTGCGCCTGTGGGCCGTCATCGACGAGTCCGCCCTGCGCCGGCTCGTCGGCGGCAAACAGGTCATGCTCGAACAGCTCGAGCACCTCATCGAGCAGTCCCAGCTGCCGCATGTGACCGTGCAGGTACTGCCCTTCGACATGGGGGCGCACCCCGGCATCAACGGCCAGTACGCCGTTCTGGAGTTCCCCGACGCCGCGGACTCCAGCGTCGTGTACATCGAGGGGGTCACCAGCGACCTCTACCTGGAGAAGGCGAACGACGTACAGCGCTACAGCGTCATGTACGAGCACCTGAGGGCACAGGCGCTGAACGTGGACCAGACCCGCCAGTTCATCGGTGACATCGCCAAGAGCTACACCCGCTGACACCCTCCGGGCACGGCTGGAACAGGCCGGCCCCACACCTCCCGTTGTGCGGGAAATAGTGCGATGTAAGGAAGGTGGGGGCGGGACGATACACCGCCACCACCTCCCAGCGGAAGACCCGCATGGAATATGCCATCCGGTCGAGTGAACGGCCTCACCACCAGGCGATGTTGGCGAGTAGCGTCGATCACGCCAACAGGAACGAAGTTGGTGCCACTCACATCAACTCTCTGAACCGGAGTGAACATGGCTATTCTTCAGGGTGCTACGGATAACTGGACGAAGTCGTCGTACTCCGGCGGAAACGGGGCGTGCGTCGAAGTGAAGTCGCCCGTCACGCAGGCCATCGCCGTGCGTGACTCGAAGGCTCCCGAAGGCCCCGCACTCTCCTTCGTGTCCGGAGCGTGGAACACCTTCGTGCGTGACGTCGCGTCGGGTTCGATCAACGCCTGACCGGCTCCACACCTGACCGGCACGCCGGTCCTCACGCGCCACACCATGGCCGGTCACCGCACACGACCGCCAGGAGCCCTCTCGACTGGCCCGCCGTCCTGGCCGAGGGGGCTCGACCCGCCATCGGAACCGGCGCCACCCATGGACGTACCGCACACATCACGAACGTCAGCAGTCGGCACCGAAAGCACGCCCGGTGCCATCAGTGCGTAAGCCTCACGTCGTGCAGCTTTCCCCCTTCTCCGGCCGCACGGGACCCGCATCCCGTGCGGTCGTTCTGCGTTCTCGGGCGTTCCTGCCTTGCGTCGATCTCTGCACAGCCTGACGAAGTGCCCGCTCATCGTGTGGCCGCGGTCACGTTCACGACAACGCCCCGAAGAGTCAAGAACAAGCAAAATCGTTCGTCTTGCTGATCCGCGTTCACATCTCTGATCGAGAAAACCTTGACCGTGGACCCGGACAGGCGGTTCAATCCCCGAAGCCCCCGTTCCCGCACGGGGCCCCGCTGAACGGCCGTACTGGCGAAGTGCGTTCCCGTTCACAAGGCGGACCCCTGGAGGGGGCACATGAACAGTCTCGACTGGGCCGTGCTCATCGGCTACTTCGGTGTGATGATCGCGATCGGACTCTGGTCGCACAAGCGCGTGGACAATGTCAGCGACTTCTTCACGGCCGGCGGCAAGATGCCGTGGTGGCTGTCGGGCATCTCGCACCACATGTCCGGTTACAGCGCGGTGATGTTCACCGGCTACGCGGGCATCGCGTACCAGTACGGCGTCACGTCCTTCGTGACCTGGTCCCTGCCGATCGCGATCGGTATCGGCATCGGCGCGAAGCTCTTCGCACCCCGGCTCAACCGGCTGCGTTCGCGGCTGCACGTCGCCTCGCCGCTCGAGTACCTGAAGAACCGCTACAACATCCAGACCCAGCAGGCCCTGGCCTGGTCCGGTCTGCTGCTGAAGATCGTGGACGTCGGCGCCAAGTGGGCGGCCATCGCGACCCTGCTGTCCGTCTTCACGGGCATCACCCTGACGCAGGGCATCTTCATCACCGGCATCATCACGGCCATCTACTGCACGGTCGGCGGACTGTGGGCCGACGCGCTCACCGAGCTCGGCCAGTTCGTCATCCAGCTGTTCGCCGGTATCGCGATGCTCGTCACCGCGATGAGCAAGCTCGACGGCTTCAGCACCCTGTGGACGGTCTGGGACAAGCTGCCGGAGGGCCACACGGACCCGACGGCCGGCCCGTACACGGTGACGTTCCTGCTCGCGTACCTCTTCATCAAGACCTTCGAGTACAACGGCGGCATGTGGAACCAGGCCCAGCGCTACATGGCCACGGACTCCGCACGCTCCGCGACCCGTTCGGCCCGCCTCTCCGCCATTCTGTGGCTGGTCTGGCCGACGGTGCTCTTCTTCCCGATGTGGGTCGCTCCGCTGCTCGTCGACGCCAAGAAGCCCGACGCCTCGGACAGTTACGCCCTGATGACCGAGCAGCTGCTGCCGCACGGGCTCCTGGGCCTGGTGGTCGTCGGCTTCTTCTCGCACACGATGGCGATGTGCTCCTCGGACGCCAACGCCATCGCGGCGGTCTTCACCCGCGACATCGCCCCGGTCTTCTCCAAGGCGGCCCGCACCTGGAGCACCCGGGCCGGCCTGCTGGCCGCGCGGCTCTCCACGCTCGGCTTCCTGGGCCTGTCCATGGCGCTGGCGACCCAGATCAACTCGCCGACGTTCAAGGACATCATCTCGGTCGTCATCAAGTGGGTGGCCGGCCTGATGGGTCCGATCGCGATCCCGTTCATGCTGGGCCTGCTGCGCAGGTTCCGCCGCTCCGGCCCGACGGCGGCCCTCACCAGCTGGGCGGCGGGACTGCTCGCCTTCTACCTCACCAACTACAACTTCGACGGTTCGGTGAAGACAAATGTCGCCCTCCAGTACCAGGTGGCGCTGCCGCTCGCGATCTCGCTGGTGCTCTACATCGTCATCGGGTTCATCAAGCCCGAGGACACCCCGGAGCGCGACGCGGTCATCGAAATGATCAACACGGACGACGGGGGCCCGGCGGGCGGTGCCGCCGCGGCGGCCGTTCCCCTGCAGAAGCCCGGCCCGGAGAACACGGGAGTTCCGGAGGGCGTGAAGGACTGACCTGCCCTCACGAGGGGGCATATGAACGGTGGGCGGACGCGGCGGCGTCCGCCCACCCCTGTCTTCCCGGACGCGCACGCTCACCTGCCGGCCACGTCCCGCTCAGTCCCTCGGATAGCGGGCCAGCCAGCCCGGGGCGACCGCTGCCGGGCTGTGCAGGGCGGGCCCCTGGGTCATCTCCATCGCGAAGTCGTCGGAGAGTTCGAGGAGCGTCGAGCGCCCCTCCAGCTCCGCCAGCCAGGCCGGCGGCAGCGCCGTCTCTCCGTGCAGCGCGCCGAGAAGGGCCCCGCAGACGGCCCCGGTGGCCGTGGACGGCCCGGAGTGGTTCACGGCGAGCCGCAGTCCGTTGCGTACGTCCTCGCCTACCAGCGCGCAGTACAGCGCCACGGCGAGGACCTCCTCCGCGGAGTCGGTGTCGCCGAGCGCCTCGATGAGCGCGGGCCCGGGGATCCCCTGGCGGACGGAGCCGAGGGCCTGCCGGAGCGCCTCGCAGACCTGCTCGCTGCCCGGACGCTCGGCGAGCAGGGCGAGAACCTGCTGGACCGAGCCGTCCAGGGTCTCGCCTCGGGCCAGCCCGTGCACGATGACGGCGAAGGCTCCGGCGGCGAGCTGCGCGGTGGCGTGGCCATGGGTGTGGGCGGCGCACTCGACGGCCAGCTGGAGGACCAGCTGCGGCTCCCAGCCGACCAGCAGCCCGAAGGGCGCGGAACGGGTGAGCGCGGCCGAGTCCCGCGCCGCGGGGTTCTTCGGCACGGCGAGGGTGCCCATCGTGGCGTCACCGAAGCCGACGAGGCACTCCCTGGTCGGGGCGCGGCGGGTGTACAGCCACTCCTCCCTGGCCAGCCAGCCGTTGTCCTTACGGCGTTCGTCGGGCCCCCAGGCACTCTGGGTGGCCGCCCAGCGCAGATGGGCCCGGTGCACATCGGTCGGCGGATGCCAGGCGCCGGTGTCACGGCGGACCTGAGCCCGGATCAGGCCGTCGACGGTGAAGAGGGTCAGCTGCGTGACGGCGGTGACGGCGCCCCGCCTGCCGTGCGCGGGGACGAAGTCGGACACCCCGTCCACACCGTGGGCCTCGCGTATCGCCTCCAGCGTGAGCCCCGAGACACCGGCCCCGAGCGCGTCCCCGATGGCACCGCCGAGCATGGCCCCCCGCACCCGGCCACGGAAGTCCTGCTGCTGGGCACGGCCCCAGACAGCTGTGGTCCCTGTGTTCACCGTGCCCCTTCCGTCCGACCTACCGTGTGCGACTGCGCAAGCACTGTAATCGAACGGAAGGAGCGGTTCAGGGGGTGGAACGGAATGTACGGACTGGTACGCGAGAGCACTTGTGCGCGGCATTCCTGATGGTTTCCGGCCCGGCTTCCACCGGGCCGGAAGGTCAGCCGAACATGCCGGGCCGGTAGTCGCCCGCCGGCTGCTGGACGATGACGTTCAGGCGGTTGTACGCGTTGATGACGGCGATCAGCGCCACCAGGGCGATGAGCTGGTCCTCGTCGTAGTACTTGACGGCGTTAGCCCACACCTCGTCCGGCACGCCGCCGGCCGCGTCGGCGATGCGGGTGCCCTGCTCCGCCAGCTCCAGGGCGGCACGCTCGGCGTCGGTGAAGACGGTGGCCTCGCGCCACGCCGCGACCAGGTTGAGCCGGAGCGTCGTCTCGCCCGCCTCCATGGCCTCCTTGGTGTGCATGTCCAGGCAGAAGCCGCAGCCGTTGATCTGGCTGGCCCGGATCTTGACCAGTTCCTGCGTCGCGGCGGGCAGGCCCGAGTCGGTGACCATCTTCCCGGCCGAGTTGATGTGCTTCAGGAAGGAGGCCGCGGCCTTGTTGCCGAAGAGGTCGATACGAGCGTTCATGATCAGCTCCTGAGGTGTCGCCGTTGCTTACACCCCCTCGACGGATCAGCCCCGGCGGGATGTGACACGGCTCCGTGTGGCCTGGTTCTCATGCGTGTGTCGCCCCCACGGCTCACCCCACGGCATCCAGGGCCGGATAGTCCGTGTAACCCGTCTCCCCGCCCACGTACATCAGGTACGCGTCCCGGACCTGGTTCACCGACGCGCCCGTGCGCATCCGGCGGATCAGGTCGGGGTTGGCGAGGAATGGGCGGCCCAGCGCGATCACGTCGGCTCCGGCGGCCAGCAGCCGCTCGCCGTGGGCTATGCCGCCGTCCTCCGGGATGCGGTCCTTCGGCAGTACGGGGTTGGCGATCAGCGTGCCCTGCCAGTCCTTCCGGATCCGCTGGAAGACGGGATCCTCCGGGTCGGCGTATCCCACGTGCAGATAGGCGAGGCCTGTCCCCGCCAGGGCCGCGAGGAGCGCCGGGTAGATCTCCTCCGTGTCGCCCTCCACCATGCCGTTGACCGTGCTCCGCGGCGAGATGCGCAGACCGACCCGCTCGGGGCCGATCGCCGCCGCCACGGCCTCGGTCACCTCCACGACGAAGCGGATGCGGTGGGCCACGGAGCCGCCGTAGGCGTCGGTCCTCTGATTCGTCCCATGGCCGAGGAACTGGTGGAGGAGATAGCCGTTGGCGCTGTGCACCTCGACCCCTTCGAAGCCCGCCTCGATGGCGTTGCGGGCAGCGGAGGCGAAGTCCGCCACGGTCGTACGGATGTCCTCCTCTGTCATCTCGCGCGGGACGACCGAGGGCACGCGCCCGGCCGGGGTGTGGATCGTCTCCGGCAGCGCGATCGGCGATGGGGCGACCGGCCGCAGTCCGCTGGTGTCGGGATGGCCGGCGCGCCCGCCGTGCTGGATCTGGAGGAACATCCGCCCGCCCTCCGCCCGCACCGCGTCGGTGACCCGGCGCCACCCCTCGACGTGGGCCGGGCCGTGGATCGCGGTGATGTTCGGATAGGTCTGCCCCACGGCGTTCGGCGTGGACGCCTCCGCGATGATCAGCCCCGCCGAGGCACGCTGGGCGTAGTACGTGGCCATGAGCGGCGTCGGGACGCCCTCGGCGGTGGCACGGTTCCGGGTCAGCGGCGCCATCACGAGGCGGTGGGGAAGGGTGAGGGGGCCGAGTGCGACGGGTTCGAAGAGCTTCGCGGGGGAAGTGGCTGCATTCGTCATGCCGAAACGGTAAGAATTGACATTGGTGTCAGGTTCAAGTCCGGAGGCGAGGAAACCATGCGGATCGGCGAGCTGGCGGCGCGTACGGGAGTGAGCGAACGCTCCCTGCGCTACTACGAGGCCCAGAACCTCCTGACGGCCGACCGCACCCCGGGCGGCCACCGCGACTACGCGGCGGGCGCGGTCGACCGCGTGATCCGCATCCAGGAGTTCTACGCCGCCGGGCTGTGCAGCGCGAAGATCGCCGAGCTGCTGCCCTGCGTACGGGACGCGGACGGCGGCCCCTCGGAGATCGCCACCCCGCGCCTGGTCAGCGACCTCTCCGTGGAGCGCGACCGCATCGACCGGAAGATCGACGAGCTGCTCCGCTCCCGCGAGGTACTGGACGACGTGATCGCCACGGCGGCGGGCGAGAGCACGACCGGAAGCTGAACGTGCGCGCGAAAATCTCGGTCCGGCGCGGCGCTACCGGCAGATGCCTGCGCGACGCCACGGCGGGCATGAGGAACTCGCGAACAGGAGCACGTCGCGCTGGGCGCCTCTCAGAGATCGTCGGGCAGGATGCGGAAGTGGGCGTATCGCCCGGCCAGCGGACGCAGAGCACGAAAGTCCCGAAGGTCTCTCGTGAGGACGGCATCGGTGTCGTACTCCGCTGCCAGCGCCACGTTAACGGCGTCCACAAGATCGAGGTTCAGCGAGTCGTACCGGGCCCGTACAGCCAGCGCCGCGTCGAGAACGTCCGGTGTCGGGGACGCCAGCACCAGCCGCAGCTCTCTGATGCGGGCTGACAGCGAGCGGAGAATGCCGTCGGCGGCACGGCGTCCGGCCCGGCTTGTGGCCACCTGGTGAACCTCGGTGAGCGCGAGCGGACTGGCCACGAGGAGCCCGCACTGGTCGGCAGCCTTACGGGCAGCGAGATGGTCGGGGTCCGCGCGGTTGTACAGGACCAGGAGCCCGGATGTATCAACAATGGCGATCAAGCCGCGTGCCCCCGGTTACGGGTCTCACGCTCGTCGAACCCCTCGGCCACGGCCTCGCGGACAGCCTCCCGGGTGAGTGACCCGCCGAGGTCGAAGGTCTCCCCGTCCTCCACGAATGGCTGATCCCAGACCCGCCGGGCGAGAGCTATGCGATGGATGCCTTCACGGATCAATTCCGCCTCGGACACACCGATCCGGGCCGCCGCCTCCTTGATCAGAGCGAGATCCTCGTCGTCCGCGTACACATTTGTCCGCTTGAGAGCCATAGGTCGATAGTACAGCTTGTGTACCACCAGGCGATCCACTTCGTCTCCGCCTGCGAGCGACCCGGGGGCCCGGCCGCGAACCGGGTGAAGAAACAGGACACAACGCGTCGGGTTTCGCGTCGAGCATGGTTTCACCGGTCGTCTTCGATGACATTCGTGAACCGGGTCGTACAGACAGATCAGGACCTCAAGGGGATTCATGTCCGACGCATCGAGCACTTCGACACCCGCACTCCACGGAAAGATCGCCCTGGTCGCAGGCGCCACCCGGGGCGCCGGGCGCGGTATCGCCGTTCAGCTCGGCGCGGCGGGTGCGACCGTGTACGTCACCGGGCGCACGACCCGGGAACAGCGCTCGGAGTACGACCGGCCCGAGACGATCGAGGAGACCGCCGAACTCGTCACCGTCGCCGGTGGAACCGGCATCGCCGTGCCGACCGATCACCTGGTGCCCGAGCAGGTCCGTGCGCTGGCCGGGCGCATCGATGCCGAGCAGGGGCGGCTAGACGTGCTCGTCAACGACATCTGGGGCGGCGAGCGGCTCTTCGCGTTCGACAAGCCGGTCTGGGAGCACGACCTCGACGACGGGCTGCGGCTGCTCCGGCTGGGCGTGGAGACGCACGCGATCACCAGTCACTTCGTGCTGCCGCTGCTGGTGCGGCGGCCGGGCGGGCTCGTGGTCGAGATGACCGACGGGACAGCCGCGTACAACGCGGCTAACTATCGCAACTCCTACTTCTACGACCTGGTCAAGAACAGCGTGCTGCGCATGGCCTTCGTACTCGCCCATGAGCTGAAGCCGCACGGCGGGACAGCGGTGGCGCTCACTCCGGGCTGGCTCCGCTCCGAGATGATGCTCGACAACTTCGGCGTGGCCGAGGAGAACTGGCGTGACGCGCTGACCGAGGTGCCGCACTTCGGTATCTCGGAAAGCCCGTCGTACGTCGGGCGCGCGGTCGCCGCTCTGGCCGGTGACGCCGACCTCGCGCGCTGGAACGGACAGTCGCTGTCCAGCGGGCAGCTCGCCCAGGAGTACGGCTTCACCGACCTCGACGGTTCCCGCCCCGACTGCTGGCGTTACCTGGTCGAGGTCGATGCCGCCGGGAAGCCGGCGGACACGACGGGGTACCGGTGAGGGTCAGGGCGTAGGGGCCGTGCGGGCGGTCGCTTCGGTTGAGGAGCCGCCTACTCCTCGGCGAAGACGTCCTCGGCCGACCGGGCGGTGGGGGCCCGCAGAAGCCAGCGGTTCAGGGTGTCGAGATCGCCGCAGGTGGTGATCCGTTCACGCGCCTCGTCCGACACGTCGACGCCCGCTTGCGCGAGGAAGAGCAGGATGCCCTGCGCGATGCCTTCCGTCCGGCCTTCCGTCCGGCCCTCGTCCCGGATTTCCTCTGCCATGAAGGACTTGTAGAAAGAGAGGTCCACGGCCACCAGGTTCCTCCACTGTTGTGCGGCCGGGCGGTTGCCCAGGCCTTGGGCGGTGAGTTCGACAAGGGGATCGGCGATGACTTCCGGTACGTCCCGCAGAGCGGTGGACAGCGTTTTCAGTATGGCACCGATGTCCGGATCAGCGGCATGTGTGATCGCCGCCAGCGTGGTGAGCGCCAGGTCCTTGCGGGCCTCGGCGACATTGGTGATCACCGGCATGTTGTGCGGGCCCGCGACGAGTGGGCGCAGGGTGAGCGCGGGCCACTGGCGGGGGCCGATGGGGACCGGACGGGAGGCCCATTCCGCGGTTGCACGGTCCTGGCAGACGACCAGCAGCAGCGGCGGGAGCCGGTACTTCGTGTACAGGTAGGACAGGTAATAGGCCCAGCTCGCCGGCTTGTCCGTGTCCTTCTTTCCTTGGGCCTCGATGGCCAGGAGAAGCGGCTCATCGCTCTCCGTGTCCAGCCGCAGCAAGGTGTCCACACGTCGTTCGAGTGGACGGTTCTCGGTCAGGTCGGTAGGCATCACGGTGACCGAGACGGGCGGGGAGATCGTGATCCCCAGTACTTCCGAGACACGGGAGAACAGACCCGGGTGTTCCTGGAAGATGCGGTGCATCGCCTCATGGGGCGAACTGACCATGCGGGACTCCTGCGAGTGGCGTGATGCTCGAAGCACCCCCGAGCACCGGATTTCGTACTTGCCGGGAGCATATGTCCGCAGTGTCGCCCGGACCCGCCCGAAAGAGTCAGCTCACCCATGTGAGTGACGTATGCAGAACGGCAGTTGCGCGCACCTGTTTCCGGAGCCCGGCCGGCCGGGCTCCGGGAGCCGACCCTGCTCCGCTACTGCGGCAGCACCGGCAGCAGTTCCGGCAGGTGGCCGTCCGAGGCTGCCGCGGCCGTGACGCGCTCCTCCGGGACCTCGCCGTACAGCGTCGTACGCGGCTTCGCCGGGCGGCCCGCGAGGTCGGCGATGGCGACGAGCTCCTGGATCGAGCGGTACGAGCCGTAACTGGAGCCCGCCATACGGGAGATGGTCTCCTCCATCAGCGTCCCGCCGAGGTCGTTCGCGCCCGAGCGCAGCATCTCCGCCGCACCCTCCGCGCCGAGCTTCACCCAGCTGGTCTGGATGTTGGTGATGTGCGGGTGCAGCAGCAGACGGGCCATCGCGGTGACCGCCCGGTTGTCGCGGTCGGTGGGCCCGGGGCGGGCGATGCCCGCCAGGTAGACCGGGGCGTTGGTGTGGATGAACGGCAGGGTCACGAACTCCGTGAAGCCGCCGGTCTCCTGCTGGAGGCGGGCCAGCGTCCTGAAGTGGCCGAGCCAGTGGCGGGGCTGGTCGACATGGCCGTACATCATCGTGGACGAGGAGCGCAGACCCGTCTCGTGGGCCGTTTTGATGACCTCCAGCCAGTCGGCCGTCGGCAGCTTGCCCTTGGTGAGGATCCAGCGGACCTCGTCGTCGAGGATCTCCGCAGCCGTGCCGGGGATCGAGTCGAGCCCGGCCTCCTTGGCCGCGGCCAGCCAGTCGCGGATGGACATGCCGGTGCGGCTCGCGCCGTTGACGACCTCCATCGGCGAGAAGGCGTGGACGTGCATCCCGGGGACGCGTTCCTTCACCGCCCGCGCGATGTCGAAGTACGCGGTGCCGGGCAGGTCCGGGTGGATCCCGCCCTGCATGCAGACCTCGACCGCGCCGACGTCCCAGGCCTGCGCCGCGCGGTCGGCGACCTGGTCCAGGGAGAGGGTGTAGGCGTCGGCGTCCGTACGCCGCTGGGCGAAGGCGCAGAAACGGCAGCCGGTGTAGCAGACGTTGGTGAAGTTGATGTTCCTGGTGACGATGTAGGTGACGTCGTCACCGACCACGTCACGGCGCAGAGTGTCCGCGATCCGGCACAGCTCGTCCAGTGCCGGCCCGTCCGCGTGGAGCAGGGCGAGCGCCTGGTCGTCGGTGAGCTTCGTGGGGTCGTCGGCGGCCTGGCTCAGAGCCTGGCGTACGTCGGTGTCGATGCGGGACGGGACCATGCCCGGGGCGGCGGCCTCGCGCAGGGCCTCCCAGTCGCCGTACACCTCGTCGAAGTCGTCGCGCCGGTCGCCGGTGCGGCCCTCGGTGTCGATGGTGCGGTGCAGGTCGGTGCGGCCGGTCGCGTCGAAGCCCTGGTCGGGTTCCTGCCAGGGCAGTCCGGCCGGGATCGCGCCCTCCTTGGCGAGGCCCGTCTCCGGGTCGGCGAGCGCGCGCACGTGCGGCAGGAGGCGGGGGTCGAGCCAGGGCTCACCGCGCTGGATGAACTCCGGGTAGATGGTGAGGCGTTCGCGCAGCTGGAAGCCGGACTCAGCGGTACGGGCCGCGAGTTCGTCGATGTGCGGCCAGGGGCGCTCGGGGTTCACATGGTCCGGGGTGAGGGGCGATACGCCGCCCCAGTCGTCGATGCCCGCGCCGATCAGCAGGGCGTACTCCGCGTCGACGAGATTCGGCGGGGCCTGGATACGCGCCGAGGGGCCCAGGATGTGGCGGGCTACGGCGATCGCGGCCGCCAGCTCCTCCAGTTCCGCGTCCGGCATCCCGCGCATCGCGGTGTCCGGCTTGGCGCGGAAGTTCTGGACGATGACCTCCTGGATGCCGTGATAGGCACGGGCCGTCTTGCGCAGCGCGAACAGGGAGTCGGCGCGCTCCTCGTACGACTCGCCGATCCCGATCAGGATGCCCGTGGTGAACGGCACGTTGGACCGGCCGGCGTCCTCCAGCACCCGCAGCCGGACGGCGGGCTCCTTGTCGGGGGAGCCGTAGTGCGGGCCACCCTTCTCGGACCACAGCCGGGTCGCCGTCGTCTCCAGCATCATGCCCATGGACGGCGCGACGGGCTTCAGCCGCTGCAGGTCCGTCCACGTCATCACACCGGGGTTCAGGTGCGGCAGCAGCCCCGTCTCCTCCAGCACCCGCACCGCCATGGCCCGCACATACGCCAGGGTGTCGTCGTAGCCCTCGGCCTCCAGCCACTCCCGCGCCTCGGGCCACCGGTCCTCGGGCCGGTCGCCGAGCGTGAACAGGGCTTCCTTGCAGCCCATTTCGGCGCCCTTGCGGGCGATGTCGAGGACCTCGTCCGGCGACAGGAACATCCCGTGGCCCGCACGCTTGAGCTTCCCGGGCACGGTGACGAACGTGCAGTAGTGACAGGTGTCACGGCAGAGCCGGGTCAGCGGGATGAAGACCTTGCGGGAGTACGTGATCACTCCCGGCCGGCCCGCGGATTCGAGGCCCGCGTCCCGGACCCGGGCGGCGGACGCGGCGAGATCGGTCAGGTCCTCCCCCCGCGCCTGGAGCAGGACGGCGGCCTCCGCCACGTCGAGGGCGACACCGTCGCGGGCCCGCCGGAGGGCACGCCGCATGGCGTTGGTCGTGGGGCGCTGAGGAACGGTCATGATCCGAGCATACGAGCGCGTCACTCCGTCCGGACCAGGGCCTCTTCCTCCCGTAACCGCCCCGCCCCCACTGGCGCCTTGGCCGTTATGTCCCGCTTGCCCCGTAGGCTCGGAGGGGTGATGGAAACGATCGTCTTCGACATCGGAGAAACCCTCGTCCGCGACGACCGCCACTGGGCCTCGTGGGCCGACTGGCTCGGGGTCCCTCCGCACACCGTCAGCGCGCTGGTCGGCGCCGCCGTCGCCCAGGGCCGCGACGGCACCGACGCACTGCGCATCCTGCGCCCCGGCATGGACGTCGCCGAGGCGTACCACGCGCGGGCGGCGGCCGGGCGTGGCGAGCACCTGGACGAGACGGACCTCTACCCCGACGTCCGCCCCGCCCTGGCCGAACTGCGCTCGCTCGGCCTGCGGGTCGTCGTCGCGGGCGACCGGACGGCGCGGGCCGGAGAGCTGCTGCGGGCCCTGGATCTGCCGGCCGACCTGGTCGTCACCTCGGAGGAGTGGGGCGTCACCAAACCGGACCGGGAGTTCTTCGCCCGCGTGATCGAGGTCTCGGGCGCCGCACCGGAGTCCACCCTGTACGTGGGGGACCACCCCGCCGACGACCTGTTCCCCGCGAAGTCCTCCGGGCTACGGGCGGCCCACATCCGCCGTGGCCCGTACGGACATTGGTGGGCGGACCACCCTGACGTCATGGAGACGGCGGACTGGCGCGTCAGCGCCCTGACCGAACTGCCGGCCCTGCTGGGCGGAGCCGCGCGGCGGAAGACGCCCCCGGCCCGCCAGGAGGAACCGGCCGCCCCCGAGGAGGCCACCGTCCCCGAGGAGGCCGCCCCTTCCGGGGAGCTCACCCCTCCCGAGCAGGTGCGGACCTGAGCCCTGCCCGCCCCTACTCGTCGGACCCGCTCAGCGAGAGCCTCAGCCGGTCGCTCGCGAGCCTCATGTGCTCGGCCATCGCCGCGTCCGCCCCCTCCGGGTCCCGCGCCCGGATCGCGTCGAGCACGGCCCCGTGCTCGTGCAGCGTCCCGCTGACCGTGCCCTCGATGTCTCCCGCCCGCTCCATCCACACCTGGAGCAGCGCCCGGATGGAGTGCAGGATGTCGCTGAGCACCGTGTTGCGGGCGATGTTCGCGGTCTCCAGATGGAAGGCGATATCGGCGTCGATGAAGGCCTTGACGTCCGTCCCCGCCTCCCGCATCCGCTCCAGGTGCTCCTCCAGGCGCTCGACGTCCGCCTCGGACGCCCGGTCGGCGGCGAGCCGCGCCGACATGCCCTCCATGAAGGTGCGGACCTCGACCAGATCCTGGGTGCGGCGCTGACCGAGCATCAGGCCCCAGTTGATGGCGCGCGGCAGGAACTCCGAGGTCCCGTCCCGGACGTACGAGCCCGAGCCGGGCCTGATCTCGATGATGCCCAGGACGTCCAGCGCGGACAGCGCCCCGCGCACGCTGGACCGTGCGACGCCGAGGGCGTCGGCGAGCTGGCGCTCCGCGGGCAGGCGTGTGCCCGGCTTCAGGTTCCCCTCGGACAGATGATCAAGGAGCCGCTTGGCCACCTCACTGACCGAGGACTCCCGTACGACAGGGCGCAGAAGTGACGTGAAATCGGGCGCTTCGGGCTGCGTGGACACGCTGACCAGTACATCAGACGGGGCGGCGGAACCCCGGAGCGGGCAGAAGATAACGCGCTCATCGGGCCAGGAGAAGGGCTCAGGGGAGCGACCTACATCACTTTGGTAAATTGGTGACCAATTTAGGATCCAGAGCTAGCTTGGAGTTGTTCACCGGCCGGAAACACAACCTTCCACGGTTCGCCTTCGCCTGCCGGAGCAGACACGGAATCGGACAAAGCGGTCCGCAAGCGAGGAGTCTCCATGGGCGCCACTGCGCATTCAGCGATCGAGAGATCAGCGATCAAGAAGGTCTCGGTCCGGCTCGTCCCCTTCGTGGCCCTGATGTTCTTCGTGAACTACCTGGACCGGACGGCCGTCTCCTTCGCCGAGCCCAACGGCATGGGACAGGACCTCGCCCTCACCGCGGCGCAGTTCGGCTTCGCCTCCGGCGTCTTCTTCATCGGCTACATCATTCTCGAAGTGCCGAGCAACATGGCACTGCACAAGTTCGGCGCCCGGCGCTGGCTGGCCAGGATCATGGTGAGCTGGGGCGTCGTCGCCCTCCTCTTCACCTGGGTGCAGAACAGCGAGCAGCTGTACACGCTCCGCTTCCTTCTCGGTGTCGCCGAGGCGGGCTTCTTCCCCGGCGCGATCCTCTTCCTCAGCCAGTGGGTGCCCTCGCGGCACCGTACGAAGGTGCTCGGCCTCTTCTACCTGGCGCAGCCCCTGACCACCGTCATCGGCGCCCCGCTGGCCGGCTGGTTCATCAACCAGCACGGGCTCCTGGGCCTCGAGGGCTGGCGCGTGATGTTCCTCGGCGTATCGATCCCGGCGATCCTGCTGGGCGTCATCGCCTGGTTCTACCTGAAGGACAAGCCGGCCGACGCGAAGTGGCTGACCTCCGAGGAGCAGGACTGGCTGACGAAGGAGCTCGCAGCCGAGAACGCCGGCAAGACCGGAGCGGACGAGAAGGCCGCCCACGGCAAGGCAGCCCTGAAGGCCGCCTTCACCAACAGCCGCGTCTGGATCCTCGCGCTCATCTACTTCGGCTTCATCTACGGCCTGTACGCCCTCGCCTTCTTCCTGCCGACGATCATCAACGGCTTCCAGGACCAGTTCGGCACGACGTTCAGCGTGATGGACAAGGCCCTGATCACCGCCATCCCGTATCTCCCGGCCGCGATCGTCCTCTACTTCTGGTCGCGTCACGCCTCCAGACACGGTGTCCGCACCTGGCACATCGCGGGACCAGCCGTCGTCGGCGGCATCTCCATCCCGGTCGCCCTCTACATGGGGTCGCCGGCCGCCACGATCGCCGTCATCACCGTCACCGCCTGTGCGATCTTCGCCGCGCTGCCGGTCTTCTGGTCCGTCCCCACCCAGTTCCTGACCGGCGCCGCCGCCGCGGCCGGTATCGCCCTGATCAACACCGCGGGCAACGTGGCCGGCTTCGCCGCCGGTTACGTCACCGGCTGGCTGAAGGACTTCAGCGGTGCCTACTACCTGCCGCTGTTCCTCGTCGGGGCCTTCATGCTCATGTCCGCCGCGCTGATGCTGTGGCTCGCCAACCGGACGAACGGCCGGGGCGCGAACCAGGGCCGGCCCCTCGCAGAGGTCCGCTGATGACCCGCCTGTCCAACGATCCCGCCGCCTTCGCCGACGAGGCACTCGAAGGCTTCGTCGCCGCCCACCCCCGCAGGGTCCGCCAGGTCCCCGGCGGCGTGGTCCGGGCCACCCGCACCGCCCCCGGCCAGGTCGCCGTGGTGGTCGGCGGCGGCTCCGGCCACTACCCGGCCTTTTCCGGTCTTGTCGGCCAGGGCCTCGCCCACGGCGCGGCGGTCGGGAACGTCTTCGCCTCCCCCTCCGCACACCAGGTGCGCCAGGTCGCACGGGCCGCCGAGACCGGCGGCGGCGTCCTTCTCGCGTACGGGAACTACGCGGGCGACGTCCTGCACTTCGGCCAGGCCGCAGCCCGGCTCACCGCGGAGGGCGTCCCCACCCGAACCCTCGGCGTCACGGACGACATGTCCAGCGCCTCGCCCACAGAGGCCCACAAGCGCCGCGGTGTCGCCGGCGACCTGGTCGTCTTCAAGACGGCCGCGGCGGCGGCCGAGGCCGGGCAGCCGCTGGACGAGGTGACCAGGATCGCCGAGCTGGCGAACGCCCGCACCCGCTCCTTCGGAGTCGCGTTCTCCGGCTGCACCCTGCCGGGCGCCGACCACCCCCTGTTCAGCGTCCCCGAGGGCCGGATGGCCGTCGGCCTGGGCATCCACGGCGAACCCGGCATGGGCGAGCAGCCCGTACCGACCGCCGACGAGGCGGCCGAACTCCTGGTCGCCACCGTCCTCGGCGAGCTCCCCGAAGGCGTCGGATCCCCGCACGGGCAACGGGCCGCCGTGATCCTCAACGGCCTCGGCTCCGTGAAGTACGAGGAGCTGTTCGTCGTCTACCGACGGGTCGCCCAGCTGCTGGCCGACGCGGGCGTGGAGGCCGTCGACCCCGAGGTCGGCGAGCTGGTCACCAGCTTCGACATGGCCGGCGTCTCGCTCACCCTGTGCTGGCTCACCGACGAGCTGGAGCCCCTGTGGACGGCCCCGGCCGACGCCCCCGCCTACCGCAAGGGCGCCGTCGAAGCCGCGGACCTGTTCGTCCCGGCCCCCTCGGCGGAGACCGTCGAGGAGACGGTCCCGCCCGCCACCGACGCCTCCCGCGAGGCCGCCCGCACGGTCCTCGGGGCGCTGCGCGTCCTCAAGGACACCGTCGGCGTCCACGCCGAGGAGCTCGGCCGGATCGACGCGGTCGCCGGCGACGGCGACCACGGCATCGGCATGCAGCGCGGCTCCACCGGGGCGTACGAGGCGGCGGCCCGCGCCGAAGCGCTCGGCGCCGGTGCAGAGACGCTCCTGCACCGGGCCGCCGACGCCTGGGCGGACCGGGCCGGCGGCACGTCCGGCGCCCTGTGGGGCGTCATGCTCCGCGCGCTCGGCACCGCGCTCGGCGACACCGAGCGGCCCTCGGCCCCCGTGGTCGCCGCAGGAGTCGCCCGGGCGGCGGAGGGTGTGATGGAGCTGGGGAAGGCGGAGGTCGGCGACAAGACGATGGTCGACGTCCTCGTCCCCTTCTCCTACGCGCTCACGGCCGCCGCCGAGGCGGGGCAGCCCCTGGCCACCGCCTGGGACACGGCCGCGCACTCCGCGTCCGCCGCCGCCGAGGCCACTGCGGACCTGCTCCCCCGGATGGGCCGCGCCCGCCCGCACGCCGAGAAGAGCCTCGGCACCCCGGACGCCGGAGCCCACTCGCTCGCCCTGATCGTCCGTGCCGTGCACGGCGTGTTCGTACCCACCATGGAGAACCACTGATGTCCGAGAAGCGGTCCGAGAAGCGGTCCGAGAAGCTCCGCGTCGTCGTCGGCTCCGACGACGCCGGCTACGCGTACAAGGAAGCCCTCAGGAAGGACCTGGAGGCCAGCGGTCTCGTCGAAGCCGTCACCGATGTCGGTGTCGACGCGGACGGGCACACCGCCTACCCGAAGGTCGCCATCGCCGCGGCCGAGATGGTCGCGCGCGGCGAGGCCGACCGCGCCCTGCTGGTCTGCGGCACGGGCCTCGGGGTGGCCATCGCCGCGAACAAGGTCAAGGGGATCCGGGCCGTCACCGCCCACGACTCCTTCTCCGTGGAGCGCGCGGTCCTCTCCAACAACGCCCAGGTCCTCACCTTCGGACAGCGCGTCGTCGGCCTGGAGCTGGCCCGCCGGCTGGCCTCCGAGTGGCTGACGTACCGCTTCGACGAGGCATCGGCCTCCGCCGCCAAGGTCGCGCTGATGGACGACTACGAGAACCAGCAGGAAGCCGCAGCCTGATGCCCGCGCAGAACCGCCCCCGGGTCACGATCGGGGTGAGCCTGAAAATGTACTTCGGCCACCACGACACCCTCAACTGGGCCCGCAGCATCGCAGATCTGGCCGCCCGGCACCCGGCCGTCACCAGCGGCGAGGCCGAGCTGTTCGTGCTGCCCGCCTTCCCCGCCCTCGTCCCGGTCACCGGCATCCTCGCCGGTACGGAGGTACGGACCGGGGCGCAGGACCTGGCGACCGACGACTCCGGTCCGTACACCGGCGAGGTCAGCGGCGCGCACCTGCACGAGATCGGTGCCCGCTACGCCGAGGTCGGGCACGCCGAGCGCCGCCGTCTCTTCGGCGAGGGCGACACGGTCGTCGCCGCCAAGACGGCCGCCGCCCTGCGCAACGGCCTGACCCCGGTGCTCTGTGTCGGCGAACTCGACCAGGTGTCCCCCTCCGAGGCCGCCTCCCGCACGGTCGCCGAGGCCGAACGCGTCCTGGCCACGGCGGCCCACGAAGGCCCCCTCGCCCCGGTCGTCCTCGCATACGAACCGCAGTGGGCCATCGGCGCCCCCCGGCCCGCCTCGGCCGAGCACATCCGCACGGTCTGCGAAGCCCTGACGGCCTGGCTCGCCACCCAGCCCTCCCTGTCCGGCAGCCGCGTCATCTACGGCGGAAGCGCGGGCCCCGGCCTGCTGACCGAACTGGGCCCGTGCGTCGACGGACTGTTCCTCGGCCGCTTCGCCCACGATCCGGCAGCGGTGGAAAGCATCCTCGACGAGGCCCTGGAAGGAGCCGCCGCGTGTACGGCCTGAGCACCTACGCCTTCTTCTGGCGCATCTCGGACAGGGCCCCCCGCCCTCTCACCCTCGACGAGATGCTCGCCGAGACCCATGAACTGGGCGGCGAGGTCCTCCAGATCTGCGACTACGCGCCGATCGAGACATACGACGACGAGCAGCTCGACGCCCTGCGCGCCACGGCCGCCGGCCACGGCATCGCGCTGGAGCTGGGCACCAGAGGCGTACGCACGGAGCACCTGGCCACCTACCTCCGCATCGCGCGGCGCCTGGGCGTCACCCTGGTCCGCTCCATGCTGAACACGGCGGGCCACCGCCCGACGGTCGCGGAGGCCACCGCGCTCCTGCGCGAAACCGTCCCCGCCTACGCGGCGGCAGGCGTCACGCTCGGCCTGGAGACCTACGAACAGGTCTCCACCGACGACCTGCTGTCCGTCGTACGCGGCGTGGACAGCCCGTACCTCGGCGTCGTCCTCGACCCGGGCAACAGCGTCGCCCGGCTGGAACGCCCGGTGGACGTCGTCGACGCCACCGCCTCCCACGTGGTGAACATCCACGTCAAGGACTTCTCCTTCTCCCGCCGCGACGGCTGGGTCGGCTTCACCTTCGCCGGCTGCCCTCTCGGCGAGGGCCTCCTCGACTACGGCGACATGATCCGCAAGGTCGGTCCCGACGAGCGTGGCATCAACCAGATCGTGGAGCACTGGCTCCCCTGGCAGGGCGATTTCGAGGAGACCGCCCGCCTGGAGGACCAATGGACCCGGCACAGCATCAACACCCTTCTGAGGAGCAAGTAATGGCCACCGAATCCAGGACCGTCGCCGTCATCGGGGCCGCAGGCAAGATGGGCCGGCGCGTCTCCGACAACCTGGTCAAGAGCGACTTCACCACCCTCTTCGCCGAGAACTCCCCCAAGGGCCAGGAGCTGGTCCGTGAGCTCGGCCGCGAGCTGACGGACAGCGCCGACGCCGCCGCGCAGGCCGACGTCGTGATCCTCGCCGTCCCCGACGTCGTCCTCGGCACGGTCTCCGAGCAGCTCGTCCCGGTCATGAAGCCCGGCGCGATCCTGCTGACCCTGGACCCGGCAGCCGCGTACGCCGGCCTGCTGACCCGGCGCGCGGACGTGCACAACGCCGTGGCGCATCCCTGTCACCCGTCGGTGTTCCTGGAGCGCACGACGAAGGAGGAGTGGGCGGACACCTTCGGCGGCATCGCCGCCCCGCAGGAGGTCGTCGCCTCCTTCGAGCCCGCCGCCGAGTCCGCGGACCCGGCGGCCCAGGAGCTGGCCGAGGCCGTCATCTCCACCATGTACGCCCCGGTCGTCGAGGTGCACTGGGTGACCGTCAAGCAGCTCGCGGTCCTGGAGCCGACGCTCGTCGAGACGATCGCCTGCATGGTCGGCGCCCTGCTGACGGAGGCCCTCCACGAGACCGTCCACACGGTGGGCGTACCGGAGAAGGCGGCCCGCGCGATGCTCCTCGGCCACACCCAGGTCGCGCTGGCCAACACCCTCAAGGGCTCGAACCCGTTCTCCGACGCCTGCCTGATCGCGATGGACTACGGCCGCGAGTCGATCGTCCGCGACGACTGGAAGAACGTCTTCAAGGACGACGAGCTCGACAAGGTCATCACGCGGATGCTCAAGATCAAGGAGATCAAGCGCTGACCCGGTCCTGACACCGGCATCGCCGCTCGGTTCTCCTTCGAGGACGGGCCGGGCTCTCCATCAGGGGTGGAGAGCCCGGCCCGTTCGCATGTCGTGGTTCCAAAGAACCGGAGACCCTAAGGGCTGTCGCCACAAGCGCCGAAGTCCGGCCATCCGCGCTCGAATCCGGACCAGTCCCCGTTCCCGTAGGAGTCGGGCTCCTCACCGCTCACAGAGATCCCGCCCTTGTGCTGCCTCCCGGCATGGCGGGCAATGACACCGTCCCCGGTCGACTGGAAGACCTGGAGCTCGGCGCGGCCGTCGTGATCGGTGTCGGTGGCCCGCACCCCGCCCACGAACGCCGGGCTCGGCATACGGATGGTGCCGGTCCGGTCACTGCTCAGGTCACTGGCGAGAGGCCCGTAGCGCACCTCATGCACCACCATGTTGTCCCGCGGGCTGTCGCCCGCGTCGTCCTGACTGTAGAAGAGAGCCAGATCGAGGTACCCGTCGCCGTCGAAGTCGCCGAAGGTTCCCCGTGTCTCCATATCCTCTTTCGGTGCGCCTCGCAGCTTCTGCCAGAACCCGCGGGCATCGCCGACGCCGACGGTCACGCGGTGATCGTCTCCCCGGACGACGACCGAGCTGCTGCCGTCGCGTCCCGGGTCGCGGATCTCGTCCAGTCGCCCGTCCGCGTCCACGTCGGCGCGAAGGGTACTGCTGTCGACCGCGCATATGGCCATGGGCGCATGACCGCCCGGTCCGGGCCCCGTGCCCAACAGGAGCCAGATGCCTACGGCGATCACGACGAGACCGGCCCCAACAGCCGTGAGGACCCGCCGTCGGCGGGTGAAGTGCCGTGCCGACGACGTGACCACGGCGCCGGACCTGGGTTGCCTCGGATCGGCAGAGAAAGACATGCCCCGCACTCTAAGTCCGGTGAAAGCCCTCAACGCCCGGCCGGTCAGCTGTACATGGCGACGCGGTAGAGCTCCGCGAGCGCGCCGTCGATGGGATGGGGCTGCGGGTTGCCCGTGGCATAGAGCCTGTTCCACCTCTGCAGGTTCACCGCGACGGACATCTGCCGCTCGCCGTCGTGGTCCGGAACTCCCCAGCGACCGTGATCCCCACGTGATCGACAGCCCGTAATCTCCCACCGCAGGGGAATCGCGGGGTGCGATCACATGGGGGCGGACGGCACATGACATACAGACGCGCGGCGATACCGGCACTGGCCGGGGGACTGCTGCTCACGGCGCTGCTGTGGTGGGCGGGGGCGAGCGTGGACGCACTGCGTCTCCAGGGCGCGACCAGCGCGCTCGGGGGCCGGGTGGTCGCCGATCTCCAGAGCTGGCTCTCGCCATGGTCGTACGATCCCCCGGACTCCGTCCGCTTCGGCACCGGGGTGCTGGGAGACATCGGGGACCCGGCCTCGGCCGACCCCGCCCGCTATCTCTCGCTGCACGAGACGGGCATGCAGATCCGGTTCGCCGCCGTCTTCGCCCTCTTCGTACCGGGCGCGCTGCTCCTGGTGCGCAGGCTGCCTCCGGTGAACCGCCGGATGCCGGCCACGCTCCTGGCGGTGTGGGCCTGGGGCATGGTGGCCGGAATGCTGGCATCGGCTGTCTCCGCGCCGTGGATCATCGCCTCGACCGGGCGCGGCAGCTACCGGTTCCTGCCCCAGCTGGCGGGCATGGCGTCCTCCGGGCAGCAGATCATCGTGGTGACCGCGCTCGTCGCGGCGGTGGTCACCGTGCTCGCCGCCCGGGTCACCGCCAAGGGCGCGGGCCCGCTGCCGCTGGGGGCCGTTCCGGTGCGGGCGGCCCGCCTGGCGGCGACCGCCGGGACCGCCGTGGTCTCGGTGTCCCTGGTGGTCCTCTCGTACGAGTCCGTGGCCGCTTCCCTCCAGACGGCCTCCCTGTCCGGCCGGCTGCTCTCCGAGCCGGGCGACCTGCTGCGCACATGGCTGCTGCTCGGTGGCTGGAACGCGCCGACGGACGGTTCCCTCGGCCGCTGGCTCCTGTACAGACTCGCCGATGCGCTGCTGCTCGCCGTGGTGTGGTGGGCACTGCGGCTGCTGCCCGTCCTCCTGACCCGGACCACCGTGCCGGCGACGGCGGCCGGCGGGGTCTGCGCGACCGTCGTCGGGCTGCTGGCCGGCCAGCTGTTCCAGTTCGCGGTGACCGGGGCCGACTCGGGCCTGCGGTGGGGCTGGCAGTACCTGCACGGCGCCCTGGGCAGCCACGTCCCGGCCGCCCTGACCTGGGGCCTCCTTGCGGGCCTCACCGCCGCCGTGACCCTACGACTGGCCGGAGGCGGCACGGAGGCCCCCGAGCCCGCGCCGGCGGAGATCACCACTGCGGCGTGACAGCCGCAGCCCCCGCCCGGCGGAAAGCCGGGGCGGGGGCTGCGGTTGCGCCAGGAGTGCGGAACTGCTTACTTCCCCAGCACCGCCTTCATCACATCCTTGGCGATCGGCCCGCCGAGGCCACCGCCGGAGATGTCCGAGCGCGAGATGTCCATGGCCGTCGGGTCGATGAAGACCGCGACCGCCACCGACTTGCCGTCGGACTTCTTGCCGTACGAGACGAACCAGCCGTACGGGACTTCCTTGCTCACGTCGTCACCGCGCTGCGCCGTACCCGTCTTGCCGCCCACCGTCACGCCGTCGATCAGCGCGCGCTTGGCACTGCCGTCGGTGGCGGTGAACTCCATCATTTCCTGGACCTTCTTCGCCGTCTCCTCGGAGACGGCCTGGCTCTTGAGCTGCGGCTCGTGCTCCTCCAGGACCGACAGGTCCGGGCCCTGCAGCTTGTCGACGATGTACGGCTGCATCAGCTTGCCGTCGTTGGCGAGGGCCGCCGTGATCATCGCCATCTGCATCGGGGTGCTCGTGAGGCTGCCCTGGCCCATACCGGTGAGGGCGGTGCCGGGCTTGTCGAGCTTCTCGGGGTAGAGGCTCTTCGAGGCGAGCATGTCGCCGAAGTCCTCCGAGTAGACGTCCGCGTTGAAGCCGAACTTCTCGGCCGTCTCGCGCATCCCCTTGTCACCCACCTTGACGGCGGCGTCCAGGAAGACGTTGTTGCAGGAGAACTGCATGGCCGTCTTCATCGACGCCTTGTTGCACGTCGCGTCTCCGGCCTCGCTGCTGATCTTGCTCGACGACAGCGGCAGGGGGTACGGGGAGACCGCGTCGGTCTTGGCGTCGACGTCCGTGACGACGCCGTGTTCCAGGGCCGCCGCGGCCGTGAGGATCTTGAAGGTGGAGCCGGGCGGGAAGGTCTCGCGCAGTGGGCGGTTGGCCAGCGGCTTGCCCTTGTCGTCGACCAGGGCCTGGAACTTGTCGCCCTCCTTGAAGGAGTTTCCGGCGAAGGCCGAGGGGTCGTACGAGGGGGTCGAGACCAGGGCGAGGACCTTGCCGGTCGCCGGGTCGAGGGCGACCACGGCGCCCCGGGCGTCCAGCTCGGTCAGGCCCTTGTAGGCCGCCTCCTGCGCCTTCGGGTCGATGGTGGTGATCACATCGCCGGCGCGCCGCTTCTCACCGGTGAGCATGTCCTTGGCCTGCTGGAAGGCGAAGCGCTCGTCCTGGCCGCTGAGGATGCTGTCGTACGTGTTCTCCAGGAGGGACATGCCCTGCGCCTGGGAGGCGTAGCCGGTGACGGGGGCGTACATCGCGCCCTGCTTGAACGTGCGCTGGTACTTGAAGTCGGTCCCATCGACCGCCTTCGATCCCGTGATCGCCTTGCCGTCGACGATGATGTCGCCGCGCGGGGTGGCGAACTGGGTGATCTTCACCCGCCGGTTGTGCTCGTGCGTGGCCAGTTCCTCGCGCTGGGCGTACTGGACCCAGTTGGCGCGTACCAGCAGAGCCAGCATCAGCAGCCCACAGAAGATGGCTATGTGCCGCAAAGGCCTGTTCATCGTGCTCCCGCTCCCAGGCAGCCGAGCACACACGCACACGGGCCGCACCATCGATGTCCGGAGGTGATAGATGCGATTTTAGCGTCGATGGTTGCACCGGAATTGCACCCGGCGGCTTCCCACCACGGTCCTCTCACAAATGGGCCGCGTACGCGTCCAGCGCGCGCAGCACCTCGGCCTCCCCGGCCGGGGGCAGTTGCAGGACGACCTCGTCCACGCCGAGATCCGCGTAGTACGCCAGCTTTCCCGGGGAGGGCCGGACGGCGTAGGGCACCACCTGGAGCTGCTTCGGGTCGCGGCCCGCCTCCTCCCAGGCGGCGCGCAGCTTCGGCACGGACTCCGACAGGCCGCGACCGCCGATCGGCAGCCAGCCGTCCGCGTCCTTAGCGATCTGCGCGAACAGCTTCGGCCCTGCCGCCCCGCCGATCAGGGTGCGCGGGCCGCTGACCGGGCCGCGCGGCCTCCGCACCGGCTTCGGGTAGGCGTCGCTCGCCCGGACCGAGCCGAACCTGCCCTCGTAGGCCGTCGGTTCGTCCGCCCACAGGGCTCGCATCAGGGCCAGCCGGTCACTGCCGAGCGCGCGCCGTGTCGACCACTCCACGCCGTGGTCGGCGGCCTCCTCCACATTCCAGCCGAAGCCGATGCCGAGCGTGAACCGGCCGCCGGAGAGGTGGTCGAGCGTGGCGGCCTGCTTCGCCAGGTCGATGGGGTCGTGCTGGGCGATCAGCGTGATGCCCGTGCCGAGGGACAGCCGCTCGGTGACGGCGGCGGCCTGCCCGAGGGCGACGAAGGGGTCGAGGGTGCGGCCGTATTCGGCCGGCAGCTCGCCGCCCGCCGGATAGGGGCTCTCCCGGCTCACCGGGATGTGGGTGTGCTCGGGCAGATACAGCCCGGCGAATCCGCGCTGCTCCAGCTCACGTGCGAGCCGGACCGGCGTGATCGTCTCGTCGGTGAGGAAGATCGTTGTGGCGATCCGCATGCGAGGCACCTCCGTCGTCGTCCGTGACGGTCCCAACGTATGCCGTGCGGCGGGTGGATCGGAGCCTCGCCGGGCGATTCAGTCCTGCACGACCAGCGCCGGGGTCTCCTTCGTCAGCACCTCACCGCGGAAGAACGCCGGGCCCCGGCGCCGCATGGCCTCCATCAGCACCACACCGAGCAGCAGCAGCCCGACACCGATGACGAAGACGGATCCGACGCCGAGCACGGACGAACCGGAGCCGTACGCCGGATCCCACATGTCGTACAGGGTCTTGCCGAAGACCGCCGTGAGCAGGGCGCCGCCGACCACGGGGAACAGCCCCTTGAAGACGAGGTCGCGGGCGGACCGGGTGAGGTCGGCGCGGAAGTACCAGGCGCAGGCGAAGGCCGTCAGCGCGTAGTAGAAGCAGATCATCAGGCCGAGCGCGTAGATCGTGTCGACCAGGACGTGCTCGCTGACCAGGGTCATCACCGTGTAGAACACCCCGGTCGCGACACCGGCGACGACCGTGGCCCTGCCGGGCGTCCGGAAGCGGGGATGGACCTTGGCGTAGGAGGCGGGCAGGGCCTCGTACGCCGCCATGGCCAGGACCGTGCGCGCCACCGGGATGAAGGTGGTCTGCAGGCTCGCGGCGGCCGAGGCCAGCACCGCCAGGAAGAGCAGGATGCCGAGGCCGGGGCCCATGACCGGTCCGGCCAGGGCGGCGAAGACGTTGTCGGACGTGTCCGGGTTGGCGAGGCCGAGCCCTGAGCCGCCGGTACCGACGGCCATCTGGGCGGCGATGCCGGTGGCGAGGTAGGAGCCGACGAGGACGACCATGGCGATGAGTGCGGCCCGGCCGGGCGTCCTGTCGGCTCCGGTGGTCTCCTCGTTGGCGGTGAGACAGGTGTCCCAGCCCCAGAACATGAAGATCGAGAGGGACAGTCCGGCCGTGAAGGCGGCGAAGGACCGGACGGCGAAGGGGTTCAGCCAGGACCAGGAGAAGTCCGTGGCCGTCGTGGCGAAGTCGCCGCTGCCCGCCTTCTGCACGGCCATCGCGACGAACACCGCGAGGACCACGAGCTGGAGCGCCACGAGGGTGTACTGGATGCCCTTGGTGGCCGTCATCCCCCGGTAGCTGATCGCCGTGGCGGCGGCGATCAGCAGAAGGCACGTGAGGATGTGGACCGGTTTGCTGTCGTCCAGGGCGGCCACCGGTTCGCTGCCGGTGATCTCGCCGGCGAGCAGCCAGAAGTAGGAGGTGGCGACGCCCGCGAGGTTCGACAGGACGATGATCGTGGCGATCACCAGACCCCAGCCGCACATCCAGCCCAGGCGCGGCCCGAAGGCCTTCACCGTCCAGGTGAACGAGGTGCCGCAGTCCGGCACGGCCTTGTTGAGCTCCCGGTACGCGAAGGCGACCAGCAGCATCGGCAGGAACCCGGCCAGGAACACGGCGGGCATCTGCACCCCGACCTCACCGGCGGTGGAGCCGAGGGTGGAGGTCAGGCAGTACACCGGGGCGACGGTGGAGATCCCGAGGACGGCGCTGCCCATCAGGCCCACGGAGTTTCCGCCGAGGCCCTTCTCGCGTACGCCGCCGTCGGCCGGGGTGCTTCCCCGTACCGTCTCTCCGGCCTGTGGCCGCGCGTCCAGCTCAGTCATGGAGAGGACGCTATGCGCTGCGATTTCCACATCCGGAGGATGAGACTCCGACGTCTCACCCTTGAATTGTCCTACCTATGCGGAATTCAGGGCCATCGATCGAAGGCTCCAGAGCACATGAACCTTGCGATCGACGTCTGAGGGTGGAGTGGAGGGTCGTACGGGAATCGCACCCCTGTCCACTTTGCGACGGTTCAAAATTTTCCCGTCGTGTGCGTGGCGCCGTCCTGCCCTTGAGCACCGCCATGATGCCTCCGCTCCACGGGTGTTCCGGTCCGTCCGTACGGTCGGGACAGCCCCGCCCGGCGGTCCGTCTCCGGAAGCGACTACCGGCCCGTGCGCGGGCCCTCGCTACTGCTTGCGGTACAGCTCCTCGATCTCCGCGTCGAAGTCCCGGATGATCGCGTCGCGCTTCAGCTTCAGCGACGGGGTGAGGTGACCGCTCCCCTCCGTGAAGTCCTTCGGCAGGACGGTGAACTTACGGATGGACTCGGCGCGCGAGACGAGCCGGTTGGCCTCGTCGACCGCGCGCTGCAGCGCCGCCCGGAGCTCCTCGTCGTGGACGAGCTCACGCAGAGGGACGCCTTCCTTCTTCCGCATCCGGCGCCAGTGGGCTAGGCCGTCGGGCTCCAGGGTGATCAGGGCGCTGATGAACGACCGGTTGTCCCCCACCACCATGCACTGGCTGACCAGCGGATGGGCGCGCAGCCAGTCCTCCAGCGGTGCGGGTGCGACGTTCTTGCCGCCCGACGTGATGATGATGTCCTTCTTGCGGCCGGTGATCGTGAGGTAGCCGTCCTCGTCCAGAGCTCCCAGGTCCCCCGTCGCGAACCAGCCGTCCACCAGATGGGGCGTGGCCTCGCCGCGCTCGGTGTCCCAGTAGCCCCGGAAGACCTGGCCCCCGCCGAGCAGCACCTCTCCGTCGTCCGCGATCCGCACGGCGGTGCCCGGAAGCGGCCAGCCCACCGTGCCCAGGCGGGGCTTGAGGGGCGGGGTGACCGTGGCGGCTGCGGTGGTCTCGGTCAGGCCGTAACCCTCGAAGATCTGCATGCCGGCCCCGGCGTAGAACGCTGCGAGCCTGCGTCCCAGGGGTGAGCCGCCGCAGATCGCGTAACGGACGTGGCCGCCCAGCGCGGCCCGGATACGCCGGTAGACCAGCGGGTCGTAGAGGGCGCGGGCCGCGCGGAGCCCCAGGCCGGGGCCGGGGCCCGTGCCGTGTTCGGCGGCCTCGACCGCCTCGCCGTAACGCCGGGCGATCCGGGCCGCGCGGTCGAAGGACGAGGCGCGGCCCATCTTCTCGGCGGTGGCCCGGCCGGTGTTGAAGACCTTCTCCAGGACGTACGGGATCGCCAGCAGGAACGACGGCTTGAAGCCGGCCAGGTCCGCGAGCAGGTCCTCGGTCCGGATGGACGGAGCGTGCCCCAGCCGTACCCGGGCGCGCAGACAGCCGATCGCCACCATCCGGCCGAAGACATGCGAGAGGGGGAGGAAGAGGAGGGTGGACGCGGGGTACTTGGAGACCGACTTGAAGACCGGGTGGAGCAGCTCGATGGCGTTGTCGACCTCGGCGAAGAAGTTCCCGTGGGTCAGGACGCAGCCCTTGGGCCGGCCCGTGGTGCCGGAGGTGTAGATGAGGGTGGCGGGGCTGTCCGGCTCCAGGGCGTCGCGACGGGCCGCGACGGCCGCGTCGGGTATGTCCCTGCCGAGCGACTTCAGCCGGCCTGTCGCACCCGTGTCGAACTGCCACAGATGGTCGAGATCCCCGAGCTGCTGCCGCTCCTGGCTGACCAGCCGGCCCTGCTCCTTCGTCTCCACGGCGCAGGCGACGGCTCCGGAGTCCTGGAGGATCCAGCGCGTCTGGAAGGCCGACGAGGTGGGGTAGATGGGCACGGTGACCAGCCCGGCCGCCCAGGAGGCGAAGTCGAAGAGCGTCCACTCGTAGGTCGTACGGGCCATGATCGCGACCCGGTCGCCGCTCTGGAGGCCCTCCGCCATCAGGCCCTTGGCGACGGCCAGGACCTCGGCGGCGAACTCGGCGGCGGTCACGTCCTGCCAGCTGCCGTCGGCCTGCTTGCGGCTGAGGACCGCCTCGGACGGGGCCTCCCTGGCGTTGTCGAAGGGGATCTCGGCGAGCGAGCCCCGTCGCACGGTCGGGGCGAGCGGCGGCACGGAGACTTCCCGTACGGAGCCGTCGGCCGCCCTGACCTTGGTCGGCTCGACCAGGACCGGAACGGTGGGTGCGGCGGATGCGGCGGCGGGTGCGGGCGTGGACACGGGCGGCTCCTCGACATGGGGTCCGGCACCGGGCCCGTCCCTGGGGCCCGGTGCCGAGGCGGCTGCTGGGTGCGCGGGGTCGTTCACGTACGGATGGGCGGAGTTGTCTCTGTCCCGGAAGGTCAGGCGCGCTCCAGGATGGCGGTGACCCCCTGGCCGCCGGCGGCGCAGACCGAGATCAGCCCCCGGCCGGGCGCGTCCCGCTCCGCGAGGAGCTTGGCCAGGGTCGCCACGATCCGGGCACCGGTCGCGGCGAAGGGGTGGCCGGTGGCGAGGGACGATCCGACCACATTCAGCTTGTCCCTGTCGACGGGCCCGAGGCCCTGCTTCTCCCAGGACGCCAGGGTGGCGAGCACCTGGGAGGCGAAGGCCTCGTGGATCTCGAAGAGGTCGAAGTCCTCCGTGGTCAGCCCGGCGCGCTCCAGCATGCGGGGCACGGCGTACGCGGGCGCCATCAACAGCCCGTCCTCGCCGTTCACGTAGTCCACGGCGGCCGTCTCGTACAGCGACAGATACGCCAGTGGTTCCAGACCACGCGCCTCGGCCCACTCCTCGCTCGCGAGCAGCACGGTGGCCGCACCGTCGGTGAGCGGGGTCGAATTACCCGCGGTCATCGTCGCGTCGGGGTGACCGGCGCCGAACACCGGCTTCAGCGTGGCGAGTTTCTCCACGGTGGAGCCGGGGCGCAGGTTCTGGTCACGGTCCAGACCGAGATACGGGACGACGAGGTCGTCCAGGAAGCCGCGTTCGTACGCCGCGGCGAGCCGCTGGTGGCTGGTTGCTGCGAGCAGGTCCTGGTCCTCGCGGGCCACCCCCCACTTCCGGGCGGTGACCGCCGCGTGCTCACCCATCGAAAGGCCGGTACGGGGCTCGGCGTTGCGGGGGATGTCCGGGACGAGGTGCCCGGGGCGTACGGCGGCGAGCGCCTTGATCCTGGCGCCCGTGGACCTGGCCCGGCGCGCCTCCAGCAGGATCCGGCGCAGCCGGTCGTTGACGCCCAGGGGCGCGTCGCTGGTGGTGTCCGCGCCGCCCGCGATCGCCGAGTCGACCGCTCCGAGCGCGATCTTGTTGGCCGCGGCGACGACGGCCTGCAGCCCGGTGCCGCAGGCCTGCTGGATGTCGTACGCGGGCGTGCGCGGGTCCAGCGCAGAGCCCAGGACGGTCTCGCGGGCCAGGTTGAAGTCCCGGCTGTGCTTGAGGACCGCACCGGCGACGAACTCGCCGACCTGCTGTCCCCGCAGGCCGAAACGCTCGACGAGCCCGTCCAGCGCGGCGGTCAGCATGTCCTGGTTCGACGCCTGCGCGTACGGGCCGTCGGAGCGGGCGAACGGAATACGACTGCCACCGATGACCGCGACCCTGCGCGGCTGCGGAAGTGCGAGGGGAATCAACTCGACCAGCTCATCTCGACAACTCCTGACTCCAGAGTAACCTTACTCTGGAGTAAATCTACGACCGAGCAGGAGTCCAGACAATGGCCGACCGCTATCTGCACTTCACCGGCACGGCTCCCGGCCGGTTCCTGACTCGCAGGCTCGGCCTGCCGCAGCCCGCGCCGCTGCGCCGCTGGACACTGGAAACCCCGTCCCTCGACGGCCCCTTGCTCCACCTCACCGCCGGCAGCTCCGCGCTCTCCGGCACGCTCGGCCCGGTGCTCGCCACGACCGGCCTGAAGGTCACCGGCCAGGCCGGACACCCGGCCGCCGTCGTCCTGGACGCCACCGGCATCACCACGGCCGCCGGACTCGCCGACGTACACGCGGCGCTCCACCCCGTCGTACGGTCGCTGGCCGGCGGCGGGCGCATCGTCGTCCTCGGCACCGTGCCGTCCCCCGACGACCACCACCAGGCGGCGGCCCAGCAGGCCCTCGAAGGGTTCGTACGCTCGCTCGGCAAGGAGATCGGGCGGGGCGTCACGGCACAGTTGCTCCGGCTCACCCCCGGAGCTGACGCCGCCTCGGCCGAGTCCACACTCCGCTTCCTGCTGTCCCCACGCTCCGCCTACGTCAGCGGCCAGGTCGTCGAGCTCACCGCCGACGCGCCCGGCAAGGTCGCCGACTGGGCCGCCCCTCTGTCCGGGCGCACCGCGCTGGTCACCGGCTCGGCACGCGGCATCGGCGCGGCCGTCGCCTCCGTCCTCGCCAGGGACGGGGCCCACGTGATCTGCCTGGACGTCCCGCAGGCCCAGGAGGAGCTCACCCGCACCGCCGACCGCCTCGGAGCCACCGCTCTGCCGCTGGACATCACCGCACCCGATGCCGCCGGCCTGATCGCCGCGGCCGTCCCCGACGGTCTCGACATCCTCGTCCACAACGCGGGCATCACCCGGGACCGCCGGCTCGCCAACATGCCGGCCGACCGCTGGGCCTCGGTCATCGACGTCAACCTCGACAGCGTCCTGCGCACCACGGACGCCCTGCTGGAGACGGGCACCCTGAACCGCGGCGGCCGTATCGTCGCCACCGCGTCCATCGCCGGGATCGCGGGTAACAACGGCCAGACCAACTACGCGGCAAGCAAGGCGGGCATCATCGGCCTGGTCCGCTCCCTGGCCCCGCGCGCCGCCGCCGAGCACGGCGTCACCGTCAACGCCGTGGCGCCCGGCTTCATCGAGACGAAGATGACCGCCGCAGTGCCCCTCCTCATCCGGGAGGCCGGACGCCGGATGAACTCCCTGTCCCAGGGCGGCCTTCCGGTCGACGTCGCCGAGACCACCGCCTGGTTCGCCCAGCCCGCGTCCGGCGCGGTCAACGGCCAGATCGTGCGGGTCTGCGGCCAGAGCCTGCTGGGGGCCTGACCCATGACCGGCCTGAGCCTGTCCCTCGTCCGCGGGGCCGTCACCTCACCCTTCAAACGGGCCGGGCGCCCCGACGCCACCCTGCCCGGCACCCGTGAGGTGGTGCCGCCCGAGCGCATCGCCCCCGGACCCCTCGCCGCGTACAGCAGGGTCTGCGGCTTCGCCGAATCGGGCACGCTGCCGCTCACCTACCCGCATGTCCTGGGCTTCCCGTCGGCCATGCGGCTGATGACGGGCCGCGACTTCCCGCTGCCGGTGCTGGGGCTCGTCCACACCTGGATCGAGATCACCGGCCACCGGCCGATGCAACCGACGGACGAGCTCGAACTCACCGTGTACGCCAGTGAACTGACGCCCCATCGACGTGGCACGGAGGTCACGATGGTGACCGAGGCGCGGCTCGCGGGCGAGCTGGTCTGGGAGTCGCGCAGCGGCTACCTGTCGCGGCACGCGACCGGAGCGCCGGCCGGCCCGGCCACTTCCCGGGACACGGCCCAGGAGCTGCCCGCCGTGGCCGAATGGCGACTGCCCGGCGACCTCGGACGACGCTACGGAGCCGCTTCGGGCGACCGGAACCCCATTCACCTCCACCCCGTGACGGCCCGGCTCTTCGGCTTCCCCCGGCACATCGCGCACGGCATGTGGACCGTCGCCCGCTGCCTGGCGGAGGCCGGCGGCAGGGGTGAGGCGGGCGGACCGGGCCGGATCCGGTCCGTACGGGCGGACTTCAAGGCGCCCGTCCTGCTTCCCTCCACCGTCACGTACGCCGCCGACGGCACCGCCTTCCAGGTGCGCCGTGGCAGCCGCGTCCACCTCACCGGGACGGCTGAGTGACCTCTGCTCGCGCTCAGGCCCCCCGGGACTGCCAGCCGCGCCCGTGCATGAGGTTCTCCAGGCCCGCCCACGAGAAGTTCATCAGGGTGGAGGCGGCCTCCTTGGCCGAGACGCCGGGAGTGACGTTCGCCCACCCGGCGAGCGCCTCCGCCGCCCCCACCAGCGCCTGAGCGAGCCCCGCCACATCCCGGTCGGGCAGCGCGGGGTCGCTGTGCGCCTCACGCGCCGCCGCACCGATCAGACCCGTCACGAACGCAACGATCTCCTCGCGCAGCGCCCCCACCTCGCTGACGAACGGCTCCCCGTGCGAGCTCGCCTGCTGGTGCAGCACCGCCCAGCCGTCCGGGTTCTCCGCGGTGTGCGTGAAGAACGCCCGCAGCCCCGACCACAGTTGCCGGTCAGCCGGAATCCCCGGCTCCACACCCGCCTGCACGGCTTCCACCAGCGCTTTCGACTCGCGGCGGATGCAGGCGGTGAAGAGCTCCTCCTTGGAGTTCAGATACAGATAGACCAAGGGCTTGGACACACCGGCCAGTTCCGCGATCTCGTCCATCGAGGCGGCCCGGTATCCCCGCTGGGCGAAGGTCCGGACAGCCGCGTCCATCATCTGCTGCTCACGCACCGCGCGCGGCATCCGTTTGCTCTTCACTGCACTCACGTCAGACATCCCTCCCGCCCCCAATGCGCTACTCCTCGGTAAGACTACGGCGCGGCCCGGCCCGCCGTCGTACGGACGGAACGCGACCCGGCCACGGTGGCCGGTAGTCGTCCAGAGACCTCCGGGGGAGCCCGCGTACGACCCTGGTAGCCCAAGGGGTCAGCCCTGAGTCCGATGCCTGCGCCCGATCCCGCCGCCTAGTGTCCCTGGCATGACCATCAGACTCCGCAGACGGACGGCCGTCGCCGCCCTCGCAGCCACACTCCTGCTGGCCACACCCGTCGCCACCGCCCAGGCGTTATCCGGCCCGGCACCCGCACCTGCCACGCCCGCCTCCGCCACGCTCGAACTGCCCCGCCCGACCGGCCCGTACACCGTCGGCGCAGAGGTCCTGCACCTCACCGACCACGACCGCACCGACCCCTGGGTGCCCGAGGCCGGGGACCGCGAGCTGATGGTGTCGCTCCACTACCCGGCCCGCGCCGGCAGCGGGAGCGCTCCCGCCCCGTACATGAGCACCGAAGAGGCCCGGCTGATGCTGGCGGGGCGGGGGCTGGACGACATCGTGCCCACCGACGTCGTCAGCTCGGCCTCCACCCATGCCCGTACGGACGCCCGGGCAGCCAGGGGCCGGTTCCCCCTGGTGCTGCTCTCCCCCGGCTTCGGCACACCCCGCGCCACACTGACCTCCCTCGCGGAGGACCTGGCGAGCCGCGGTTATGTCGTGGCGAGCGTCGATCACGCCTACGAGTCCACCGGAACCTCTTTCCCCGGCGGCCGGGTCCTCACGTGCGCTGCCTGCGACGCGGCCGACGCGGCGCCGGACGAGGAGGCCGAACGGGAAGTGCTGAAGACCGTCTCCACGGGACGGGCCGCCGACCTCTCCTTCGTGCTCGACCGGCTGACCGGCCCCCGCCCAGCCTGGGAGAACTCCCGCATGATCGACCGGCGCCGGGTGGCCGCCGCGGGCCACTCCATCGGTGGCAGCGCCGCTGCCTCCACGATGCTCACCGACTCGCGCGTCGACGCCGGGGTCAACATGGACGGCACCTTCTTCGAACCGATCCCCGCGTCCGGCCTCGACGAGCGCCCGTTCCTGATGCTCGGCACCGACGCGGGCCACTACCCCGGCAGCCTGGACACGTCCTGGAACAAGGGCTGGCAGCACCTCGACGGCTGGAAGCGCTGGCTGACCGTCAAGGACTCGGGTCACTTCACCTTCACGGACCTCCCGGCACTCGGCGAACAGCTCGGTCTGCCGGTGGACCCCGAGGCCCCGCTCTCCGGCACCCGTTCGACCGAGATCACCCGGGACTACGTGGCGGCCTTCCTCGACCTGCACCTGAAGGACCGGCCTCAGCCGCTCCTGGACGGCCCGACACCGGACAACCCCGAGGTCGTCTTCCAGCGCCCTTGACGGCCAGGGCACCAGCGGTGCCCCCGGACACAGCTCCGAGCCCGGGGGCACCGGCAAGCAGGAAGTAGCCCCCAGGTCCCCCACAGGATCACTCCTGGGTCCGATGCCTTCGCCCCAGGCCACCGCCTAGCGTCCCTGGCATGACGATGAGACTCCGCAGACGGACGGCCGTCGCCGCCCTCGCAGCCACACTCCTGCTGGCCACACCCGTCGCCACCGCCCAGGCGTTATCCGGCCCGGCACCCGCACCTGCCACGCCCGCCTCCGCCACGCTCGAACTGCCCCGCCCGACCGGCCCGTACACCGTCGGCGCAGAGGTCCTGCACCTCACCGACCACGACCGCACCGACCCCTGGGTGCCCGAGGCCGGGGACCGCGAGCTGATGGTCTCCCTGTATTTTCCCGCCCGCCACGGCCGGCCGGGCGTCACCGCTCCGTACATGAGCACCGGGGAAGCCCGGCTGGTGCTGGCGGGCGTCGGGCTGGAAGACACCGTGCAGCCGACGGCACTCAGTACGCTCGGCACCCACGCCCGCACCGGCGCACGGACGGCGCCTGGGCACTTCCCCCTGGTGCTGCTCTCCCCCGGATTCGGCAACCCCCGGGCGACGGTGACCTCGCTCGCGGAGGACCTGGCGAGCCGCGGTTACGTGGTGGCGAGTGTCGACCACGCCTACGAGTCGGTCGGGACCGAACTGCCCGACGGCCGGCTCCTGACCTGCGTGGCCTGCGAGAAGATGGAGTCCGCGCCTTCCGACGAAGCCCGGGAGGAGCTGGGCAGGCTCGTCTCCACAGGACGGGCCGCCGATCTCTCCTTCGTACTGGACCGGCTGACCGGCCACCGTCCCGCCTGGAAGAACTCCCGCATGATCGACCCGTGCCGGGTCGCCGTGGCGGGCCATTCCATCGGGGGCAGTGCGGCTGCCTCCGCGATGCTCGCCGACCCGCGCTTCGACGCGGGGATCAACATGGACGGCACGTTCCAGGAGCGCGTTCCCGCGTCAGGTCTCGGCGAGCGCCCCTTCATGATGCTGGGCACCATGGGCCTCCACTCCCCTGGCGGTGGGGACGAGTCCTGGGACGAGGGCTGGCAGCGGCTGGACGGCTGGAAGCGCTGGCTCGGCGTCGAGGGCTCCGGCCACTCCAGCTTCACGGACGTACCGGTCCTGGAGGACCGGATGGGTGTGACGCTGGACCCCACGGTCACGCTCTCCACCGACCGTCAGGTCCGGATCACCCGTGACTACGTCGGCGCCTTCCTCGACGAGCACCTGAGCGGCCGGCACCAGCTCCTGCTGGACGGCCCCACACCCGGCAACCCCGAGGTCGTCTTCCAGCAGCCCTGACGGCCGGGGCACACAGCGGTGCCCCCCGGACACAGTTCTGAGCCCGGGGGGCACCGCCGCCTCTTCGCGCGCCGCAGCGATCACCAGGACCTGCGTCTAACCGGTACGTGCCGTAACCGCCCGGCCTGTATGCACGTTATGCAGCGCGGTGCGACAGGTCGGAGGGTTTTCATGTCCAAGCCGCAGCGCGTGGCGATCTACACACGGATCAGCAAGGACCGCAAAGGTCAGGAACTCGGAATCCTGCGCCAGGAGGCCGCGTGCCGAGAGCTGTGCGCCAGGCTTGGATGGACGGTCCACAAGGTCTATCCGGAGAATGACATGTCGGCATCCACCACCAGTAAGCGGAAGCGGCCCGCCTACACGGAGATGCTGCGTGACGCTCGGGACGGGCTGGTGGACGCGATCGTCGTCTACTCGATCGACCGCCTGACCCGCCGTCTCACGGAGCTGACCAGCTTCCTCGAAGAGCAGAGGGAGCACAGTTTCGCGTTCGCTACGACGGAAGGTGAGGACACGGCCACGGCCAACGGCCGCATGATCCTCACGATCAAAGGGGCGGTGGCCCAACAGGAGACGGAGCGCATGTCGGAGCGAATCAATGGTTCATTGCTCCAGCGGCGCGAGAGGGGAAGGCCGCATGCGGGAGGCCCCCGCGTCTTCGGCTTCGATCGGGATTCGGGCTTTCAAAGGATCGTGCCCGAGGAGGTGGAGTTGATCCGACGCGGTTACGACATGCTCATGAGCTCTCCGGGACGGACCCCAGGAGACGTGGCCCGGCTGTGGAACGAAGCGGGTGCGCGATCTCCCGGCGGAACGGCCTGGTCGATCCAGAAAGTCAAGCGGGTGTACCGGTCCGAGCGGATCGGGGGGATCATCACGCACAAGGGGCAGGACATCGGCGACAGTATCTACCCTCACCCGCTCACCCGTAATGAGTGGACCAACGTCCAAGTCGTGCTGGACAGCCGGGCAACGCCCTCCGCGCAGGGATCCGGCAAGCGGAAGCACCTGTATTCAGGATTCCTCAAGTGCGGGTACTGCGGGTCGACCATGCGGGTTCAGTGGGCCACGATCCAGGGCCGTACGTTTCGGCGGACGCTCTGTCACTCGGGCCAGGTAGGGCACGACGGTGAACTGGGGTGCGGAAAGGTCAGCCGCTCGTACGCGTGGATCGAGGAGCAACTGAATGCGGCGGTCGAGGCCGCATTGCAGGAACATCGGCCGCAACCGCAGCAGCCTCCTACTGAGGATCTGACCGGGCCGATCGCAGTGCTGGAGGATCGTATCCGCGCTCTGCGTCAGCGGTGGAAGGGCGGGGACATGGAGGACGAGGACTACTTCGACTCCCTCGGCCACCTTCGCAGCGACTTGCAATCCCTCCGCTCCCGCGAGTCCGCAGGGGTCGTCAGGCAGACGCGCCGGGTGACGGACGCTCTGACGGTGTGGGACGACGACTCCGCGGAGAACCTGGAACGCCGCAGGGCAATCGTGGCACTGGTCCTCGAGAAGGTAGATGTGTTCAGTGTCGGACGGGGCCGCAGGAAGCCGCCCGAGCCTGAATCGATCAGGATCACGCCGGTCGCGGCTCCGCGAGGAGGGACTCATCAATGCGATTCGCCGAGCGACACACCGCCCCCGAGTTCCGACCGACCCACGGGGTCACTTCTGCCGAAACAGCACACCAAGGCGGTAGTCCCCTGACCATGGCGCGAAGAGGCCCCCTACCAGGGCGCAAGCGCGGTAGAGGGCCGTTCCGGAGCACCGGAGACTGTTGTTCGTTACGCCTCAGGCAGCGACTTCCGCGCGCTCCTTGGAATCCTGGGGCTCGGTCCCGAACTCCTCAACGGGCGAGTAGCCACCCGAGTCGTACGCGTCGCGGTCGAGGATGCCCTCCCGTGCCGCCACGATCAACGGCGATACAACCTGTCCGGCCACGTTGGTGGCGGTGCGCATCATGTCCAGGATCGGGTCGATCGCGAGGAGCAGGCCCACGCCTTCCAGCGGGAGGCCCAGCGTCGACAGGGTGAGGGTCAGCATGACCGTGGCGCCGGTGAGGCCGGCGGTGGCCGCCGAGCCGATGACCGAGACGAACGCGATCAGGATGTAGTCACCGATGCCCAGCTGGACGTCGAAGATCTGCGCGATGAAGATCGCCGCCAGCGCCGGGTAGATCGCGGCGCAGCCGTCCATCTTGGTCGTGGCGCCGAACGGCACGGCGAAGGACGCGTACTCCTTCGGGACACCGAGACGCTCGGTGACCTGCTGGGTGACGGGCATCGTGCCGACCGAGGAGCGGGAGACGAAGCCCAGCTGGATCGCGGGCCAGGCGCCCTTGAAGAACTGCAGCGGGCTGACCTTGGCGACCGTGGCGAGGAGCAGCGGGTAGACGCCGAACATCACCAGGGCGCAGCCGATGTAGACGTCGGCGGTGAACGTGGCGTACTTGCCGATCAGGTCCCAGCCGTAGTCGGCGATGGCGTAGCCGATGAGGCCGACGGTGCCGATCGGGGCGAGGCGGATGACCCACCACAGGGCCTTCTGGAGGAGCTCCAGGATCGACTCGCTGAGGGAGAGGATCGGCTTGGCCTTCTCGCCGAGCTTGAGCGCGGCGATACCGGCGACAGCGGCCATGAAGACGATCTGGAGGACGTTCAGCTCGGTGAACGGCGTGATGACGTCCGTGGGGATGATGCCGGTGAGGAAGTCCAGCCAGGAGCCCGCGCTCTCGGGCTTGGAGCCGTCCTTCGGGGTGAGGCCGGTGCCGGAGCCCGGGTTGGTGATCAGACCGATCGCGAGGCCGATGGCCACGGCGATCAGTGACGTGATCATGAACCAGAGCAGTGTGCGGGTGGCCAGCCTGGCGGCGTTGTTGACCTTGCGCAGGTTGGTGATCGACACCAGGATCGCGAAGAAGACGAGGGGCGCCACGGCCAGCTTCAGCAGCTGGACGAAGATGTGACCGACCTGGTCGAGCGTGGTGTAGAGCCAGCCGATCTCGTAGCTGCGGGTGATCCAGCCGAGCAGGACACCGAGGACGAGACCGGCGACTATCTGTATCCAGAACGGGATGCTGGGCAGGCGGAAGCCGGAACCGGACGGCTTGCCGGCTTCGGTCTCGGCGGTGGGCGCGGGATTCGCGGACACGGACACACTCCAGATGTGACGCATCGGGACGTACGAGGACAGACGTACGGTCATGCGGTCGAACGGGGGACGGGGGTGCGGCGCCCGCGTCAAGGGCGGCGCCGCTGCATGATGCCGGTTCAGACGTTGCGGCAACAGACCGCGGACATACAGCGGCAGAGATCGACATGCAGGCGCGCCACGAGCGGAACGCTCAGAGCGTGATGGGTGCGCGCTGCGGTGAACATGTCCAATACGTTAACACTGCAACTTTGAGAACCTCAAAGGTACGCTTCTTGATCAATTTGGGCCGGGCCCGCCCCGGGCACGCGGAAACCCCGGTACGGGAGCGGCTGCTCCGGTCCGGGGCTTCGTGTCCGTACGCGTGCGGTGTGAGGAACCTTACGCGGAACCTACTGGGTGACGCTGTCCTCGCGGGTGCGGTTCGCCTCGAGCCTGGCCTTGGTCCGGTCGACCGTCGAGATGAGCTGCTCGGACATCTCGTCGCGCTGCTTGCGCAGCAGGATGAAGCTCAGCGGCGCGGAGAGCAGCAGGCCGAGGAGGATGACCCAGACGACATTGGAGCCGCCGACGCCGGCGGGGAGCACTCCGAAGTGGACCGCCAGGCCGGAGACGAAGAAGCAGCCGACGAAAATCAGCAGGCGCATGGCGGTGTACCTGATCGTTGCGCTCGGCTTGGCAGCGGACACGGCTGGCCTTCTCTCTACGTCCGACGTTCCTGCGGTGGTGCGGAGTCTCGCCCGACCAGTGAAGCATGCCCCGAAATCGATCAGTTCGCAGGGTTGCCCTGGCGCGCCTGGCGGAAGAGCGGGAGCAGCATGATGACGTCGTCGCGGTCGTCGCCCTCGGCGACCCGGATGGCGTTCGGGACCCGGCCCACCTCCTTGTATCCGCAGGAGGCGTAGAAGCGGTCGGCCCCGGTGCCACCGCGGCAGGTGAGCCGGATGGCCTCGATGCCGTCGATCTCCAGGGCGGCGTCGGCCGTTGCCGCCATCAGCGCGCGCCCGAAGCCCCTGCCCTGGTGACGCGGGTGGACCATCACGGTGTAGGCGCCGATCCAGTGCCGCATGAGCCGGTGGGTGTTGTGGGTCAGGAAGGCGGTGGCTGCCACCGTGCCGTCCTCGTCCCGCCCGACGACCAGGTGCGTGCGGCCCTCGGCCATCCCGGCGAGATGCTTGACCAGCTCCGGCCTGACCTCGTCGTGGGTGACGGGGGGCACGAAGCCGACGGCTCCGCCGGCGTTGCTGACGTCGGTCCAGAGCGCGGTGATGCCGTCCCGCAGGGCTCGGTCGAACGCGGGATCCACTTCAAATGTAAGCGCCATAGGTGCAGATTAGCCATTACGAATAAGCGCCTTCAACTCGCGTCCACCACGCGAGAAAGCCCCGGCCGGGGGACGGCAGGCCGGGGCTTTCGTGCAGCGGGGCACCCCGGGGCACCCGCTACGGGCGCGGGGCGCCGGGAGGGCGTGAGCCTCAGACGCGCATCGGCTGCGGCGTCTCGCGCCGATCGGCCTCCGGGCCCGGGTACTCACGCAGGATCTCGTAGCGGGTGTTGCGCTCCACGGGCTGGAAGCCCGCGTCCCGGATGAGGTCGAGCAGGTCCTCGCGGCCGAGCTTGTTCGGCGTGCCGTAGTCGTCGGCGTCGTGCGTGATCTTGTACTCGACGACCGAGCCGTCCATGTCGTCCGCACCGTGCTGGAGCGCGAGCTGCGCGGTCTGCACGCCGTGCATCACCCAGAAGACCTTGACGTGCGGGACGTTGTCGAAGAGCAGCCGCGAGACCGCGAAGGTCTTGAGCGCCTCCGCGCCGGTCGCCATCGACGTCCGCGCCTGGAGGGTGTTGCGGACCTTGCCGTCCTTCATGTCCACGAAGTCGTGCTGGTAACGCAGCGGGATGAAGACCTGGAAACCGCCGGTCTCGTCCTGCATCTCCCGCAGCCGCAGCACGTGGTCGACGCGGTGACGGGGCTCCTCGATATGCCCGTACAGCATCGTCGCCGGGGTCTTCAGACCCTTCTCGTGCGCGAGACGGTGGATGCGCGACCAGTCCTCCCAGTGGGTGTTGTGGTCGACGATGTGCTGGCGGACCTCCCAGTCGAAGATCTCCGCGCCGCCACCGGTCAGCGACTCCAGACCGGCCTCGATCAGCTCGTCGAGGATCTCGGAGGCCGAGAGCCCGGAGATCGTCTCGAAGTGGTGGATCTCCGTCGCCGTGAACGCCTTGAGCGCCACCTCCGGCAGGGCTTCCTTGAGCGCGCTGAGCGAGCGCGGGTAGTAGCGCCACGGCAGGGTGGGGTGCAGCCCGTTGACGATGTGCAGCTCGGTGAGGTTCTCGCCCTGCATCGCCTTCGCGAGGCGGACGGCCTCCTCGATGCGCATCGTGTACGCGTCCTTCTCGCCCGGCTTGCGCTGGAACGAGCAGTACGCGCAGGACGCGGTGCACACGTTGGTCATGTTGAGGTGACGGTTGACGTTGAAGTGGACGACGTCGCCGTTCTTCCTCGTACGCACCTCGTGGGCCAGCCCGCCGAGCCAAGCGAGGTCGTCGGACTCGTAGAGCGCGATCCCGTCCTCGCGGGTCAGCCGCTCGCCGGCCCGGACCTTCTCCTCCAGCTCACGCTTGAGTCCCGCGTCCACCAGTGCCCCTCCCATGTCTCTGTACAGCCGTTCCGGCAGCCCACGGTACTCCCCCGCCTTCCGGTCGGGGGCACCCCCACCACCGCTCGCGTCACTCCTCCTCGGGGAGCTCCCCGACCCTGTTCTCCCACTTGGTGGAGAGCACGACCGTCGTACGGGTCCTGGAGACCCCCCTGGTGCCGCTGAGCCGCCGGATGGTCTTCTCCAGTCCGTCCACGTCGCCGACCCGCACCTTGAGCATGAACGAGTCGTCGCCCGCGATGAACCAGCAGTCCTCGATCTCGGCGAGGTCCTTGAGCCGGTGCGCGACGTCCTCGTGGTCGGCGGCGTCGGAGAGGGAGATGCCGATCAGCGCGGTGACACCGAGCCCCAGCGATGCCGCGTCGACCGTCGCGCGGTACCCAGTGATGACCCCGGCGGCTTCCAGCCGGTTGATGCGGTCGGTGACGCTGGGCCCGGATAGCCCGACGAGCCGCCCCAGCTCGGCATACGAGGCCCTGCCGTTCTCCCTGAGGGCCTGGATGAGCTGCCTGTCCACCGCGTCCATATGACTGAAACCTTCCATTGTTCAGCAGTGCCGCGAGTTTACGTGTAGAATCTAAGGCACAACAGGGTCAGGCCCTGTAAATCTTCCTCATCATTCATGAAACGCTTTCGAATCCTCAGGAGTGAACTTCACCGTGTACTCGATCGAGATGGCCTACGCCCGGATGCGCGAGCTGCAGGACCTGGCCAACCGCTCGCGTGCCCACCAGCCCGCCGCCGCCCACCGCGTCGACCGCACCCGCTCCCCGCGCCTGCCCGGGAAGAAGCGCTGACCCCAGAGGTTCAGCCCCGGGAGGCACCACCGAGCTCCCCTTCCCAGCGGCGGTACAGCTGGTGCGGCACCCCCGCCGCGTCCAGCACCCGCCCGGCGACGAAGTCCACCAGATCCTGGATGTGCGTCGCCCCCGCGTAGAACGCCGGAGAGGCGGGCAGCACCACGGCGCCCGCCTCGTCGAGCGCGACCATCTGCTTCAGTGTCTGGCCGCTGAGCGGTGTCTCGCGCACGGCCACGACCAGCTTCCGCCGCTCCTTGAGCGTCACGCTCGCGGCCCGCTGGAGCAGATCCTTCGAGAGTCCGAGCGCCACCCCGGCCACGCACGCCGTCGATGCCGGGACGATCAGCATCCCCTTAGCCGGATACGAGCCCGAGGACGGCCCTGCCGCCAGGTCGCCGGCTGCCCAGTGGCGTACGCCGTCGATGTCGGGCCGGAAGGTGTCCGGCTTCCCGTCCGCGCCCCGCGCCAGCCAGCTCCGCAGGTCCTCCTGCCAGTGGGCGTCACGGAAGGCGGTCCCCGTCTCGTCCAGGAGCGTCAGCCTCGAGGCACGGCTGACCACCAGATCGACGCTCTCGCCGGCGGCCAGCAGTCCACGCAGCACCGAGGCCGCGAACGGCGTGCCCGATGCGCCCGACACCCCGACAATCCAAGGCCTGCGCTCCTGCTGAGTCATCGAAGTCCCGGTTCTCACACCGCCGAGCCTATCCGGCACCCCTTCCCAGGAACTGAGCCAGGGGATCCGGACGTTGCAACGGTGCACGGATGAGGGAACAGCCGTGACTCCTCCCCGCCCTGGAGGCGGGGCTTCTCGCTACGCCGTGTTGGCGTGGCGACGGACCAGCCCGGCCCGTAGAACATTGAGTGCCCCGACCTCGTCAGCATGCGCCTGATGGCCGCAGTCGACGCAGTGGAACTTCTCCTGTGTGGGCCGGTTCTCCTTCGCGGTGTGCCCGCATGCGGGACACGTGCGGGAGGTATTGCGGGGGTCCACGGCCATCACTTCCCGCCCGGCACTCTCAGCCTTCGCGTTCAGGATCGTCAGGAACACCCCCCAACCGGCATCAGCGATCGAATAGTTGAGTCCTGCCTTGGCTGCCGCCCCGTTGGGCAGAAACGCGCCCGCAGTTTCGGGGTCGGGTTTCGGTGCGGGGGTTTTGCTCATGTTGCGGATCTTGAGGTCTTCGTGCGCGATGAAATCATGCTCGCGAACCAGGGTGAGCGCGGTCTTGTGGGCGTGGTCGAGGCGCCGGCGCCGCACCTTGCCGTGCAGGGCCACGACCTTCTCGACCGCCCGCTGGTGGTTCTGGGTGCGGTCCTTGGCCTTGCACCGTGGGAACCGGGACAGCGCCCGCTGCGCGGCCTCCAGCTTGCAGGCGGCCTTGCGGGCGTGGCGCGGGTTGGGGATGTGTACGCCGTTGGAGTCGGTGAGGAACGAGGCAATGCCGATGTCGATGCCGATGTCGGAGCCGGTTGCGGGCAGTGGTTCGGGCAGGGCCTGTTCTGCGGTGAGTACGACGAACCATTTGCGGCCCTCGCGTTTCACGCTGACGGTCCTGACCGTGCCGACCACTGGGCGGTGCTGGTTGACCCGGACGTGCCCCACGCCCTGAAAGCGGACCCGGGTAACGGGGTCGTGCGGGGTCGAGTCCCAGCGGCAGCCGTCGCCGTCCCGGGGAAAGTCCACCGTGTCGAACCAGTTCGCCCCGCGAAAGCGCGGGTAGCCGGGCTTGCCCCCGGCCTTGACTCGACGGAAGAACGCGGCAAACGCCTTGTCCAGCCGTCGCAGCGTGGCCTGCTGGGAGCTGAACGACCAGCGGCCCTGCCGTTCGGGATCGAAGGCCCGGATATCCTTGAGCTGCCCCGACTGCATCCCGTACTTGATGCTCGTCCTCGACGGATGCCGGTAGGCATCACGGCGTTCCTGCAACGCACCGTTGTAGAGCGAGCAGTGATCACGCAGCATCTCACCGAGCGCGATCGCCTGACCCACCGTGGGCCGTAACAGAAACTTGTACGCACGAATCAACCAGCCCACCCCCCTTCGCCCGGCTTGTCCAACACACTACCCTTGGTGGATGTCACCGCGTTGGGAAACCGATCCCGAAGTCCGCAGGGGAAATCATGTCGTTTTCCACTTGCACGTGCACTTGGTGTTTGTCACCAGGTATCGGCGCGGTGTCTTCAACGACGACATGCTGACCCGCTGCGAAGAGATCATGCGGGACGTCTGTCAGTCCTTCGAGGCAGAGCTGCGAGAGTTCAACGGCGAAGATGATCACGTCCGCCTTCTGGTGCACTACCCACCGAAGGTCCAGCTGTCCAAACTGGTCAACTCCCTCAAAGGGGTCTCCTCTCGATACTTGCGCCAGGAGTTCACCGGGCCCAGCAACCGGGCAATCATGCACGGCCGTTTCTGGTCTCCGTCCTACTTCGCAGGGTCCTGCGGCGGAGCACCGTTGAGCATCGTCAAGCAGTACATCGAGCAGCAGAAACGTCCGCTCTGACCATCACGTCAGAGCAGCCACGAGATCGCATACCCGCCCGGCCTGGAGGCCGGGATGCCCTGCGAAGATCGGGGATGGACAGGAGGTGACCATGACGGGCACACGCACCACCGCCACCGCACGGGCCGTCACGGCCGGCGCGGTCATGCTCGCCTGGATCGCGCTGCTGTGGGTGCTGGAAGGCATCGACACGGCGACGGACAACTCCCTCGACACCTACGGCGTCAGCCCCCGCGAGCCCGCCGAGCTGGCCGACGTCGTGCCGTCCGCGTTCCTGCACAGCGGCTGGGAGCATCTGGCATCCAACAGCGTCCCGCTGCTGGTCCTCGGCTTCATCGCCGCACTCGGCGGGATACGCAGGTTCGCCGCCGTGGTCCTCGTCGTGATCGTGACGGCCGGCCTCGGCGTCTGGCTCACCGCGCCGCCGGACACGGTGACGCTCGGCGCGTCCGGTGTGGTCTTCGGCCTCTTCGGTTATCTGCTGGTGCGCGGCTTCGTGGACCGGCGTCCGCTGGACATCGTCGTCGGCCTGGTCATCGCCGCGGTCTACGGCTCCCTGCTCTGGGGCGTGCTGCCGACGGACTCCGGCATCAGCTGGCAGGGCCATCTCTTCGGCCTCATAGGCGGGGTGGCGGCGGCGTTCGTCTTCCGCCGCCCCCGCCTCCCCGAGGGGCCGAAGGGCTACATCACGGCGTGAAGCTCACGGCGTGAGGCCCCGCACCAGCAGATCGAGCAGCGCACAGGCGAAGAGCGCGATCCCGATGAAGCCGTTCACCGAGAAGAAGGCCCGGTTCAGCCGGGACAGGTCGTGCGGCCGCACGACCCGGTGCTCGTACACGAAGGCCACGGCGACGATCACCATGCCGATCCAGTAGAAGATCTCCGCGTCCGTCGCCAGTCCGAACCACACCAGAAGCCCGGTCGTCACCACATGGCAGACCCGTGCGCCCCACAGCGCGGCCGGGATCCCGAAGCGCGCGGGGAAGGAGAGCACTCCGTGGGCCCGGTCCGCCCGCACGTCCTGGCAGGCGAAGATCAGGTCGAAGCCGCCGATCCAGATGCCGACGGCCAGCCCCAGGATCACCGCGTCCCACGACCAGCTCCCGGTCACCGCCAGCCAGGCGCCGATCGGCCCTATGGCCTGGGCGATCCCCAGGATCGCGTGCGGGAAGTTCGTGAACCGCTTGCCGTACGGGTAGACGACCATCGGCACGACGGCGACCGGCGCCAGCGCCAGACAGAGGGGGTTCAGCAGGGCGGCGGCGCCCAGGAAGACCACGACGGCCACGATCGCGCCGGTCCACGCGGACTTCACCGTGACCGCGCCGGTCACCAGCTCCCGGCCCTCCGTGCGCGGGTTACGGGCGTCGATCTCCCGGTCGATGATCCGGTTGGCGGCCATCGCGAACGTACGCAGTCCGACCATCGCGATGGTCACGAGCAGCAGGGTGCCCCAGTGGAAGGTGCCGTCCAACTGGAACATCGCGGTCAGCGCGGCGATGTAGGCGAAGGGCAGCGCGAAGACCGAGTGCTCGATCATCACCAGCCGCAGGAACGCGCGGGGCTTGCTGCGGGGCTGCGGCACAGCGGCGGCGGAGGCGCTCACAGTCCGTATTCCTTCCAGCGTCGCGTCACACGATCGGATGTATCCGGGTCGGACTCGACCATGGCCGGCCAGCCGCCGTCCCGGGTGTAGCCCTCCTCGGGCCATTTCCTCGTCGCGTCGATCCCGGCCTTGCCGCCCCAGAACTGCTGGTAGGAGGCGTGGTCGAGATGGTCCACCGGGCCCTCGACGACCGTGAGGTCGCGGGCGTAGTCGGTGTTGCCCAGCGCCCGCCAGGAGACCTCGTGCAGATCATGGACGTCGCAGTCGGAGTCCACGACCACGATCAGCTTGGTCAGCGACATCATGTGGGCACCCCAGACGGCGCTCATCACCTTCTGGGCGTGCTTCGGGTACTTCTTGTCGATCGAGACGATCGCGCAGTTGTGGAAGCCGCCCGACTCCGGCAGGTGGTAGTCCACGATGTCCGGAACGATGATCTTGAGCAGGGGCAGGAAGAACCGCTCGGTGGCCCGCCCCAGCGGACCGTCCTCGGTGGGCGGCCGGCCCACGACGATCGACTGCAGCAGCGGGCGCTTCCGCATCGTCACGCAGTCGATCTTCAGTGCGGGGAAGGGTTCCTGGGGGGTGTAGAAGCCGGTGTGGTCGCCGAACGGGCCCTCGGGCAGCATCTCGCCCGGCTCCAGCCACCCCTCGATGACGACCTCGGCCTGCGCCGGGACCTGGAGCGGGACGGTCTTGCAGTCGACCATCTCGATCCGCTTGCCCTGGACGAAGCCGGCGAAGAGGTACTCGTCGATGTCCCCGGGCAGCGGCGCCGTGGAGGCGTACGTGACCGCGGGCGGCGCACCGAACGCGATGGCGACGGGCAGCTTCTCACCGCGCCTGGCGGCGACCTGGTAGTGGTTGCGGCTGTCCTTGTGGATCTGCCAGTGCATCCCGATGGTGCGCTTGTCGTGACGCTGCAGCCGGTAGAGGCCGAGGTTGCGGATCCCCGTCTCGGGGTCCTTGGTGTGGGTGAGGCCCAGATTGAAGAAGGAGCCGCCGTCCTCGGGCCAGGTGAAGAGCGCGGGCAGCTGCTCCAGGTCCACGTCGTCGCCGGTGAGGACGACCTCCTGGACGGGGGCGCTGTCGGACTTCACCTTCTTCGGCGGCAGGTGGGTCACCGCGCCGAGCTTCCCGAACGCCTCGCGGATCCCGACGAACCCCTGCGGCAGCTCCGGCTTGAGGAGGCCGCCGATCTTGTCGCTGATCTCGGCGTAGGACTTCAGCCCGAGCGCCTTGAGCAACCGCCGGTCGGTCCCGAAGACATTCATGGCCAGGGGCATGGACGCCCCCTTGACGTCCTCGAAGAGGAGCGCGGGGCCACCCGCCTTGTTCACCCGGTCGACGATCTCGCCGACCTCCAGATAAGGGTCGACCTCGGCCTTGATGCGCTTGAGGTCGCCCTCGCGCTCCAGAGCCCGGAGCAGGGAGCGAAGATCGTCGTAAGCCATAAGGCCAAGTATCGGACACCCGCTACCCTTGGCCCGTCACCGGGGGCGGTCCGTGCGCCCCCTCACCTCACCTCGGGGGATCTTGCACGATGCTCAGGGCCCTGATCTACATCCTGCCGCTGGCGCTGACGATCTTCGCGTTCATCGACTGCCTGAACACCCCGGAGGACGAGGCCAAGCACCTGCCGAAGATCGCCTGGGTCTTCATCATCCTGCTGTTCTGGATCGTCGGGCCGATCGTCTGGCTGGCCGCGGGCAAGACGCGCCACGCACCCGCCGGGGGCGGCACGCCCTCCCGTGGGCGCCGGACGACGTGGGTGGCGCCGGACGACAACCCGGACTTCCTCAAGTCGCTGAAGGACGACAAGGACCACGAGTCGCGCCTCGACGAGCGGGAGGCCGACCTGCGCCGCCGCGAGGAGGAGGTCAAGCGCCGGGAGAGCGGCGCCGGCCCGGACGACTCGGCCCCGCCCGCCACGTCATGACCTCATGACGACAGCAGCCGCCCCAGCCGGTCGAGCAGGGGCAGCAGCGCCGTACGTTCCTCGGGGGTGAGGGCCTCCAGGGCGCCGTGCACCACGCGCATCTCGGCGCGGATGCGGTGCGCCAGTTCGGTGCCCTCCGCCGTGCGGGAGGCCACCTTGGAGCGGCGGTCACCGGGCGCCGGGGTGCGTGTCACCAGGCCACGGGTCTCCATACGGCCGATGAGACCGGTCGCGTTGGACGCGTCGCACACCAGATGACTGGCCAGCGCGCTCATGGGCATGGGCTCGTTGAGGGCGATCAGCGCCCGGGCCTGCGAGGTGCTGAGCCCGTGGCGGCCGGCGACGGCGGTGAGGTCGTCGTGGTGGCCACGGACGACGACTGCGAGGGGTTCGAGCAGTTCGTCCGGAGTAGGGACGGCGCGGGGTGCCGGTTCCGTCGTCATGGTCGGTCATCCTTCGATCGGTACGCGTGGTCCGGAGGCCCGGACTCCGGCCGCCACGCACCCGCATTCATTTGACATGCTCAACTTTGACCCGTTACATGAAGGGCATTGCTTGAGCATATCAAGCTTCAGGTCTCACGCGTCTCGCGTCTCGTAGGGAGCACCCCATGCCCTCCGTACTCTTCGTTCTCACCGGTGCCGACCACTGGACCCTCAACGACGGCACCACCCACCCCACCGGCTTCTGGGCCGAGGAACTCGCCGCCCCCCACCGTGTCTTCTCCCAGGCCGGCTTCGACATCACCATCGCCACCCCCGGCGGGGTCGCCCCCACCGTGGACAGCGTCAGCCTCACCGCCGAGTCCAACGGGGACCAGGACCAGGCCGACGCCGTGGCCTCGTACCTCGCCGCCATCGACGAGACGCTCCGCATCCCCGCCCGGCTGGAGGACGTCGTGCCCACGTCCTACGACGTCGTCTTCTACCCCGGCGGCCACGGCCCGATGGAGGACCTCGCCGTCGACGAGGCGTCCGGGCGGCTGCTCACCTCGGCCCTGGACTCCGGCACCCAGGTCGCCGTCCTGTGCCACGCGCCCGCCGCCCTGCTGCCGGCCCGCCGCGAGGACGGCAGCTGGCCGTTCGCCGGCTACCGCATGACCGGCTTCAGCAACGCCGAGGAGACCCAGGCCGGCCTGGCCAACAAGGCGCCATGGCTGCTGGAGAACCGCCTCGTCGAGTTGGGCGCCGACTACTCGGCGGCCGACCCGTGGGCGGTGCACACCGTGCACGACCGCAACCTGCACACCGGTCAGAACCCGGCCTCCTCCGAGCAGCTGGCCCGCGAGATCCTGGCGGCCCTGTGAGTGCCGCCGGGACCGTGCGGGAGACCCCGGCCGAGGTCGTCGCCCGGCTCCGTGGAGCCTTCCGTACCGGCCGCACCAGGGACCTCTCCTGGCGCACGGACCGGCTGACGCGGCTGCGTGCCCTGCTCACCGAGCGCGGCGACGAACTGGCCGAGGCGCTCCGGGCCGACCTCGGCAAGGGCCGTAAGGAGGCCTACCGGACCGAGATCGACTTCACGGTCCGGGAGATCGACCACACCCTGGAGCGCCTGGCCGGCTGGCTGGAGCCCGAGCCCGCCCCCGTACCGGCCGTCCTGGCCGGGGCCACCGCCCAGACCGTGCAGGACCCGCTCGGTGTCGTCCTGGTCATCGCGCCCTGGAACTACCCGGTGCAGCTGCTGCTCGCTCCGGTCGCCGGGGCGCTGGCGGCGGGCAACACCGTCGTGGCGAAGCCCAGCGAGCTGGCGCCCGCCACCTCCGCCGCCCTGGCCCGGCTGGTGCCGGAGTATCTGGACGCCGACACGCTCACCGTGGTGGAGGGCGGGGTGCCGGAGACCACCGCGCTGCTCGCCGAGCGCTTCGACCACATCTTCTACACGGGCAACGGCACGGTCGGCCGCATCGTGATGACCGCCGCGGCGAAGCACCTCACGCCGGTGACGCTCGAACTGGGCGGCAAGTCGCCCGTGTTCGTCGACCGCGACACGGACCTGAAGACGGTGGCCGCCCGGCTGGCGTCGGGGAAGTTCCTCAACGCCGGTCAGACATGCGTCGCCCCCGACTACGTCCTGACCGACCCGGAGACCGCACCGGCCCTGGCTGACGCCCTCGCGGCGGCGGTCGAGGGGCTGTTCGGCCAGGACGCGTCCACCAGTCCGGAGTACGGCAGGATCGTGAACGAGCGCCACTTCGACCGGCTGGTGGGCCTCCTGGACTCCGGCCGTACGGTGACGGGCGGCGCCCACGACCGGGACGCGAAGTACATCGCTCCGACCGTGCTGACCGATGTCGCCCCGGACTCCCCCGTGATGCGGGAGGAGATCTTCGGCCCGGTCCTGCCCATCATCACCGTGGACGGCCTCGACGAGGCCATCGGGTTCATCAACGACCGGGACAAGCCGCTGGCGCTGTACGCGTTCACGGAGTCCCCCGCCGTACGGGAGCGGCTGCTGGCCGAGACCTCCTCGGGCGGGGTCGGCATCGGCCTGCCGCTGGCCCATCTGACCGTCTCGGACCTGCCGTTCGGCGGGGTCGGGGAGAGCGGCATGGGCAACTACCACGGCCGGTACTCCCTGGAGACGTTCAGCCACCGCAAGGCGGTCCTGGACACCCCGCTCGGCTGATGCCCGTACATGCCGCGAGGGCGCGACCGCACCGAAGCGGTCGCGCCCTCGCGGGTGTTCCGGTCAGACCCCGGCGTAGGAGTGCTTGCCGGTGACGAAGATGTTCACGCCGTAGTAGTTGAAGAGCCAGCAGCCGAAGGCGACGAGCGCCAGGTAGGCGGCCTTGCGGCCCTTCCAGCCGGCCGTCGCGCGGGCGTGCAGATAGGCGGCGTACGCGACCCAGGTGATGAAGGACCAGACCTCCTTGGGGTCCCAGCCCCAGTAGCGGCCCCATGCGTCGCCCGCCCAGATCGCGCCCGCGATGATCGTGAACGTCCACAGCGGGAAGACGGCGGCGTTGATGCGGTACGAGAAGGTGTCCAGGGTCTTCGCGGCGGGGAGCCGCTCCAGGACGGAGGACGCGAACTTCCCGGGTGTGCCGCCGTTGGCGATCTTGTTCTCGTAGCTGTCGCGGAACAGGTAGAGCAGGGTGCCGACCGCGCCGAGGTAGAAGATCGCACCGCAGATGATCGCGGTGGAGACGTGGATCCACAGCCAGTAGGAGTGCAGAGCCGGCACCAGCTGGTCGCTGTCGGTGTAGAGCCACGTGGTGGCGACCCCGAGGTCCAGCAGGACCGTGGTCACCAGCAGGAGGCCGATCCAGCGGACGTTCTTCTTCAGCGCCAGCAGGACGAGGTACGCGCCGACCGCCACGGTGGAGAAGGTGATCGAGAACTCGTACATGTTGCCCCAGGGGGCCCGCTGCACCGACAGGGCACGCGCGACGACTCCGCCCGTCTCGACGGCGAAGGCGACGACCGTCAGGGAGACCGCGATCCGTCCCCACAGATCACCCTTGAAGGTGCCGCCCGCGGCGCCGGGGCCGTCCGGGACGTCCCGGGTCCCGGCTGCGGACCGGGTGACGACCTTGGGCCGCTCCAGCACAGCGGTGCCGCCCTGCTGCGCGACCTGCACCTTCACCGTGGAACCGTCGGCGGCCGAGCTGTTCTGGAGCGCGGCGGCCGTACGGCCGACCTTGCTGCGGCTCCCGAACACCCACTCCGCGATGTGTGCGAAGAAGGCCAGCATGTAGACGGCCATCGACGAGTAGATCAGCGTGTTGCTGATGTTCGCCAGATTCTCGTTGGTTGCGGCGGCGAGATTCACTTCTCAGCCCCTTCGGCAGGTTCTTCGGAAGGTTGTCCGGTCTCGGGTTCGGGTTCGGGCGCGGTGGGCGCCACGGTGTTGAGCGCGGCCGCGAGATCGGCCAGCTCCTCGGGCAGCTTCGCGGACTCGCTCCGTCCCAGGCCCGCCATCTCGACGACGGTGACGCCGTCCGTTCCGCGGACCGCGCGCACCCACACACGGCGGCGCTGGATGAAGAGCGAACCGGCGAGCCCGATGATGGCGGCGACGGCGCCGGTGAGCGCCCAGCCGCTGGCGGGCTGGCGCGAGATCTGGAAGCTGGCCCATTCCTCGACGCTCTCGAAGGTGACCGAGCCCGCACCGTCGGGGAGCTTCATGGTCTCGCCGGGGCGCAGTCGCTTCTTGAGCTTGTCCCCGTTGCTGTCCTTGAATTCCTTCATCTTGGACGTGTCGAGCTGGTAGACGTTCTGCGGCAGCCCGGAGTCGACGCCGAGGCTGCCGTAGTAGCCGTTGAGCGCGAGGACCGGGTAGTCGAGCCCGGGGTACTGCGAGAACATCGTGCCCTGGCCGTTGCCCGCGAACGTCGGTACGAAGAAGGCCTGGAAGCCCAGCTGGGTCTTCTTGCCGTCGGCTCCCTTGTAGCCGTCCATCACCTTGACCGCACCGGTCGAGGTGACGTTGTTGTCGATGGGCAGCAGGGGCACGGAGGACCTGTAGACCTCCTTGCCCTTGCCGTCCTTGACGGAGATGACCGGTGCGTAGCCGTGCGCGTTCAGGTAGACCTTCGTGCCGTCGACGACGAGCGGCTTGTTGACCTCGATGACCTTCTTCTTCGGTGCGCCGTCGGCGCCCTCGGAGTACGTCACCCTGGCCTCGTAGGTCCGGGGCGTTCCGCGCTGCGGGCCGCTGCGTTCGTACGTGCCGACGAAGTCCTGCAGGTCGAAGCTGAAGGGCGTGAGGTCGTCGTTGTCGAAGAGCGAGCCGGACTTGAAGTCGTCGTACTGGGTGATCGTGTTGGCGAAGCCGTCACCCTCCACGATCAGCTTGCCGCCCTCGGACTTGAAGAGCTGCCCGCCGGCGAACGAGACCAGCATGACGATCAGCGCGATGTGGAACAGCAGGTTCCCGGTCTCGCGCAGATAGCCCTTCTCCGCGGCCACCGCGTCGTCCACCGTGTGCGAGCGGAAGCGCCGCTTGCGCAGGATGGAGAGGGCGGCCTCGCGGACCTGTTCGGGCTCGGCGTCGGTGCGCCAGGTGGTGTACGCGGGCAGCCGGGTCAGCTTCCTCGGGGCGCCGGGCGGCCGGCCGCGCAGCTGTCCGACGAACTGGGCGGTGCGCGGGACGATGCAGCCGATCAGGGAGACGAACAGCAGGATGTAGATCGCGGAGAACCACACCGAGCTGTAGACGTCGAAGAACTGGAGCTTCTCGTAGATCGGCGTGACGGCGGTGTGGGCCTCCTTGAAGGTCTGCACCTTCATTTCGTCCACGCTGTTCTGCGGGATCAGCGAGCCGGGGATGGCGCCGAGCGACAGCAGGAAGAGCAGGATCAGCGCGACCCGCATCGAGGTGAGCTGGCGCCAGAACCACCGGGTCCAGCCGATGACGCCCATCGCGGGTACGGAGGAGGCGGACTCCTCGCGCGGGGCGGTGGAGAGCTGTTCCCCGGCCTGGCCGAGTTCGCGCTCGTCCGTGGTGTTCGTGTTGCTCATGGACTCAGATCCCCACAGTGAAGCCGTTGGACCAGACCTGCATCTCCTGGATGAGCGCGTCCCACGCACCCGTCAGCAGGAGTACTCCGGTCACGATCATCATGCCGCCGCCGATTCGCATGACCCACGCGTAGTGGCGCTTGACCCAGCCGAACGCGCCGAGCGCCTTGCGGAAGGCGACCGCCGCCAGGACGAAGGGGACACCGAGTCCGAGACAGTACGCCACGGACAGCACCGCTCCTCGTCCGGCCGTCGCCTGCTCGAACGCGAGTGCGTTGACGGAGGCGAGCGTCGGGCCGAGGCACGGCGTCCAGCCGATCCCGAAGAGGGCGCCGAGCAGCGGCGCTCCGGCCAGCCCGGTCACCGGCCGCTTGTGGATGCGGAATTCGCGCTGCGTCATCCAGGGCATGAGGCCCATGAAGAAGATCCCCATGAGGATCATCAGTACGCCGAGGACCTTGGAGAGCGTCCCGCTGTACTCCTGGAGTGTCTGGCCGAAGAAGCCGAAGAGCGCGCCCCCGGACACGAACACGGCGGTGAAGCCGAGCACGAAGAGCGAGGCCCCGGCGACGGTTCTGCCCCGCCGCTGTTCGGCCAGGTCGGCGCCGCTGACCCCGGTGACGTAGCTGAGGTAGCCGGGCACCAGCGGCAGGACGCACGGCGAGAAGAAGGAGACGAGACCGCCGAGCAGCGCGATGGGAAGGGCCACTATGAGGGCCCCGCCGGCGACCGTCTCGTTTCCGCCGGTGACCGCGGCCAGTTCGAGCACCGGAGTCACTTCTCCGCGACCAGCGGGTCGATCATCTCGCGCAGCTTCTCCGCGTCGAGCGCGGCGAGCGAACGGGCGGCGAGCTTCCCGTCCCGGTCGATGATCACGGTCGACGGGATGGCCTGCGGGTTCAGCGTGCCCTTCGGGAAGCGCAGGAGCAGCTTCCCGGTCGGGTCGTAGATGCTCGGGTAGGTGACTCCGAAGTCCTTCTCGAAGCTGACCGCGAGGGACTTCTGGGGGTCCCTGGTGTTGACGCCGACGAACTGGACGTCCTGGCCCTCGGTCGCCTTCGACACCTTCTCGAAGTGCTTGGCCTCGGCGCGGCAGGGGCCGCACCAGGATCCCCAGAAGTTCAGGACGACGATCTTGCCCTTGTAGTCGGCGACGGCGAGGTCCTCGCCGTCCAGGGTCGTGCCGTCGAGCTCCGGTGCGTCGGTCCGTTCGCCCTTGGCGACGGTGGAGATCCCGCCGCTGCCGGTGACGAAGTTCGTGTTCCCGCCGCCGCCCGCCTTGGCGCCGTCACCGGAGCACGCGGACAGGGTCAGGGCACCGGCCGCCGCGATGGCGGCGGGCAGGGTGAAGCGGCGTCGGGGTGCGCGGCCAGAGCTCATGTGAAAAGTTTCGCATGGCAGTTCCGGGGAACTTGGGCACCCCCCTCGATGCCCGTACAGCCCCTTGTCAGGCCTGTTTGAAAAAGGTGTTCCAGCCACCTTCGGGGGCCTGTCCGACCTGGAGTGTGCGGAGCTTCGCGAGTACCGCCGGGTCCTGTGCGTCGAGCCAGTCGACGTACTGCCGGAATGAGACGAGGCGCACATCCGGCTTGCCCGCGATGTGTTTGAGCGCGTCCTCCACGGCGTCCATGTAGATGCCGCCGTTCCACTCCTCGAAGTGGTTACCGATGTAGAAGGGCGCACGGTTCGTCTCGTAGGCGCGGTCGAATCCGGCGACATACGCGTCGGTGGCCTGGGTGCGCCACCCCGGATAGCGCGATGGCATGCCGTTGGTCGAATTCTTCGACTGGTTGGCGAGGATGTTGTAGTCCATGGAGAGGACTTCGAAGGTGTGGCCGGGGAAGGGAATGCCCTGAAGCGGAAGATCCCAGACGCCCTGACGCTTCTCGGGCCACATCTGGCTGCCGCCCGGCGAGCTCGCGTCGTAACGCCAGCCGAGCCGCTTCGCGGTGGGGAGGAGATTGTCCTGGCCGAGCAGACAGGGTGTACGGCCCCCGACCAGTTCCTTCCTGTAGTCGAAGGGCAGCGGCTCGACGTCGTCCCACCCGGTGTTGGTCCGCCATTCGGTGACGAAGGACACCGCCTGGTCGATCTCGCTCTGCCATTGCTCGGGCGACCAGTCGCCGACCGTTCCGGAACCGCCGCAGAAATGCCCGTTGAAATGGGTGCCGATCTCGTGCCCGTCGAGCCAGGCCTGGCGGACGTACTTCAGGGTCTGCTTGACGTGGTCATCGGTGAGATAGCCGATGTCGGAGGCGCCCCGGGGGTTGTTGGGCGGACGGTAGAGGGACTTCTTCGACTCGGGCAGCACATAGAGCCCGGAGAGGAAGAAGGTCATCGCCGCGTCGTGTTCCTTGGCGAGTTCGAGAAAGCGCGGGAAGAGCCCGTTGCCGACCTCGCCCGCCCCGTCCCAGGAGAAGATCACGAACTGCGGTGGCGTCTGGCCGGGCTCGAGCCGGACGGGGGCGGTGGGCTGATTCGGCTGCTTTCCGGTGTCCGACGTGGAGCCGTCACCGATCAGCCTGACTTGTTTTCCTGGCGCGCCGCCGCCATTCCCGTGCGTCCCTTTGCCGCCCTTGGAGCCCTTCTCGGGATCCGGCCGGCCGGACGGTGATTCGTTGGAGCCGCAGCCGGCCATCGAGAGTGCGGCTGCGGCTCCGAGCCCTGCCCCGAGCAGGCCCCTTCGGTTGATTTCACGCATAGTGTCCCCATCTGCGGTCGTATTACCTCAAAGCCATACAAACTGGCGATGGCTTAGATGAGGAAACCAACACGACGGTTCCACTGATAATCACAAAAGTTGTTACGTGAACGCACCCTTACAGGTGCTGCACCTGTCGCACAGAACAGCGGGGCACGCCCGGCCCCACGCGGCACGTAACGGGCGGCTACGCTCCGAACGCCTTGGACTTCCCCTTGACCGGCTTGGCACCCGGGAGGAGATGCGCGGGCACGAGGTCCCGGGCGGGCTCGGTGTATCCCACGGACACGATCTCGTCGCCCTGATATGTGAAGGTCGTCAGCGAGGCCAGGGTGCACTGCCGCTTGCGCGGGTCGTGCCACAGCCGGCGCCGCTCCACGAAGCTCCGCACGATCCAGATCGGCAGCTGGTGACTGACGCAGACCGCCTCGTGCCCCCGGGCGGCGTCGCGCGCCGCGTCCAGGGCGCCCATCATCCGTACGACCTGCTCGATGTACGGCTCACCCCAGGACGGCTTGAAGGGGTTGGTGAGGTGCTTCCAGTTCTCGGGCTTGCGCAGCGCGCCGTCGCCGACCCCGAAGGTCTTGCCCTCGAAGACGTTGGCGGCCTCGATGAGGCGCCCGTCCGTGGCCAGGTCCACGCCCTGCGACTTGGCGATCGGCGTGGCCGTCTCCTGGGCGCGCTCCAGCGGGGAGGCCACGACATGCGTGATGTCGCGCTTCTCCAGATGCTCGGCGACCCGGTCGGCCATCCTGAGGCCGAGGTCGGACAGGCTGTAGCCGGCCCGGCGGCCGTAGAGCACACCGTCCGGGTTGTGCACCTCACCGTGTCGCATCAGATGGACGACGGTGATGTCCTTCGCGCTGTTCTCGCTCATGCGGTGGCCTCCGATGCGGCGCGGGCGGCGGCGGGCAGCGCCGCGGCGATCCGCTCCAGCGCACGCTCGTCGTGGGCGGTGGAGACGAACCAGGACTCGAAGGCGGAGGGCGGCAGGTACACGCCCTGCTCCAGCATCGAGTGGAAGAACGCGGTGAAGCGGAAAGCGTCCTGCTTCTTCGCGTCCTCGTAGTTCCGCACGGGCTCGCCGGTGAAGAAGACGGAGAACATGTTGCTCGCCGCCGACACCGTGTGTGCGACGCCCTCCTTGGTGAACGCCTCGCCGACCATGGAGCGCAGCTCCGCGGAGACCGCGTCGACCTTCGCGTACGCCGCGTCGTCCAGCAGCCGCAGCTGGGCGAGGCCGGCGGCGGTGGCCACCGGGTTCCCGGAGAGGGTGCCCGCCTGGTAGACGGGGCCGGCGGGCGCCAGGTGCGCCATCACGTCGGCGCGGCCGCCGAAGGCCGCGGCCGGGAAGCCACCGCCCATGACCTTGCCGAAGGTCATCAGGTCGGGCCGCACACCGTCGATGCCGTACCAGCCGGCCTTGGACGTACGGAAGCCGGTCATCACCTCGTCGGAGATGTACAGCGCGCCGTCGGCCGCACAGATCTCCTTCAGCCCGGCGTTGAAGCCGTCCACCGGCGGCACGACGCCCATGTTGCCCGGCGACGCCTCGGTGATCACGCAGGCGATCTCACCCGGCTGCGCGGCGAACACGGCGCGCACGGCCTCCAGGTCGTTGTACGGCACCACGATTGTGTCGCCCGCCTGGGCGCCGGTCACGCCGGGCGTGTCGGGCAGACCGAAAGTGGCCACACCGGAGCCGGCAGCGGCCAGCAGCGCGTCGACGTGCCCGTGATAGCACCCGGCGAACTTCACGACCTTGGCGCGGCCGGTGAATCCACGGGCGAGCCGGATCGCGGACATGGTCGCCTCGGTGCCGGACGACACCAGCCGCACCTGCTCCACGGGCTCGATCCGGGCCACGATCTCCTCGGCGAGCGCGACCTCGCCCTCCCCCGGCGTACCGAACGAGGTACCCCGGGCCACCGCGTCCTGGACGGCGGCGGTGACGTCGGGGTGCGCGTGGCCGAGGATCATCGGCCCCCACGAACACACGAGGTCGACGTACTCACGGCCGTCGGCGTCGGTGAGGTACGGGCCCGTACCGGACACCATGAACCGGGGCGTACCGCCCACGGCCCGGAAGGCACGCACGGGAGAGTTCACGCCGCCGGGCGTCACGAGGGACGCACGGTCGAAAAGCGTCTGCGAAACTGGGGCTTCGTATGAATACGCCACTTTGGTCCTGATCTGCGATTCGGGATTCGGGGGGCCTGGCCGGTATTCCCGGCCGCCGGTGAGCAGGGTGCGCGCGCTGCCCGTATGAGGCTCGTACAACGAAAGGGCGTCAGTCTCCTCGCGTCTGCGAAACTGGGGCGTCATAAGGGAAAGCTCACACATGCCATGGTGTCAGAGGCGTCGACGGTCTTGCGGACAGGTGTTTCACCGCACGCCCGTGGGGGAGGTCACTGACGATGATCGGGTTGCGCGGCGGGGCTGTGTCTCCTAAGAAGTAGTCGGGTGGATGAGATATGCATCGCGGTGGCGGAGTGGGCGAAGGGACCGACGACCTGGGGCCCGAGCCTGCCCGGCGAGGGCGGCACCGGCGCAAGGCCGAGCGCGAGGCCGAGCGCGTGCGGGACGTCCAGGCGGGCGGCGTCGACGGTTCGGGGAGCAGGAGCAGTGGACGGGTGGGGGTGACCTACAAGTACTTCGGTGCCCCTGACGGGGCCACCGCCGCACGTGTGCCCATTTCCATGCGCCCCGAGGAGCTGGGCGGCGACGAGCTGGGCATGGGCGGCATGTTCAGCAAGATCAAGCCCGAGACGGTGGCGGCCATGGTCCTCACCGGCATACAGGGCATACCCCTGAACAAGGTCCCTCCGCTGGAGCTCGTCGTGCTCCATCCCGACTACGCGGTGGTCAAGCTGCCGATGACGGTGGTCGACCCGCTGCGGGACGTCGGCGAGGAATCGGTCGGCGCGGCGGCCTTCATCTGGTCCACGGTCCCGGACCGCGGCGGCCCGCGCGACGCGTTCCACGTCTACCAACTGCTCCACGAGTGGCAGGACTTCTCCCACCGGCTGCACGACGCGGGGCACCAGGCGTACTGCCTGGTGTGGCCCTGACGGCGGCACCGCCGGTCCCGCGACCGCGCCGCCCCGGCCGCAGGCCTGTACCGGGCGGCCCGGCCGCTCCCGGGAGGCCCCGCCCCAGGGACGCGAAGGGTGTCCTTCGGCCATTCATTGGCCGAAGAGTGACCTCCAGCCGCACCGCCGGGTCTGCCGATGCAAGGAGCACGACTCCCGAGGAGGCCCTTGCATGGATGACCTGCTGCTGGCCCTGACCGTCCCGGCGGTGGTCGTCGCGAGCGGGGTGTACGCCGTGTGCGACTGCCGACGGCAGCGCCGGCGCCCTCCGCCGCCGTACACCCGCCGGGCGGCCCGTACCGCCGCACGCGACGCACTGATCCTGGCCGGGACCGTCGTCGAGGGCTCGTACGCCGCCCTCGGCGGGCTCTACGCCGGCCCGGCCACCCCGCATCCGGCCGGGAACACCCCCGCCGTCAGCGGTGGTCCGGACGCCAGCCGGGATCGCGGCCCGTCACGGCCAGCACCCGCTCGAAGGCGGTAGCCCCGGGCTCCACGGGGAACGGCTCACCGAACACCTTCATCTCCCGGGCCTGCGGGGCCATCGCCGCCAGGCCCGGCTCCAGCTCCGTCACCACGGCCGGGTCCGGCACGAAGTCCTGTCCCGTGGCCCGTGCCAGGTCCCAGGCGTGCACGGTCAGGTCTCCCAGCACCATGAGCCCCACCGTCCTGGCGGGCATCGCCATGCCTCCGGATTCCCCTTCCTCCGCCCCCGGCTCGGCCCAGGCCTTCACCAGCAGCGCCGTCCCGTCCTCGAACCGGCCGCGCCAGTCACCGGTGACGACGTCATCGGTCCCGCTGAAGTCGGGGGACCCCTTGGCCGCCAGGACCCGGAAGTTGTCGATCACGAGGAAGAGATGGTTCAGCAGGGCCCGGACGTCGTACTCGCTGCACGGGGTGGCACCGGCCAGCCGGCCGTCGTCGATGCCCCGCACGACGGGGACCGCCTGCGCCGCTGCTCGTTCGAGTAGTTCACTGATCGTCTTCATGGTTCCGACGATGCACCCGGCCGGCCACGGCGTCTTGAAGAAACGCGACAGGGACAGCCCATAGGATCCGGCCATGGCCGGACCCGGACGTGAGACCCGGGGCATCGTCGACGCCCCCGATCTGTTCACCCGTGTCCGCTTCCGCCTCCGTGACCCCTCGCCCGCGCTGCGTCCGCATGTGGAGCACTACTGGCTGATCGACTGGGACCTCCCTGAGCCGTACACCTCACAGGTCGTACCGCACCCGAGCGTCCACCTGGTCTTCCAGCGGACGGAGCACGGCAGCGAGGCGGAGCGGGCGGGCTTCGCCGAGGTCTACGGCATCGTGGAAGGCCTGTTCACCCGGCGTCTTGAGGGCAGGGGACGGGTGTGCGGCGTGAAGTTCCGGCCCGGGGCCTTCCGGCCGTTCGCCCCGCACCGGCCCGTGTCCGGGTGGACCGGGCGCCGGGTCCCCGCCGACGAGGTGCTGGCCGCCCCGGAGCACGGGCCGCTCGCCTCCGCGACGGCGGGGGCCGTGCTCGGTCCGGCCGACGAGGACGCCCGGGTCGCGGCACTGGACGCGTATCTGCTGTCGCTCCTGCCCCCGCCGGACCCCCAGGCGGAGCTCGCGACGGAGCTCGCCGAGCTCGTACGCACGGACCGCTCGCTGCTGCGGGTCGACGCCCTCGCCCGCGCGGGGGGCCTGTCCGTCCGCTCGCTGCAGCGGCTGTTCTCCACCTGTGTGGGGGTCGGGCCCAAGTGGGTCATCCTCCGCCACCGCGTCCACGAGGCCTTGCAGCGCGCCGGGGCGGACCCCGAACCCGACTGGGCCGGACTCGCCGCCGATCTCGGCTACAGCGACCAGGCGCACCTGGTCAGGGACTTCGCGGCCACGGTGGGGGTCCCTCCGGCGGCCTTCGCCCAGCGCTGACAGCCGCCCCGGGCCCGCTCCGGCCGACCGGCTCCCCGACGACCGGCGGGCCACCGCGGAATCCTCTCGCCGCCGCACCCCGCGCAATGGCATCCTGACCGGGTGAACGGACCCGAGATCACCCTCGAAGTAGCCCCGGAACTGCGGCTCTTCGTCGCCCACGACCGCCGCCGCGGACGCACGGCCGTCAGCACGGACGGCTCGTCGACCCTCGGCCACGTCGTGGAGTCCCTCGGCATCCCGCTCACCGAGGCCGGTCAGCTCCTCGTCGACGGACACCCCGCGCCCGTGTCCCACATCCCCGGAGCGGGCGAGCTGGTCGAGGTGCGGGCGGTGCGACGCCCCCAGCAGGTCCCGGGTGCGCCGCTGCGCTTCCTGCTCGACGTCCATCTGGGCACGCTCGCCCGGCGGCTGCGGCTGCTGGGCGTGGACGCCGCGTACGAGAGCGAGGACATCGGCGACCCGGCGCTCGCCACCCTCTCGGCAGAGCAGCGGCGCGTCATGCTCTCCCGTGACCGGGGGCTGCTCAGGCGCAGGGAGATCTGGGCGGGGGCGTACGTCTACAGCGACCGGCCCGACGAGCAGCTCCGCGACATCCTGGGCCGCTTCGCCCCCGTACTGGCGCCGTGGACCCGCTGCACCGCCTGCAACGGGGAGCTCGCGGAGGCGGACAAGGGCTCCGTGAGCTCCCGGCTGGAGCAGGGCACGCAGTCGTCCTACGACGTGTTCGCAGAGTGCACCGTCTGCGGGCGGGTGTACTGGCGGGGCGCCCACCACGCCCGTCTGGAAGCCATCGTGTCGGACGCCGTACGCGAATTCGGCGAGGCGGGGAACGAGGCGCCGACGGCATGAAGGGCTGCGGGCGGGCGGCCTCGGGGGCCGTCCTGCCCGCCCGCCCCGGCCTCAGAAGGCGTACGCGTCACCCGTGGAAAGGGCCAGCACCTCATGGGTGTCGTTCCGCCGGTTCCGGTCGCTCGCGCCACCGTTCCACACGGTGTCCACCCGCACCACGACCTCGGCCGGCCGGCTCGCGAGGCGCAGCCCGAGGGCGGTGCGCCTCGCCTCCCCGGCGACGCGCAGCGGACCGGTCCCGCACAGCACCGTCCGGCTGTCGCTGCGCAGACAGCCTTCGGGCAGCCTCTGCCAGGTCGCGAGCGGTGCGGAGAACCGCAGCCGTACGGTCGCGTCGGCGAGTGGCGACGGCCCCCGGTTCCCGGTCCGAAGCTGGATCCAGAGCCGCTCGTCCTGGAGAGAGACGCGTCCGTGGTGGGACACGTCCGCCTCCGGGGCGATCCCTCGCGGTGCCGGCTCGGCCACGGCGGACAGCCCTGGCCCCAGCACCACAGCCGCCACCATCGCCGTCACGGCGGGCACCTTCCGCACTGCTCCACGCGTCACTCGCATGCCCCGAACATACCGATTGCCCAGCAATCACCCCTATATACGGACCGGTTCGCCGCCCCTCCCCACCCGCACGGCCCACCCGCAGCGCCCACCCCGCTGCCCGCATGACGGCCGGGCCTCGGTCTGATCTGTCTGGCCGGCATGGCGTTGATCATGCAGGCCCCCCGAAACCACTGAGCCCGCACCCGGGGCACCCGCCTATCCTGGCCCCGTACCGATCAGCTGCCCGAGGAGTTCGCATGGCCGCCACCCCCATCGCCGTCATCACCGGCGCGAGCAGCGGCATCGGCGCCGCGACCGCCAGGCAGCTGGCCGCCGCCGGATACCGCGTGGTGCTCACCGCACGCCGCAAGGACCGCATAGAGGCGCTCGCCGCCGAGCTCACCGAAGCCGGCCACCAGGCGACGGCCTACGCCCTGGACGTCACCGACCGCGCGGCCGTCGACGAATTCGCCACCGCCTTCCGGTCCCTGGCCGTCCTGGTCAACAACGCCGGCGGGGCGCTCGGCGCCGACCCCGTCGCCACGGGCGACCCCGCCGACTGGCGCCAGATGTACGAGACCAACGTCATCGGCACGCTCAACGTCACCCAGGCCCTGCTCCCCGCCCTCACCGCGAGCGGGGACGGCACCGTCGTGATCCTCTCCTCGACGGCCGGTCTCTCCACGTACGAGGGCGGCGGCGGTTACGTCGCGGCCAAGCACGGCGAGCATGTGCTGGCGGAGACCCTCCGGCTGGAGATCGTCGGCACCCCGGTCAGGGTGATCGAGGTCGCGCCCGGCATGGTCAAGACCGAGGAGTTCGCCACCACCCGCTTCCGCGGCGACACCGAGAAGGCCGCCAAGGTCTACGCGGGGGTCGACGCCCCGCTCTCCGCCGACGACGTGGCCGACACGATCACCTGGGCCGTCACCCGGCCCAGCCACGTCAACATCGACCTCCTGGTCGTCCGCCCCCGCGCCCAGGCCTCCAACTCCAAGGTCCACCGCGCCCAGTGAACGCCCCACGGCCCGCGAACACCTCGCGGCCCGGCGGGACGGGGCCGGCACACGACCGGCCCCGTCTCAGCCCTTCACACAGACGATCTGCTTGATCTTCGCGACAACCTCCACCAGATCCCGCTGCTGGTCGATGACCTGCTCGATCGGCTTGTACGCCGCCGGGATCTCGTCCACCACACCGGAGTCCTTACGGCACTCCACGCCCCGCGTCTGGTCCTCCAGGTCCTGCGTGGAGAACCTCCGCTTGGCCGCGTTCCTGCTCATCCGCCGGCCCGCGCCGTGCGACGCGGAGTTGAAGGACTTCGCGTTCCCGAGACCCTTCACGATGTACGAGCCGGTCCCCATGGAGCCGGGAATGATCCCGAACTCCCCGGACCCCGCCCGGATCGCACCCTTCCGGGTAACCAGCAGGTCCATGCCTTCGTACCGCTCCTCCGCCACGTAGTTGTGGTGGCAGGAGATGACCGGTTCGAAGGTGACCCCGGCCTTCTTGAATTCCTTGCGGACCACGTCCTGGAAGAGGCCCATCATGATCGAGCGGTTGTACTTGGCGTACTCCTGAGCCCAGAAAAGATCATTGCGGTACGCCGCCATCTGCGGGGTGTCGGCGATGAAGACCGCCAGGTCACGGTCGATGAGGCCCTGGTTGTGCGGGAGCTTCTGGGCCTGCCCGATGTGGAAGTCGGCGAGCTCCTTGCCGATGTTCCGGGAGCCGGAGTGCAGCATCAGCCACACCGATCCGGCCTCATCGAGACAGAACTCGATGAAGTGGTTGCCCGATCCGAGCGTTCCCATCTGCTTCGTGGCGCGCTCCTGCCGGAATTTGACCGCCTCGGCGATCCCGTCGAACCGCGACCAGAAGTCGTCCCAGCCGCTCGTCGGGAAGCCGTGGAGCTTGCCCGGGTCGACCGTGTCGCCGTGCATCCCCCGGCCCACCGGAATCGCCTGCTCGATCTTCGACCGGAGCCGCGAGAGGTCGCCCGGCAGATCGTTGGCCGTGAGCGACGTCTTCACTGCCGACATCCCGCAGCCGATGTCCACGCCCACCGCGGCCGGGCAGACCGCGCCGTGCATCGCGATCACCGAGCCGACGGTCGCGCCCTTGCCGTAGTGGACGTCCGGCATGACCGCGAGGCCCTTGATCCAGGGCAGCGTGGACACGTTCCGCAGCTGCTGCATCGCGCCGTCCTCGACCGACGCCGGATCCGCCCACATACGGATCGGAACCTGCGCACCCGGCACCTCTACATACGACATAACCCCTCGATTCCCCCGAAAAATACTGAAAGCGCAAAACCGGTGCCGAGGTCGGCATACAGGTCGGCCGACCGGCATCCACAGCGGTGCGTGCGATACACATTGTGTCCATCGGCCGCTATCGAGCGGCAACCCGTTTTCGTACCGAAGGGAGCCTGGGACCGTGCGACACATGGCGTACGTACCCGGCGTCGCGCTTCTCGTAGCGCTCGTCGCCGGCTGCAGCGCCGGCTCCGGCGCCGACGACCCCGACGCCGACAGCAAGCCCGGCAGCCCGACGGTCACGGCCGCGCCTCCCGGGAAGTACCGGACGCTGCCCGAGTCATGCAGCGCCGTACCGCGTTCCACGCTCAAGGACCTGCTGCCGGGCGCCGCCGAGCTGCCCGAGGACCAGCAGGAGAAGGTGTACGAGGGCACGGCCACCGTCACCTACGACACCGACCGCAAGGTCGGCTGCCGCTGGAAGTCGGACGCCCCGGACGCCTCCCGGAATCTGTCCATCGACTTCGAGCGCGTCGTGTCGTACGACCCCTCCGTGAGCGACGACGACCGCGCCCGGGAGGTGTACACGAAGGAGGAGGAGGCCGCCGACCTTCCCACGGCGTCCGGGGCCACCCCCAGCGAGACGCCCAGCGGATCGGCCTCCACGTCGGCCGGCGGATCGGCCTCCGCACCGGCCGGGGGCACACCGTCCGGCTCTCCGAGCGGCACATCGTCGGCCGGCCCTTCCGCCGACCCGTCCGGCAGCACCACCGACGCCGATCCCGACGCGGACCTCCGGCCGCGGCTGCTCGACGACCTCGGGGATGCCGCATTTCTGGACGATGCGCTCACCCGGGCAGGTTCCACCGCACAGCACCGCACCGTGAGCGTGGTATTCCGCACATCGAACGTCATCGTGACCGTGCACTACACCGAGCAGCCGGCCGGCGTCACCGAGGTTCCCGACAGCAGGGAACTGCAGGAGAAGGCCCAGGCCCTGGCGCGGAATCTGGACGAGGCGCTCAGCGACTGACCGGGCCCCGGCGCCCTCCGGCCGGGGTCCCGGGCACGTCCCCGGGCCTCCGGCCGAAGGCGGCATCCGGTCGCCGTCCGTCGTACCGTGGCCCCCGACCGACGTACCGACCGACGCACTTCCCGACGCAGCGACGTACCGACCGACCACCGCACGACCGAGACCGCCGTGCCGTCCGAGTGAAGGAACCATGCACCGATCAGCCCCGCGACTGTCCCGCATACTCGCCTGCGCCGCCGTTCCGGTGATGCTCGTCGTCGCCGGCTGCTCGTCGGACTCCGGCGACGCGAAGAGCTCGGACTCCTCGGCGTCTCCGAGCGCGAAGAAGACCGAGCCGGCCGTCGAGCCCGCGAAGTTCACCGCGCTGCCCGACGCCTGCACCTCGATCGCCAAGAAGACCATCGAGGACCTGGTTCCGAAGGCCAAGACCAAGGGCGGCACCCCGGGCAAGTCCAGCGACACCGCGAGCCGCGGCGGCTGCTCCTGGAACGGCCTGGACGACAACGGCGTCAAGGGCTCGCAGTACCGCTGGCTCGACGTCGGCCTGACCCGTTTCGAATCGGACCAGTCCCTGGGCAGCGGCGCCAAGCGCGCGACGGACGAGTACACGAAGCAGGTCTCCAAGGCCCAGGCGACCGAGGGTGCCGAGAAGGTCTCGGCCAAGCCCGCCACCGGTCTCGGCGAGCAGGCCACCTCCGTGACGTACGGCCTCAGCAAGTCGAAGGAGGACTTCGAGTACGCGACGGTCGTGGCTCGCACGGGCAACGTCGTCGTCAGCGTCACCTACAACGGGGCCGGATTCGCGGGTGCCAAGAAGCCCTCCTCCGCGGACATGCTCAAGGACGCCCAGAAGGCCGCCAAGGAGGCCGTCGCGGCGGTCGGCGCCGGAGACGGGAAGTCCTCGGCCTCCCCGTCCGCCAAGGCTTCGGAAAAGACCTCGGACAAGGCGTCCGCGAAGTCGTCCGCGAAGAGCGCCGACAAGTCGTGACCTGAACCCGGCGGGAGCGCCGACTCCCCTGCCCAGAGGTGCCTTTACGAAGCCCGGTGCTCCCCCGAGCACCGGGCTTCGGCCCCTCCCCACGCAACGCGCCGGGCAGCCATGTGCCAGGCTGTGCCCGCGCCGGGTGCCGAAGTGGAGCCGGCTCGTCGAAGTCGGGAGGGGATCGCGGGTGGCCGCAATGCAGCTGACACGCACACACCGCGTACTCATCGGGGTGGTCGTCGCCGGCGCCGTGCTCATCGCCGCGATCGGTTTCGCGGGCTCGTACGCCGCCGTCCGTGAACTCGCGGAGGAAAAGGGCTTCGGCGATTTCTCGGTCGTCTTCCCGATCGGCATCGACGCGGGCATCTGCGTCCTGCTCGCGCTGGACCTGCTGCTGACGTGGATGCGCATACCCTTCCCGCTGCTGCGTCAGACCGCCTGGCTGCTCACCGCGGCGACGATCGCCTTCAACGGCGCCGCCGCCTGGCCCGACCCGCTGGGCACAGGCATGCACGCCGTGATCCCCATCCTGTTCGTCGTCTCCGTCGAGGCCGCGCGGCACGCGGTGGGCCGGATCGCGGACATCACCGCCGACAAGCACATGGAGGGCGTCCGCCTCACCCGCTGGCTGCTCTCCCCCGTCCCCACGTTCAAGCTGTGGCGCCGGATGAAGCTGTGGGAGCTGCGCAGTTACGAGCAGGTCATCAAGCTCGAACAGGACCGGCTGATCTACCAGGCCCGCCTCCAGGCCCGATTCGGCCGCAACTGGCGCCGCAAGGCCCCCGTCGAGTCGATGATGCCGCTACGTCTGGCGAAGTACGGTGTCCCACTCGCCGAGACCGCCCCGGCCGGCCTCGCCGCCGCGGGCATCGAACCGGCGCTGCTGCCGCCCGCACCGGCGGCTGTGGAGACCGAGCAGCAGCACCCCCAACTCCCGTACGACCCGCAGCCCCAGCCGCAGCATCAGGCCACCCCGTACGACGCCTACGACCAACAGCACCAGCCCCAGCACCAGCACCAGCAGGCTCAACAGCAGTACCCCCAGGATGACCCCGGCTCGCACGACAGCCCCTGGTTCGCGGCGCCCAAGGTCCTGGACGAGGCGTACGAGGGCGCATACGACCCGGGGTACGAAGAGGGCATGGACCCGACCCCGGTGATGATCCCCTCGGGCCCCGGCCGGACCCGCCCGCTCGGCAACGTGGGCACGATCGGCGCGTTCCCGCACCCCCGCTCGGCGGAACCGGAACCCGGGCAGCGGCAGGAGCCGGAGCATGACGCGGCCCAGGAGGCCGACCCGGCCGAACGGTCCGAGGACGAGATCGAGTTCGGCGAGATCGCGTACGACGTGTTCACCGCGTACACGCACCAGCACCAGGACTACCCGAGCGCCGAGGTGCTCGACATACACCTCTCGGACGGCCACAACGTCCGTCACCCGCGCAGCGCCGCTCTGCTCCGCAAGCTGCTGCCCGGCTTCAAGCAGCGCTTCGACAACGAGATGGCCGCGGACCACATCGCGTAGGGCGCGACGAACGACAGAACGGGCGGGCCGCTGAGCGGCCCGCCCGTTCTCACATCCTGGGTGCTACGCGCCGAGCAGCGTCCGCACCCGGTCCGCCCCGACCGCGAGGAGGAGCGTGGGCAGGCGCGGCCCGGTGTCCCTGCCGACGAGCAGCCGGTACAACAGCGCGAAGAAGGAGCGCTGGGCCACCTTCAGCTCGGGCGTCGGCCTGGCGTCCGGCGCCAGCCCCTCCAGCACCTTCGGCACTCCGTAGACCAGGGTGGTCAGCCCGTCCAGCGACCAGTGCGAGTCGAGCCCTTCCAGCAGCAGCCGCAGCGACTCACGGCCCTGCTCGTCCAGGGAGCCGAGCAGCTCCTTGTCCGGCTCGTCCCGGACGATGGTGCGGGCCTCGGCCGGCACCTGGGTGGTGATCCAGCTCTCGGCGCGGTCGAGCCGGGGCCGTGCCTCGTCGAGTGAGGTCAGCGGGTTCTCCGGGTCGAGCTCGCTGAGGATGCGCAGCGTCTGGTCCTCGGCACCGGCGGTGATGTCGGCGACCGAGGCGAGCGTGCGGTACGGCAGCGGGCGGGGGGTGCTGGGCAGCTCCCCGGCGGCCGTGCCGACGGCCCGGGCGTAGGCGGCGGCGTCGGCGGGCAGCACCGTGCCGTCGGCCACCTTGCGGCCCAGCGAGTCCCATTCGTCGTACAGACGCTGGATCTCCTGGTCGAAGGCGATCTTGAAGGACTGGTTGGGCCTGCGGCGCGCGTACAGCCAGCGCAGCAGCGGCGCCTCCATGATCTTCAGCGCGTCGGCCGGGGTCGGCACGCCGCCCTTGCTGGAGGACATCTTCGCCATGCCGGAGATCCCGACGAACGCGTACATCGGTCCGATCGGCTGGACCCCGTCGAAGATCTCGCGCACGATCTGGCCGCCGACGACGAAGGAGGATCCGGGCGAGGAGTGGTCCACGCCGCTGGGCTCGAAGATCACGCCCTCGTAGGCCCAGCGCATCGGCCAGTCGACCTTCCAGACCAACTTGCCTCGGTTGAACTCGTTGAGCCGGACGGTCTCGGCGAAGCCGCACGCCGAGCAGGTGTAGTTCAGCTCGGTGGTGTCGTCGTCGTACGCCGTGACGACGGTGAGGTCCTTCTCGCAGTTGCCGCAGTAGGGCTTGTACGGGAAGTAGCCGGCGGCGTTCGAGCTGCCGTCGTCCTCGTCCGCCGCGCCGGAGCCCTCGGCGGCCTCCAGCTCGGCCTCGTCGACCTTCTTCTGCTGCGGCTTCTTGCCGCCCTTTCCGCCCGCCGCGCCGTCCTTCTTTGTGCGGTAGCGGTCCAGGACGGCGTCGATGTCGGCCCGGTGCCTCATCGCGTGCAGGACCTGCTCGCGATAGGTGCCCGCCGTGTACTGCTCGGTCTGGCTGATGCCGTCGTACTCCACACCGAGCTCGTCCAGGGCCGTGGTCATCGCGGCCTTGAAGTGCTCGGCCCAGTTCGCGTACGACGACCCGGCCGGGGCCGGCACAGAGGTCAGCGGCTTGCCGATGTGCGCCTGCCAGGAGTCGTCGACACCCTCGACGCCGTTCGGCACCTTGCGGTAGCGGTCGTAGTCGTCCCAGGAGATCAGGTGGCGCACGGTGTGGCCGCGGCGGCGGATCTCGTCGGCGACCAGGTGCGGGGTCATGACCTCGCGGAGGTTGCCCAGGTGGATCGGGCCGGACGGGGAGAGCCCGGACGCGACGACGACCGGTTTGCCAGGCGCACGTCGCTCCGATTCGGCGATGACATCGTCCGCGAAGCGGGAGACCCAGTCGGTCTCGGTGCTGCTCTGACTCGAAGCCACGGTCGGCACGTCCTTCTCTCGTGTAGGACTCGTAGGGGCGTCACCCATGAGGGCACCCCCATTCTCCCAGGTACCACCCGCAGCGCGAAAACGGCTTTGCACCCCGTGGGATACTGGGGTGTTCCCTTGTCCTCTACCGAAACGGCAGCCGGCTCATGGCCTCGGTCCCTTCCCTCGCTTCCACGCTCCAGCAGCAGCTGGCGGACGCCCTGACGGCAGCTCTGCCGGATGCCGGCACCGCGGACCCGCTGCTGCGCCGAAGCGACCGGGCCGACTTCCAGGCCAACGGCATCCTCGCGCTCGCCAAGAAGCTCAAGGGCAACCCGCGCGAGCTCGCCTCCCAGGTCACGGCGGCCCTCCCCACGGGTGACCTGATCAAGGACATCGAGGTGTCAGGCCCCGGCTTCCTGAACATCACGCTCACCGACGGGGCGATCATCCGGACGCTCGCCGCGCGTGCCGCCGACGGCGACCGGCTCGGCGTCCCGGTGAAGGCCGACGCGGGCACCACCGTGGTCGACTACGCCCAGCCCAACGTGGCCAAGGAGATGCACGTCGGCCACCTGCGGTCGGCGGTCATCGGTGACGCGATGGTCCAGATCCTCGAGTTCACCGGCGAGCACGTCGTCCGGCGCCACCACATCGGCGACTGGGGCACCCAGTTCGGCATGCTCATCCAGTATCTCTTCGAGCACCCGGACGAGCTGAAGCACGAGGGCGACAAGGCGGACGGCGACGCGGCGATGTCGTCGCTGAACCGCGTCTACAAGGCCTCGCGGGTCCTCTTCGACTCCGACGAGGAGTTCAAGGCGCGCTCCCGTGACCGGGTGGTGGCCCTCCAGGCCGGTGACCCGGAGACGCTGGCGCACTGGCAGCGGTTCGTCGACGAGTCGAAGATCTACTTCAACTCCGTCTTCGACAAGCTCGACATGGAGATCGACGACCCCGACATCGTCGGCGAGTCCGGGTACAACGACATGCTCGAGGAGACCTGCCGGATCCTGGAGGAGACGGGCGTCGCCGTCCGCTCCGAGGGCGCGCTGTGCGTGTTCTTCGACGACGTGAAGGGCCCGGACGGCAACCCGGTCCCGCTGATCGTCAAGAAGAGCAACGGCGGCTACGGCTACGCGGCGACCGACCTCTCCGCGATCCGCAACCGGGTGCAGGACCTCAAGGCCGACACCCTGCTCTACGTCGTCGACGCCCGGCAGTCCCTGCACTTCAAGATGGTCTTCGAGACGGCCCGCCGCGCCGGCTGGCTGAGCGAGGACGTCAAGGCGCACCAGCTGGCCTTCGGCACGGTCCTCGGCAAGGACGGCAAGCCGTTCAAGACCCGTGAGGGCACCACCGTCCGTCTTGAGGACCTCCTCGACGAAGCGGTCGAGCGGGCCACCGCGGTAGTCCGCGCGAAGGCCGAGAAGGTGGGCCTGACCGAGGACGAGATCGTCGAGAACGGCCGTTACGTCGGCGTCGGAGCAGTGAAGTACGCCGACCTGTCGACCTCTGCCGTGCGGGACTACAAGTTCGACCTGGACCAGATGGTGTCGCTCAACGGCGACACCTCGGTGTACCTCCAGTACGCCTACGCCCGGATCCGGTCGATCATGCGCAACGCGGGCGACGCCGAGCCCGCCGCGCACCCGGAGCTGGACCTGGCCCCGGCCGAGCGGGCGCTGGGCCTGCACCTGGACCAGTTCGACGAGGTGCTGTCCGAGGTGGCGGCGGGGTACGAGCCTCACAAGCTGGCCGCGTACCTCTACCAGCTCGCCTCGCACTACACGACGTTCTACGACCAGTGCCACGTCCTGAGCGACGAGAACCCGGCCGAGGTCGTCGAGAACCGGCTCTTCCTCTGCGACCTCACCGCCCGCACCCTGCACCAGGGCATGGCGCTGCTCGGCATCAGGACGCCCGAGCGCCTCTGAGCGCTCCGCGCGGCGGCCCCGCACACCACGTGACGTGGTGTGCGGGGCCGCCGTCGTCGTACGCGTGGGGTCTCGCCCGGCAGCGAGCCTGTGCGGGCGCTCGCGGCGGCACCGCCCCCGCGGTCAGCTCTGCCGCTCCTGCCACACCTTCGTGTCGTACTGGTAGAGGTACTCCGGCCTGCCGGTGATGCTGCTCGTGCGGAAGGGCCGGCCTCCGTCGTCGATGCGCAGCACCCCGCTCTGACCGCCGCTGGTCCACTGGAGCTCCAGGTACCAGGCCACGTCATACTCCTCCACGTGGGCGTCGATGCGGAACACCTCCACGTCCGTGGAACTCACCTGGTACGGAAATTCCGTCGCCGGGACCACCGTGTCGCCCTGCTTCCCCGCGACGGGCTTCGGCAGGGGCATTCCGTCGTCGAGGTCGATCGCGAAGGACTGCGGGGTGATCCCGCTCCCGCACCCCTCGCCCATCGAGTACGCGCTCCAGTCGAGCGCCGGGTTCCGGCCGGCGATGCGGACGTTCAGTTCCTTCAGCACGACGACCTCGTTCGAGAGGCCCTGGACGGTGACTTCCAGCTTCAGGCCTCCCCCGTCCACCCCTCCGCGCGCCCGCGCCCAGCTCCGCCTGTCCTGCGGGTCCGGGGGCTTCGGGACGTCGTCAGGGTCCTGGTGGAGCAGGTAGTACTTCCCACAGGGCGATCCCCAGTCATATGAACTGATGGTCGCGTTCACCGGCACGGCGCTGCCGCTCACCGGCCCTTTCGGGGACGGCGAGGGCTTGGCGGGGCCGCCCCCTGCCGACACCGAAGCGCTCGCCCCGGCCGACGCCGACGCACTGGCACTCCTGCTCGGCTTCACGGCCCCGTGCCCGCTCACACGGCCGCTGGGAACGGCCTGCGCGTGACTGGGCGCCGCGTCTGTCCGCCGGTCGCCGTCGGCCGGACCGTCGTCGCCGAGGGCACGCACGGCGAGGGCCGTGGGCACGGTGAGAGCCACGACCGCCACCGCGGTGAGCAGGACGCGCAGCCTCCTGGTGGTGCGGCGGCGGGGAGGGGGCTCGGTACCGGGGCCGCCCCCCTCGGGCGTCACGTCCTCCGGCACGGACTCCACTGCGGGTTCCGTCTCCGCCTGACGTTCTGCTTCCGCTTCGACCTGCCCGGGCGCGGCGGGCACGGGAACGGCAGCCTCAGGCGCGGCGGGCACGGGAGGGGCGGACCCGCCCGCCTCCGGCTTCCGCGTGCCCCGCCGCTTCGCCTCGTCGGCCAGGATCCATTTCCGGTGCAGGGCCATCAACTCGTCGGAGGACGCCCGGCACACCCGCGCGAAGCGCTCGACGGGCGCGTAGTCATGAGGAACGGCGTCACCGTTGCAGTAACGGTGCACGGTCGACGTGCTCATGTGCAGCTTCTGCGCGAGCGCCCCGTAGCTGAGACCGGACCGCTCCTTCAGCCCTCTGAGCAGCGCCGCGAAGTCCTGGATCTCTGTGCCCACCCCGACCGTTCCCTTCCGTTTCCTTCCCGGAACGGCGTCCCAGGGAAGCGATGTTCGTGCAGGTCAAGCGCCTGCGAGCGTTCCAGCGTCCCGCATGCCCCGGCATCTGTTGCCACGGCAATCCGGGGCTGGAAAGGATGTGGACACACCGCGGCGTTCCCCGCGACTCGTACATCCCACCCTCACCTGTCCCGGGAGCCACCGTGCGTACTCGACCTGAACTCAGCCTGACCGACGCGGTCGCCGCAGGAGTACTGATCGTCTGCATCGCAGTCGTCATCACACTCCTGTAGCGCCACTGATCACACGTCAGCGACCAGTACACCCGCCCGCACCGCAGGGCGCCAAAACGGCGCCCCGGGCACCGACCGCCTTCGAACGGGGAGAACCTTCTCATGCGCAACCTTCGCTTCCGCCGCGCCGCCCGCACCTCCGTCCTGGGCACCGCCGCCCTGATCGCCGCCCTGTCCCTCACGGCCTGCCAGAGCGGCAACCCGGCGCCGGCGGCGTTCGACGCCGAGGCCCCCGCGCCCCAGAAGCCGGCCGACGCCACCTCGGCGGCTCCGGCAGCTCCGGCGGCGGACACGGGCAAGAACAAGGAGGCGGCCGCCGGAGACACCGGAACCGTCGATTCCGGTTCGGGCACCGCCAAGAATTCCGGTTCCGCCGCCCCGAAGGCTGTCGCGAAGACTGTCGCGAAGCCGCAGGACACCAAGAGCGACAGCGAGTCCAGGGTCACCTGCACGGACACGAACACGAAGCTCACGATGACGAGCGTCCAGCGCCCCGTCAACCACATGCTGCTGACGGTGACCAACACCGGTTCGACGGACTGCGACGCCTACTACTACCCGTTCCTGAAGTTCAGCGATGCGCAGTCGGTCCCCCCGGTCATCGAGGAGAGCCAGCCGCAGGCCGTCGTCACGCTCTCCCCCGGCCAGTCCGCCTACGCCGGCGTCCTGACCTCGTCGGCCGACGGCAGCGGCTCGAACGGCCGCACCGCCGAGGACCTGGAAGTCGCCTTCCAGAACACGGACAGGGGCCAGGCGGGCAACATGGTGAGCGTCCCGCTGGCCAAGGACGTGTACGTCGACAGCAAGCTGGCCGTCACCTTCTGGCAGACCGAGATGGATGACGCCCTCAAGTACTGACGGCTCATGTACGGACCTTCGCATCGGGCGTGACAAGCGCGGTACCCCTCCCGCCCACGGCGGCGTACACCGGCACCACGCCGGAGTACGCCGCCGTGGGCGTGCGCGCGAACCACGAGCAGGCGACCGGCCGCCCCGCGCCGGTGCTCCCGTAGAGTGCGCGGACTGTCGTGACGGAGAGGCGGTACGGACGTGGCACCCAGGGCAGTGACGCGGGAGCAACTGGCGGGTGCCGCGCGGGCCGCGCTGGGCGGCGGGCGGCGGCTTGAGGCGGTCGAGCGGGTCGCGGGCGGCAGCAAGAAGGGCGTGTACCGCCTGAGGATGGACGACGCGTCGACGGCGATCGCCTACGTGTGGGACGACACCGAGAACTACTGGCCGGCGGCCGAGGGCGACGACGACCTCGCCGACCCCTTCTCGCCCGGCCTCGGACCGGACCTGTTCGAAGCGGCGCACGCGCGACTGGACGGACTAGGGTCTTTCGTTTGGATCAGGCTGGATCAGGGAGCGGGGTCTGGTGCCGTGCATCGCAAGGCGGAGGATTGAGGCAACGCGGAGCGTTGTTGATTGACGACAACGCCGCGAGGTGCGGCGCCAGGGCACGCGAGCCCAGCCTGATCCAAACGAGAGGCCCTGGGTGCCCGCGTCCCGGCGATCCGTCTCCTCGACCATGACGGCACCCACGGTCCGGCCGGCCTCGCGATCGTCGAGGACCTTCCGGGCGAGAGCCTGGAGAAACTGCTCGCGCGCGACCCGAGCGCGGCTGTCCCGGTCATGGCCCGGCTCCGGGACGCGCTGGAGGCGATGCGACGTCATCGGGCGCCCGCCTACGGCAAGGTCGCCGTGGTCGACGGAGGAGGCACGTCGCACGGGACATCGTGCGAGGAGGTCGTCCTGGACCGTGCTCTGCGGGACCTCGCCGAGGCGGCCTCGCGTGACCCACGGATCGCGGGAGCACACGAACAGCTGGAAGAGCGGCTGCGGGGCCTGGCGGCAGAGGTGCGACCGCGCACGGAGTACGCGGTCGTGCACGGTGAACTGGGTCCCGACCACGTGCTGGTGGACACGCACGGAAACCCAGTGGTGATCGACATCGAGGGCGCGATGTACTTCGACGTGGAGTGGGAGCACGTCTTTCTGCGGATCCGCCTGCACGACGCCTACTTGCCGCTGGAGGTGGACGGACTGGACGAGGCCCGGGTCGCGCTGTACATGCTCGCACAGCGGCTGTCGCTGACAGCGGGCCCGCTGCGGCTGCTCGACGGGGACTTTCCCGGCCGCGCGTTCATGGCGGACATCGCCGAGTACAACCTGAACCAGGCCCTGGCAGCACTGGTGCATCGGCGATAGCCTGCGCCATCATGATGCGCGCGTGGATCTTGCCGATGCTGCTTGTGTTCTGCGGCTCAGTCGTCGCAGCTGGGCGCGCCCTCGATGGGGGCCCCGGCGAAGCCGCTGTATCCCTACTGGTGTTCGTGGCTCTCGCGAGCGTGTACTCGCCTCTGGTCTTCCCGAGGTCGATCAGCGCGTCGGAGGCGCAGCGCCGTAGCGAGTCCGACGGCAGGCCCGTCGTCTTCTGGCGGTCGGGCTGCAAGTACTGCCTGCGCCTGCGCTTCCGGTTGGGCCGCAGCGCCCACAAGTTGCACTGGGTCGACATCTGGCGTGACCCGGCCGGCGCGGCAGTGGTGAGAGAAGCCAACAACGGCAACGAGACCGTACCCACCGTCTTCGTGAAGGGCCAACCGCACGTCAACCCTGACCCTCGGTGGGTACGCGACGCGGCATCGGGAGGTTACGGACAGGAATCCGGCCGATAAGGGCTGCTGGGCCGTCCGTAACCTCCCGACGACGCCCCCGCCGGAGCTGCCCCGGCACGACGGGCTCAGTTCATCGCAGATCCCCGAACCAGCGGACGATCGCCGACGTGGCCGCGACGTTGGACCCCAGGTGACGCGACTCCTGGTGGTCGACCGCACCGAGATCGACGACCGGGGCGTCCACTCCGTTCCCCCGCAGGGCCGCCCGGCAGTGCTCGGTGTTGGCGGTGACGGCCTGCTCGTCGCCGGCCGCCATGTACAGCCGGACCGGGGCGTCCGGCACCCAGTCGGTGCACACCGCGTCCGTCGTACGCAGGGCGTCCGCCATCGCTCCTGCCGGATGCCCCAGCACCTCACGGCCACGGTCGGTGAGCAGTTCGTCCACGTCCCCCGGGATGCCCCGCATCAGCTGCTCCCCCGTGTGCGCGCCGTCGAACAGCTCCTCGACATGGTCGGCGTAATCGTCGTCGAAGACCTCCCGCGGGCTGTCGTAGATGTGGTGGAGCCGGTTGAACGCCACCAGCGTGTACGCCGCGTAGACCGCGCCGGACTTGCCCTTCACGTCACCCCTGAGCAGAGCGGGCAGCTCCGTACCGCCGAAGTCGTACGCGCCGCTGACCGGCGCCAGCGCGCCCAGCCTGAACCACCGGTCCTCGCCCGCCTCCAGCGCCCTGCCGAGGCCCAGAGCCGCCGAAGCGCCCTGCGAGAAGCCCGTGACCATGACGTCGCGCTCCAGTGCGTGACCGGTGCGGGGCGCGAAGGCGCGGGCCGCGCGCAGCATGTCCAGGGAGGCCGTGGTCTCCGAGCCGATGTCCATCCACGGGTGCGGACCGGGGCCCTTGCCCATGCCCAGGTAGTCGGGCGCGACCCCCGTCGACCCCGCCGCCGCGTGTGCGACGACCGGGGCGGACACGAACGTGGCGCGCCGCATGGACGGGGAGTCGTCCTTGTGGCTGCCCGTGCCGTGCGCGAAGGAGACCGCTCGTAGACGTCGCTCGCCCGTGAGCGGCAGCACGAACAGCCCGCTCGCCGTGGTGGGGCGCCCGTGCGGGTCGACGGTGCGGTAGACCAGCCTGTACGCGACCACGCCGTGCCGGACGGTGTCACCCGCGAACCCCGCCGCCGCCAGCTCGGCGGCCACGTCCTCGGGGGTGGCCAGCGTGTACAGCTTCTCGGCGGAGACCAGCGTGCCCCGCCCCTGGTGCCGGCCCTGCGCGTGGGCAGATGGCGGCGCGGCCACGGCGGCAGCCGCCGCCGGCCCGCCGAGCAGGAGCGCGCAGCAGAGTGCGGCCAGGGGCGCCCTCAGTCGGCGGGACCGAGGCCGGGCGGTCGGAGGGGGCGGTGTCGCGGAGACGGTCATGGTGCTCCCGGGTGCGTACGGATACCTGCCCACTCAGCCTCGCAAGGGGCGCACGATTCCACAGTGCGGCGGGCCCCCGGCCCTCCCTGGGGGAGCCCCCCGGGACCGACGTTACTTCTGAGTACGAGCACTCATGTGCCCCGCCTCATAACAGAGTTGACTCGTACGCATGCCGGACGACCCCCTGAACCCCCGCTCACCGCACGCCTGGGCCGGGCCGCTGATCTCCACGCTCGTCACTCTGCCCGCAGCGGCCCTCGCCCTGTTCTTCGGCGGCCTGTCGCCCATGGCGTGCGACTCCTGCGACGGCGCACAGGCCGACCGCTTCACCGACTCCTTCAACGCGGCATGGGCCGCCCTCTGCACCGGTCTCGTGCTGTCCCTCGTCGTCCTGGTGGCGAGTTGGGCCCTGCCCTGGCGCCGACGCCAGGCCGCGGCTCGGGTGCTGCTCTCCATAGCCGCGCCCGCAGTCGTCTGTGTCGCCTTCGTGGCGTTCATGGCCCTCGTCGACTGGCCCTGACCTCACGGAAGACCGCCCGGGTCAGAGGAAGCGTGAACTGGCCACAGGGCCCGAAGACATCAGCCGGGCCCGTTCGCCCTGGAGCCAGGAGCCGCGCACGGCCGAGACGAAGTCCGTGAGCTTCTCGACGGGATCGGCCGGAGTCTCCCCGTCCCCGCCGTCCGGCGCCGGATCGGCGCCCACGATGTCGGCGGCGATCTCCGCCTCCGGCCTTCCGTCGGCCTCCCCGCGCTCCGCTTCGCCGTCGTCGCCCAGCCGGAGAGTCTCCCCCCACGGGGGCACGACCGACTGGTGGAGCAGCGTGACGCTGTCGGCGGTGACGGCGGGCGGGTCGGTCCAGCAGCTCGCGTGCTCGTGCAGCACCTGGCCCGGCGCCCGGTGGAAGAGCTGCCCGAGCGCCTCGGCGCCCTGGTCGCTGTCCGCGGTGCCCTCCAGGTCGTAGGCGATGACGACGGTGTCCTCCCGCCCCGGCTCGAAGGGCTCCGCCGGCAGGCCCAGCACCTCGGCCGCGGCCAGGCCGAGGATCCTGCTACCCCGGTCCGGCAGCAGGGACACCGAGCGCGGCCGGACCCCGCCGGCCTCCAGCACCGCCCTGAGCCTCAACAGACCCTGAAGGCACTGGTCGTGGGAGTCCTGGAACCATGCGTACCGGCCGGTCATCCCCGCGTCGTAACCGTGCGGGGAGAGCGTCCCCAGCACGGTGCCGCCCATGACGTACTGCCAGCCGCGGAGATCCGAGTGGTCCAGCGGACTCACCGGCCCGACGGCCGCCGCGCGCCCCAGAACACGGTTCTGCCGGTCCCGCGCGCCGAGCCAGACGTCCTCGTCCGGGCCGGGCAGACGGGAGTGCTGACGGCGGGCCAGCTCCAGGTCACCCGCGAGGACGGCGTTGAAGACCAGGAGGTAGCGATCGGGCCAGTCCTCGAGGCCGCCCTCGTGTGCGAGCAGCGCGTCGACGGCATCGCGGTGCCGGCCCTCGTCCTCGTACGCGGAGACCAGCTCACGGAGCATGCCGGAGGACGCCGGCTCAAGACGCAGCGCTTCCTGGAGAGCGGGTATCGCCAGGTAGGGCACACCGCGTTCCACGCAGGCGTACCCGTAGGCGTGGAGGTGCCGCACCCGGTCGGGATGCGCGGCCAGGGCCACGGCAGCCTGCCGGAGGTCGTCGAACCCGGCCGCCCCGGCGGCCCGGCCCACCACCGCCGCGACCTCCCCCAGCGGCGCCGACGGGGCCCGCCGCAGCTCGCGCAGCGCGCCCGGCACGTCGCCCTCGTCGAGTCGCTCCCAGGCCGCGGCTAGATCGGGGGACGTGGGGCGGGTACTCCTGCGCGAGAACATGCGGACGATCCTCCCCGCAGACGCAGGGGCCGCTCAAGCGAATTGATCTCCCCGTGTGGCTTGTCCCCCACGTGAGCCACACGCAGGTGTCCACCGTGAGGTGACGATTCGCGGACGCCCGATCCGTAGCGTTCGAGGCGCCGCGGCACCCCGGTCGCGAAGCCGGCTAAGGAGCGCTCATGAGGATCGTTTGGCAACTGTTGACCGTCGTGTTGGCCAACTTGATCGGCGGTCAGATCGTCTACAGCCTGGACGGCAGCCCGTGGCTCCAACTTGTCCTGGGACTCCTGGTGTCCGTGCTCGCCGTGCTCGCCTACGGATGGGTGGTGCGCAGGACCGAGCACCGCCCGTCCACCGAAGTGGCCCGCAAGGGCGCCGTGCCCGCGATCGGCCGGGGGACGCTGATCGGCCTCGCGCTGTTCGGCGCCGTCATAACGAACATCTACTTCAACGCCCACTACGAGATCAACGGCCTCGGCTCCCCGACCGGCGCGGTCGGGCTGGTCGGTCTCATGGCGGCCGCCGCCGTGACCGAGGAACTGATGTTCCGCGGCGTCCTGTTCCGGGTCATCGAGGAGCGCACCGGAACCTGGATCTCGCTGACGCTGACCGGAGTTCTGTTCGGCGCCATGCACCTCCTCAACGCCAACGCCAGCCTGTGGGGCGCCGTCGCCATCGCGATCGAGGCCGGTGGCATGCTCGCCGCCGCTTACGCCGCGACCCGCAGCCTGTGGGTTCCGATCGGCCTGCACTTCGGCTGGAACTTCGCGGCCGGCGGCATCTTCAGCACCGAGGTCTCCGGCAACAACACCCCGCAGGGCCTGCTGGACACCGTCACATCGGGACCGGCGTGGGTCACCGGCGGCGACTTCGGCCCCGAAGGCAGCGTCTACTCCGTGCTGTTCGGCGTACTGCTCACCATCGCGTTCATGTGGCTGGCCCACCGTCGCGGCAACCTGGTGCCCCTCCGCCGCCGAGCCGGCAAGGCCGCCGCCACCACTACACTTCCCCGATGACCGGACTCCCGCGGATCCAGGAACTGTGGCGCCGGTCAGGCACCACACTCTGGTATGTCCCCCTCGCCCTGGTGCTGTTCGCCGCCTCGCTGGTCTACCACAGCAACGGGACAGACGTGGGCGGCCTGCCGAACCGCCCCTTCGACGCCCTGGCGGTCGCGGCCATCGCCCTCCAGTGCCTCCCGCTCGCAGGACGCAAGCAGTGGCCGGTCATCTGCTTCACCGTGGTCTCGCTCGGCTTCGCGCTCGACCAGCTCCGCGGCTACCACACCCTCGCGGGCACCGCACTGCCCATCGCGCTGATCAGCGTGGCCTCCCAGCTGGAACACCACCGGCGCACCACCGCCCTCGCCTTCACCGCGGCGTACATCCCCCTGGCGGTCGCGCTCGACGAGGTCGGCCCGGGCAAGCCGCTGAGCGAGTACGTGATGTTCTACCTGGCTGTGGCACTCGCCTGGGGCGTCGGGGCATGGCTCCGCACCAGCCGGGCCGCCGAAGCCGAGCGCCGCCGCCGCGTGGCCGAGGACACCCGGACCGCCGAACGCACCCGCATCGCCCGTGAACTCCACGACGTCGTGACCCACCATGTGACGGCGATGGTCGTGCAGGCCGAGGCGGCACGCTATCTGACCGCCGCACCCGAACGCCTCGACCAGAGCCTCACAGCCGTCACGGACACCGGACGGCGGGCCATCACCGACCTGCGGCACCTGCTCAACCTGCTCAACCCCGACCACGGCACCGGGGCCACGCCGCCGCCCGTCGGCAGGCTCCTCACGCTCGTCGAACAGACACGGCGGGCCGGGCAACCGGTGGAGTTCACGGAGGAGGGCACACCCGCCGAGCCGACCGGCAGCGCCGACCTCGTGGCCTACCGGGTGGTGCAGGAAACCCTCACGAACGCGCTCAAGTACGCTCATGGCAGCGCCACTTCGGTCCGTGTGCGCCACTGCGAAAGGGAGATCACCGTGGAGGTCAGCACGGACAGCTCCAGCCAGAAGGCCTCCCTCACCGGCGGAAGCGGACGAGGCCTCGCCGGGCTCCGCGAACGCGTCGACGTACTGGGCGGCGACTTCAGCGCAGGCCGGCAACCGGACGGCGGCTTCGCCGTCCGGGTCCGCATACCTGCCAGGAGTCCTTCGTGACCGAACCGATCCGCGTCGTCATCTGCGACGACCAGGTGCTGATCCGCACCGGGCTGTCGACGATCATCGACGCCCAGCCCGACCTGGAGGTCGCCGGCGAGTGCGGGGACGGGCGGACCGGGGTCGACCTCGTCGAGAAACTGCGCCCGGACGTCGTGGTGATGGACATACGCATGCCGGTGCTCGACGGCATCGCGGCCACCCGCCTGCTGGCCGGCGCCGGAGTGCTGCACCCCGTCAAGGTCCTCGTGGTGACGACGTTCAACCTGGACGAATACGTCTACGAGGCGCTGCGCGCAGGCGCCAGCGGGTTCCTCCTCAAGGACGCACCGCCGTCCCAGCTGCTTCACGGGATCCGGACCGTGGCCGCCGGCGCGGCACTGCTGGACCCCGAGGTGACACGCCAGCTGGTGGGCCGCTACGCCGCCCGGATCCGGCCCACCGACGACAACGGACCCGACATCCCGCTGACCCCACGCGAACTGGAAGTCCTGCGCCTCATCGCGGACGGCCTCTCCAACAACGAGATCGCCGCGTCCCTGGTGATCAGCCGGGAGACGGTCAAGACCTTCGTCTCACGCATCCTCACCAAGCTCGGACTCCGCGACCGCGTCCAGGCCGTCGTCTACGCCTACCGCCAGGGCCTGGTGTCCTGAGCGGCTCCCCCGGGGACTCAGCGCCCCAGCCGCTGCGCGACCTCCGTCGCCCAGTACGTCAGGATCATCCGCGCACCCGCACGACGGATGCCCGTGAGGCTCTCCAGAATCGCCGCGTCCCGGTCGATCCAGCCCTTCTCCGCGGCGGCCTCGATCATCGAGTACTCGCCACTGATCTGGTACGCCGCGACCGGCACGTCCACCGCGTCGGCGACCTTGGCGAGGACGTCCAGGTAGGGCCCGGCCGGCTTCACCATCACCATGTCGGCGCCCTCCTCCAGGTCCAGCGCCAGCTCACGCAGCGACTCCCGGATGTTCGCCGGGTCCTGCTGGTACGTCTTGCGGTCGCCCTTGAGCGACGATCCCACCGCCTCACGGAACGGGCCGTAGAACGCGGAGGAGTACTTCGCGGTGTAGGCGAGGATCGACACGTCCTCGTGCCCGGTCTGGTCCAGCGCGTCCCGGACCACACCCACCTGACCGTCCATCATGCCGCTGGTGCCCACCACATGCGCGCCCGCGTCCGCCTGCACCTGGGCCATCTCCGCGTACCGCTCCAGCGTGGCGTCGTTGTCGACGCGGCCGTCCTCGGTCAGCACCCCGCAGTGGCCGTGGTCCGTGTACTCGTCCAGACAGAGGTCGGACATGATCACCAGGTCGTCCCCGACCTCTTCCCGCACCGCCCGCAGACCGACCTGGAGAATGCCCTCCGGGTCGGTCCCCGCCGTGCCCCGGGCGTCCTTCTTCTCGTCCAGCGGGACACCGAAGAGCATGATCCCCGAGACACCCGCCGAGACCGCGTCGACAGCCGCCTTCCGCAGCGTGTCCAGGGTGTGCTGCTGCACACCGGGCATGGCCGAGATGGCGACCGGGGCGTCGACGCCCTCGCGCACGAACGCGGGCAGGATCAGATTCGCCGGGTCGAGCCTGGTCTCGGCGACCATGCGCCGCATGACGGGGGTCGTCCGCAGTCTGCGGGGCCGCGAGCCGGGGAAGTTTCCGTAATCGGTCATCCTTCGAGGTTAGACCCGCACACATCACCGGTTTACCGACACCCGAGCCGGAAAAACAGGCGGGGAGACGGGCAGGGGCCCGGCCGCTTCACCAAGAAGCGGCCGGGCCCCACACATCCGGGCGCAAGTCCCTCAGGTCGTCGACCGTCGACGCCTCGCACCAGGGCGCCGCTCGCTCGGCCGGGTCACCGGGTCACCGGCCTCCTTGGCCGCGTCCCGGCGCTGCGCGCCGAAGTCCGCCAGCGCCTGCGCCAGCTTGTGGACCGACGGCTCGGGCGACAGCACGTCGACCCGCAGGCCGTGCTCCTCGGCGGTCTTCGCCGTGGCGGGACCGATACACGCGATCACCGTCACGTTGTGCGGCTTGCCCGCGATACCGACCAGGTTGCGGACGGTGGAGGACGAGGTGAAGAGCACCGCGTCGAAGCCGCCGCCCTTGATCGCCTCCCGGGTCTCGGCCGGCGGCGGCGAAGCACGGACCGTGCGGTACGCGGTGACGTCGTCGACCTCCCAGCCCAGCTCGATGAGCCCGGCCACCAGGGTCTCCGTGGCGATGTCCGCACGCGGCAGGAACACCCGGTCGATCGGGTCGAAGACCGGGTCGTACGGCGGCCAGTCCTCCAGCAGACCCGCGGCCGACTGCTCACCGGACGGCATCAGGTCCGGCTTCACACCGAAGTCCACCAGCGCGGCACCGGTCTGCTCACCGACGGCCGCGACCTTGATCCCGGCGAAGGCACGGGCGTCGAGCCCGTACTCCTCGAACTTCTCCCGCACCGCCTTCACCGCGTTGACCGAGGTGAAGGCGATCCACTCGTAGCGGCCCGTGACCAGACCCTTGACCGCGCGCTCCATCTGCTGGGGCGTACGCGGCGGCTCGACGGCGATCGTCGGAACCTCGTGCGGCACGGCGCCGTACGAACGCAGTTGGTCGGAGAGCGACGCCGCCTGTTCCTTCGTACGCGGCACGAGCACCTTCCAGCCGAACAGCGGCTTGGACTCGAACCACGCGAGCTGGTCCCGCTGGGCGGCGGAGCTGCGCTCCCCGACCACGGCTATGACGGGCTGGTGCCCGTCCGGCGACGGGAGGACCTTGGCCTGCTTCAGGACCTGGGCGATCGTCCCGAGGGTCGCCGTCCAGGTGCGCTGGCGCGTCGTCGTCCCGGCGATCGTGACCGTGAGCGGGGTGTCGGGCTTACGGCCGGCCGAGACCAGCTCACCAGCGGCCGCAGCCACCGAGTCGAGCGACGCGGACACGACGGCCGTCGAGTCGCTCGCACCGACCTCGGACCAGCAGCGGTCCGACGCGGTACGCGCGTCGACGAAGCGCACATCAGCGCCCTGCGCGTCACGCAGCGGCACACCGGCGTACGCGGGCACACCGACCGCGTTCGCGATGCCGGGCACGACCTCGAAAGGCACACCCGCGGCAGCGCAGGCGAGCATCTCGGCACCCGTGTTGCCGTCCAGGCCGGGGTCGCCCGTGACGGCGCGCACCACCCGCCTGCCGCCCTTCGCTGCCTCCATGACAAGATTGGCGGCATCCCTGAGAACGGGTACTCCGGCGGGTGTTGACGCCGTGTCAACAACCGTCATCTCAGGCGTGCTTACCCCTGCCCTTGCATGGCAGCGAACGACGTCGAGAACGTCAGGTTCCGCTACAAGGACGTCCGCGCTCGCAAGCGCCTCGACAGCGCGCAGAGTCAGCAGTCCCGGGTCGCCGGGACCGGCGCCGAGGAAGGTGACATGCCCCGAGGACAGGACAGGGAAGTCGGATACGACAGGGCCGGTGGGGCTCAAAGTGCTCGCTCCCCCATAAGACCGGCCGCACCCTTGGCAAGCATCTCGGCCGCGAGCTCGCGACCGAGGGCCGCCGCGTCGTCGTGCGACGTGGGGACGGGACCGGTGATGGACAGCTGCACCAGGGAAGCGCCGTCGGTTGAACCGACGACACCGCGCAGGCGCAGTTCGTTGACAACCTGCCCGTCGGCCAGGAGGTCGGCCAGCGCACCCACAGGTGCGGAACAGCCGGCCTCCAGGGCGTTGAGCAGGGCGCGCTCGGCGGTCACGGCGACCCGGGTGTACGGGTCGTCGAGCTCGGCGAGAGCTGCGGCGAGGTCCGCGCTGCTTTCAGCGCATTCGATCGCCAGTGCTCCCTGGCCGGGAGCGGGCAGGACGGTGTCGACCGGCAGGAAGCCGGTGACCTCGTCCGTGCGTCCGAGGCGGCTGAGCCCGGCGGCGGCGAGAACCACCGCGTCCAGCTCCCCGCTTCGTACAAAACCAATACGCGTGTCGACGTTGCCGCGGATGGCGACGGTCTCTATCTCGAGGCCGTGCAAACGGGCGTACGCGTTGAGCTGCGCCATGCGGCGCGGCGAGCCGGTGCCGATGCGGGCACCGGGCGGCAGCTGCTCGAAGGTCAGTCCGTCCCGGGCCACCAGTGCGTCGCGCGGGTCCTCGCGCGTCGGCACCGCGGCCAGGACGAGCCCCTCGGGCTGTGTGGTCGGCAGGTCCTTGAGCGAGTGGACGGCGAAGTCCACCTCGCCGCTCAGCAGCGCCTCGCGCAGGGCGGCGACGAACACACCGGTCCCGCCGATCTGCGCCAGCTGCTCCCGGGACACATCCCCGTACGTGGTGATCTCGACGAGCTCGACGGCACGCCCGGTCACCTCGCGGACCGCATCAGCCACCATGCCGGACTGGGCCATGGCGAGCTTGCTGCGCCGGGTGCCTAGCCGGAGCGGTGTAGTGGTCTCCCCGCCCAGGGGTGAGTTGTCGGTCATGACCGCCCTCTATTCGGGTCGTTCAGGTCTGCCCGTGAGACGGCGGCCACCGTCTGCGGGTCGAGGTCGAAGAGTTCCCGCAGCGCATCGGCGTACCCGGCGCCGCCGGGCTCGCTGGCGAGCTGCTTGACCCGCACGGTGGGCGCGTGCAGGAGCTTGTCGACGACGCGGCGCACGGTCTGCGTGATCTCGGCGCGCTGCTTCTCGTCCAGGTCGGGGAGGCGTCCGTCGAGCCGCGCGATCTCACCGGCCACCACATCGGCGGCCATGGTGCGCAGGGCGACGACGGTCGGAGTGATGTGCGCGGCGCGCTGGGCGGCTCCGAAGGCGGCGACCTCGTCGGCGACGATGGTGCGCACCTGGTCCACATCGGCGGCCATCGGGGCGTCCGCGGACGCCTCGGCGAGCGACTCGATGTCGACGAGGCGCACACCGGCGACGCGGTGGGCCGCTCCGTCGATGTCACGCGGCATCGCGAGGTCCAGCAGATGGAGCCTGGCCGGACCGGTGAACGCCGGGCGCACGGGCACCCGGCGCACGGCCCGGTCCTGTGCGGCAGCCGTGGCGGAACCGTTCTCCACCCACGCGGCGTGCTGGTCCAGCTCGCCGGGCGCGGCGGCGGGGGCCTCGGGCTCCCGCTCCGCGGAGTCGAAATCGACGCCGAGCGCACCGGCGACCGTCTCGGCGGTCAGGACGAGTCCGGTCGCGCCCGTACAGGACACGACGACATCGGCACGTGTCAGTTCGCCCGCGACGGCGCCCATCTCCACGGCGCGCGCCGTCGGGACACCGGCCTGGCCGAGGATCTCGACGAGCCGGTCGGCACGCGCCCGGGTCCGGTTGGCGACGACGATCTCGTCGACGCCCGCACGGGCCAGCGTGGCCGCGGCGAGCGAGGACATCGAACCGGCACCGATCACCAGGGCGCGCTTGCCCGCCGCCCACCCGGTGACCTCGGCACCGTCGGCCAGCTGTTCGAGACCGAAGGTGACGAGCGACTGCCCGGCCCGGTCGATCCCGGTCTCGCTGTGGGCGCGCTTGCCGACCCTCAGTGCCTGCTGGAAGAGGTCGTTCAGCAGACGCCCGGCGGTGTGGAGCTCCTGCCCCAGCGCGAGCGCGTCCTTGATCTGACCGAGGATCTGGCCCTCGCCGACGACCATCGAGTCCAGTCCGCACGCCACCGAGAAGAGATGGTGGACGGCACGGTCCTCGTAGTGCACATAGAGATAGGGGGTGAGCTCGTCCAGTCCGACCCCGCTGTGCTGCGCGAGGAGGGTCGACAGCTCGGCTACACCCGCGTGGAACTTGTCCACGTCCGCGTACAGCTCGATGCGGTTGCAGGTGGCCAGGACGGCGGCCTCCGTCGCGGGCTCCGCGGCGAGGGTGTCCTGAAGCAGCTTCGTCTGGGCCTCGGCCGCGAGGGACGCCCGCTCCAGTACGGAGACGGGGGCGCTGCGGTGGCTCAGTCCTACGACCAGGAGACTCATGCCGGCATCACGGCGGGCATGTCCCCGTCAGGTCCCTTCCGGCCGGTGGGCGTGGCACGCATCGGCGGCGCCTGCTCCTCGTCGGCATCCGGCCTGCCGTCGGCAGCGGCCTCCTCGCCGGCCTTGCGCTGCTCGTGGAAGGCGAGGATCTGCAGCTCGATCGAGAGGTCGACCTTGCGCACGTCGACGCCGTCGGGCACGGAGAGCACCGTCGGCGCGAAGTTCAGGATGGAGGTCACGCCCGCGGCGACGAGCCGGTCGCAGACCTGCTGGGCCGCACCGGGCGGGGTGGTGATGACGCCGATGGACACACCGTTGTCGCTGATGATCCGGTCCAGGTCATCGGTGTGCTGGACGGCGATCCCGGCCACGGGGGTGCCCGCCATGGCGGGGTCGGCGTCGATCAGCGCGGCGACCCGGAAACCACGGGAGGCGAAACCGCCGTAGTTGGCGAGGGCGGCGCCGAGGTTACCGATCCCGACGATCGCGACAGGCCAGTCCTGGGTGAGCCCGAGTTCACGGGAGATCTGGTAGACGAGATACTCGACGTCGTACCCGACACCTCGCGTGCCGTAGGAGCCCAGGTAGCTGAAGTCCTTGCGCAGCTTGGCGGAGTTGACTCCCGCCGCCGCGGCGAGTTCCTCGGAGGAAACCGTGGGAACCGAGCGCTCGGAGAGCGCTGTCAGTGCGCGGAGATACAGCGGAAGCCGGGCGACGGTGGCCTCGGGAATTCCTCGGCTACGGGTCGCCGGTCGGTGAGTTCGGCCAGTTGCCACGGTGCTCCTGCGGGATGAGCGGGGCTGCAGGCGGCCGTATGTCCTATGACCGCCCCGTCGACAGCAGGCTATGTCTTTGTGAACGCGTGCACAAAGATGGTGTCCGTTTTGTCCGGTCAAAGTGACCGGGGTCACGCGTATTCCCTGCGCGTTCCCGGAACCCGGGACGCCATCAGCCCGTTGCAGGTCCGAAGGGGGCAAGACGGTACACACTCCTCATGTCCACACCCCCGAGACCACTCAAAACGCCCATGATGTTAACCGGGTTTCGCCGAGGAAGCCCCCTCACGTACGCAGTGCGGTGCGCAGCCGCGCCGGATCCACCCGCCAGAAGGTGTGCTGTTCGTCATCGATCAGCACCACCGGGATCTGCTCCCAGTACTCCTTGTACAGCGCCTCGTCCTGCGTGATGTCCTTCTCCACCCAGGACGCGCCGGTCTCTTCACAGACCGCGGTCACCACCAGACGCGCGTCGTCACAGAGATGACACCCGGGCTTCCCCACGAGGGTCACCACCCGGTCCGCGGGATTCCTCTTCGTACGACGCAGCAGAGCACTCATACCTTCATTCTGCTCCTCCCGGCGGACCGGACCGGGCCCGTGGGGAGGCTCGGAATCACCCGTTCAACGCCCCGGTCCCGGAGAGTTCACACCGCCGCATCCCGCCAGGTCGGGAAGAGCCGAACAGAATGGCTATGCTCACGACATGGCCGCTCTTGGATGGCTCACCCCCCGCAGGCGCCCCGCCACCGCACGCAGCGTGCTCGCAGGCGAGGCCGCAGCCGAGGCCGCGCAGAAGTCGGCGCTGCCGGCCGGCGCGGAAGAGCCGGCGGCCACCCCCGAGGAGGACCAGGAGCCCGACTTCCCGGTGGCCGGTGACACCCGGGCCGCGGCCTTCTTCGACCTGGACAACACCGTGATGCAGGGCGCGGCGATCTTCCACTTCGGCCGGGGCCTGTACAAGCGGAAGTTCTTCCAGCGGCGGGAACTCACCAGGTTCGCCTGGCAGCAGGCCTGGTTCAGGCTGGCCGGCGTCGAGGACCCGGAGCACATGCAGGACGCCCGTGACAGCGCCCTGTCCATCGTGAAGGGCCACCGCGTCTCCGAGCTGATGTCCATCGGCGAGGAGATCTACGACGAGTACATGGCCGACCGCATCTGGCCAGGCACCCGCGCCCTGGCCCAGGCCCACCTCGACGCAGGCCAGAAGGTCTGGCTGGTCACCGCCGCACCGGTGGAGACCGCCACGATCATCGCCCGCCGCCTCGGCCTCACCGGCGCCCTGGGCACGGTCGCCGAGTCGGTCGACGGCGTCTACACCGGCCGGCTGGTCGGCGAGCCCCTGCACGGCCCGGCGAAGGCCGAAGCCGTACGCGCGCTGGCGGCGGCCGAGGGCCTGGACCTCGAACGCTGCGCCGCGTACAGCGACTCGCACAACGACATCCCCATGCTGTCCCTGGTCGGCCACCCGTACGCGATCAACCCGGACTCCAAGCTGCGCAAGCACGCCCGCTCCCTGGACTGGCGGCTCCGTGACTACCGAACCGGCCGCAAGGCGGCCAAGGTCGGCATCCCGGCCGCGGCGGGCGTCGGCGCCCTGGCCGGCGGCACGGCCGCCGCGGTGGCGATCCACCGCCGCCGGCGCTGATCCCTTCCCGCCAACCCCCTTCCCGCGACACCCCCTTCCACGGCGCCCCCTTCCACGGCACCCCCGCAGACGCCCCGTACGAACAGGGGAGCGGCACGCCCGGGCGCGTACGCCCAATCGGGAGCGGAACAGGGGCACGGACACCCATCGCTCCGGCCAGTCGCGTTGTGTACGGGCGACCACAACCCGTCGCCGCCACAGGCAGATCTCGAAGCTATTCGATCAATAACCGGTCACGATATGCCACTCGAATCGTCACTTAGAGGTTACGGAAGCGACCTAATCGGTGATTTGAGCAACTGGGTGTAGCGCAGCCTGTACGAAGCGTTATTCTCCTCAGACGCACAAGGAGCCCGTCACCCACTACCACAAGTGACGTTTTCCAACTGCACGTGATGGAAGCTCTGCCTCTGGGAGTCCCGTGTACCCACACGTCGGGGTTGACACCTCGGGCCTGGCTACGCTGCGCGCAACGGTCATCGACCGCTTGCGCGGCTTCGTCCCCACCGCGTACGCCGTCCCCCAATTTGCCACCCCTGTACCTGCCGGCCCTTGCTACGCGCTGGCCGAACGCAGCGCCGCCGTCGGAAGACGCAGTAACCGCGGCGCTGCGACCACTCCTGCCGTCCGACGGCCGACAGCCGACAGCGACAGCGCGCGCATGATGGATCTCGTCGAGCGCGCGCAGGCCGGTGAGGCCGAGGCCTTCGGCCGCCTGTACGACCAGTACAGCGACACCGTGTACCGGTACATCTACTACCGCGTGGGAGGCAAGGCGACAGCGGAGGACCTCACCAGCGAGACGTTCCTGCGCGCACTCCGCCGTATCTCCACCTTCACCTGGCAGGGCCGCGACTTCGGCGCCTGGCTGGTCACCATCGCTCGGAACCTGGTCGCCGACCACTTCAAATCCAGTCGTTTCCGACTGGAAGTGACCACCGGCGAGATGCTCGACGCCAACGAGGTCGCACGGAGCCCGGAGGACTCCGTGCTGGAATCCCTCTCCAACGCCGCACTGCTGCAAGCCGTACGCCGGCTCAACCCACAACAGCAGGAGTGCGTGACCCTGAGATTCCTGCAGGGTCTCTCGGTCGCCGAGACCGCCCGGGTCATGGGAAAGAACGAGGGCGCGATCAAAACCTTGCAGTACCGGGCCGTGCGAACGCTCGCACGACTTCTGCCGGACGACGCCCGCTGACGTCACCATCCGTGACGTGTCCGTGACACACCGATCGGATCATCCGCCGTCCGTAACCCAACTGCCGCGCCACTCGTTGTGCCGGATGCAGGCCCCCTGTCGCCCCACCTGACCGCCTTCACACTCGCTCGATCGTGTGGAAACGCGTCCGGTGGGCAACCTTCCGGACCCTCAGGGGAGTCGACCGTCATGACGAGAGGAGGTGCCGCCAGTGATCGCAAACGTTTCGGCACACCGGCGGGCGAACGCCTTCGCCCAGGCCCTGGAGGAGCAGTCCCCCCAGGGTGCGGCGGCCGTACAGCCCGAGGAACCGGCCCAACCGGCCGACCACGGAACGCTGTTGGCCCTGGCGAACGGCCTCGGTGAGCTACCGGCGCCGGAATTCGATCCCGAGGTCAAAGTGGTGCAGCGAGCCCAGCTCCTCGCGGCCATGGAGACCATGTTCGCCGAAGGCGGTGCGTCCACAGGCCCTACGGTGCCCGAACAGCGGAGCAAGGGAGCCCACCGGGCCTCCCCGATCCGGAGGCTGCGTCCCCGCTCCCGCTGGGCGAAGGGCCTCACCGCCGGCGGGCTCACAGTCGGTGTGGCCGCGGGAGCATTCGGCGGAGTGGCCGCTGCCAGTTCCGACGCCCTGCCGGGTGATTCCCTCTATCCGCTCAAGCGCGGCATGGAGGACATCAGCCTCGGCATGGCCGACGGCGACGCCGACCGGGGTGAGGCCTACCTCGACCAGGCGTCGACACGGCTCAACGAAGCCCGCCGGCTGATGGAGCGGGCCCGCTCGGGCGAGATGGACCACGAATCGATCGGTGACGTCAGGCGCGCACTCGACGGCATGACACACGACGCCACCGAGGGCCACCGCCTGCTTCACACCGCCTACGAGCACGACGGGGCCATCGGCCCCATCCAGACGCTGGACTCCTTCTCCCGCTCGCACCGGGCGAGCTGGAGCAGCCTCAGCGACCGGCTGCCCGTCCAGCTGACCGACATCCGCGACAAGGTCAGCTCCGTCTTCGAGGCCATGGACCAGGAAGTCGCACCGCTGAAGTCCCTGCTGCCCCGCACACCGGGCACCTCAGGGGACGCACCACTCACCGGTTCCGCACAGGAGGGCCGGGGCTCCACGGCCCCGGACCGCGAGGCTCCCTCCTCCTCCGAGGCGCCGGACGACAGCGCGTCCACCAGCACCGAGCCGAAGCCCTCGGGCACCGGCAGCACCCCCGCCGACGGCCTGCTCGGCGGCGGCACGGACGGCCTGCTGGACGACCTCCCGACGGACGGCACCACCCCGTCGTCCCCGGGCGGCGCTTCCGGCGCGTCCCCCGCACCGGACGTCACCCTGCCACCGCTGCTCCCGGGCCTGCTGCCCGGCCTGGGCATCGACGGCGAGGCCGTCGAGCCGTAGGGACGGACGATGAGGGGAGGGTGCCGCCCGGACCGGGCGGCACCCTCCCCTCATCTGTTCACGCGTCTCAGAAGAAGACCGACCGGCGCTGCACCAGCAGCTTGTACAGCGTGTGCTGGATCTGTTCCCGCACCTGGTCCGTCAGGTTGAACATCAGCATCGGGTCCTCCGCCGCCTCCGGCGGATACCCGTCCGTGGGAATCGGCTCCCCGAACTGGATCGTCCACTTCGTCGGCAGCGGCAGCGCACCCAGCGGTCCCAGCCACGGAAAGGTCGGCGTGATCGGGAAGTACGGGACCCCCAGGACCCTCGCCAGCGTCTTCGAGTTGCCGATCATCGGGTAGATCTCCTCCGCGCCCACGATCGAGCACGGCACGATCGGCACCCCGGCCCGCAGCGCCGTCGACACGAAGCCGCCCCGCCCGAAGCGCTGCAGCTTGTACCGCTCGCCGAACGGCTTCCCGATGCCCTTGAAGCCCTCCGGCATCACCCCGACGACCTCACCGCCCTGCAGCAGCCGCTCCGCGTCCTCCGCGCACGCGAGGGTGTGACCGGCCTTCCTCGCCAGCTCGTTGACCACCGGGAGCATGAAGACGAGATCGGCCGCCAGCAGCCGCAGATGCCGCTCGGCCGGATGGTTGTCGTGCACCGCGACCTGGAGCATCAGCCCGTCCAGCGGCAGCGTCCCGGAGTGGTTGGCCACGATGAGCGCCCCGCCGTCGGACGGGATGTTCTCGATGCCCTTCACCTCGACGCGGAAGTACTTGTCCGCGAGCGGCCGCAGCATCGACATGAGGACCTGGTCGGTCAGCTCCTCGTCGTAGCCGAACTCGTCGACCTCGTAGTCACCCGTGAGCCGTCGCCGCAGAAACGCGAGCCCGCCCGCGATCCGCCGGTCCCACCCGCTCACAGGGCCCTCCCTGTCGTCCTGGGAGGCCTCAGCGGCGGCCTCGGCGGCCCCTTCCGGCACCTGACCGCCCGGCAGGGCGCTCACGGGCGCAGGACCTGCCGACGCGGGCGCCTGGACCCGGCTGCCGCCCGGCAGTACACCTCTGCGCCGCCCCGCGCCGGAGCGCGAACGGTCGTCGTCGAAGGGAATGACCTTGGCGTCCGCCATCGTCGGTCGCGCTCCTCTACCTGGCGCCGTGCGTCGAATGTGTCCTGCCGGCCGGTCCCCCGCCGAGCGGCAGCTCGGCCAGCCTCCCGACCGCCCTGCCCACCCGCTCGGGAGGCAGCAGCCCCGGCCCCCGGCTCCGCGCGAACTCCGCGAACGTCTCGGCCGTGGTGAACTTCGGCCGAAAACCCAGCGTCTCGCGCATCTGAACCGTCGAGACCACCCGGCCGTGGGTGAGCAGCCGGATCTGCTCCGGCGAGAAGTCCGTCATACCGATCGTACGGAGCGCCGAACCCACCCAGGTGACGGCCGGCAGCAGCACCGGCACCGTCGGACGCCCCAGCCTGCGCGAGCACTGCGAGAGCAGCAGCACACCGGCGCCCGCGATGTTGAACGTGCCGCTGTTCAGCGTGGAACGCCGGGGTTCGCGGGACGCGATCTCCAGCACGTCGACGACGTCGTCCTCATGGACGAACTGCAGCCGGGGGTCGTACCCGAGGACCGTCGGCAGGACCGGCAGCGACAGATAGTCCGCGAGCGGCGAGTCCGGCTCGGGTCCCAGGATGTTCGCGAACCTCAGCACACACACGGCCACGTCCGGCCGGCGTCGGGCGAAGCCGCGGACATAGCCCTCGACCTCCACCGTGTCCTTGGCGAAGCCGCCGCTGGGCAGTGACTTGGGGGACGTCGTCTCGGTGAAGACCGCGGGGTCGCGGGGGGCGGAGCCGTACACGTTCGTGCTGGACTTGACCACGAGCCGCTGGATGGTCGGGGATTTCTGGCAGGCACCGAGCAGCTGCATCGTGCCGATGACGTTGGTCTCCTTGACCGTCGTCCGGCCGCCCGTGCCGAGCGCCTTCGCGGACACGTCAAGGTGGACGACCGTGTCGACGGAATGCTCGGCGAGGACCCTCGCGATCGCCGACTGCCGGATGTCCGCCAGGACGAATTCGGCGTCACCCAGCTGATGCCCCGGTGTGACCGCGTCCACGGCGATGACCCGGTCCACACCTGGATCCCGCTGGACACGCCGCACGAAACGGCCTCCCAGCTGCCGGGCCGCGCCTGTGACGAGCACGATCTTCCCCAAGATCAGCGCCTTCCGTCGATCGTTCACCGAGCGGGGTCTTCCCCTGGCCGTCACCGTAGTCGGTGGATGTTGCCCTGTGATGACCCCGGGCGGGCTTTACCGAAGCTGTGGCGGGAATACCACCGGATCCGCCGCACACCACAGGCGCGGAACACCGGCCCGGAACATCCGCCCGGAATGCACCGGGGCCCTCCCGCCTGAACGGCGAAAGGGCCCCGGACTCACGAACTGCGTTCGCTTACTTCTTGTTGCGACGCTGAACGCGCGTGCGCTTGAGCAGCTTGCGGTGCTTCTTCTTGGCCATCCGCTTGCGCCGCTTCTTGATAACAGAGCCCACGACTACCCTCGCTCACTTCTTCTTCACTGGTGCGGGGCGTCTGGGCCCACACGACCTACGTCGGCCTAGCCTACCCGCCACCGGGTGAGGGGCGTAATCCGAGGGCAACGTCAGGCTGACTCCACCCCCACGAAGGACTCTCGGAGATACTCGTGAACCGCTTGCTCCGGGACCCGGAAGGACCTTCCCACCCTGATCGCCGGCAGATGACCACTGTGCACCAAGCGGTACACGGTCATCTTCGACACCCTCATGACCGAGGCGACTTCCGCCACGGTCAGAAACTTGACCTCGTTGAGAGGCCTCTCGCTGCCAGCAGCCATGACCCACCTGTACCTTCCGCACGAGACGCGCACCGGCTTCCCCTCCGGTGACTCTTCGTCGTTGTGCGCTCACTCCCCAGATTAGGGGCGGGTGATGCGAGTGGGGAAGAGGTGAGACGATCGGCCGCCTACTGTGACAGACACGCCCGATTGAGTACATACCGAGTAAGAGGCCGGTAGTAGTCCGACCGCACGCCGTCATCAAGCGGAACGGCGACGGACACCCGCCCCTCCGCCTCACCCACGAACAACGCGGGGTCATCCGTATCCGCCAGCCCGATGGCCTCGATGCCCAGCTGACCTGCCCCGCAGACCCACCCATGGTCCCCGACCACCAGCTCCGGCAGCGCTCCACGGGCGTTCACGGCCTCCTCCAGCACGGCCCGAACCGGGAGCGGCGAGTGGGTGTGTGCGCCGGTGGCACTGCCGTGAGCCCGCACGCCTGGTTCGCGCACCAGCGCGACGCCTTGTACGTAGTCGAGGTTGTACGTGCGTACGCCGAACCGGGTCGTTATGTCGACACATCGGCCCTGCGCGGGGGTGAGTACCGCGCACCCCGCCGCCGACAAGGCGTCTGCCAGCCCGGCGTAGAACCCCAGCAGCCGGTGCGGATGCCCTGTGCCGAACAGCACAGGAGCCCGTCTCTCGGCAGCCCGCCCGAGCCGTTCCGCGAACGCGTCCAGCGCGGCCAGGGTCCGCTCCGGATCGATCACGTCCAGACCTGACACATGACCAGGATCGGCCGATACCCCGCACTTGTCGGCCATCAGCCGCAGCAGGTCGGGCTCGCTCCAGGCCCGGTCCGGATCGAGCCCGAGCAGCACACGCGGGTCTCTCGCCGCGAAGAGCCGGTAACTCCGCAGACTGGTCTCCCGCGGGGTGGCCACGGATCCCGCGAGCCGGGCCGCCAGCAGATGAGCGCGCAGCGCTCCGGTGCTCAACACCCTCCCGATGCTCCCGCACCGGACCCGGCCCCGGGCCGGAAACCGGATACGGCCCCACCGTTGGCGTAACGGCCAAACGGCCACGGGTGAGGCGCACCTCTTCCTCAGGCCAGCAGCCCCCGGAGCGGGAACGCCGACCGCCGCGTCGCCAGCACCGCCTGGTCCAGCCGGTCCGCCGGGTCGTAGCCGTCCTCCCACGGCTTCCACGACGGTGTGCGGCCGTCCGTCATCCTCCCCGGGCCCAACTGCCGCGTACGGGCGTAGACCTCGTCCCGCCACGACGACGGGACGACCGACTCCGGGTCCACCGGCGCATGGGCGGCGATCCCCACGAGATGGGTCCAGGACCGCGGCACCACGTCCACCACCGCGTAACCGCCCCCGCCCAGCGCCACCCAGCGCCCGTCCTCCGCGTAGGTGTGGGCGAGATCGTGGCAGGCCTCCATGACGGCCCGCTGGGCGTCCAGTGACACCGCGAGATGGGCCAGCGGGTCCTCGAAGTGCGTGTCCGCGCCGTGCTGGGTCACCAGCACCTGCGGCCGGAAGTCCTCCAGCAGCTCAGGCACCACCGCGTGGAACGCGCGCAGCCACCCGGCGTCGCCCGTACCCGCCGGCAGCGCCACGTTCACCGCACCGCCCTCGCCCGCCCCGGCGCCGGTCTCCTCCGGCCAGCCGGTCTGCGGGAACAGCGTGCGCGGGTGCTCGTGCAGCGACACGGTCAGCACCCGGGGGTCCTCCCAGAACGCCGCCTGCACCCCGTCCCCGTGGTGGACGTCCACATCGACGTACGCCACCCGCTCCGCGCCCAGCTCCAGCAGCCGGGCGACGGCGAGCGCCGGGTCGTTGTACACGCAGAAGCCCGAGGCCGACCCGGGCATCGCATGGTGCAGCCCGCCCGTGAAGTTCACGGCGTGCGCGCTCTCCCCGCGCCACACGGCCTCCGCCGCCCCCACCGAGAGCCCGGCGATGAGAGCGGACGCCTCGTGCATCCCCTCGAAGGCGGGATCGTCGATCGTCCCGAGCCCGTACGCCTGGTCGGCGGTCCTCGGATCCTCGGACGCCGCCCGGACGGCCGCCACGTAGTCCTCACGATGCACGAGCCGCAGCGTGGAGTTCCCGGCCGGCTTGGCCGTCCTTACATCCACCGACCCGTCAAGCCCGAACGCCCGCACCAGTCCCATCGTCAGGGCGAGTCTGACCGGATCCATGGGGTGACTGGACCCGAAGTCGTATCCCGTTACTGCCTCATCCCACATCAGCCGCGCGCGCCCGCTCATGCCCGCCACCGTATCGGGCGGGCTCCGCGCCGAACGACCGGGCGTACACGAGCGTCGCGAGGACCAGCACCATGGGCACGAGCATCGCTCCCCGGTAACTCCACGCGTCGCCGAGCGCCCCCACGAGCGGCGACCCGACGAGGAAACCCACATAGTTGAAAACGTTCAGCCGGGCCACGGCCACGTCACTCGCCCCGGGGAACATCCTCCCCGCGGCCGCGAAGGTCTGCGGCACGATCACACAGAGCCCGAGCCCCAGCAGCGTGAAGCCGAGCATCCCCCACCAGGCACCGGGCGCCACGGCCACCACCCCGAACCCGACGGCGGCCAGCACACTGCCGCCCCGCACCACGGCCACCGCCCCGAACCGCCGCACCCCGAGGTCACCGACGGCCCGCCCCAGCAGCGTCGTCACCATGTAGACGTTGTACGGAACCGTCGCCAGCTGCTCCGAACCGCCCAGCACGTCCTGCAGATACTTCGCGCTCCAGTTGGACACCGTCGAGTCCCCGATGTACGCGAACGCCATCACCAGGCAGAGCGGCAACAGCAGCCTGAACGGCACCGACGCACCCCGGCCTGCCCCCGCCGCTGCCTTCGTCTGCGCCGGGTCCCCGCCCTCCGCGTACCACCGGCTGCCGATCAGAGCCACGGGCAGCAGGACGGCCACCGCCGGCAGATAGGACACCAGCAGCGACAGATCCCAGTGCGCACCCGCCCATGCCAACGACGCACCGGCGATACCTCCCAGGCTGTACGCCGCGTGGAACCCGAGCATGATGCTGCGCCCGTACGCCCGCTGAAGGCTGACGCCCATCATGTTCATCGAGGCGTCCAGTGCCCCGACCGCCAGCCCGAAGACACCGAGCGAGACGGCCACCTGCCAGACCTCGCTGCCGGCGCCCACACCGAGCAGGGCGAGCAGCACGACGGGCTGCGCCCACCTGAGCACGATCCCGGGCCGCACCCGTGCGACAACCTTCTCCGTGACCACACTGGCGACCCCCGCCAGGACAGGCACCGCGGCCAGGAAGGCGGGCAGCAGCCCGTCGGATATCCCGTACCGGTCCTGGATGGCGGGGATGCGCGTCACGAGCAGGGCGAAGGTCACCCCTTGCACCAGGAAGCTGAGCGCCAGGGAGGCTCTGCCGTACCGCAACCGCGCATCCGTCATGGCCGCGAGCGTAGAGCCCAGGTCTACCGCTGGGTAGATCGATCAGGCGAGCAGTTTGGGGAGCTGCGACATGTCGGAGAAGTGCCCGGTGACCCCGACGAGCCGGTCCGCCGGCATCATCGAGGTGAACCCGTACACCTCCATCCCGGCCGCGCGGGCCGCCTCGACACCGAGCGGGCTGTCCTCGACGACGACACACCGGTCGGGGGCTACGCCCATCCGTTCGGCGGCGTGGAGGAACAGGTCCGGGGCCGGCTTCCCCCGCCCCACGTCCTCCGAGCTGAAGATCCACTCCTCCTCGAACCACTGGTCGAGCCCGGTCTTCCGGTGCCCGGCCGCGATCTTCTGGTGGCTTCCGGACGAGGCGACGCAGTACGCAACCCCGTCGGCGACGAGCTCGCCCAGGAGCTCGTGGACCCCGTCCACCGCGGTCAGCTGCTCCGCCTCGAACGCGGCGAGGGTACGGCGGTGCAGCTCCTCGTCGAAGTCCGCCGGGAGCTTCTGGCTGGTCCGCTCGTCCACCAGGTCGTGGACCCGGTGGATGGCGGCCCCCATGTAGTCGCGGAGGGACTCCTCGTACGAGGTGGGGTGACCGAGCTCGGTGAGGTAGCCGGCCAGGACGGTGTTGGAGATCGGCTCGCTGTCGACGAGCACGCCGTCGTTGTCGAAGATGACCAGTTCGTAGCGCATGCTTCGACCCTAGACGCTCAGAACGCAGAAAAGCCCCGTGCCACAAGGGCACGGGGCTTTCCCGGAATAATAGTTCGGCGGCGTCCTACTCTCCCACAGGGTCCCCCCTGCAGTACCATCGGCGCTGAAAGGCTTAGCTTCCGGGTTCGGAATGTA
>NZ_JBIWKH010000024.1:0-36184 GCF_044765585.1 Streptomyces sp. NPDC102441
TTCCGACTCTATCAGACTCTTTCGCGTCCGATTCCCGGCCGAAGCGGGATCCTACTGATTCGCTTTCCAGTTCTTCGCTTTCGCGTTTCCCTTTCGGCGAGTCCGACTCTATCAGTCCTTTTCCAGTCCTTTGACCAGGCCTCGCGAGCATGCGAGAGCACAATCAGAGTTGGAGTCTGGGCTTTGGAGTCGCTGTCCGCCCCCTGACTCGAGGTCGTGCGGGGGTCCAGGCAGGGATACGACAGTACAGGCCGCTGTGAGACGAGGCAAATCGTTTCCGGTGCGCCCCTGGGCCGGTCAACCGGCAGCTCTCAGGCGGAACCGGGACTTCATATGACTTACGCTGCTGATCAGTAAGCCGCCCTCCATCAGTCGTGGCGGTGACATACGGATCCCCACCCCTGGGAGGCTCTCCATGACCACAGTGACGTCCCCTCTTGCCGGCCGCGCCATCGGACTCACCGCTGTTCCCGACCCCGTGTTCTCCGGAGCGATGGTGGGCCCCGGTACAGCCATCGACCCCGTACGCGAGCCTTCCGAGGCCGTCTCGCCGGTCGACGGCATCGTCGTCTCCCTGCACCCGCACGCCTTTGTCGTCGTCGACGATCAGGGCCACGGCGTGCTGACCCACCTCGGGATCGACACCGTGCAACTCAACGGCGAGGGATTCGAGCTCCTCGTGAACAAGGGGGACACGGTGACCCGCGGTCAGGGCGTCGTCCGCTGGGACCCGGCCGGCGTCGAGGCCGCCGGCAAGTCGGCGATCTGCCCGGTCGTGGCCCTGGAAGCCACCGCCGAGTCGCTCTCCGACGTTCGTGAGGACGGCGACGTGAAGGTCGGCGACACGCTCTTCGGCTGGCAGTGACACCCTCGGCGTAGTAATCAGCCAGTTGGGAATCCACCGCGGTGGCAACGCCACCGCACAATCGGAGACGGGTGAAATGGAGACAACGCTGCGAGGCGTCGGCGTGAGTCACGGTGTGGCGATCGGCGAGGTTCGGCACATGGGAACGGCAGTGCTCGAACCGCCGGCCAAACAGATTCCCGCGGACGAGGCCGAGCGCGAGCAGGGACGTGCCCGACAGGCGGTGGAAGCTGTTGCGGCCGACCTGATCGCGCGCGGCAATCTGGCGGGGGGCGAGGCACAGCATGTGCTCGAAGCCCAGGCCATGATGGCCCAGGACCCCGAGCTCATCGCCGATGTCGAGCGTCGTATCGCTGTCGGAAGCACCGCCGAGCGCGGCGTGTACGACGCGTTCGCCGCATACCGGGCGCTGCTCGCCAACGCCGGGGAGTACCTGGCGGGGCGCGTGGCCGACCTCGACGACGTACGGAACCGGATCGTGGCGCGGCTGCTCGGCGTTCCGATGCCGGGTGTGCCCGACAGCGATGAGCCGTATGTGCTGATCGCCCGTGACCTGGCTCCCGCCGACACGGCGCTTCTCGACCCCACGCTGGTGCTCGGCTTCGTCACGGAGGAGGGCGGGCCGACCAGCCACAGCGCCATTCTCGCGCGGGCGCTCGGTGTGCCTGCGGTCGTGGCTCTCCCCGGAGCCGGTGAGATCGCCGAAGGCACGGTTGTGGCCGTCGACGGCAGCACCGGTGAGATCTTCGTCGAGCCGACCCAGGAGAAGCGCGCCGAGATGGAGAGCGCGTCGGCGGCCCGCAAGGCGGCGCTGTCGGCCGTGACCGGTCCCGGGGCCACCTCCGACGGTCACAAGGTGCCGCTGCTCGCCAATGTCGGTGGACCCGGTGACGTTCCGGCGGCGCTGGAAGCCGGTGCCGAGGGCGTCGGGCTGTTCCGTACGGAGTTCCTCTTCCTGGACGACAGCAAGCAGGCGCCGTCCGAGGAGAAGCAGATCGCGGCGTACCGCGCGGTGCTCGAGGCGTTCCCCGAGGGGCGTGTCGTGGTGCGGGTGCTGGACGCCGGGGCCGACAAGCCGCTGGACTTCCTGACTCCGGCCGACGAGCCGAACCCCGCTCTGGGTGTGCGTGGGCTGCGCAGTCTGCTGGACCACCCCGATGTGCTGCGGACCCAGCTGACGTCGCTGTCCAGGGCTGCCGAAGGCCTGCCGGTGTACCTCGAGGTCATGGCCCCGATGGTGGCCGACCGAGCCGACGCGAAGGCGTTCGCCGACGCCTGCCGTGAGGCGGGACTGCAGGCGAAGTTCGGGGCGATGGTGGAGATTCCGTCCGCCGCGCTGAGGGCCCGCTCGATCCTGCAGGAGGTGGAGTTCCTCTCGCTGGGTACCAACGACCTGGCGCAGTACACCTTCGCGGCCGACCGCCAGGTCGGGGCCGTGTCGCGGCTCCAGGACCCGTGGCAGCCTGCGCTGCTCGACCTGGTCGCGCTCTCGGCCGACGCCGCCAGGGCGGAGGGCAAGAGCTGCGGTGTCTGTGGTGAGGCCGCTTCTGACCCGCTGCTGGCGTGTGTGCTGACCGGGCTGGGTGTCACTTCCCTGTCGATGGGTGCGGCGTCCATTCCCTACGTGCGGGCGACGCTGGCGAAGCACACACTGGCGCAGTGCGAGCGTGCTGCCTCCGCCGCGCGTGCGACGGACTCCGCCGACGAGGCACGACTCGCCGCTCAGGCGGTGCTGTCGGGCGAGTGACGCCGCAGTCTGCGGCACGAGGACGGATGTGAAGGGGTTCCCGCCGGTTCCGGCGGGAACCCCTTCGGTCTGTCAGCGGTGCGGCTCCGGTTCGTCGGCACCGAGGTCGAATCCCGCGCAGTACTCGACGCCGGATTCCGGCGGCACGGGCTCACCGGTGTCGGCGTCGGTGCAGTAGGCGCTGAAGACCTCGCCGGCCGTGAGCGGAAGGAGACTCCCCCGGTGCAGACGCCAGCCGTGCACCCGGTCCGAAGCGTCGGGCGCCGTGGTGCGCAGCACGACGCCTCCCTGGGTCTCCAGGGCGACCCCCGCGGCGAGGACGGTGGCGAACTCCGCCCCTTCCGACGTTGAGAGGCGGGCCCCGTCCGTGTGCCGTGCGGTGTGGAGGACGGCGAGCAGCTGCTCGCCGTCCTCCGTGGGCGTGCTGCAGACGAGGTGGTGGGTTCCCGGACCCGCTGTGTCCAGCAGACGCATCAGCAGGTGGGACGCCCGGTCGAAGGCGGCCCGGCCGATGTCCCGGCCGCAGTCCGCGCAGTCGCCGAGGCCCGCCAGCAGCATCGTGGCGTACTCCCATGTCGCGCGCCGGACCGCCTGTGAGACGAGCAGCGGGATCAACGTGTCGATGGGCTGGCCGGTGTAGGCCACGGTGGCGCCGGCCGCGGCGATCTCGGCGGTGAACCGGCTCCGGCTGGTGTGTTCGTCGGGTTCCAGGCCGGACTCGGCGCAGAACTCCGCGTAGTCCGCCGGGTCGAAGAGGGCGACAGTGGTGTGCACCCCCTGCGCGGCGAGCGTCCGCAGCAGATTTTCGACCTGCTGCAGATAGACCGCGTGGTCCTCGAAGGTGAAGCTCCGGTAGCAGCGCATGTCCGCGAAGTCCTCCGGGTCGACCAGGAGGCCGACGGTGCTGGGTGCTTCGCGGCGTAGTGCGCGCCGCATGGATGTCGTGCCGCGCTGCCGGCTGGGTCGGGCCTGCTTGATGTGCGCCATGAGTCCCCCTGTGCGCTGTCGATCGATGCTCACTCAGCGTAATCAGGGGGACTGACAACGACCTGTCCGGTGGTCGGTTCAGCGGCGCGTGCGGGCGAGGTCCTCGTAGAAGCGGAGGAGTTCGAGGTTGTCGATGGAGCCCGGGTTGACCGCCTTGGCAAGGGCTGTGCCCTGGAGGAGCCGCTTGACCGGAACCTCGATGCGCTTACCGGTGAGGGTGTGCGGGATGCCAGGAACCTCGATGACCTCGTCCGGTACATGGCGGGGGGAGAGGTTCTCACGGATGGTCCGTTTGATGCTGTCGCGGAGTTCGTCGTCGAGCGTGGCGCCGTCGGCGAGGTGGACGAAGAGTGGCATCCAGTAGCCGCCGTCCGGCTCTTCGAGGCCGATCACGAGGGACTCGCGGATCTCGGGGAGCCGCTCGACCGCCTCGTAGATGTCGGCGGACCCCATGCGGACCCCCTGCCTGTTGAGGGTGGAGTCGGAGCGGCCGTGGATGATGACCGAGCCGCGGTCGGTGAGAGTGATCCAGTCTCCGTGGCGCCAGACACCGGGGTACATGTCGAAGTAGCTGTCGTGGTAGCGGCGGCCGTCGGGGTCGTTCCAGAAACGGACCGGCATGGACGGCATGGGTGCGGTCACGACGAGCTCTCCGACCTCGCCCGTGAGTGGCTTGCCCGCGGGGTCCCAGGACTGGAGGTCGGTGCCGAGACAGGGTGCCTGCAGCTCGCCGATGTGGACCGGCAGGGTGGGGACCGCGCCCGCGAAGCAGCTGCAGATGTCCGTCCCGCCGCTGACGGAGGCGATCCAGAGGTCGGCGCCGGTGTCGGCGAACTCGTCGTGGAGCCAGCGGAAGCCGTCGGGCGGGAGTGGGGAGCCGGTGGTGGCGACGCACTGGACGCGGCTGAGGTCGTGGTCGCGGGCCGGGTGGACGTCGGCTTTCCGGCAGGCCATGACGTAGGCGGCCGAAGTGCCGAAGAAGGTCGCGCCGGTCTGTTCGGCGACGCGCCACTGGGCCTGGACGTCCGGATAGCCGGGACTGCCGTCGTACAGCACGAGGGTGGTGCCGGTGAGCAGGCCGGAGACGAGGAAGTTCCACATCATCCAGCCGGTGGAGGTGTACCAGAAGAACCGGTCGTCGGGGCCGAGGTCGCAGTGCAGCCCGATCTGCTTGAAGTGTTCGAGGAGGATCCCGCCCTGGGACTGGACGATGGCCTTGGGGAGCCCGGTGGTGCCGGAGGAGTACAGCACCCACAACGGGTGCTCGAAGGGGACCTGCTCGAAATCCGGTTCGGTGTCGGAGCCGGTGAGCGCGTGCCAGTCGAGGGTTCCTTCGGGTGCCTCCGTGCCGAGCAGCGGGATGTGGACGACCGCGCGCAGGGTGGGGAGTTCACGGCGGAGCTCGGCCACGGTGGCGGTGCGGTCGTGCTGCTTGCCGCCGTAGCGGTAGCCGTCGACGGTGAACAGGACGACCGGCTCGACCTGCTGGAAGCGGTCCAGGACGCTGCGGGCGCCGAAGTCGGGGGCGCAGGATGTCCAGACTCCGCCGACCGCGGCGGTGGCGAGAAACGCGACGACCGCCTGGGGGATGTTGGGGAGGTATCCGCTGACCCGGTCGCCGGGGGTGACGCCGAGAGCGCGCAGCTCCGCGGCGAGTGAGCCGGTCTGGCGCCGTAGTTCGGACCAGCTGATGGAGACCTGGGTATGGGTCTCGTCGACGTAGAGCAGGGCGGGGGCGTCCGCGCGGAGGGGGTCGTCGGCCGTGCGCAGGGCGTGTTCGGCGTAGTTGAGGGTGGCGCCCTGGAACCACTGGGTGCCGGGCATGGCGCGGTCGCCGATGACGGCTTCGTACGGGGTGGAGAAGCGCACGTCGAACCAGTCGGCGACGGCTTGCCAGAAGGTGTCGAGTTCGTCGACCGACCAGCGGTGGAGTGCCGCGTAGCCGCCGTCGGCGGGTGCTCCGTGGCGTCCGGCCGCCCATCGCTGGAAGCGCGTGACGGCCGCTGCTTCGACGCGCTCGGGTCCTGGCTGCCAGAGGGGGGCTTCGCCGGCTGCTGAGGTCATGGAGGCTCCCTGGCCTTTCGGGTGTGCGCGGGGTTACGCGCGTCGCGCGCACGGGCTGGGGTGTGCGCGTGAACGGCAGTTACGGACGATGCCATGTGATCGTCCTGCGCACCAGGGTCCCCCTGCCATGGCTGCGTGTCCGGCTGTGTGGTGAAGCCACAGGTGAACGGAAGCTGAACGGAGCACGCTTCGGTCCGGACGGATGGCAGGGTGGCCCGCATGGATGGTCGTGACCTGGTGCGCTCGGTGAGAATGGTCGGTTCCGTGCAGGGGATGCGTACGGTGCGCTCGGCCTGGCGGCGCCGGCGTGCGGATGCGCGGGCGCTCGCGTCGCGTGGTGCGGAGCGGGCGCGTGTGCCCGGGCTTCTGGTCGGCGCGGAGCCCGGGCCTGGCGGTGGGGTGGTGCGCTTCGCCCGTTCGCAGCTGCGGGTCCGGGTGGCGGTGGGCGGTGCGGTGTTCTGGTCCTGGGACGGCGCGGGCCCGCTGCCCTCGTACGCCCTGCCTGGAGCCGGGCCTGAGGCCGATGCGAGGGCGCGGCTGGAGCCGGACAAGAACGGCGGCTGGCAGGTGGTGTCGGAGCGGCTGACGGTCGCCGTGTCGCGCCACGGGGCGGTGGAGTTGCGTACGCCGGGCGGGGTGGTGCTGCGCCGGGAACTGCCGCCGCGCTGGTGGGAGCCGGTGGCCGGGGGTCCGGCGCGGTGGGTGCAGCGGTCCGAGGTCCCCGCCGACGCACGCTTCTTCGGGCTGGGCGGCCGGGCCGGCGGGCCGAGGCTGAGGGAGGGCACGTACCGGCTGTGGAACACCGATCCGGGCGGTCGGTTCGGTCCGGGGGACGATCCGCTGTATCTGACGATGCCGGTGCAGGTGGTGGTCTCGGACGCGGGGACCCATCTGGCCTTCCACGACAACTCCTGGTCGGGCCGGGTGACGCTCCGGGAGGGCGAGGAGGGCGCCGGGTCGGGGCATGACCGCCCGGGCGCGTGCGAGGTGCGGATGGAGGGAGGCCCGCTCCGCTGCTGGGTGGTCGTGGGTACGCCGGCCAGGGTGCTGCGGGGCTGGACGGCGCTGACGGGGGCGCCGGCGCTGCCGCCGTCCTGGGCGCTGGGTCCGCAGCACGCGCGCTGGGGGTTCGGCAGCGAGCAGGAGGTGCGGCGGGTCGTCGCGGGATACCGGGAGCGGGGGCTTCCGCTGTCCGTGCTGCATCTGGACATCGACCACTACGACGCGCATCAGGTGTTCACGGTCGACCGGGACCGGTTCCCCGATCTCCCCGGCCTGGCGAAGGAACTGCGCGAGGACGGCGTCCGGCTGGTCTCCATCGTCGATCCGGCGGTGCGGGCGTCGGCGGGCAACGCGGTGTTCGACAGCGGCCTGGGGGTCGGTGCGGAGGGCGCGTTCGTCCGTGATGCGCAGGGCGTCCCGGTGCTGGGCGAGGTGTGGCCGGGCGAGTGCGTCTATCCGGATTTCACCGATCCGCTGGTGCGCGAGTGGTGGGGTGCGCTGTACGAGGAGCGGCTCGGACAGGGGTTCGCCGGGGTGTGGCACGACATGAACGAGCCGGTGTCCTTCGTGGCCTTCGGGGATCCGTCGCTGCCCCGTTCGTCCCGGCACTCGCTCGAGGGCCGTGGCGGGGACCATCGGGAGGCCCACAACGTGTACGCCCTGGCGATGGCGAGGGCCGGGTACGAGGCGCTTCGCCGGCTGCGCCCCGAGGAGCGGCCCTTCCTGTTCTCCCGTTCGGGCTGGGCGGGCCTCCAGCGGTACGGCGGCACCTGGTCCGGTGATGTGGCGACAGGGTGGCCAGGGCTCCGGGCGTCGCTGGCCCTGGTGCTGGGGCTCGGGCTCTGCGGGGTGCCGTATTCGGGGCCGGATGTCGGCGGGTTCGACGGGGCGCCGTCACCCGAGCTGTATCTGCGCTGGTACCAACTGGGCGCGTACATGCCGCTGTTCCGCACTCATGCGGCCATCGACGCGGGGCGCCGGGAGCCGTGGGAGTTCGGGCCGGAGGTCCTCGGCCATGCCGCGCGGGCGCTGGAGGAGCGGGAACGGCTGCTCCCGTACTTCGTGACGCTGGCGCAGCTGGCCCGGCTCACCGGTGCGCCGTATGTGCGGCCGGTGTGGTGGGGCGCGCCGGGCGACAGGGCGCTGCGCGACTGCGAGGACGCCTTCCTGCTGGGCGACGCGCTGCTGGTCGCTCCGGTGCTGGAGGAGGGGGCGGACCGGAGGTCCGTGCGTCTGCCGCGCGGGCGGTGGTACGACACGGCGAGCGGGCGGGCGTACGAGGGACCGGGCCAGGTGGTGGTGGACGCTCCCCTGTCGCGCGTTCCGGTGCTGGCGCGGGCCGGTGCCGTGATCCCGGTGCGGGGAGCGGAGGGGGGTCTCGAACTGGAGGTGTGGGCGCCGCCGGCCGGCCGTACCGGGGGCGGGCTGGTCGTGCGGGACATGGGCGACGGGTGGGAGGCGGCCGAGGTGGAGCGCTATACGTCGCACGTCAGGGCAGGGCGCGTGGTGGTCGAGCGTGACGGTGAGGAGGGGCGGGTGCCGTATCCGGTCCGCGTGCGGGGGCTGACGGCTCAGCCGTAGGCGCCGGCGAACCAGGAGCGTACGGCCCTGGTGTGCAGCGGGAAGGCGAGTTCCTCCGGGGTGTGCAGCACGTCGTATCCCGAGGTCTCGTCCGTCGGCGCGGAGGACGGGAGTTCCCCGGCGGGACGTGGCGGGAGCAGTCCGAAGAGCAGCAGGTGTCCGTCCGGAGAGCTCAGGGCGTCGGCGAGTCGCACGTCCGTCTCGTCGGCCCGGATACCGGTCTCCTCCCTCAGTTCGCGTACGACGGCGTGGCGCCAGTCCTCGGTCCGGTCGATGTAGCCGCCGGGCAGTGCGGTTCCGCCCCGGTGCGGGCGGATGGTGCGGGTGATGACCACGAGGCCGGTGCCGTGCGGTCCGGTGACGGGCAGCAGGGCGACGGCTACGGGCAGCGGGTTGCGGTAGGCGGTACGACCGCACGCCGTGCAGGTGCGTGGCCAGGCGTCGGTGACGTACGGGGCCCCGCAGTCGCCGCAGTGGGAGTCCTTCACGCGCGGACTGTATCCGATCACTCTTCTCTTGCGGCTCCGAAGCTGATAGACGGTGTGCCCATGACAGGAACTGCTCGTCTTCTCCGCGCCCTGGCCGTTGCCGGCGCCACTCTGCTCGCCGTGACCGCCGCCGCCCCGACGGCGGTTGCCGTGCCCGAACCCAAGGCTCCGCAGGAGTTCGTCGATCTCCACTCGGTCGACCCGACGATCATCACGGAGATGCGCTACACCACCGCGCACAACTTCATGGGAGAGCAGGTGGACGGCTACCAGCAGCCCCTCTGCATCCTGACCCGGCCGGCCGCCCGCGCGCTGCACACGGCCCAGCAGGGCCTTCTGCGGCAGGGCTACTCGCTCAAGGTGTACGACTGCTACCGGCCGCAGCGCGCCGTGGACCACTTCGTCCGCTGGGCGAAGGACCTGGACGACCAGGCCATGAAGGCGGAGTTCTACCCGACGGTCGACAAGACGCGCCTGTTCGAGGACGGTTACATCGCGGAGAAATCCGGTCACAGCCGGGGCAGCACGGTGGATCTCACTTTGGTGAAGCTGCCGGCCCTCCCGACCAGGCCGTACGAGCCGGGTGAGGAACTGGCTCCGTGCTTCGCTCCGAAGGACGAGCGCTTCCCCGACAACTCGGTGGACATGGGGACGGGCTACGACTGTTTCGACACCCTGTCGCACACGGACGACCCCCGGGTGCAGGGGGCTCAGCGTGCAAACCGGCAGTTCCTCAAAGGGACGCTGACCGGACTGGGGTTCGTGAATCTTGCCGAGGAGTGGTGGCACTTCACGTACAAGCCCGAGCTCTTCCCTGACACCTACTTCGACTTCCCCGTGGCCGGGCGTTCCGTGGCGGGGCACTGACAGAACGGGCGGGGAACGGGCGGGGAACAACCGAGAACGGGCGACCGGGACCACCCCCGTGGGCTCCGGCCGCCCGTTCTTATTGTCGGACGCGGAACTGCCGTGTCCGGTTGCCGACCGAGCGATTACGGTGCCTTCATGTCACAGCAGACGTTCGGTTCGTATGAAGAGTTCTGGCCCTATTACGTCGCCATGCACTCCAGGTCGGCGACGCGATGGGTCCATCTGACCGGGACCCTGACCGGCCTCGCCGTCACGGCGTACGGTCTGGCGCGCGGCCGCCGGCGCTACGTGCTGGCGCTGCCCCTGATCGGGTACGGCACCGCGTGGCCCGCGCACTTCCTCATCGAGAAGAACAATCCGGCGACGTTCGGGCATCCAGCGTGGTCGCTGCGGGGCGATGTGCAGATGATCCGGATGATGCTCGCGGGACGGGACGGTGAACTGGCCGCCACGGCGGCCGAGTGGCTCGCCGAGAACCCGTGAGCCCGGGTGCGCACACAGGGTTTACGTACCGTCACCCCGGGTGAGGGCTTCTTTCCACACACCGTACGCGCGGCCCGTACCCCGGTCGGCGGGGGTACGGGCCGCGTCAGGCCCTACGTGCGGTGGTCCGGCCGTCAGGTCCTCGCGGGTTCCCGGAGCCGGCCGGCCCGCACCATGGCGTGCTCCACGACCGCGACGAGCACATCCCGTACGGATGCCCGGTCACGTGCGTCGCAGACCAGCACCGGCACCTCGGGGTCGAGGTCGAGTGCCGCCCGGACCGTCTCGGTGGGGAACTGGTCCGCGCCTTCGAAGAGGTTGACGGCGACCGTGAACGGGATCGCCCGGCGCTCGAAGTAGTCGACCGCCGCGAAGCAGTCCTCCAGCCTCCGGGTGTCCGCGAGGACCACCGCGCCCAGCGCGCCCTGGGCCAGCTCGTCCCAGAGGAACCAGAACCGGTCCTGCCCGGGGGTTCCGAACAAGTAGAGGACCAGGTCCTCGCGCAGGGTGATCCTGCCGAAGTCCATGGCCACCGTGGTGGTGTTCTTGCCCTCGACCCCCGACACGTCGTCGACGGGCCGCCCCGCCTCGCTCAGCCTCTCCTCCGTGCGCAGCGGTCTGATCTCGCTGACCGCGCCCACCAGCGTTGTCTTGCCCACACCGAAGCCGCCCGCCACCAGGATTTTCAGGGTAACGGGCTCGACGGGCCGCTTTCTGCGGCTAGAGCGCCCGAAGGCCATTGATCACCTCGCGTAGAAGGCTCTCGTCCGGCAGCTCGGCCGGCGGAACGGGACGGGTGACGTGCACCAGCTCGTCCTCGACGAGGTCACCTACCAGGACACGGACAACCCCGACGGGGAGGTCCAGTCCGGAGGCGAGCTCGGCGATCGACTGGGGCAAGTCGCTGCATAGTTCGACGATCTCCACGTGTTCCGGGGAGAGCGTCTGGTCCCGGCCGGGATCGTCGGCCGCCGGTTCGGGGATGACGATCGCGATCAGGTCGAGACGATGGCGGGACGCGCTGCTGGTACGCCCCCGGGTCATCGCGTAGGGCCGGACCACCGGGCCCGCTTCGGCGTCGTACCAACGCGAGGAGCCCGCATCGGCGGAAGCGGGCAGTGATCCGGGAGCGGTGTCCCGGACGGAGTCTGCGCTCATCCCCTCGCCTCACCCTCCGGCGGGCAGACCGGTGGTCCGGGGGGCGTTGGCCAGGTGTGCCCCCACGCGCTTGACCATGAGGGTCATCTCGTACGCCACCTGCCCTACGTCCGAGTCCGAGTCGGCCAGGACGGCGAGACAGCTGCCGTCACCCGCCGCCGTGACGAAGAGGAAGGCCTCGTCGAGCTCGACCACCGTCTGGCGGACCCGGCCGGCGTCGAAGTGACGGCCCACGCCCTTGGCGAGGCTGTGGAAACCGGAGGCGACTGCCGCCAGATGCTCACTGTCCTCGCGGGTCAGGTCCTGGGACGTGCCGGTGGCGAGGCCGTCGCTGGAGAGCACCAGCGCCTTGCGGATGCTCGCGACGCGCTCGACGAGTTCGTCGAGGAGCCAATTGAGTTCGCCGGAGCCCTGGCGTGAGGCGTTGTGTGCTGCGGCGTTCGGTGCGGTCATCGACCGTCCCCTCCCGGAGTGGTTCCTGGTGCTGTCTCACCGGGGCCGGTCGCGTCCTCGGCGTTCTGCCGACGGCCGCGCTGCCAGCCGCGTTGAAGCGAAGCCATGCGGTTGCGTACTTCGTCCGCGTCACGTTCGAGGTCGTCGTCGGTGGCCGCGGGTGCGTGGCCGGAAGTTCGCTCTGCGTCCTCCCGGAGCTGTGGGGCGAGGTTCGCCTGCCGGACCCGGCGCGGGAGACCGCCCACCGTGTCCGGTGCTGACGGCCGGGGCGCGGGCCTGAGCCGCGTCGGGGCCTCGTCGGCCGGGGTCCTGGCCGGGCCGGACTCCGCGGTGACGGCCTCGGCCGCTCCCGGGGAAACGTCGGCCGTGCCGGGATGGGAACGGCTCCCGTCGCCGATCCGGCCGCCCTGGCCGGTGACGCGTGTGGGGGGCTTGCGGCGCGGCAGCGGGACGGGGCCGACGGGACGCATCGGCCGCACGTCCGCCGAGCGGCCGTCCGACGCGTCGAAGGCCTGCTGGTGCTGTTCCTGGTCGGCTTCCCTGCGCAGGTCGCGGGCGCGGAAGATGCCGCCCCGCTCGCTCTCGGTGTCCTCGAGATCGGATACGCCGTCCAGGACGGGGCCGAGTGCCGGATCGAGCTCGCGCTCGAGAGCCGGGTCGGCGAACCCGAGTGTGCCCACCGGGCCTTCGAGCTCGACGGGGCCGTCGAGCACGGACGGATCGGTGAGGCCCGTGGGTACCGGGGAGAGCCCGGACGGCCTGCCCGGGATGCTCGTGTCCGCGACTCCGTCCCTGCGGGCCTTGTCGCTGCCGGGCACGTCGCTGCCCGGCCGGCCGCTGCCGATCGCCTTCTCGGCCCGCCGGTCGAGGCGGAAGCCGGTGCCGTGCGTTTCGGGGGCGTCGGTGAGCAGCTGTGCCGGGATGAAGACGACCGCGGTCGTCCCTCCGTACGGCGAGATCTGCAGAGACACCCTGACGTTCTGCCGCTGGGCGAGCCGGCTGACGACGAAGAGGCCGAGCCTGTCGGTGTCGGAGAGCTCGAAGTCGGGTGTCTCGGCGAGCCTCAGGTTGGCGTCCAGGAGCACTTCCGGCGCCATGCCGAGGCCTCGGTCGTGGATCTCGAGGGTGAAGCCGTTGGCGACGCGTTCACCGTGGACCTGCACGGCGGTGTGCGGGGGCGAGAACACCGTGGCGTTCTCCAGCAGTTCCGCGATCAGGTGGGTGAGGTCGGCTACGGCCGGGCCGCCCACGCCGATGCGCGGCAGGCGCCGTACCTCGACCCGTTCGTAGTCCTCCACCTCGGCGACCGCCGCGCGCACCACGTCCATGAGCTGGATCGGCTTGCGCCACTGCCGGGACGGGGCCGCCCCGGAGAGGATCACGAGGCCCTCCGCGTGGCGGCGCATGCGGGTGGTGAGGTGGTCGAGGCGGAAGAGGTCGGCGAGCTCGTCGCTGTTCTCGGTACGCCGCTCCATGGTGTCCAGGAGCGTCAGCTGGCGGTGCAGGAGCACCTGGTTGCGGCGTGCGAGGTTGACGAAGACCTCGGATACGCCGCGGCGCATGTCCGCCTGCTTGACCGCGGCCTCGACGGCGGCCCGCTGGAGGGTGTTGAGGGCCTGGCCGACCTGGCCGATCTCGTCGCGCTCGTAGTTGAGGTGGGGGGCTTCGGTCTCCACGTCGACCTGTTCGCCGGCGGCCAGCCGGCGCATCACGCTGGGGAGGCGCACCCCGGACACCTCGTGCGCGTCCTTGCGCAGCCGGGAGAGGTCGCGTACGAGTTCCCGTCCCACGCGTACGGAGACGAAGACGGACACGAGCAGGGCGACGAACCCCAGGACGCCGGCGACACCGGCCTGGACCAGGACCCGGTAACCGGCGGGTTCCGCGCGGTCCTGGAAACGGTTGGACATCTCGGTGCCGTCGTTGGCCAGGTGGTCCAGGACCGGCGGAGCCACTTCCTCCCAGCGCCCGGAGTCGATGGCGCCCGGTTTCGTGATCGGGCCCGCCGCGATGAGCCGCTGCTCGGCGGTGCGCAGCGGCTCCGTGTCGGGGCTGCGCCAGAACTGCTCCATGCGCCCGCGCTCGCCGGCCGGCAGGAGCTCGAGGTTGACCTCGTAAAGGAGCGTGCGTTTGGCGGCGAGGTCGGAGACGACGCGGAGCTCGGGGGCACCGAGCCGCCCCGCGATGAGGCCGGACACGATCAGGGCGTCCTCACGGGCGAGCATCTCACGGGCCCTGGAGATCCCGACCAGGGCCCGGACCTGCTTGTCCATGGACACGTTCTCCATCGTGTGGAGACCGTTCAGGAAGCGGTAGCAGGGGTCCACGAGGCCGTTGTAGAAGTCGAGGGCCCGGGTCCGGTCGATGGTGCGCTTCTCGACGGACCCGCGCAGCGCGTCCAGGGCGTCGACCTCGCTGAGGATCGAGTCGAGCTGGGCCTCCGACTCGGGGCTCAGCTTGTCCCGGACGTCCTCGCTCTTCGCGCTCTGCCTGACCTCGGCCACGACCTGGTCGGTCCGGGCGCGCTCACGGCGCAGCAGGGGCAGGGCGTCCGAGGCCCGGGGGTCGGCGAGGAAGACGAGGGTCTGGCGGCGTTCGCCCTGAACGGCCCGGATGGTGTCCTCGAGCGGGTGGCCGACCTGCTCCACGATGGCGCTCGCGCCCATCAGCTCGCCGGCCTCGCGGCCGGTGACGTAGGTGGCGAAGACCCAGAGACCTGTGAGGGAGGCGAGCGGCACCAGGAGCAACGCCACGATCTTCCTGCGGATGGACTTCCCGCGAAAGCGCATGGCCTCCCCCTGCTCGGCCCCGCACCGCGGGGGTGGTTGTGTCGGACCCGGTGGTTCCGGTTGCCCGGTCTTCGTGGTTGTTCGGGTGTTCCTGCCGCCGTCCGCCGGGCGTCGGCCGGTGTTCCGTCAACCTCCGTCAACAAACGGCGCGAGCCTACTACTGACCTACCGGTAACTCGAAGACGTGTCCGGACGATTTCAGGCCGCTCTTCCCCGAGTTGCTCACCAGTTGTCCCGGTATTCCCTGCGAAGAAATTCGCGAAAGCGACAGAGAATCCCTGGCCGAACGCGGTGCATCCACACACGGCAGTTGGCTGGAATTCTCCCTTCCGTGACCTTTCGGGGCCGGTTGCGGCCCCCGGCGGGAATCTTCGCGACCTGGCGTTCGTCCAGACGTACGGGGCAGAAGAACCTCACGGGGGTACGTACGACAGGCATGCGGCTCCGCCCGCGTAGAACGGGCGCCGGCCGGGCAGCCACCCTTGGGTCGGACAGTGGTGGGGAGTTGAAGGTCCTTGGACACGGATGAGCGCCGGGGCACGGCGGCATCGTCGGCAGCCCGGTCACCGGTGGGTACGGCACCGGCGGGTACCGCACCGGAGGGAACGGCACGGGTGGGTACGGCACCGGCGGGTACCGCACCGGGAGGAACGGCACGGGTGGGTACGGCACCGGTGGGCCCGGTGGGTACGGCACCGGCGGGGGCCCAGATCCCTCGGCAGCTGTGGGTGGACGAACCCGCGATACGCCGGAGGATGCCGGATCCGGTGCGGACGGCCGCCGTGCGCGCCGTCCTCATCATGTCGCTGACCATCATTCAGGCCGTTGTGGCCTTCCTGTGCACACTCGCCGGTTCCTGGCTCGCCTTCCCGATGGTGCTGAGCGGGGTGGCGGGCACGGTGGTGGCGACGTGGTCCGTGCTGGACGTGTGGGTGACCCGGCAGGTGTGGAACCAGCGCCACGGCGTGGTGTCCGTGCCCAGCAGCACGGCACGCCGCATGCGCCGGGAGCGCAGGGCGGCCAGACGCGCCGGGCGGGCCCGGGCGCGCAGGGAAGCCCGGATACGGCGCCGGGGCGAGGGCCGGCTCTCCCGGGCCTGACCGCCTGCGCCCCGGCCCCCTACCGCTGGTCCGTGGCGTGTCCTGTCGGCTCCGGGTGCGCACCCGTCATCTCCGTACGCATCTCCGGGACCGCAGAGCCGCCCGCGGTTCCGGTCGCTTCGCCGGTCCGTCTGAACATGCGGGTCGCGGTGATCTCGCCGTGGACGGTCTCGCCCGAGGGATCCTGCTGGGGCAGCCCGGGCCTGAGGTGCTCCTCGACGCTGATGTACTTCAGCCCCGCCCGCAGGTCCGCGTCGTTGCGGAGCCGGATGACGAGCGGGAATTCGGCGAGCGCCGTGGTGTCGAACAGCCCGGTGGTGTAGAGGAGCTGGACTCCCAGCGCATCGGAGACCGCGCGCTGCAGCTCCAGCAGATACGTCGCGTTCGCGCGCCCGATCGGGTTGTCGAGGAAGAGCGTGCCCGCGTGCCGGTGCCGGTCGCGGCCCCGGTCGTTGCTGCGCAGTGCGGCCATCGTGCAGTACAGCGCGATCGCGGCGGTGAGCAGCTGGCCGCCGGAGAAGACGTCGCCCATCTGTCCGACCGGGACGCGCTCGGCGCGGAGCACGGCGTCCGGCTTGAGGATCTCCACGGCGATGCCCTTGGGCTGCAGCGCCGCCTGGACGCCGCGCAGCAGGAGGGACATGCCGTCCCTGCGCAGGTCGGAGTTCTTCTTGAGGGCGGCGTGCGTGGCCTCGTCGATGACCTCGCCGAGCCGCTCGGTGAGCGTCGCCGGGTCGGGTTCCTCGAAGCGGATCCGGAGGAACTCCTGGCCGGACCACTCCCCCAGCCCCTCGGGCAGCCGGGAGAGGCGCTGGGCGGAGCGGAGCGTCGTGAGCGCCGAATCCACGAGGCCACGGAGCCGGTCGACGATGGAGTCGCGGTTCCGCTCCAGCTGGGCCATCTCGTCGGTGAGCACGCGCAGCCTGGGCGCGAAGGCCGCGGCCCACTTCTCGGCGTGGTCGGGCAGGGCGGCTGCCGGGAGTTCCCGGATCTGCTGCCGGGCCGGGGTGCGGACCTGTTCGTAGCGGGTGGAGTTGGCGTGTCGTACGAGGACATCGCTCGCCTCCCGTACGGAACTCTCCGCGGCCGACAGGTCGGTGGCGCAGCCACGCAGTGAGCGGCGTGCCTCGGCCGCGGACTGCCTGGCCTCCTCCAGGGTGCCGGGATAGGGATCGGGGGCCTCGGTCTCGTCCTCCGCGCCGTGGTCCCTGAGCAGGTCGCGCAGGAGTGAGGCGTTCTCGTCGAAGCCGCTTGCCGAGTCCTCGGCGGTGCGGTGGGCGCGCAGCATTTCGGCGTGGGCGGCGCGCGCGGTGTCCAGGGCCGCGGTGGCGGAGGCCAGTTCGGCCGTGGCCGTACGGAGCAGGGCCTGGGCCTGGTCGGCGTCGGCCGGCGCCAGTTCGGCGGAGAGCTCGGTGTGGTGGGATGCGTCGTCGGCGGGGGCGAGCCGTTCGGCTTCGCCGCGCAGCCGGCCGAGGTGCTCGCTCGCCGTGGACGCCCGGGTCTCCAGGAGCTGGACGAGGGACTCGGCGCGGGCGGCGGCCGCCTGCCTGGAGGGCCCGTCGGCTCCGTCGGTGCCTTCGAGGAGCTGGGCTGCGCGGGTGCGGACCTTGTTGGTGAGGCGGTCGAGTTCGGCCAGGGCGGCGCTCTCGTCGCTCTCGGCGCGCGCCTGCTCGGCACGCAGGTCCGCCCCGACGCCCACCTTCTCGTACAGCCGGGAGGCCGCTCGGTACGCCTCGCGCAGCGCGGGCAGGGAGGTGCGCGCGGTGGCGGCGTCGGGCTCCGGGAGCGATTCCGGGGCGCCCGCGATCTCGGCACGCTCGGCACGCAGGGCGCGCGCGGTGCGGTGGGCGTCGTCGGCGGCGCGCTGGGCGGCCCGGCGGTCCTCGTCGGCGGCGCGTGCCCGCTCGAGACAGGTCGTGGCGCGTGCCTCGGATTCGGCTGCCTCGTCGGTCAGTTCACGCAGTCGCGCCTGCCAGCCCGCCCGGTCGCGGAGGCGGTGGGCGAGACCCGCGAGCGCGTCTGCGGCACGGCGGGCGCGCTGCGCCACCTCCTGGCGCTCGTCGCGGACGCGTGCGGCGTCGGCGGCGGCCTCGTCGGACTCGGCGCGCACGGTGCGGGCCTCGGCGAGTGCGGCTTCCGCGGTCTCCGCGGCGGCGCGTGCGGTCCGGGCAGCATCGCCGAGCTCGGCGAGCATCCCGGGCGGGCAGTCGGCGCGCCAGGAGCCGATACGGGCGGCGAGGGAACGGTCGGCGGTGAGCCGGGCCGCGAGCGCCCTGATGTCCTCGTCGCGCGCCGCGGCCCGGGACCTCAGCGCCTGACGCTCCTCGTCCGCGGCGTGTTCGTCGTGCATCGCGGGGTTCGGCGGGACGAGGAACACGTCGTCGGCGCCGCCGGGCGCGGGTACGGGTGCGAGGAGGGCCGCGGTGGTGCCGACGGCCACGGCAGACCGGGGCAGCAGGGCAGCGGCGGCCAGGACCTCACGGGCGCGGGTGTGGGCGTCCGGGTCGGTGATGACGACACCGTCGACGAGCTCGGGCCGTGCGGCGAGAACCGCCGCGTGGTCGGCTGGGTCCACCGCCTGGGCGAGATAACGCCAGCCGGGCAGGGCCGGAATGCCGTGCTCGCCGAGGTGTTCGACGGTGGCGAGGACGTCGGGACCGGGCGGGAGCAGCCCGCCGTCACCGAGGGCGCCGAGAATGCGGGAGTCGTCGGCGGCGGCGGTACGCAGGTCGAAGAGCCGTCGTTCCGCGGCGGCGACGCCCTGGTCGAGCAGCACCCTCAGCTCGTCGGCGCTGGTGTCGAACTCCTCGGCTGTGAGGGACTGCGCGTCGCCGGAAGCCGCTTCGGGAATGCTGTCGCCGGGGTCCTCGGTCCCTGCGGCGGCACGGCGGGGGCGGGGCACACCGGCCCCGGCCGCCGTCGGGAGACCCAGCAGATCGGCGAGCCGGTGGTCGGCGGCGATCGACTCGGCGGCCCTGCGCTCCGCCTCGTAGGACTGTTCGGCGGCCTGTGCGCCGTCGGCGGCGCGGGCCGCCGCCAGTTCGGTGCGGCTCTCCACGGCCGCGGCTTCGCGGGCCTGGTCGGCCGTGGTCCGGGCGGCCTCGCGAGCGGTGTCCCAGGCGGCGACCGCGGCGCGTTCGGCGTCGTTGGCGGCGAGGGCCGCGCGGGCCGGGTCCGCGTCCGGCGCGGTGTCGTCGAGCCAGCCGGCCCGGACGGCCTCCGCCGTCTCCTGCTCGACCTCGGCGAGGCGCTGGCGCAGGTGTCCGGCCTCACTGCGGGCGCGCTGGGCCTCGGTCGCGGCGGTGGTGGCGTCCCGGTGTGCCGTCTCCCCGGTGGACTGGAGGGTCGCGGAGCGCTCCTCCTCCTCGTCGGCCACCCGCTCCCCCGCCTCCGCGGCGGTGTGCAGGGCGCGTACGAGGTCGGCGGCGGCCGTGGCGCGTGCGGCCAGGGCTGGGGCCGCGTCGCGCTCCGCCTCCCGGATGGCGACGGCGACGCGGGCCGAGCCGTCGGCGGCGGCGCGGTGGCGCAGGACGGCCTCGGCGGCCTGCCAGGCGGAGTGCAGCGTGCGTGCCTCGCCCAGTTCGCGGCGCTGCGCCGCCGCGCTCCTCTCTGCGGCGGTCAGGGCCAGGGAGGCGTGCCGGTAGGCGAGTTCGGCCGTGATCAGGTTCCGGTGGCCGCGGGTCGCTTCGGCCTCGGTGACGGTGTGGGCGGCGGCCGTGACCTGCTGGGCGAGCTCGGCGGTGCGGCCCCGCTCCTCTGCCGCACGGCCGGAGAGCCTGCGGGCCAGGGTGCGGGTGCGCCGCTCGGCGCCGGCGTGGACGTCCCGGCTGCGTGCCCTGGTCGCGGTGGCTTCGACGATCCGGCCCAGCAGGTCGACCGATCCGGCGGTGAAGTCGCGTTCCGCGGTGAGCTCGGCGCGGCGGCCGAGCTTGTTGCCGAAGCCGCTGACGAGGTCGGCGAGGCCGTCCGTGTCGCGGGTGTCGGTGACGGCCCGGAGCAGCAGGTCGGTGAAGTCGGAGTCCTTCTTGACGGCGAAGAGGCCGGCGGCCTCGCCCTCGTCGGAGTTCATCTCCCGCTGGTAGCGGAAGAGTTCGGGGTCGAGCCCGAGGTCGCCGAGGTGTTCGTTCCAGCGGTCGTGGATCTCTTCCCAGTGCACATCGAGGTGCGGGTAGAACTTGCCGGCGTCCGTGAGGGCGTCTCGGAACCCCTTCATGGTGCGGCGCCTGCCGCGGGCACTGGACACGCCTTCGGCCGGGCGGCCCACCGCGCTGGCCTCGGCGACGGGGAGGCTGTCGAGGCTGAGACCGGGCCCGGGGCGGAAGGAGTACCAGGCTTCTGCGAACTTGCGGGGGTCGTTGGAGACCTGGCGGCCACGCCATTCGCTGACCTTGCCGACGACGACGCACTCGCCGGTGAGGGTGTGCTGCCATTCCAGGGCGACGTGTCCGCAGTCGTCGGCGAGCAGGAACTTGCGCAGGACACCGGAGCTGGCGCCGCCCAGGGTGTTGCGGTGGCCCGGCAGCATCACCGAGAAGATCAGCTTGAGCAGGACGGACTTGCCGCCGCCGTTCTCCAGGAACAGCACACCGGCGGGCGCCGGACGGCGCAGTGGGCCGACGGGCTCGTCCTCGAAGAACTCCGCCTGGGCCGGCGCGGGCCTGGGCACGGGCTCGCCGACTCCGCGCAGGTCGAGCACGGTGTCGGCGTAGCGCGCACCTGCGGGCCCGATGGAGTAGAGGCGGACCCGGGACAACTCGTACATGGCGGCGGACTCTCGTCTTTTCTGGGGGCGGGCGGGCGGCTGGTGCGGGGTTCAGGAGTGGAAGGGAAGCCCCGCGTCGGCGGCCAGCTCCAGGCCTTCCGTGTCGGGCGGGGGCAGCAGGGTGGCCGAGCCGTCCGTGACCGGGACGACGCCGAGTTCCAGCAGTTCGGCCATGGCGGCGCTGCCCGCCATGTCGCGCACCTGGAGCTGGTAGCGGGCCGTGGTGCGGTAGGCGCCGCCGGCGTCGTCCCCGGTGCGCTGGAGGAAGCCGGAGTCGGTGAGGAACGCGACGGCCTTGCCGATGATGCCGGTGGTGGAGCCGGCGAGCCTGCGGGCGTCCTTGGTGGCTCCGGTGGCACTGCGGCGGGAGTAGATCCGCCACCCGGACTCCAGGCCCGGCGCGTCGGTGGCGGGGTCGGTGTTGTCGCCCTGCTCCTCGGCGCGCTCCTCCAGGCGTCGGCAGGCCTGCCGGACGAAGGCGTCGACGCCGTTGACGGTGATGCGGCCGATGTAGGAGTCGTCGGCCAGGTCCTCGGGGCGGGGGAAGGCCATGGCGGCGACTGCGAGATGGGCGAGACCGTGCAGGAAGCGGTCGGCGGAGTCGGAGGAGGCGCGCCGGGCGTAGTCGCCCATGCGCACGGCGAAGACCGAGTCCTCACCGGCGGTCACGGCCATCCCGGCGCGGGTGGAGACCTCGAGGACGATGAGCCCGAGTCCGGTGGCGACGGCGTCGGCGAGCCTGGCGAAGGAGGGTTCCTCGCGGTACCGGCGGAGCAGCTCGGTGTACTCGGCGTCGCGGGCGGGCATCAGCTTGGGCTGCAGCCCGAAGGAGACCAGGCGGGCGGCGTCGGCCGCGTCCGCGGGGGTGACAGCGGCGGGAGCGGCCGGCCGTGCGGCGTCGGCCGCGTGCGTGAGGGGCTGGTCGTCCCACGCGTCGGTGTGCTCGGCGTGCTGCTCGCTCAACTCGGTGACTCCTCGGTACGGATGCCGCTCTCGGGCGGCAGCGGGTGGGTGGTCGGGCCAGCGTCTCTCACTTGGGTCAGGCCGGATCCGAACGAGAGACCCTGAGGACGCTCACGAGGCGTCCTTGCGGTCCGCGGCCATGCCCGCCGCGTCCAGCAGGGCCATGCCCACTATCAGGTCGGCCCCGCCGAATTCGTGGTCCTCGAGCGGGGTGCCGTCGTCGACGGCGAACAGCAGCCGGCGCTCGCCCTGGCGGTAGGCGGTGCCGACCGGGGGGCTCGCCGCGTGGACGGCGAGCAGGGCGACCAGGTAGGGCAGCTCGGGGTCGCGCAGCCGGGCCTCGGCGAGGAGTCCGGAGAGCCGTCGGGGGGCGTCGTGCTCCAGGTCGAGCAGTTCCATGGCGTGTCCGAGCTGCTCCTCGCTGAACCGGCTGTCGTCCGGGGTGGCGATGAGGTCGGGCTCGGGCATCTCGGCGCCCAGGTGCTCCCGCTCCACCGGGGGCATCAGCAGCAGCTCGACGAGGTCGCCGACTCGGACCGAGGCGGGTGTGCGCAGCCCTGTGCCGTGCGCGAAGAAGGCGTCGGTGGCCCGGGTGGCCTGTTCGACGGGGAGCGGCAGCAGGGGTACGACGAGCTGTCCGTACAGATCGAGGCCTGCCTGTGCGGTGGGCGTGGCGAACGCCTGCCGGTCCTGCTCGGCCCGGAACAGGGGGCCCGCCTCCAGCAGCCTGGACTGGAGCTGGGTGTGGCGCCGGATGCAGTCCTTGACGATGTCGACGAGCTCGGCGGCCCGGCGCTTGTGCTCGGGTTCCTCGGCCTCGTCCCTGGCCTTGCGGATGTTGGTGAGGATCGCGTTCTCGTGGCGGTAGCGGTCGGCGACGTGGTCCAGCGCCTCGGCGATCATGTCGGGTACGGCGTTGAGCCAGTCGACCGCGCGGACGTTGCGCCGGGTCGCCTCCAGCGTCCTGCGGAGCGTCTCGGCGTACTGCACGGTGCGGTAGCGGGCCTGTTCGGCGGCGAGCTGCGCGTCGGCGAGGCGGCCCCTGCTGATGAGGACCTCCAGCTTCACCTCGGCGGCGATCTGGGCGCTGGTGACGTCCGTGTCCAGGGCGCCGACCAGGACGTTGACCGCCTCGTCGGTGGCGCGGAGGTAGACGCTGCCGCCGTGTCCGGGGACCTCTTCGATGAGCTTGAAGTCGTAGTCCCTGCGGACGTAGGCGCCGTCTGGTCCGAAGGTGCCGTAGACGGCGCGGAAACCGCGGTCCACGCTCCCTACGTTGATCAGGTTCTCCAGGACCCAGCGCGCGACCCGCTCGTGCTCGGTGACGGGCCTGCGCGGTGCCTGGGCCGCGACCCGTGGGAGGAGCCTGGCCACTATCTGGTCGTGGTCGGCGCCGGTGTCGAAGTCCATGTTGAGGGTGACCAGGTCGATGGCGGCGAGGGCGACCTCGGCCATCGCGTAGACCGTGTACTCGCCTGCCAGATTGGCCTTGCGCACATCGAGGTCGTGCAGCGGAGCGGTGCAGGCGAGCGCGCGCAGCCGACGCGAGAGCCCCTCATCGGCGGCGGGCCCCGGGGCGGGCCTCGGTCCCGCGCTGAGCTGGGGCGCAGCGGTGTGGGTGTCGGCAGGCGAAGTCACGCTGAACAGATTAGGTCCTCGCACCGACAACGGTCGAAACGGCGCAGAAGCGACCGGTCACGGTTGCCCGTAACCGCCCCCTCCGGGGGTGCGCAGCACCAGGACGTCCCCGGTGTCCAGCTCGGCGGTGTCGCAGCCGTCGAGCGGCGTGACGGCCGCCCCGCGCGCCCGTTCGACGTACTGCTCGCCGAGCGCTCCGGGCCGACCTCCCGCCATGCCGTACGGCGGCACCCTGCGGTGGCCCGACAGGAGGGCCACGGTGACGGGTTCGAGGAAGCGGATCCTGCGCTCCACCCCTCGGCCGCCGTGCCACCGGCCGGGGCCTCCGCTGTCCTCGCGTACGCCGAAGCTCTCCAGCAGCACCGGATAGCGCCACTCGAGGATCTCCGGGTCGGTCAGCCGGGAGTTGGTCATATGGGTCTGTACGGCGTCGGCGCCGTCGAAACCGTCGCCGGCGCCGGATCCGCTCGCGACGGTCTCGTAGTACTGGACCCGGTCGTTGCCGAAGGTGAGGTTGTTCATGGTGCCGGATCCCTCGGCCTGGACACCCAGAGCCGCGTAGAGGGCGCCGGTGACGGCCTGGGACGTCTCGACGTTGCCGGCGACGGTCGCCGCCGGGTGGACGGGTGCCAGCATCGAGCCCTCGGGGACGCGGATGTCCAGGGGCTTCAGGCAGCCGCTGTTGAGCGGGATGTCCTCGTCGACGAGGGTCCGGAACACGTAGAGGACGGCGGCCATGACCACGGACGTGGGGGCGTTGAAGTTGCCGGTCTGCTGGGGGGAGGTGCCCTCGAAGTCGAGGACGGCCCGGCGTGCTTCACGGTCGACGGTCACGCTCACCTCGATGACGGCGCCGTTGTCGGTCTCGTAGCGGCAGGAGCCGTCGCGCAGCCCGGCCACGATCCGGCGTACGGATTCCTCGGCGTTGTCCTGGACATGGCCCATGTATGCCTCGACGACGTCCTGCCCGAACTGACGTGTCATGCGCCGCAGTTCCGTGATGCCCTTCTCGTTGGCCGCGATCTGGGCGCGCAGGTCGGCGAGGTTGGTGTCCGGGTCGCGCGAGGGGTGGGCCGCCGTCGTGAGCAGGTCCCTGGTCTCCGCCTCGCGAAGGGTTCCGTCGCGCACCAGCAGCCAGTTGTCGAACAGGACGCCCTCCTCGTCGACCGTACGGCTGAAGGCGGGCATGGAGCCCGGGGTGATGCCGCCGATCTCCGCGTGGTGGCCGCGCGACGCCACCAGGAAGCGCAGCCGGCTCTCCTGTCCGTCCGCGGGCTCGTCGAACACGGGCGTCACGACGGTCACATCGGGCAGATGTGTGCCGCCGTGGTACGGATCGTTGACGGCGTACACATCACCGGCCCGCAGGGTGCCCCGGTTGCGTCGCAGCACCTCCTTGATGGACTCCCCCATCGAGCCCAGGTGGACCGGGATGTGCGGGGCGTTGGCCACCAGGTTGCCGTCCGCGTCGAACAGCGCGCACGAGAAGTCCAGCCGTTCCTTGATGTTGACGGAGTGCGCCGTGTTCTCCAGTCGTACGCCCATCTGTTCGGCGATCGACATGAAGAGGCTGTTGAACACTTCGAGCATGACCGGGTCCACCCGGGTGCCGACGGCCGTCCGCTCGGGGCGCGGTTCGGCCCGGCGCAGCACGAGGTGTCCGTGAGGTCCGGCCGTGGCCTGCCAGCCGGGGTCGACGACGGTGGTGGCGTCGTCCTCCGTGACGACGGCCGGGCCGGTCAGGGTGTCATCGGCGCGGAGTGTCGAACGGCGGTACAGGCCGGCGTCCCGCCATCCGCCTCCGGTGAACATGGTCACGGTCCCGAGGGGGCGGAGCGGTCCTTCGCCCGTGCCGGCGCCGACGCGCGGCGGGGTGTGCGGTCCGGCTGTGCCGGTTGCCTCCACGGAGACGGCCTCGACCACCAGGGGCTTGTCCATGGTGAACCCGTAGCGCGTCCGGTGGGCTTCGGTGAACTCCTCGGTCATGGCGGTGACGGTGCCGAGGGCGACGGGCAGGGCGGCGTCCGTACCGGCGTGGCGCAGGAGGACCCGGGCCCGGGTGCTGATGGCGCCGTCGGGGACGCCGTCGGCACGGAGATCTGCCCGGGTGTGCTCCGCCAGGCTCTCGCAGACGCCGCGCACCCGGCTCGCGGTCGCGCCGTCCAGCGCTGCCTCGACGGACTGTTCCCGCATCGCGGTCGCGTCGGCGAGCCCGATCCCGTACGCGGAGAGGACACCGGCGAGCGGGGGTACGAGCACGGTGTCGATGCCCAGGGCGTCCGCGACGGCGCAGACGTGCTGCCCTCCGGCGCCGCCGAAACCGGTGAGCGCGTAGCGGGTGATGTCGTGGCCCCGTTGGACGGAGATCTTCTTGACGGCGTTCGCCATGTTGAGCACGGCGATCTCAAGGAAGCCCGCGGCGACATCTGCTGCCGTACGGCTGCCCGCCGAGGCGTCCGACACCTCCTCGGCCAGCGCCTCGAAGCGCTCCCTGACGAGACCGGCGTCGAGCGGCTGGTCGCCCTGGGGGCCGAAGACGGCGGGGAAGTGCTCCGGGCGGATGCGGCCGAGCATCACGTTGGCGTCGGTGACGGTGAGCGGCCCGCCCCTGCGGTAGCAGACGGGGCCGGGGTCGGCTCCGGCCGAGTCGGGGCCGACCCGGTAGCGCCGCCCGTCGTAGTGCAGGACGGATCCGCCGCCCGCGGCGACGGTGTGGATGCTCATCATGGGCGCGCTCATCCGCACCCCTGCCACCTGGGTCCCGAGCTCGCGTTCGAACTCGCCCGCGTAGTGGGAGACATCGGTGGAGGTGCCGCCCATGTCGAAGCCGATGACCCGGTCGTGGCCGGCCTGTGCGGACGTGCGCACCATGCCGACGACGCCCCCGGCCGGGCCGGAGAGCACCGCGTCCTTGCCGCGGAAGTGCGCGGCCTCGCGCAGCCCGCCGTTGGACTGCATGAACATGAGGCGGATACCCGGGAGTTCGCCTGCCACCTCTTCGACGTAACGGCGCAGGATCGGCGAGAGATAGGCGTCGACGACGGTGGTGTCGCCACGCGGCACGAGCTTGATCAGCGGGCTGACCTCGTGCGAGCAGCTGATCTGGGTGAAACCGGCCGCCCTGGCCTCCTCCGCGACGGCTCTCTCGTGGTCCGGGTGGCGGTAGCCGTGCATGAGCACGACGGCCGCGCTGCGCATCCCGTCCTCCGCGGCCGCCCTGAGCCGCTCGGCCACGGCGTCGCGGTCGAGGACCTTCACGATGCCGCCGCGGGCGTCGGTGCGTTCCGGGACCTCGACAACCCGGTCGTACACGGCCTCGGGGAGCAGGATGCGGCGGTCGAAGAGACGGGGCCGGTTCTGGTACGCGATCCGCAGGGCGTCCCGGAAGCCTTCGGTGATGACCAGGACGGTCGGCTCGCCCCTCCGCTCCAGCAGGGCGTTCGTGGCGACCGTCGTGCCCATCTTGACGCCCGCGACCCGGTCGGCGGGGACCGGTTCGTGGGGCCCGAGACCGAGCAGCAGCCGGATGCCCGCGACGGCCGCGTCGCGGTAACGGCCGGGGTCGTGCGACAGGAGTTTGCGGGAGACCAGCCGGCCGCCGGGGTCTCGCCCCACCACGTCCGTGAACGTGCCGCCGCGGTCGATCCAGAACTCCCAGCGCCCGGTCATCCCTCTATTCTGGCGTGCGGGACGAAGCCCCGCAGAAGCGGTGTACGGGCTCCGACGTCAGCGGAGCCCGGCTCAGACGGCGGGCGCGTCCGGTCCGATCCTGCTGCGTACGGCGGTCTGGACCTCGGCTTCCTCGGCCGGGTCGGCGGCGAGGCGCCTCAGCCGTTCGGCGACCCGGATGTCCCCGGTCTCCGCGTGGTGCGCGGCCAGCTCGCGGGTGGTCTCCTCGCAGTCCCAGAGGCACTCGACGGCGAATCCGCTGGCGAAGGACGGGTCGGTGGCGGCCAGCGCGCGGGCGGCGCGGCCCCGCAGATGGGACGAGGACGTCTCCCGGTACACATGGCGCAGTACGGGTGCGGCACAGGCGATGCCGAGTCGGCCCGCGCCGTCGACGAGGGTCCACAGGAGGGGGGAGTCGGGACCCTCACCCCTCACCGCCTCACGCAGCGCGGCGAGGACGAGCGGGGCGTCCTGTGCGGCGCCGCGGCAGGCCAGGACACCCGCGGCCGAGGCTCCGAGGGCGTCGGGCCGATGGGCCCAGCGCCTGGCCCGGTCGACCGCTGCTTCTCCGCACATGCGCTCGAAGGCGGCGACGGCTGCCTCGGCGACCACGGAGGACGGGCCGGCGACGGCCTGCTCGATGAGGTCGAGCACGGCTGGGTCCTGGGCCTCGGCGAGATAGTGCAGAGCGGCGCAGCGAGCGCCGTCGGAGCCGCTGCCTGCCGCCTCGACGATCAGGGGCCGGTCCTCGGTCCCGGCTACGGCGGAGAGGCATCGGGCCGCGGGCACATGGAGCGCGCTGCCGCGTTCCAGTCCTTCCTGGGCCCAGTCGAAGACGGCCTGGACGCTCCAGCCGGGGCGCGGTCCGCCAGGCCTCATCTGCCGCTGCCACCGGTCGAAGGAGCCCTGCTCCGATGCCGCCCTGACCCGGGCACCGATCTCTTCGCGCGGATCGTCGGCCCAGAGCCGCCAGGGGCGGGGCTCGAAGGCGTCCCGCACGGAGGCGGCCAGTTCGGCGGTGCCCTCCGCGGTGGCGGGGAAGCGGGCGAGGACCGGCTCGGCGAGGGAACGCAGCCCGGCGTCGTCGTCCCGCAGGGCGAGCTCGTCGAGTGCCCAGGCCCAGTTGGCCCCGGTCGCGGCGTAGCGGCGCAGGAGAAGGAGGGCGTCGTCGCGCCCGTAGGAGGCGAGGTGCCCGAGCACGGCGAGGGCGAGGCCCGTGCGTGAGTCGTCGGTGTCGAGATGGTCCTCGGGATCCCACAGGTGCCGCTCGATCTCCTCGGTGCCACCGTCGAGGTCGAGGTAGAGACGGGCGTAGTAGAGAGAGCGGTTCTCGACCTGCCAGTCATGACGCGGATCGCTCATGACGCAGTGGTTGAGAGCCGCGAGGGCCTCGGGGCGCTGGGCGGCGAGCGCGTGGAGCGTGCCGTCGCCGCGGCCCCTCTGCAGCAGGCCGAGCAGTGTGCCGCTCGGCGCTATGAACGGATCGAACATGGGGAAAGCCTCACATCAAGCTGTCGACGCAACCGGGGACTGTGCTGTTCCAAGTGCCGGGGTGACATCCCCCGGGGCTGCATGGAGTTGTCCCGTGGACGCAGCGGGACAGCTCCATGCAGCCCCTAGGCCGCGCAGCAACATGATCGGCCGACCGCAGTCTTCTGCCTGGTGCTCATCTTCCTCTGCCTCTCGTCGGTGGCCCGGAACGGGCCCGCGACGTCATGATGACCCAGCCATTTCGCCGACGCGACCACATTTACGGCGCACCGGCCGGCCGGCGTCTCAGCGCGCACCGAAGAGTTCCAGCAGGTCGTCCTTGCCGAACATGCGCGCGGTGTCCACGGCGGAGGGTGTCCCGGCGGCGGGATCGGCCCCCGCGGAGAGCAGTGCGTCGATCACTTCGCGCTCGCCCTTGAAGACGGCTCCGGCCAGTGGGGTCTGCCCCCGGTCGTTGGCCCGGTCCGGGTCGGCGCCACGCCCCGCGAGCGTGACGACGGCGGGGGCGTGCCCGTGGTAGGCGGCGAGCATGAGCAGGGAGTCGCCCCGGTCGTTGGTGAGGTTCGCGGGGACTCCCGCGTCGACATAGGCGGCGAGCGCGTCGCTCTCGCCCCGGCGGGCCAGGTCGAAGACCTTGGTCGCCAGCTCGACCACCTCGGGATCGGGGGTTTCGCTCATCGGACGGACCGCCTTCCATTGCCGTTGTCGCGGTTGCTGACCTGGTGGGGAGTACGGCGGTGGGCCGTACGAGTGAATCGACAGAGTACTGCTCCGGCGCAGTCGTCAGCCTGCCCGGGAGCGGCCGAAGATCACCCCGCCGGGGTCACTTTCCGGCGGGGGCTGGGCGCGCGCGGTTCACGGAGCTCCTGGGCAACGGTTTTCCACCCACCAGTTGAGTGAAAACAAGCGATATTCACTCAGTTGCACCTTTTATCGTATAGGTACATCTTGTGATCCTGGAAGTACTCATGGTGACTGTCCCCCCTCAACCAGGAGAAAACGCTCATGATCCTCTCCATCTCGGGCGTGGTACTGCTCGGCATCATCGTCTTCCTGTTCTTCAAGAAGGACGGGCTCAAGGCGTCCCACGGCCTCATCTGTGCCCTGTTCGGCTTCTACCTGGCCGGCACGGCCATCGCCCCCAGCATCACGGCCGGCGGGGCGAGCCTCGCCAGCATGCTGGGCGGGATCAAGTTCTGACGCTCCGAAACAGCTCCCACCTCTCCAGGAGACCGACGTGGCCCGGCGACCACTCCCCCGCATCCTTCAGCGCGGCAGCGCTTCGATCACCCGCAGTCGCGAGATCGCGCGCACGGCCGCCGACAACGCCACCGACGTCCTCCACCCGCTGATCACGGTCACCCGTGGTCTGCGGCTGCTGGCGGGAGCCGGGCGGCAGAAGTGGGCCGCGGCGCCCAAGGACCGGCGCGGACACGTGCTGTTCCTCGTCGCGGCCTGCGTACTGGTGGTGGCGCTCATCCCCTACGGGCCCCTGCTGGCCCTCATCACGGTGATGGGCGCTGCCGCGTGGCGGGGGCGTGACCGCACCCCCGCGAGGACCGGCCCCGACGAGGCGGAGACCGCACGGCTCCAGGCGCTGTACGAGGCGCTCGTGCCGCACTTCTCCGTGGCCGACGACCCCGGTCCGCTGTTCTCCCACGGCGGCGACTGGGAGAAGGCCTTCGGCACCTCGTACGAGTTCGACGGCAACGGCCGCCTCACCCGGCTCCGGGTGAACTACCCGGCGTACTTCACCGACGGCGATCCCGCGTCCCGTGCCCGGGTCGAGCAGGTGCTCCACGCCAAGTCGGGACGGGGCCGCGAATACCACTTCGCCTGGGACGAGGAGAGCAACCACCTCCTCATGACCGTGCTCTCCGCGCTCCCCACCACCGTCGCCGCCCAGCGTTTCGTCACCGCGCCCGGCGAGACAGTGCTGGGCTTCACCGACGCCGACGCGGTGCGGCGCACCGTCCCGGTCCAGGACGGCGACGTGACACGGGACGCCTCCCCCGTGATCTGGCGGACCGGCGCCCGTTCGACGGAACCCCATCTCCTGATCGCGGGGCACCCCGGCAGCGGCACCACGACCCTGATGCGTTCCCTCGCCCTGCAGGCCCTCCAGCACGGCGACATCCTCGTCGTGGAGGGGGGCGGCACCGGCGAGTACGGCTTCCTGGCCGGCCGCGACGGCGTACTGGCCGTGGAGTGCGGTCTGGCCGGCTCCCTGGCGACGCTGGAATGGGCGGCGCACGAGACCGAGCGACGGCTGATCGCCGCCAACCGGGCCCGTCAGGCCGGGCACCCGGAGCCCGAGGACATCAAACGCCCCCTCTGGATCCTGCTGGACCGCCCGAGCGTGCTGGGGCACCTGGCGGCCGGCGACGGCAGGCAGGATCCGCAGGAACTCCTCCAGGTGCCGCTCCGGCACGGCCGCGCCGCCGGGGTGACGGTCGTCGTCGCGGACCAGTTCGACAGCCTGGACTCCCTCACGGAGACCGTGCGGACCCATACCAGGGCACGCGCAGTACTCGGCCCCGCGGACCGGGAACAGATCGAGGCGGTCCTGGGCACCCGGCCGCACACCACACCGACCCCCGACGTCCCGCCGGGCCGCGGCTACATCCGGCTGGGCACGGGGCCGGTCCTGCGGCTCCAGGTACCGGCCACCCCGGACCCGTACGACGACGCCACGAGCGAGGCGCACCGGCGGGCGGTGCTCGACCTGCTGCCGGGCGGGGCGACAACGGTGGAGCAGGCCGTGCCGGAGGACGCCGCCGGGCCCGTGACCGTACACACCGACCAGCTGATCGGGGCGCCGGCCGTCGCGGAGGGCTGACCGCCGGGCGCCTCAGGCCACGAAGGTCCGGGGCGCCTCGGCTCCCGCGCCCGCACCCGAACCGACCAGCTCCGCTGCGGCGGCCAGCCGCAGCGCCGCCTCGTCCGCCACCGGGCCGCCCACGGTGAACGGCAGCCGCACATAGCCCTCGAAGGCACCGTCGACCCCGAACCGGGGCCCCGACGGGACGCGGACGCCGACCCGCTCGCCGGCCACGGCCAGCCGGGAGCCGGAGAGCCCGCCGGTGCGCACCCACAGCGTGAGACCACCCGCCGGCACCTCGAACTCCCACGCGGGGAGCTCCCGGCGCAGGGCGCGCACCAGGTCGTCCCTGTTCTCCCGTGCCTGCTCGCGCCGGATGCTCACGGCCTGCTCCCAGCCGCCCGTCCGCATCAGCCAGTTGATGGCGAGCTGTTCCAGCACGGGTGTCCCCATGTCGGCGTACGCGCGTGCCGCGACCAGGCTGCGGATGACGTCCGGCGCCGCCCTCACCCAGCCGATCCGCATGCCGGCCCAGAAGGCCTTGCTCGCGGAACCGACGGTCAGGACGGTGCTGCCCGCCGGATCGAACGCGCAGACCCTGCGGGGCATCTCGACATCCGCGTCCAGCCGCAGTTCGTGCATGGTCTCGTCGACCACCAGGACCGTGCCCGCCGAGCGTGCGGCCTCGACCAGGGCGCGGCGCTGCTGCTCGTCGGCCAGGGCCCCGGTGGGGTTGTGGAAGTCGGCGACGACATAGGCCAGTCTCGGCGCGGCGTCCCGCAGGACCTGCCGCCAGCGGTTCATGTCCCAGCCGCCGAGGCCCTCCTCCATGGCGACCGGCACCAGCCTGGCGCCCGCCTCCCGCATGAGCTGGAGGATGTTGGCGTAGCTCGGGGACTCCACGGCGATCCGCTCGCCGCGTCCGGCGAAGAGATGGCAGATGGCGTCGATGGCGCCCATGGCCCCGGTGGTGACCATGATCTGTTCGGGCATCGTGGGGATGCCGTGCCCGGTGTAGCGGTCCGCGATCATCTGCCGCAGCGCGGGAAGGCCCGCCGGGTAGTCGCCATGTGTATGGGCGTACGGCGGAAGCTCCTCCAGGGCGCCCTGCACGGCCCGGGTCAGCCACGGTTCCGGGGCAGGCAGCGAGGCGCATCCCAGGTCGATCATCGAGCCGAGCGACTCCGGGGGCAGCGGCTCGAGACCGCGGGCGGGCAGCGGGTTCCCCGCGGGAACCGCGGTCCAGCTGCCGGCTCCGCGGCGCGACTCCAGGAATCCCTCCGCCCGGAGCGCCTCGTACGCGGCGGCGACGGTGGTACGGCTGAGGGACAGCGCCAGCGCGAGCTCACGTTCGGCGGGGAGCCGCGCGGCGACCGGGACGCGGCCCTCCAGGACGAGCAGGCGCACTCCGTCGGCGAGGGCGCGGTAGGCGGGCGGCTTACGGGCACCCGGCGGCAGGGGGCGTGCCTGCTGGCCCTGGAGCTGCCGGGCGAGTTGCGCCGCTCCGACGGTCGAAGTCCACTGAGCCATGCAAATCAGTCCACCTTCCTCGGATTGGCCGTAGTTGAATGCCAATCCCCCGCCACAGAGTGACACGCAGCAGTCCACTACCACCACACAGGGGGCACCACTTGTCCGACACCACCTCCAGGAGCGGCACGCGGCTCGGCCGGCGGCTGATCCACCTCTACGTGGGCCTGGCCCTGTACGGGGCGAGTTCGGCGCTCCTGGTCCGCGCCGGGCTCGGACTCGAGCCGTGGGGAGTGCTGCACCAGGGGCTGGCCGAGCGGACCGGCATCTCCATCGGAGTCGTCTCGATCATCGTAGGAGCGGTCGTCCTGCTCCTGTGGATCCCGATCCGGCAGCGGCCCGGGCTCGGAACCGTCTCCAACGTCTTCGCGGTCGGCATCGCGATGGACGGGACGCTCGCCCTGGTACCGGATGTGCACGGCCTCGGGGCACGGATCCCGGTGATGGCCGCCGCCATCGTGCTCAACGGCGTCGCCACGGGCCTGTACATATCCGCGCGGTTCGGTCCGGGGCCGCGCGACGGCCTGATGACGGGCCTGAACCGGCTCACGGGCCGTTCCATCAGGCTGGTGCGTACGGCGATCGAGGTGGCCGTGGTCGTGACCGGCTTCCTGCTCGGCGGCTCCCTGGGCGTCGGCACGGTCCTCTACGCCCTGGCCATCGGCCCTCTCGCCCAGTACTTCCTGCGCTTCTTCGACCTCCTCGCGCCGGACGCCGGCACCGTGGCCGTCGCCGGGCGGTCACCGCGAGGGGCGATACTTCGGCGGTGACCGCAGTGACCTCGGGGCGCCACCCCTATCTGGACCACCCTTCGACGATCCCCTTCGCCCACCGCGGCGGGGCGGCGGACGGCATGGAGAACACCGCAGCCGCGTTCCGGCGCGCGGCCGGCGTCGGCTACCGCTACTTCGAGACCGATGTGCACGCCACGGCGGACGGCCGCCTGGTCGCCTTCCACGACTCGACCCTGGACCGGGTGACGGACTCCCGGGGACGGATAGCCGGGCTGCCCTGGAGTGAGGTACGCCGGGCCAGGGTGGCGGGCAGCGAGCCGCTGTCGCTCTTCGAGGAACTGCTGGAGGAGTTTCCCGACGCCCGCTGGAACGTGGACATCAAGGCGGAGCCCGCCCTCGTCCCGCTCCTCGAACTGATCCGCAGGACCGGCGCGTGGGACCGGGTGTGCGTGGGGTCGTTCTCCGAGGCACGCGTGGCCAGGGCCCATCGCCTCGCAGGCCCGCGCCTGGCCACTTCCTACGGTGTACGCGGCGTGCTCGGCCTGAGGCTGCGCTCGTACGGCATCCCGGCGGCGCTCCGGGCGGGCGCGGTCTGCGCCCAGGTCCCGGAGAGCCAGAACGGCGTCCGCGTCGTCGACCGGAGCTTCGTCCGCACGGCGCACGCGCGCGGCCTGCAGGTCCATGTCTGGACGGTCAACGAACCGGCACGGATGGCGGCGCTCCTCGACCTCGGGGTGGATGGCATCATGACCGATCACATCGAGACGCTGCGCACGGTGCTGAGCGAGCGAGGGGCCTGGGCCTGACGCCGGGACCCGCGGTGTCCGCACGGGACGAACGAGGGGGCGCGTCGTGAGCACCGGTATCGCGGGTACGGAGGATCCGGCCGGACCGCAGGCCGCGGCCGCCGGACGCAGGCGAGAGCAACGCGGCTGGTATTTCTACGACTTCGCGTGCTCCGTGTATTCCACCAGTGTCCTCACGGTCTTCCTCGGCCCCTATCTGACGTCGATCGCCAAGGCTGCGGCCGACGCGGAGGGGTTCGTGCATCCGCTGGGCATACCCGTGAGGGCGGGATCGCTCTTCGCGTACACCGTGTCGCTCTCCATCGTCGTGGCCGTGATCGTCATGCCCGTCGTGGGCGCGGCGGCGGACCGCACGGGACGCAAGAAGCCCCTGCTCGCGGCGGCCGCGTACACGGGTGCGACGGCGACGGCCTGCATGTTCTTCCTGGACGGCCACCGCTATCTGCTGGGCGCCTTCCTGCTGATCGTGGCGAACGCGTCGATCTCCGTGTCGATGGCGCTCTACAACGCGTATCTGCCCCAGATCGCCACCCCGGAGGAACGCGACGCGGTCTCCTCCCGCGGCTGGGCCTTCGGGTACGCCTCGGGGGCGCTCGTCCTCCTCCTGAACCTGGTCCTCTACACGGGCCACGACTCCTTCGGGCTGTCCGAGTCCGACGCGGTGCGGATCTGCATCGCCTCGGCCGGCGTCTGGTGGGGCGCCTTCTCCCTCGTGCCCCTGCGGCGGCTGCGTGACCGCGGGGTGGCGCCCGGTGGCGACGGCGCGGTCGGCTCCGGCTGGCGGCAGCTGCGGGCGACCCTGCGCGACATGCGCCGTCACCCGCTCACGCTGTCCTTCCTGCTCGCCTACCTGATCTACAACGACGGCATCCAGACGGTGATCTCCCAGGCCTCGCTGTACGGGTCCGAGGAGCTCGGCCTCGACCAGACGACCCTCATCACCGCGGTGCTGCTCGTGCAGGTGCTCGCGGTGGCCGGGGCGCTGGGGATGGGGCGACTCGCCCGGCTGTACGGCGCGAAGCGCACGATTCTCGCCTCGCTGGCCGTCTGGACGCTGATCCTCGCCGCGGCGTACGTGCTGCCGGCCGACGCGCCGGTGTTCTTCTACCTTCTCGCGGCCGCGATCGGCCTCGTGATGGGGGGCAGCCAGGCCCTCTCACGGTCCCTGTTCTCGCACCTCGTACCGCGCGGAAAGGAGGCGGAGTACTTCTCCGCCTACGAGATGAGCGACCGGGGACTCAGCTGGCTGGGGCCGCTGGTCTTCGGTCTCGGCTACCAGCTCACCGGCAGCTACCGGGACGCGATCCTGTCCCTGGTGCTCTTCTTCGCGCTCGGATCCGTACTGCTGGCGAGGGTCCCCGTGCGGGCCGCGGTGGCCGCCGCGGGCAATCCTGTGCCGGACCGGATTTAGACGTTGAAGTGAAAGGCCGGTAGTGTACGCCTTTGGTGTGCTCGGAGGACCGTTACTGCGAGTGGAAGAAGTCAAACCGTTGGGTGACAACTTCGACCAGTTGTGACAAACCGGGCACCGGCGGGTAGTAAACCCAGACAAGCAGCGGCACGACGGGCGACGCATGTCCGGCAACGGGAATCTTTACCGCCGACCGGACGTTGACCGGATGACGACGACAGCGACACCTGTCCTGTGGGCGACAAGCCCGGGAGGCACGATTCATGAGTGAGCGAGCTCTCCGCGGTACGCGACTCGTGGTTACCAGCTACGAGACGGACCGCGGCATCGATCTGGCCCCGCGCCAGGCGGTGGAGTACGCATGCCCGAACGGACATCGATTTGAGATGCCGTTCTCGGTAGAGGCGGAAATTCCGGCGGAGTGGGAGTGCAAGGCGTGCGGCGCCACGGCACTCCTTGTGGACGGGGATGGCCCCGAGGAGAAGAAGGGCAAGCCTGCGCGTACGCACTGGGACATGCTCATGGAGCGGCGTACGCGCGAGGAGCTGGAGGAGGTGCTGGCCGAGAGGCTGGCGGTCCTGCGCTCCGGCGCAATGAACATCGCCGTGCACCCGCGGGACAGCAGGAAGTCTGCCTGACCGCGTATCACCGCACAGATACAAGAGCCGCGGGGGGGGGCCCCCCCCCCCGGGGGGGGGCCCCCGCCGGTGGGGGCCGCCCCACCCCCAAAGGGAGGCGCTTGGAATAAGGCCCGGGGGGCTGAGGGGGGGCG